>NZ_JBCNNI010000043.1:0-31664 GCF_039594485.1 Sphingomonas sp. | reverse complement strand
GCGTCGTGAAGGCCGCGTCCCCGCCGTGATCTATGGCCAGAACAAGGCCGCCGCGTCGATCCATCTCGAAGAGAAGGCCCTCGTCAAGGCGCTGATGACCGGCCACTTCTTCACCTCGGTCATCATGGTGGACGGCCAGCGCACGCTGGCGAAGGACGTCGCGTTCCATCCGGTCACCGACCGCCCGCTGCACGTCGACTTCCTGCGCATCGGCGAGCATGAGACCGTCACCGTCGCCGTTCCCGTCGTCTTCACCGACGAGGACCAGAGCGGCGTCAAGCAGGGCGGTGTCCTGAACATCACCCGCCACGAGATCGAGCTGGTGGTCGACGCCGCCAGCATCCCGACCGAGATCACCGTCTCGCTCAAGGGTGTGGCCGTGGGCGATTCGATCCACATCTCGGACGTGAAGCTGCCCAAGGGCGCCGAACCCGCCATCGACGACCGCGACTTCGCGATCGCGACGATCGTGCCGCCGACGGTCCCGACCGCCGCGGACGATGCCGCTGATGCAGCAGCCGAAGGTTCGGAAGAGGCCTGATCCGGCCTCGCTTTCTCTTGCGAGCGAGCGAACGAAAAGAAGGGCAGGTGGCGGCGACGCCCCTGCCCTTTTTCGTGTCCGCCGGAGTCCCTCCCCCAAAGCTCGCCGGGGAGGAATGGACTTCAGCCATGCAAAGGGCCGCCGAACCCGAAAGTCCGACGGCCCCGCTCATCCCCGCTCAGGGATAGTTCGGAACGGAGGGGGCGTTCCGATTCAGCCCTGACCCTGGCTCAGAAAGCCGGTCAGTTCGGCCTTGGACACCGCCTTGTCCTTGTCCGTGTCCGCCTGGGCGAAGGCGGTGCCGACCCACTTCTTGGTCGCGGGCGCATCGGCCTTGGTCGAGGGGTCGGTCTGCGACTTCAGCGCGACCATCCACTGACCGAATTCGGCCTTGCTCAGCTTGCCGTCGCCATTCTTGTCATAGGTCGGGAATTGCGTGTCGACGACCTGTGCGATCTGGTCGCCGGTCGCCTGGACCTGACCTTGCGCGGGCGTCGCCTGGGCCGGAGCGGCCGGGTCGGTCCCGGGTGTTGCCGCCTGTGCCGGATCGGCAGAGGTTACGGGTGCAGTTTGCGGCGACGTGGGCTCGCTCTGGGCCGGAGCCGGGGTAACCTGTGCAAGCACCGGAGCAGACGCCATCATGGCGGCGCCAAGAAAAGCATATTTCATCATCTCGTCTCTCCCTTACTCTGGTCGAACGATGACTATGAAGACCGGGAACGCATCTTCATCGTTAGTGATACGATCCCGTTCTGCATTTTGCCATATGGGGATTCCACCTTCGGATTTGAAGGCTCGGCTCGTCCCTGCTAACGGCACGACACACCGTGATTCCGAGAGGAAGTGCACGGTAGACCGTGCCGTTTCCACGACCTGAAGGTGCCCCGATGATTCCGCGCTATTCCCGTGCCCCCATGACCCGGATCTGGGATCCCCAGACCCGTTTCCGCATCTGGTTCGAGATCGAGGCGCACGCCACCGACGCGCTCGCCGAACTGGGCGTCGTCCCCAAGGAAGCCGCCGCGCGCATCTGGGAAGCCGACAAGGCCGCCGGGGACTTCGACATCGCGCGCATCGATTCGATCGAGGCGGAAACCAAGCACGACGTCATCGCCTTCCTGACCCATGTCGCCGAGCGGACCGGGCCGGAGGCACGCTTCCTGCACCAGGGCATGACCTCGTCCGACGTGCTCGACACCTGCCTGGCGGTGCAGCTGGCCCGCGCCTCGGACATCCTGCTCGAAGACCTGGATGCGCTGCTCGCCGTCATCAAGCGCCGCGCCTATGAGCATAAGCTGACCCCGACCATCGGGCGCAGCCATGGCATCCATGCCGAGCCGGTCACCTTCGGGCTGAAGCTCGCACAGGCCTATGCCGAGTTCGACCGCAACCGCGCGCGCCTGGTCGCCGCGCGCGCCGACATCGCCACCTGCGCGATCTCGGGCGCGGTCGGCACCTTCGCCAATATCGATCCCCGCGTCGAGGCGCATGTCGCCGAGAAGATGGGGCTGACCGTCGAGCCCGTCTCGACCCAGGTCATCCCGCGCGACCGCCATGCGATGTTCTTCGCCACCCTCGGCGTCATCGCCAGCTCGATCGAGCGTCTCGCGACCGAGATCCGCCATCTCCAGCGCACCGAGGTCCTGGAGGCGGAGGAATATTTCTCGCCCGGCCAGAAGGGTTCGTCGGCGATGCCGCACAAGCGCAACCCCGTGCTGACCGAGAACCTGACCGGCCTGGCCCGCATGGTGCGCGGTTATGTCACCCCGGCGCTGGAGAATGTCGCGCTGTGGCATGAGCGCGACATCAGCCATTCGTCGGTCGAGCGTTATATCGGCCCCGACGCGACCATCACCCTCGACTTCGCGCTCGCCCGCCTGACCGGCGTGATCGACAAGCTGGTCGTCTATCCGGCGCGGATGGAGAAGAACCTCAACAAGATGGGCGGCCTCGTCCATTCGCAGCGCGTGCTGCTGGCGCTGACCCAGGCGGGGGTGAGCCGCGAGGACAGCTATCGCCTGGTCCAGCGCAACGCGATGAAGGTCTGGGAATCGGACGGCGAACTGTCGCTGATGGAGTTGCTCAAGGCCGACGCGGATGTGACGGCCGCACTGTCGCCCGAGGAAATCGAGGCACGCTTCGACCTCGATTATCACTACAAGAATGTCGACACGATCTTCGCGCGAGTCTTCGGCGAGGCGTGATGTATTTGGGGGGAGGGCCGCAAGCCCTCCCCCCACCCGTCATCCCGGTGAAAGCCGGGGCGGCGATCGGTCGCTTATGCCACCCAGCCGGCCAGCCAGTCCGCCAGCGCCTGCGGCGTCATCGCCCGCGCATCGGCCAGCGCCGTCTCGCGGCCCGCATTGACCAGCGTGTTGGTCTTCGGATCGACGATCAGCACCGCGGGCACGCCCGCCAGCCGCCCCTTGATCCCGTAAGACGCCGGGATGTCCATATTCTGGTCGAACCGGCCGACATCGACCGTCACCACCTCGAAATGCCTGGCGACGAAGGCGCGCATCTGCGGCGTTTCCATCACGCCCGCCAGCAACCGGCAATCGAGGCACCAATTGCCGCCCAGATCGATCAGCACCCGCTTGTGTGCCTTGACGGCACGCGCACGGGCGGCGGCGATCTCCGCCTTGGCGTCCCCGGCATGATAGGGCAGCGGCAAGGGCTTGGGCAGCGCCTCGAAACTGGCGATGCCGACGCGCGGCGCTGGCACCGGGGCGGCAGCGATCGTCGCAACAGCGGCAAGAACCGGCATAACGAACTGGCGACAGGACATGACTAGGGATTCCTTTGCGAGCAGCGTGCCCCAATGTGTCGAGCAAGATGTCGCGCGAAGCAAGGCAATGCGGCACGACCTTGCCCAAGCCCAACTTTTTGCCCCGATCTATCCTATCGGCGCGTCCGGTGAGAATCTTGTCATGGTGAGGCCAGCATGACGCAGAATGAGGTCCGCTAAAATTCCAAACCGGGCGAAGTGAAAAAATCGGATCGACGGAATGGGGAAAAGATGGCCGAGGATAATGGAAATCGCCGCTCGATTTTGGGTGAAGAAGGTTCGCTCCATCGCGCGCTGGTCGGCCCGCTGATCGTTGGCACTATGCTGTTGTTCCGAACGGGGCTGCCCGCTCTGTTTGACAAGGGGCATCGGATCGACGACCTGATCCATGGTGATGCCTTACCCTTCGCCGCTGGCTCGGCGTTCCTCTATCTTATCTGCACTCTGGGATATTGGATCATCCTTCGGCGCGCTCGAACCCATGACCCAATTCGTACCAAGCGCATCGGCATGGCCATCATCGCCGCAATCGTCATGCTGCTCGCCGAGGCCTATTTCGTCATCCCGGATGTCATCAAATATCGACTGGCCTCGGATCTGACGGTGCGCGGCGTTCCGGCCCAGGCGGAACTTATTCGCCATTATGCCAGGGGATGTGGGAAAGCCGCCTGCACGGATGCCGTGCAATATCGCTTTACGCCTCGCGGTAGGACACACTCTATAGAAGGCAGCGTCGACGTGCTGAGCGGCCGGGCTCGCGGCACGCATGAAAGGATTGATTATGTCGAGGCGACCGGCACGGTTCCGATCCTCTACGACCCTCAGGCACCTCGCCGGGCCATGTTTTTCTGGAAAGACGATGTGGCGTCGACCGCTACGGTCGGGGGAAGCTTTGCCGGGATCATCGCGCTGAACGTCATCTTGATGATCGTCATCATACCCTTCGCCCTGATCCTCTGGCGCGATCTTGCCAAACAGCGCCGGGCGGTGGTGGAGAATGCCGACCGATCGTGATTCACTCGGTCGGCATTCTTTAGAACAGCCTTACTCCCCCGCGAAGACACTCTTCAGCTTGGCGAAGAAGCCCTGGCTTTCGGGGCATTCGTCGCCCGTCTCGGTCTCGCGGAAGAGTTCGAGCAATTCGCGCTGACGGGTCGACAGGCGGGTCGGGGTTTCGACTTCGATCTGGATGATCAGATCGCCGGTGCCGCGGCCCTGAAGCACGGGCATGCCCGCCCCGCGCTGGCGGAGCTGCTTGCCCGACTGGATGCCCGCCGGGATCTTGATCTCGTGAGTCCGCCCGTCGAGGCCGGGGATGGACAACGACCCGCCCAGTGCCGCCGTCGTGAAGCTGATCGGCGCGCGCGCGAACAGGGTCGTACCCTCGCGCTCGAAGATGGCGTGGCGCTTCACATGGAGGAAGATGTAGAGGTCGCCCGCCGGTGCACCGCGTGCGCCCGCCTCGCCCTCGCCGGACAAGCGGATGCGCGTGCCCTCGTCGACGCCGGCCGGGATGTTGACGGAGAGGGTCTTGGTCTTCTCGACCCGGCCCTCGCCGCGGCAATCGGGGCAGGGATCGGCGATGATCTGGCCCGCACCCTGACAGACCGGGCAGGTCCGCTCGACGACGAAAAAGCCCTGCTGCGCCCGCACCTTGCCATGGCCGCCGCAATGCTGACAGGTCCTGGCGCTGGTGCCGGGCTTGGCCCCCGTCCCGTCGCACGTGTCGCACGCGGCGGAGACATCGACCGTGATCTCGGTCGACTTGCCGTGGAACGCCTCTTCCAGCGTGATTTCCATGTCGTAGCGCAGGTCCGCGCCACGCCGGGGGCTCTGCCGCCCGCCGCCGCGTCCGCCGCCCATGAATTCGCCGAAGACGCTTTCGAAGATATCGGAGAACGCGCCGAAGTCCTGTGCGCCGCCGCCACCGCCGCCGCCCATGCCTTGCTGGAACGCGGCATGGCCATAGCGGTCATAGGCCGCCCGCTTCTGCGGGTCCTTCAGACAGTCATAGGCTTCGCTGATCGCCTTGAACTTGGCCTCGGAGTCCTTGCAGCCCGCATTACGATCGGGATGATATTGCATGGCCAGCTTGCGGTAGCGCGACTTGATCGTCGCATCATCCGCCGTGCGCTCGCATTCGAGCAGTTCATAATAGTCGATCGTCGTGCTCATGCCCGGTCTCGCCCCGTCCGCCTGTGCGTGGCCCGTCCACCGACCATGCCGTCGGGCCGGACGGAGCGACACCGCCAAGCGCTTCGCCACTTCATGCCCCGAAGGGCGGTATTCTCAACTCGGAACCGAAGGCCCGGCCCACCCAAGGGCAGACCGGGCCGACAGTCTTACTTGGTTTCGTCGACTTCCGAGAATTCGGCGTCGACCACATCGTCCTGCTTGGCCGCACCGGCATCGGCGGAGGGCGAAGCCTCGGCCTGCTGCTGCTTCTCGTAGATCGCCTGGCCCAGCTTCATCGCGACCTGGGCAAGGGCCTGTGCCTTCTCGTTCATCGTGTCGGGGTCACCACCCTCGACCGCGGTCTTGGCTTCCGCCACGGCCGCTTCGATTTCCGACTTCAGCGACGCGTCGACCTTGTCACCATTGTCCGCGAGCTGACGCTCGGTGGTGTGGATCAGCGATTCGGCGTTGTTCTTCGCCTCGGCAGCGGCACGACGCTTCTTGTCCTCCTCGGCGAACTTCTCCGCGTCGCGGACCATCTGGTCGATGTCGTTGTCCGACAGGCCTCCGCTTGCCTGGATGCGGATCTGCTGCTCCTTACCGGTGCCCTTGTCCTTGGCCGAGACGTTGACGATGCCGTTGGCGTCGATGTCGAACGTGACTTCGATCTGCGGCACGCCGCGCGGCGCAGGGGGGATGCCGACCAGGTCAAACTGACCCAGCAGCTTGTTGTCCTGCGCCATCTCGCGCTCGCCCTGGAAGACCCGGATCGTCACCGCGTTCTGGTTGTCGTCGGCGGTCGAATAGACCTGGCTCTTCTTGGTCGGGATCGTCGTGTTGCGGTCGATCATCTTGGTCATGATGCCGCCCAGCGTCTCGATACCCAGCGACAGCGGGGTCACGTCGAGCAGCAGCACGTCCTTGACGTCGCCCTGCAGCACGCCCGCCTGGATCGCGGCGCCCATGGCGACGACTTCGTCCGGGTTGACGCCGGTGTGCGGGTCCTTGCCGAAGAAGTTCTTCACCACCTCACGGACGCGCGGCATGCGGGTCATGCCGCCCACCAGCACCACGTCGGCGATCTCGTCGGCCTTCATGCCCGCATCGGCCAGCGCCTTCTTGCAGGGCTCCAGCGTGCGCTGGATCAGGTCCTCGACCAGCCGCTCCAGATCGGCGCGGGTGATCGTCTTGACCAGATGCTTCGGACCGTTCTGGTCGGCGGTGATGAAGGGCAGGTTGACCTCGGTCGACTGGGCCGAGGACAGCTCGATCTTCGCCTTTTCGGCCGCTTCCTTCAGGCGCTGGAGCGCCAGCTTGTCCTTGGTGAGGTCGATGCCCTCTTCCTTCTGGAAGCCCGACGCCAGGAAATCGACGATCTTGTTGTCGAAGTCCTCGCCACCCAGGAAGGTGTCGCCGTTCGTCGCCTTCACCTCGAACACGCCGTCACCGATCTCGAGGATCGAGATGTCGAAGGTGCCGCCGCCAAGGTCATAGACCGCGATCGTCTTGCCGTCCTGCTTCTCCAGGCCATAGGCCAGAGCGGCCGCGGTCGGCTCGTTGATGATGCGCAGCACTTCCAGGCCCGCAATCTGGCCGGCGTCCTTGGTCGCCTGACGCTGGGCGTCGTTGAAATAGGCCGGAACCGTGATGACCGCCTGGGTCACCGTCTCGCCCAGATAGCTCTCGGCGGTTTCCTTCATCTTCTGCAGCGTGAAGGCCGAGATCTGCGACGGGCTGTAATCCTTGCCGCCCGCATGGACCCATGCGTCGCCGTTCGGACCGCGCGCGATGGCGTAGGGAACCAGCTCGGTGTCCTTGCGGGTGACGGGATCGTCGAAGCGGCGGCCGATCAGGCGCTTCACCGCGAAGATAGTGTTGTCGGGGTTGGTCACCGCCTGGCGCTTGGCGGGCTGGCCGATCAGGCGCTCGCCATCCTTGGCGAAGGCGACGATCGACGGCGTGGTGCGCGCGCCTTCCGCGTTCTCGATAACCTTGGGCTTGCCGCCCTCCATGACAGCGACACAGCTGTTGGTGGTGCCGAGGTCGATGCCGATCACTTTTGCCATAAGTCTCTAAATGCCCCTCAAGAACATAGTCTGGAAGTCCAATGCCGGGGTTCGCCGGTCCCGAAAGCGGCAACCGAAAACCCCGTTCACTGGCCGGATATAGGTGGGCGATTTGTTGCCGCAAGATTGGATGGAACCTAGGGTCGCGTCAGGATTTGCCGAAACGGGAGGGTTTGCCATGCGTAGCGCCATTTTTCTGGGCCTTTCGGCGCTTGTCGGGACGGCGACGCTGACCGGCTGCGCCCAGAAGCCCGAGCTTTATGCCGAGGAAGGCTGGGTCCGGCTGTCCGCCGTGCCGGAGCGTCCGGCGGCGGCCTATTTCATCGTCCATGGCGGACCGAAGCCGGTAAACCTCATATCGGTCAGCAGCGACGTGGCGATCACCACCGAGATGCACGAAGGCGGCATGGCGATGAAGAAGGTCGACACCGTCCCGATCCCGGCAGGCGGCACCGTCGCCTTTCAGCCCGGCGGGCGGCACGTGATGCTCTACGACATGAATCCGGGCGTGAAGCCGGGGCGCATCCTGTCGCTACTGCTCACCTTTTCGGACGGCACCCGGCTGCGCCAGGGCGCGCGGGTGATCGCGGCGGGTGATCCCGCCCCGACGGGCGCGTGACGAAGCGCGGCCTTACCCCGGCGGAGGAAGCGCTGGCGCGGTCCGTGTTCGGCGATGCGATCGATTATGCGCAGGTGCGGCTGTCGCCGACGAAATGGGCGTTCTTCCAGCCGCGCAACACGGTGATGGCCCCGACCGGCTGCATCCATTTCCACCCGGGGGGCGGCCTGTGGCGCGAGGATTTCGGCGCCTGCCCCCTCCACGAACAGGGGCTGTTCGTGCATGAGATGGTGCATATTTGGCAGCATCAGCGCGGTATCTTCCTGCCGCTAAAACGCCATCCCTTTTGCCGCTATGACTATGTGCTGAAACCGGGCCGGGCCTTTGCGCGCTACGGGCTGGAGCAACAGGCGGAAGTCGTGCGCCACGCCTTTCTTCTTTCGCGCGGCGCTATCGTGCCCGGCGCGCCGTCGCTGACGCAATATGCCAGTCTGATCCCTTTTCCCGGCCCCTGAAATCCGGGAAAAACCCGGCCGGGATTTCCCCGGATTGCCGCCCATTGGTTAACGCCATCATCACCATCGCCTCACGCGCGTGGCTCACGCGCCCGACGGGGAATGCGAACGGCGATGACGGTCATCAACACCAACGGGGCGGCGCTGAGGGCGCTGGCGGCCTCGCAACGGGCCAATAACGCGATCGGCGATGTCATGGCGCGGCTGTCGACGGGACAGCGCATCAACGCGGCCAGGGACGACGCGGCAGGCCTGGCGATCAGCAATGCGATGACCTCGCAGCTTCGCGGCATGGCGCAGGGCGTGCGCAACACGATGGACGGCATCTCGCTGGTCCAGACCGCCGACGGCTTTCTGAGCGAGACGACCAACGTCCTCCAGCGCCTGCGCGAACTGACCATCCAGTCGCGGTCGGACACCTATGGCGAGAAGGACCGGCTGGCGATCCAGACCGAGGTCACCGCGCTGTCCAGCCATATCGACGCGACGCTGAAGAACGCCGCGTTCAACGGCATTTCGCTATTCCGCACCCAGGCGCCGACCTATGACGACAATGGCCAGCCGATCGACAATGCCGTCCGCCTGAACATCCAGGCGGGGCCGAACGCGGCCAGCACCGTGCCGCTGGCCATCGATCCCGTGTCGACCGAGTTCGATCGCGACAAGACCGCCAAGACCTGGGACTATCCGCTGCTCAATCCGAACCGCAGCGCCGGCGCGGCCTATGAGATCACTATTTTCCTGACCGCACCCGCGACTCAAGCGGGAACGGACACGCACCTGGTGACCTTCGACGACTATATGGCGAAGGGAAAGATCGCCGGACGAGAGATCACCCGCGACGATATCGGGACGACCGTGACGCAGCAGGTGGGCGACCAATGGTATGACCCGGACGGCCAGCCGAAGCAGTTCTCCTTCCTGCTTACCATGCCCTCCACGACGATTTCGGCCGCAGCCCATACCGTCACGGTCGAGGACTTCATCGCGCGGGCGAAGATCGCCGGGCGTGAGGTGACGCGGGACGATATCGGCACCACGGTCACCCAAAGCTATGGCGACCAATGGTATGATCCCTCGAAGGTGCTCCTGCCGGATTATCGCTATGTGTCCTATGAGGCGGGATCGACGTCACCGCCCAAGACGCACCTCGTGACCATGGAGGACTTCATGGCGAACGGCGAAGGCTATAACTTTCGGGTCCGGGCCGGAGATGTCGGCACCACCGTTCTGAATACGTCCGGGGCGTGGTGGTACGATCCCGCCAAGGGCGGCTATTTCTCGCACCAGAGCGCCGAGGAATATGCCGAGCGACGCCATTTCACGATGGCCGAGGAATTGAAGGTCACCAACCCCTATCGGATCGACAACACCCTGAGCCGCCTTGATGCGTTGCTGGGGCAGGTCAGCCAGGTGCGCGCAGAGATGGGGGCGAGTGCGAATCGGCTGCAATCGGTGGCGAACGACCTGAACAACGCCTCGACCAACTTGTCGGAGGCGCGCTCGCGCATCACCGATGCCGACTTCTCGCAGGAAAGCGTCAACTTGGCGCGCGAACAGATCCTGTCCCAGTCGGCGATCGCGATGCTCGCCCAGTCGCAGCAGAGCCAGAAGGACGTGCTGAAGTTGCTCGGCCAATAAGCACCTGTCGGCCCGACGAAAAAGGGCGGACCTGCCGGCCCGCCCCGATCGTTCGACAATAAATCCCGATCAGTCGGGCTTCTTGGCCACCGCCACCAGTGCGGGACGCAACAGGCGGTCCTTGATCATATAGCCTGACTGCATCTCCTGCACGATCGTGCCCGGCTCCTGGTCGGAGGGCATTTCGATCATCGCCTGATGCTTGTTGGGGTCGAGCGGCTGGCCCATCGCCTCGATCTTGGTGATGCCGTGACGGCCCAGCACGCTGTCCAGTTCGCGCCCCGTGGCGTCGAGGCCGGTCACCAGCCCCTTCCACTTGTCGTCGGTGCGCAGATCCGCCGGGATTGCCGCCAGTGCCCGCTGGAGATTGTCGGCGACCGACAGGACGTCGCGGGCAAAGGACGTCGCGGCATAGTTGCGAGCGTCGGCCGCTTCCTTTTCCGCACGACGGCGGACGTTCTGATTCTCGGCCTGGGCATAGAGATATTGCTGCTTTGCCTCGGCGAGTTGATTCTCCAGCTCGGCCAGACGGTCCTGGCCCGCCACTTCGGGCGCGGCACCGGCCGTTTCCTCGCGGAGATCGGTCTGGGTTTCGTTGGTCGTGTTGTCGCTCATCATAATCCCTGTTCAGCCCATCATGCGGGCCAGCGTTGCCGCCGTGAAATCCACCATGGGCACGACACGGGCATAGTTCAACCGCGTCGGCCCGATTACGCCGACGACACCGACCACCTGACCGTCCAGCCCACGAAACGGCCGGGCGATCACGGACGATCCCGACAGCGCGAACAATTTGTTCTCCGCGCCTATGAAGATGCGGGTCGAATCCCCGGCGCGCGCCGAATCGAGCAGATGCGCGATTTCCTGCTTGCCTTCCAGATCGTCGAGCAGGTCGCGCACCCGTTCCAGATCGGCGGCGGCGGCGGCATCGATCAGCCGCCCCTGCCCGCGCACGATCAGGATCGGGCGGCGGTCGCCATCCTCGCTCCACACCGCCAGCCCCTGTTCGACCAGCGCGCGCGCCGCACCGTCCAGCGCCGCGCGCCCGGCCGCCAGCTCCCGCTCCAGCCGCTCGCGCGCCTGGCCCAGCGTCAACCCGGCCAGCGTGGCGGACAGGTAATTCCCCGCCTCGACCAACGCCGACGGGGTCATGCCCGGCTGCAGTTCCAGCACCCGGTTCTCGACCGCACCGTCCTCGGCGACCAGCACAGCCAGCGCCTGTGTGGCCGAGAGCGGCACGAAACCGATCGAGCGCAGCTTCATCTCGCGCTTGGGCACCATCACCAGCCCGGCACAGGCGGACAGTCCCGACAGCACCGCCGTCGTCGCGGCCAGCGCCTCCTCGACCGGGCCGGAGCGCGCCGCGCGTGCCTCGATCGCGGCGCGTTCCTCGATGCTGGGCTCCATCGCGTGCATCATGCCGTCGACGAACAGCCGCAGTCCGATATCGGTCGGCATCCGCCCCGCACTGGTATGCGGCGCCGCCAGCAGGCCGCGCTCCTCCAGTTCCTGAAGCACGTTGCGGATCGAGGCGGGCGACAGGTTGATGCCCGACAGCGCGATCGTCTTCGACCCCACCGGCTGGCCGCTGGTCAGGTAACTGTCGACCACCACGCGAAAAATATCGCGCGCCCGGTCGGTCAGCTCGGTGATCGGTAAGGTGACCATGCCGGAAATGTAGACATTCACCGCACGCCGCTCAACCGCGATCGGCAGCCCCTCCCTTCTTCTCTCCACGCCCTCTGCGCCTCTGCGCGAAATTTTCTCCCGCGGAGGCGCGGAGGCGCGGAGATTGTTCGGCTTCTCCTCCGCGCCTCCGCGTCTCCGCGCGAACCATTCTTCTTTCTTGCGCGCAGAGGACGCAGAGAGAAGAGGAGTGTCTTCCAATCTCCACCGTCCTGTCTGGCGCATCGCGCGGGGGCCGGTTAGGGCTGTCCCCAAGGAACAAGGAGAAGACTATGCGCCCGTCCGGCCGGATGCCCGACCAGATGCGTCCCATCACCATCGAGCCGAATTTCACCCGCCACGCCGAAGGATCGGTGCTGATCGGGTTCGGCGATACCAAGGTGCTCGTCACCGCCAGCGTCGAGGAACGCGTACCCCCCTTCCTGCGCGGCAAGGGCGAAGGCTGGGTCACGGCCGAATATGGCATGCTGCCCCGCGCGACCCATACGCGCGGCAGCCGCGAGGCGGCCAAGGGCAAGCAGTCGGGCCGGACCCAGGAAATCCAGCGGCTGATCGGCCGGTCCCTGCGCGCCGTCTGCGACCTGAAGGCGCTGGGCGAGCGGCAGATCACGATCGACTGCGACGTGATCCAGGCCGATGGCGGCACCCGGACCGCCGCCATTTCGGGCGCGTGGGTCGCGCTGCGCATGGCGGTGAACAAGCTGATGGCCGAGGGCAAGCTGACCAGCGACCCGATCCGCAACAAGGTCGCCGCCGTGTCGTGCGGCATCCATCAGGGCACGCCGGTCCTCGACCTCGACTATATCGAGGATTCGAATGCCGATGCCGACGCCAATTTCGTGCTGATCGAAAACGGCCACATCGCCGAGGTGCAGGCGACCGCCGAGCACGCGACCTATGACGAAGAGGCGCTGCTGCGTCTGCTCCGCCTGGCGCGGATGGGCTGCACCGAAATCTTCGCCGCGCAGGACCGGGCGATCCGCGCATGAGCGGCGAAGGAAATGGCCGCCAGGCGATCCGCAAGCTGGAGCCCGGCAAGCTGGTCCTCGCCAGCCACAACAAGGGCAAGATCGTCGAATTCCGCGAACTGCTGGCGCCCTACGGCGTCGAGGTGATCGCGGCCGCCGATCTCGACCTGCCCGAGCCCGAGGAAACCGGCACCACCTTCGTCGCCAATGCCGAACTGAAGGCGCTGGCCGCCGCCGACCTGTCGGGGCTCCCCGCCCTGTCGGATGACAGCGGCTTGTGCGTCGAGGCGCTGGGCGGCGATCCAGGGCTGTTCTCGGCGCGCTGGGCGGGGCCGGAAAAGGACTTCGCCATGGCGATGCGCGCGGTCGAGGATCGGCTGAACGAAGAGGCGGACATGGCGCGATCGGCGCATTTCGTCTGCGCGCTGGCGGTCGGCTGGCCCGACGGTCATGTCGAATGGTTCGAAGGCCGGGTCGACGGCACCATCGTCTGGCCGCCGCGCGGGGACAAGGGCCATGGCTATGACCCGATCTTCCAGCCCATCGGCTATACCGAAACCTTCGCCGAGATGGACCAGGACGAAAAGAACCGCATCAGCCACCGCGCCGATGCGTTCGGCCAGCTTGTGAAGGCGGTGTTCTGAACCAGATTCCTCCCCTGCAAGGGGAGGGGGACCATGCCCAGCATGGTGGAGGGGTGTCGCCCTGTCGATCACGGGACACCCCTCCGTCGCGCTCCGCGCGCCACCTCCCCCTATAGGGGAGGCGTATTTTACCGCTTCGCCAGCCGCTTCTCGTTCGCCGTCACCGCCTTGTGCAGCGGCGCCATCGCCTGGACCGGCATCGATGCACCGATCAGCATGGCGCGCGCCGCCGCTTCCCATGCCGTGACGATCCCACCATGCGGGTCATGCCGCGACAGCCGCGACAGCGCCGCCTGATCGCGGTTCCACACCCGCGCCGACTGGTCGAACGCCTTCACCTTCTCGCTGACCATCAGGGTCATCTCGGCGGCCGAGGACGTTCCCGTCGCCATCGCCCCCATGCGCGTCGCGATCACGCTCTGCGCGCTCAGCATCGCCTCGCCGGCCATCACCGCGAAACGCGCAGGCGCGCTCCAGAAGGCGATCCACGCCATCGGATCATAGGGATTCGCCATTGCCATTCCTTTTGCCACGCGCGCCGGGTCAGAATGCCCGTTCGCCAAAGACGTTGCCGGTCGGGCTATAGCGGCAAACGAGGAAATCGTCGCGCGCATTGCTGGCCATGGCGCATCCGACCGCCGTGGAACGGGCCCAGACGATCTGGGTATAATGCGCCACATCGCCGAACTGCCCGGTCCGGCTCGATTGCGGCACGGGCAGGTTCACGAAGTCGCGCTTCTCCGCGACCCAATGGCCCATCATCTCGTCATAGCGATAGGCGCCGCGCGTGCCCGTCCACAGATTCTCGCCCTGGCGGGTCGGCCCCTGCGGCTGCTCGGCATGCTGGAAACGGCCGGTGCGCGCCAGTTCCCGCGCATAGGCAAGCGCATTCCCCGCCAGCCCCTCGTCCCAGACCAAGGGCGCCAGTCCCAGTTCGGCGCGCGCGGCCCGGTGTCCGTCGAGCATCGCCCGGCGCAGCAGCCCCGCCCCACGCGGGGCGGGTGCGTCGGAGGAGCGTTCCTCCACCACCCTTGCGGGCGGCTTTTCGCCGACGCCGCGCTGTGACGGGATCACCGGACCGCAGGCCGCCAGCACCAGGGCCATGACGGGGATCGATAAGAGATGGCGAAGCGCGAACATCGCCGCCATATCGGGGCGCATCATGTCCTCCGCAATATCGCCGTCCCCATCACGGACCTCCGCACCGCTGGCCCTCTATGTCCACTGGCCCTTCTGCGTCTCCAAATGCCCTTATTGCGACTTCAACAGCCATGTCCGCGAATCGGTGGATCAGGCGGCATGGGCGAAGGCGCTGCTCGCCGATCTGGCGCATGAGGCGGCGGCGCTGCCCGGACGGCGGCTGACCTCGATCTTCTTCGGGGGCGGTACGCCCTCGCTGATGCCGCCCGCCACGGTCGCGGCGATCCTGGACGCCGCCGAACGGCATTGGGGTTTCGCCGAGGGCATCGAGATCACGCTGGAGGCGAACCCCTCCTCGGTGGAGGCGGCGCGCTTCGCCGATCTGGCCGCCGCCGGAGTGAATCGCGCCTCGCTTGGCGTGCAGGCGCTGGATGACACGGCGCTGCGTTTTCTGGGCCGCGCGCACGGCGTGGACGAGGCGCTGCGCGCGCTCCAGACCGCGCAAGGCCTGTTCGGGCGGGTCAGCTTCGACCTGATCTATGCCCGTCCCGGCCAGCCCCTGCCCGAATGGGAGGCGGAACTGGCCCGCGCGATCGGCTATGGCACCGAGCATCTGTCGCTCTACCAATTGACCATCGAGCCGGGGACGCGCTTCCATACCGAGGCTGCGGCGGGGCGGCTGACCATTCCCGATGGCGACGCCGCCGCCGATCTGTTCGAGGCGACGCGCGCAATGACCGCCGCCGCCGGGCTGCCGGCCTATGAGACATCCAACCATGCCCGGATCGGCGCGGAGAGCCGCCACAACCTGACCTATTGGCGCTATGGCGACTATGCGGGGATCGGCCCGGGGGCGCATGGTCGTCGCAAAGGGGTGGCGACGGTTCGGCGCAAGAAGCCCGAAAACTGGATGGCGGCGGTGGAGCGCAACGGCCATGGCATCGAGCAGGAGGACACCCTGCCCCCGGTCACCCGCGCGACCGAGGCCCTGGTCATGGGCCTGCGCCTGGGCGAAGGCGTCGACCTGTCGCGCGTCGCCGCGCTGGCCGAGGGGCGCGAGATGGTGGATCGCTCCGCCATCCAGGCCCTGTCCGGTCAGGGGCTGGTCCGGCTCGACGACGAAAGGCTGATCGTCACCGAGGCGGGGGCGCTGCTGCTGGATGCGATCCTGCGCGAAGTGGTGGTGACGGACTGAGGGCGGCCCGCCTCCCCAGCCCCAAGGAGGAACGAACCTAAAGGACCTCCGCCCGCAGCCACGCCAGATAACGCGGCGAGGCGTCGATGATCGGCGTCGCGACGATCTCCGGCACGTCATAGCTGTGCAGAGCCTCGATCGCCTCGACCAGCGCAACGAAGCGGCTCCGCATCGTCTTGACATGCAGCATGACCTCGGGCGCGTTCTCCACCGCGCCGTCCCAGCGATACCAGCTTTCGATCGGCATCATCTGAACGCAGGCGGCCAGCCGCGTCTCGACCAGCGAACGCGCGATCCTGGCCGCCTCGTCGCGCGTGCCCACGGCGCACATCACGACGATCGGCTGGTCGCTCATCCGTCGAAGCCGGTAGGCGCGGGCGAGACGGTGACGGTCGTGCCGTTACGAATCTCCTGCACCTCCAGCGCGCGTTCGGCGATCCCGTCGCGACCGAAACGGAACGCGCCATCGATCCCGGCAAAGCCGTCCGAGGCGCGCAGCCGCGATTCGGGGAAGGCCGCGTTGATGTTCCAGTCGCGCGCGATCCGCACGGTCAGCAGCACCGCGTCATAGCCCAGGCTCGACAGGCGATAGGGCGCGGCCCGATAGCGCGCCCGGTATTTGGTCGCATATTGGCGGTAGAGACCGTTCGACACGCTGGCGAACCAGGCGCCGTTCAGCGCGGGCCGCGCGGCGATTCCCGATTCGGAATTCCACAATTCGGTGCCCAGCAACCGCGTATTGGCGCCCGGTCCGCGCTTGACGATCGGCGCGGCGGTGGCGGCCGTCGATCCTCCATCCGCGATCAGCACCGCGTCATAGGGTGCCTTGGCGGTCAGCCGCTGCGCCGCCGCAGCGACTCCGCCCGCGACCCGGCCATAGGGCTGGAGCGAGATGACCTGGCCCCCCGCCCCTTCCACCGCGCGGAGGAAGGCGGTGGAGGCCCTTTCTCCATAAAGCCCGTTGGGGACGAGTCCCGCAAAGGTCGTGACGCCGCGCCCGCGCGCATAGGCGACGACCCGGTCGATCGACTGAGCGGGGGTATAGCCCATCAGATAGGTGCCGTTTCCGGCCACGCCCGCGTCATTGGAAAAGCTGATCACCGGTATCCGTGCGGCGCGCGCGATCGGCGCGACGGCGCGGACATCCTCGGACAGCAGCGGCCCCAGGATCAGCTGCGCGCCCTCGGCGATCGCCTTCTGCGCCGCCGCGGCCGCGCCCGGCGTGGTGTCGTAATTGGTGATTCGGATCGTGTCCGCCTGCGAATCGAGCAGCGCCATCATCGTGGCGTTGGCGATCGACTGCCCCACGCCCGCATTGCTGCCCGACAGCGGCACCAGCAGCGCGATACGGTGTCGCGCCGTGTCGCGCGGCAGGCCGTGTTCGACCTCGGTCGAGGGATGCTGGGTGACCGGCGCCGGTCGCGTCTGGGGCTGTTCGACGGGACCGCGCGGCACGATCGTCTGGCACGCGCCGAGCAGCAACGCGACGCCGAGCGCCACGGCCCGGCCCAAAGCTGCGAAAGAAGAGCGCCCCCGAATGACGGCCCCCGGTTGTACGAACAGCCTTGCCTCTGTCATGACGATCCCCGTGACCCAATCCGAACACACTCTCGAACCCGGGCTGTACATCGTCGCGACCCCGATCGGCAATCTCGGCGATCTGTCCCCGCGCGCAGCCAACATATTGACAAACGCCGATGTCATCGCCGTCGAGGACAGCCGCGTCACCGCCGGCCTGCTCCGCCATATCGGTGTGAAACGGCCGATGCAGCCCTATCACGATCATAATGCCGAGCATGTCCGGCCCGGACTGATCGCCCGGATGGCGACCCAGGCGGTGGCGCTGGTATCGGACGCGGGAACCCCGCTGATCTCCGACCCCGGATACAAGCTGGTTCGCGACGCCCGTGCGGCGGGCCATGCGGTGGTGACGATCCCGGGCCCTTGCGCCGCGATCGCCGCGCTGACGCTGGCGGGGCTGCCCACCGACCGCTTCCTGTTCCTGGGCTTCCTGCCGCCCAAGGAAAAGGCGCGCGCCGATGCGATCGCCGAAATCGCCGCGATTCGCGCGACCTTGGTCCTCTACGAATCGGGGCCGCGCCTCGCCGCGACCCTGACCGCGCTGGCGCAGGGACTGGGCGATCGCGAGGCAGCGGTGACGCGAGAGATCACCAAGAAATTCGAGGAAGCGGTAACGGGCACCCTTTCCACGCTCGCCGAACGCTATGCCGAGGGCGGGCCGAAGGGCGAGATCGCGATCGTCGTCGCCCCGCCGGGCGAGGCGCCCCCGGCCAGCGAACAGGACGGCGACGCCGCATTGGCCGAGGCGCTGACCCGCCTGCCCGTCGGCCGCGCGGCGAGCGAGGTGGCCAAGGCGCTTGGGCTCGATCGCAAGGTGCTTTATGCACGGGCGCTGGCCATGAAGGATGAAAAGTCGATCACGTAGCGCCGCGTTAGGGTTTCGGTAAGAATTGGTGGCGCAGGCGGCGGCGCAGGAGCCGCAACCATGTACGCCATCGATTTTCGCCACGACCTCAATATGCTGGACGTGCGCTGGACCGGCCTGTTCACTCCCCCGGTCGCTCTGCGCTACGCCCGCGAGGTGATCGATGGCTTTCGGCGGAGCGGGTTTCAGCCAGGCTATCTGCTGCGCATCGACATGAGCGCGATCATCGTCCAGCCGCACGACGGCCTGATGACGCTGCACGAAGCGCTGCGCAATTATCCCCGGGCCAGCCGGATCGCGATGGTCACCCGCAGCGCGCTCGGGCGGCAGCAGATTCGCCGGTTGATGCACCAGCCCTATCTGCGCATCTTCGACGATGCGGATCTGGCATTCGCCTGGCTGACCGAACCGGCCGAGGCCGCTGCCCTCGCCGTCGGCTGAACCTTTCGGCGGCGCTTGCGCAGGACGTCGGCAGTTCGCACGATAGCGGATGATGGCCGACCATGTCCGCACCGAATTACGCGTCCGCTTCCCCCTCTCGCATGAGCATGGGGCCGGGCGATGAGACGCTCCACCCGCACGATAGACCAGCGACGCGCCGCCGAGACAGCGGGAAGGCGCGGCGAACGCCTGGCCGCATGGTGGTTGCGGCTCAAGGGCTGGACCATCCTCGACCGGCGTGTCCGCACGCCCGCCGGTGAGGTCGACCTGATCGCACGGCGCGGGTCGCTGATCGCATTCGTCGAGGTCAAGACGCGCAAGACCGCCGCCGAACTGGACTTCGCGATCGACGCCCGCCGGCTGGCGCGGGTCGCGGCGGCAGCGGAAGTGCTGATGCCGGATTATGCCGGTCCGGGCGACGATATCCGGGTCGACGTCATCCTGCTCGCCCCCGGCACGCGGCCGCGTCACATCGAAAATGCGTGGTGCGGCTGACGCGCGGGTGACAGCGGGCGGGCGAGCGATTACCTCCCGTCACGCATGAAGCGGGCACGCCACCCGCGCCACAAAAGGAAAGCCCCATGTCCCAGCCGTTGACCGTCGCCGTCCAGATGGACCCGATGGACCAGATCAACATCGCGGGCGATTCGAGCTTCGCGCTGATGCTGTCGGCGCAGGCGCGCGGCCACCGGCTGTTCCATTATGATGCGGGCGACCTCAACTGGTCGGACGGGCATCTCTGGACCAGGGCGCATCCGGTGACGGTTCAGCGGGTCGCGGGCGACCATTACAGCTTCGGCGAGCCCGTGAAGCTGGACCTGGGCGATGAGGCCGATGTCGTGCTGATGCGACAGGACCCGCCCTTCGACCTGGGCTATATCACCGCCACCCATCTGCTGGAGCGGGTCGCCGAGAAGACGCTGGTCGTCAACAATCCGCGCAGCGTGCGTAACGCGCCGGAAAAGGTCTTCGTCCTCGATTATCCGCAGTTCATGCCGCCCACCCTCGTCACGCGTTCGCTCGACGAGGCGCGGGCGTTCCTGGCGCAGCATGGCGAGATCGTGGTCAAGCCGCTGCACGGCAATGGCGGCAAGGCGATCTTCAAGGTCGGGCGCGACGGTGCCAACCTTTCCGCGCTGATCGAGGTGTTCAACACCGCCTATCGCGAACCACATATGGTACAGGCCTTCCTGCCCGCCGTGGCGAAGGGCGACAAGCGAATCGTC
Source organism: Sphingomonas sp. (assembly GCF_039594485.1). Lineage (GTDB taxonomy): Bacteria > Pseudomonadota > Alphaproteobacteria > Sphingomonadales > Sphingomonadaceae > Sphingomonas. Next base: position 11,633 of record NZ_JBCNNI010000043.1, on the reverse strand, counting down.
CTGATCGATGGCGAGGTCGCGGGCGCGATCAACCGCCTGCCGGGCGAAGGCGAAATCCGCTCCAACCTGGCGGTCGGCGGCTCGGCCGAGAAGACCGAGTTGACCGCGCGCGAACGCGAGATCTGCGCGGTGCTGGGGCCGGAACTCAAGCGGCGTGGTCTGCTGTTCGTCGGCATTGACGTGATCGGCGGCGAATGGCTGACCGAGATCAACGTCACCTCCCCCACCGGCATCGTCGCGATCGAGAAATTCGACGGCACCGATGTCGCCGCCCTCATCTGGGACGCGATCGAGGCGAAGGTCGCGGCCAAGCGCTGAGGTCCACGGAACCCGACGCCCTCCCCATGCTTTTCCGCCCGGAGCAAGGAAGGGCATGAATATGGGTGCAACGACTATTGGAGCGCTGGTCGGCTCCGCGATCGACGGGCTGTCGGGTGATGACGGCGTTGCCGATGGCGCGATCATCGGTGCGGTGACGGCCAATGTCCTGAAGGTCGTACTGCCGCTCGCCATCACCTACGCGGTGGGCTGGGCGGTGTTGCGCGGCGCGGCGGAATTGAAGGACCGGGTTTTCGGAGAGGTACAATGATCGGACGTATCATCGGCGCGCTGGTCGGGCGCGAAGTCAGCCGTCGCGACGGCAATAGTGGCCTGAAGGGGGCGGCACTGGGCGCGCTGGCGGTCGGCGGCATGCGGCGGCTGGGGCCGCTCGGCCTGCTGCTCGGTGGCGGCTATGCGGCCAAGAAGGCCTATGACCGGCACAAGGCCAACAAGGCGCTCGACACCCGAATCTGATCGCAGGTCTGATGGCCAGGGGCCGCAGCGTGTCGAGGATGGCTTGACGCGCTGCGCCCCCCTACGTCAAAGGCGGCCATGCCCAATTCGCCTGCCAACCCCAATGATCCCCACAAGCTGAAGCGTCGCGGCATGTTGTTCGTGCTGTCCTCCCCCTCGGGTGCGGGCAAGTCGACGATCGCGCGCAAGCTTCTGGCGGACGATGCCGGTCTTCAGATGTCGGTGTCGGCGACGACCCGCCCGATGCGGCCGGGTGAAGTGGACGGCAAGGATTATCACTTTGTCGACCTTGAGGAATTTCGTCACATGGTGGCGAATGACGAATTCCTCGAATGGGCGCACGTCTTCGACAACCGCTATGGCACCCCGCGCGCTCAGGTCGAGGAGATGCTGGCGGCGGGCAAGGATGTGCTGTTCGACATCGACTGGCAGGGTGCGCAGCAGTTGTTCCAGATCGCGGGCGGCGATGTGGTGCGCGTGTTCATCTTCCCCCCCTCGATGGAGGAACTGCGCCAGCGGCTCGAACGCCGCGCAACCGATTCGGTCGAGGTGATCGACGCCCGCATGGCGCGCGCCGCGAACGAGGTCAGCCACTGGGACGGTTACGACTATGTCCTGGTCAATGACGATGTCGAACAGTGTTTCCAGGGCGTGAAGACGATCCTGCAGGCCGAACGACTCAAGCGTTCGCGCCAGACCGGGTTGATCGGGTTCATCCGAAAACTGACCACCCGGTAACGGGGATCGGGGCCCCCTGGCCTTCCCCGGATGTCATCCGAGCGCGGTCAGGAAGCGCACCGCCGCATCATATTCGCGCCGCTTGGCCTCCCGCGCCTCGATCGCGAGATAATCCTCGCCCCATTGCTCGGCCTGGAAATCCTCGTCGACATGCGCGGCGATCCACACCGCATCGGCATCTGCCGCTCCTTCGAGCAGCGCCAGCGCCAGCACCAGCGATCCGGTGATCGTCACCACTGGGGATAGCGCGGCGAGCCGGAACGCATCCAGCGCCGCCACCGCCTGCGCCAGCCGGTCGATGGTCACCTCGGGCTGGGGGCGGTGCATGATCCCGGTCACGAGCGTGAAATGCACGTCATAGCGCCCCTGCGCCCAGTCGAGCAGCGGATTCCAGACCGCATCCTGCCGCGCCACCAGTTCGGGCGGCGAGTCGGCGCGATAACAGAGCAGGTCGCTCTCCGCATAACGCGCCAGTCCCGTCGCAAAGGGCGTCGGGTCCGCCGCGATCCGGTCGATCGCGGCATTGGCGAGCCCGGTCAGCGGCATGGCGCGCGGATCGAGCGTCTCGCCGACCGACCGCCATTCCTCCGCCACTGCTTCGGCCAATGCGGGAGTGGGCAGCGCGAGCGGAGTGCGCCCCGGGGTGCGCACCGGCCGGTCGTCCAGCCGGACGACCCGCGCGTCATCGACCATCACCTCGGTCCAGAAGCGCTTCATTCGCCGCCACTCCGCCAGCGATGGGCGAGCCCGGCGGGGACGATCGCGATCATCGCCAGCGCCGAGACGATGATCGCGACGCCCAGCGCCTTGTGCGGCCAGGCCACCCCGCGAGACGCCAGCATGATCCCGAACAAGGCGCCTGCCACGCCGATCAGCCGGACGAGCATGATGATGAACCAGCGCCGCCGGGCGCGCGTATCGCCGCTCATGGTCGCACCAGCAGCGCGGGCAGGTCGCCGACCGCCTCCGCCACGACCTCGGCCCCGGCGTTCACCAGGTCGTGGACGTCGTGATAGCCCCAGGCGACGCCGACCGCGAAGGCCCCCGACGCCTTGCCCATCGCCATGTCGAAGCTGGTGTCGCCGATCATCGCGACGTCCCGCGCCTCGACGCCGGTTTCGGCCATGGCGGCCAGCACCATCGACGGGTCGGGCTTGGACGGGTGCCGGTCGGCGGTCTGGAGCGTGACGAAATGATGCGTCAGCCCATGTTCGGCCAGTACGCGCGCCAGCCCGCGATCGGACTTGCCGGTTGCCACCCCCATCAGCCAGCCCTCCGCCGCCAGATGATCGAGCAGCGCCGGAATCCCGTCGAACAGCGGCTCCGGTTCCATCGCGCCCGCCGTGCGCAGGCGGAAAAAGGCGGCCTTGTAATCGCTCGCCAGTTGGTGATGCACCTCGGGCGACTGGCCGGGGGCCAGCACGCGCATCGCCTCGACCAGGCTCAGGCCGACGATGCGGCGAATCGCGGTGGCGGGCGGCGGGGTCAGGCCGGACAGCGCGAACGCTTCCACGGCGGCGAGGCAGATATTGGCCTGGCTGTCGACCAGAGTGCCGTCACAATCGAACAGGGCAAGGCGCGGGCGCGTCATCGGCCCCTCCTATCGGCAAGCCCGCTGCGGGGGAAGCATCCTCGTTCCATGAACGGAGGCTAACAAACGCATTCAGCATCCCATCACAGCGAATCGGGCAGAAGAGGATCAACGACGACGGGGATGGCCCCGCCGCCGCCGATTTGAAGATCAAGGGAGATGACGATGTTCAAGAAGCTCTCGCTCGCTGCTGCCGCCCTTGCCGTCGGCGCCACGGCCATGGTCCCGACCGCCGCCTCGGCGCAGCGTTACTATGACCGATACGACCGCGCTTATGGCGATGCCTATTATGACGGTTACAATCGCGGCCCGCGCTATGATCGCGGCTATGACCGTCGCGGTTATGATCGCGGCTATTACAATCGTGGCCCGGCGCGCTGCAACAACGGCACCACCGGCACGATCGTCGGCGCGATCGCGGGCGGCCTGCTGGGCCGCACGATCGACAACCGTGGCGACCGGACGCTCGGCACGATCCTGGGCGGCGGCGCGGGTGCGCTGGCCGGTCATGCGATCGAAAAGTCGAACAATCCCGGCTATTGCCGCTAAGATATGATGTTGGGGGGGGCACGCCCCCCAACCGGCAAATCGAAGCCCCGTCGACCCCGTGTCGGCGGGGCTTTTCACGTCCGGGGCAAATCTCAAATCGTTTATCACCATACCTTGTATAGCAAGATACATAGCGTTACACGTCGCTCATGGATATCGGAAGCTGGCAATCGCAGTTGCGGAAGGGAGCCGCGGAACTTGTTCTGCTGTCAGTCCTTTCGGGGGGCGAGGCCTATGGCCTGGAAATCCTGGCGCGCATCCGGGCGGGCGGCGATCTGGTCGGCGAGGGCAGCCTCTATCCGCTGCTCAACCGGCTGGAGAAGGCGGGTCGGATCGCGGGCCGCTGGGAATTGCCCGCAGAGGGCGGCAATCCGCGCAAATATTATCGCCTGACCGAGGAAGGCGCCGCACTCGCCAAGGCGATGCGCACCGCCTGGATCGAATTCCGCACGACGATCACCACTCTTGTCGAGGATCAGCCATGACCGACCATGCCCGCATCCCTGCCCGTCTGATCGCCGATTACAGCCGCCGCCTGCGCTGGTCTCTGCAGGCGCTTCCCGCCGAAGATCGCGCCGGGATCGTGCGTGAGATCGAAAGCCATCTGACCGACAGCCTGACCGCCGGACCCGAGACGCTGGAGGACAGCCTGTCCGCACTGGGCGCCCCCCATGCGCTGGCTGCACGTTATGTTCAGGAATATCGGCTGACCGGGGCATTGGGCGAGGATCATCCGGTCGCGCTGGTCCAGGCGATCCTGGTCCGGTCGGGACGCAGCGCGGCGGCCTTCGCCGCATTGCTGATCGCGATGTTGCTCTACCTGTTCGCGCTATGCTTCGCGGGCGTCGCGATTTTCAAGCCGCTCTTCCCCAGTCATGTCGGGCTCTGGTCCCTGCCGCAGGGCTCGGCCTTCGGCATCCTGACCGATCCGCCCGCCGCACCGGAGATGATGGGGCTGTGGGTCATGCCCGTCGCGGCCGCAGCGGCACTGGCCTGTTATGCGCTGGCAAGCCTGGTCCTGCGCGGCACGGGGCGACATCTGCTGCGGCAGGTATCGGCGCGGTGACAGACCACGGGACTGGCGGAGGAGCCTCACGGCCCGACAGCCGGTAATCGAGCGAGATCCCCCTCCCCTTGCAGGAGGGGGAATAGCACGTTCTAGCGCGTTCCCCGCCCGCGCCGCTCACCGCGACGTTCCTTGCGATATTGCTTGGCATGCGCCTTGGCGCGTTGCTTCAGCACATCCTTGGGCGGCGGGCCGCGATCCTCGTCCTGGGGCAGCACGTCGCCGCGAATCTCGTCGAAGCCGAGCTGGTTCATGCTCTCGGCGAAATGGCTGGGCAGTTCGGCGGTCTGGTCGATCCGGCCGCCATCGGGATGATCGACGCGGATACGACGCGCATGCAGGTGCATCTTGCGGCTGATCCCGCCGGTCAGGAAGGCCGCCGCGCCGCCATATTTGCCGTCGCCGACGATCGGGTGGCCGATCGCCGCCATATGCACGCGAAGCTGATGCGTGCGCCCAGTAAAGGGCTGCAGCTCGACCCAGCAGCAGCGATTGCCCGCCCGCTCGATCACCCGGTATCGCGAGCGTGCCGCCTGGCCATTCTCCTCGTCGACATGCATCTTCTCGCCGCCGGTGCCGGGCTGCTTGGCGATGGGCAATTCGATCGTGCCGTCCTCGATCGAAGGGACGCCGACGACCAGCGCCCAGTAGATCTTCTTGGCGGTGCGCCCCGAAAAGGCCTTGGCGAAGAAGGCCGCCGACCGCGCATTGCGCGCGACGAGCAATGCGCCCGACGTGTCCTTGTCGAGTCGATGGACCAGCTTGGGCCGTCCCTCCGCCTCGAACTGGAGCGCATCGAGCAGGCCGTCGACATGGGTGGTCGTCTTGGTCCCCCCCTGCGTCGCCAGCCCCGGCGGCTTGTTGAGGACCAGCGCGTCGCGGTCCTTGTGGATCACCATCTCGCGCGCAAAGGCGGCCTCGTCCTCGGACAGGACGTTACGCGGACGGCTGGGCTTGGCGCTTTCGGCAGGGGCGGGCTCGGCCGGGGGCACGCGCAGCACCTGCCCCGCCGCGATCCGGTCGCCCGGCGTCGCGCGCGCCCCGTCGACGCGAAGCTGTCCGGTGCGTGCCCATTTGGCGACGATGGTGAAGCTGGTTTCGGGCAGATGCCGCTTGAACCAGCGATCCAGCCGGATGCCGTCATCGTCCGGCCCGACCGTGAATTGGCGGACAAAGTCCGTCATGCGAAAATCCTCGTCATCCATAGCCCCGCCCATAGCGCGGCCAGCGAACCCAAAAGCGACAGCGCGACATAACCCAGCGCCATCGCCCCCTGCCCCCGCTCGATCAGCGTGATGGTGTCGAGCGAAAAGGCCGAGAAGGTCGTATAGCCCCCCAGCACCCCGACGCCCAGAAACAGCCGCCAGCCCTCACTCCCGCCGGTCCGCGCCAGCACACCGGCCAGCACGCCCATCGCAAGACAACCGACCCAGTTGACGGCCAGCGTACCGAAGGGAAAGCCGGGGCCGAGCGCATCGGTCAGCCCGCGCCCCGTCAGATACCGTCCCCCCGAGCCCAGCGCGCCGCCCAGCATCACGAGAAGAAGCGGTGACATAATCCACCTCCCCTAGCGCAACCGCGCCTTCCGCGCAAAGGACAAGCGTGACGACAGCGCGTCAGGGCGCGATTCAGCCGCCCTTGACCACCAGATCGACGTCCGTGCCGCCATCGGACCGGGCCGTGGCATAGAGTATATAGGCCGCCTCGCCGCGCGTCCCGCCCAGCACATGCTGCCTGCCGTCCTTCTTGTGTTCCGCCGTATAGCCCGCCTGAATAACGCTGGTGTAGTAATAGTCGACGACCTTGCGCGCCGTGCCGCCCGCCCGGAAGCTGACGATTCGCAAGGCACAGCCATTCGTGTCATTGCCCGCCGCCTCGGCCAGGCGGCTGCCGGGATAGACGGCGAAGGCCTTGGGCAACCGCCCCGCCCAGCCTGCGGAGTAACGCAGGCCCGACAGGCAGGGCGCGTTGCCGCCCTGTTGCCCGGCCAGCGCCGCGACCGTGTAGGCGCTGGCCGCCGCCCGGCATTCGGGGCAGTCCTTCGACGGGGGCGGCGCGGATCTCAGCGTGCGCGCATCGACCGGATCGCCGGGCGGAGGCAGCGAGGGCACCTGATCGGTGACCGGGCGGTTGGGAGGCCGCACGGCATTGGCGTTGGACGACTGGGTCAGGCCCGGATCGACCAGGATCTGCCCAGCCAACGCCTCGCGCAGTTGCGGGTCATGCGCGGGCTGTCCGTCATTCATCGCGGTCAGTTCGTGATCCAGCGCATTGAGCGCCGCATCGTCATCCGCGGCCTTGCCGCACGCGGCGAGCAGGACGCAGGCGATCAGGATCAGGATTCGCGGCGAAAGGGCAGCCATGCCGCGTCCATAGCATGACGATGCGATCCTATCCCCCATGATGCGGACGCGCGACATGCCCGATTCGTCCCGGTGCGGGATCGGGAAGCAGCTTGTCGGGCGACCGCTTGTGCATCGACCGGGGCGACGCCATCTTCGGCTTCATGCTGAATCTTTTCTCGATCGTCATCGGCCTGATCGCGCTTCTGCTGGGGATCGTGCCGTTCCTGCCCTTCTTCGCCTGGGGATACTGGTTCGTCATCCCCATCGCGATCATCGGCGCGGCGATCGGCGCGCTGTCGTCCCGGAGCAGCGGGCGGAACCTCAACCTGATCCTGATCCTGATCTTCGGCCTGCGCCTGATGCTGGGTGGCGGCCTGATCTGAATGGCGAACGGCCCGGCGGGTTTCCCCGCCGGGCCCTGGCTCCCGGACAAGCGCCGGTTTTAGCGGCAGCGAACCTGGCCGCGATCGATCTGCTGGCCCAGCAGCGCGCCGCCGCCCGCGCCGATCACGGTGCCCAGCAGACGCGAACCGCCGCCCGCGATGATGTTGCCCAGCGCGCCGCCTGCCAGACCACCGATCACCAGACCGGTCGTCCCATCATTGCGGCGGCAGTAATAGCGCCCGTTCATCCCCCGATAGATGCGATCGTTCCGACCCAGCACGCGGGTCTGGTAATAACGGCCGTCGCGATAATAGCGCTCGGGATAATAGCCGCGCTGTCCCGGCTCGAACCGATTATAGTCGTAGTTGCGCCACCGGACATTGCGCATGTCGCGGCGATAATCCTTTCGGGCGTCGCGCACATCCTCGCGATACTCACGGCGGGCATCGCGGATGTCGCGGCGGGAATCGGCGTGGCGGACATCCCGATTATAGTCGCGGCGAGCGTCGCGAATGTCCTCGCGATAATCCTGGCGGGCTTCCCACCCATTACGCTGCGCGGCAGCAGGCATCGCGGTAAAGGCGATAGCGGCAATCGTGGCCGACATCAGAGCGATACGCATTACTATACTCCCGTTGATAACGATCAATAAAACCCCTTCCATTCCATAGTGTTGCGTGAACCGAAAACTACTTCCCGTTCACCGGAAGGACAGGTGCCATGGTCTGGCGAAAGGACATGAAAAAGGGCGCCACCGACTGGTGACGCCCCCTTTCCCAACCAGCTTGCCGGGGTTTAGCGGCAGCGGCGATTGCTGGTGCTACGCTCGACCTCGCGGCCTGCCAGCGCGCCGACGGCCGCGCCGCCCAGCGTGCCCAGGGTCCGGTCGCCGCGCGTATCGATCGTGCGGCCCAGCAACGCGCCCGCGACACCACCGACGACCAGACCAGTAGTGCCGTCCGGCTTGCGGCAGCGCACGCGACCGCGATCGTCGCGCCATTCGCGGTACTTGTACCGGCGCTGCGCATCGGCGGCGGTCGCCGGCAGGACCAACGAGGGGACGACCATGGCGGTACACCCCAGAGCGAGCATCAACTTGCGCATGACCCATTTCCTTCCAAAAGATTCTGACACCGTAACGTCCACAATCTACTGTCCGTTGCATGAACCAGAGATAACGGGTCGTTCATCTTGCCGCCGCTCCGTTTCGGGAAGCGGCGCAGCACTCGAACTGGTGGAAGGGGGCGCGATGACGGTGGTTCAATCCCATGGCAAACCGCTCTAGGGTCGGTGGCGATGTTGCCCGAACCGACCGCCATGCTGCCCGCCGTCATGCCATGGCTCGACCTTGCCGGACTGGCGGTGTTCGCCGTGTCGGGCGCGCTGGCGGCGGCCAAGCATCGCCAGACCATGGTGACGCTGGTTTTCTTCGCCCTGATCACTGGGGTCGGCGGCGGGACGGTGCGCGACCTGTTGATCGACGCGCCGGTCTTCTGGGTGCATGACGCGCGGGTGCCCGCCGTCTGCCTCGCCGCCGCCGTCGCGGTCTGGGCCACGCCCGAGCGGTGGTGGCGGGGCAGCGCGCTCGACTGGTTCGATGCCGCGGGGCTTGTCGCCTATGCGGTGTATGGCGCGGCCAAGGCGAGCGGATATGGCATCCCGCCGATCCCGGCGGCGATGCTGGGCGTGGTATCGGCCTGTGTCGGCGGGATCATCCGCGACGTGATCGCGGGCGAGCCATCGATCCTGATGCGGCCGGAGCTGTACGTGACCGCCGCCGCGCTGGCCTCGACCAGCTATGTGGCGTTGATCCTGCTCGGCCTGCCCTCCGCGCTGGCGGGGCCGGTCGCCGCGCTGGCGGGCTTCGTCCTGCGCGCGGCGGCGATACGCTATCGGCTCGCCCTGCCCGCCTATCCGGCAAGGGACTGGCAGGACCGCTGACCCCCCAACGCAGAAAACCGAAGCCCACGCCCGACCGTCACCGTCCCAGCATCAACTCCGGCCGCACGACCCGGTCGAAGGTCGCCTCATCGACCAGGCCAAGCTCCAGCCCCGCCTCTCGCAGCGTCTGCCCCTTCTGATGCGCATGCTTGGCGATCTTGGCGGCATTGTCATATCCGATCTCGGGCGCCAGCGCCGTCACCAGCATCAGCGAGCGGTCGAGCAGGTCGGTGATCCGGTCGCGATTGACCGTCATCCCTTCGACCGTCCGGGTCGCGAAACTTTCCATGCCCACCGCAAGCAGATGGATCGAGCGCAGCACATTCGCGCCGATCAGCGGCTTGAAGACATTCAGCTCCAGATGGCCCTGCAAGCCGCCCACCGTCACGGCGGCATTGTTGCCGATCACCTGCGCGGCGACCATGGTCAGCATCTCGCACTGGGTCGGATTGACCTTGCCCGGCATGATCGAACTGCCCGGCTCGTTGGCGGGCAGCTCCAGTTCGCCCAGGCCCGAACGCGGGCCGGACCCCAGCAGGCGGATATCGTTGGCGATCTTGGTCAAGGCGACCGCCAGCACGTTCAGCGTCCCGTGCAGGTCGACCAGCCCGTCATTGCTCGCCAGCGCCTCGAACTTGTTGGGCGCGGTGACGAAATCGAGTCCGGTTGCGTCCGCGATCTCGGCGGCGATCGCCTCGGCGAAGCCATGGGGGGCGTTCAGCCCGGTGCCGACCGCCGTGCCCCCCTGCGCCAGTGGCAGGATGTTGCGGTGGAGCGTCCCCTCGATCCGGTCGCGGGCATTGGCGAGTTGCTGGACGTAGCCCGAAAATTCCTGCCCCAGCGTCAGCGGCGTCGCATCCTGCAAATGGGTGCGGCCGATCTTGACGATCGAATCCCATGCCTTCGCCTTGGCGTCCAACGCCGCGCGGAGCCGCTCCAGGGCCGGAAAAAGCTGCTTCGTCACGGCCAGCGCGGCGGCGACGTGCAGCGCGGTCGGGAAAGTGTCGTTGGACGACTGGCCGCGATTTACATCGTCATTCGGGTGGACCGGCGATTTGCCGCCGCGCGTGCCGGTCAGGATCTCGTTGGCGCGGCCCGCGATCACCTCATTGGCGTTCATGTTGGACTGGGTGCCCGAGCCGGTCTGCCAGATGACCAGCGGGAACTGGTCGTCATGGCGGCCATCGATCACCTCCTGCGCCGCCGATTCGATCGCATCGGCCTTTTCCGCCGCCAGCCCGGACCCGCGATTGATTCGCGCGGCAGCCTTTTTGACGATGGCGAGCGCGTGGACGATGCCGATCGGCATCTGCTCACGCGCGCCGAAGGGAAAGTTTTCGAGGCTGCGCTCGGTCTGTGCGCCCCAATAGGCGTGGGCGGGAACTTCGATCGGGCCGATCGAATCGGTTTCGGTGCGGGTCTGGGTCATGGGCAGAGGGACTCACCGGATAGGGAATGGGTTTCGTTATGTAGGTACCCCACCACCACTCCTTAAAGACCATCCCGGCAAATGGGCGGTGTCCAATCTGCCAAGCATCGCGGACGCTGGGAGATAACCGCCCATGCGACGACATCCCGCCATATCAAACTGGCAAGGACTGGGCTCCAGCCTTCGCCGGGGAAGGACAATGATTCTGGGTTCGCGCAGAGGCACGAACCCAATCTGCCCTTACTTCTTCCGCTTGAAATCCACCGCGACGACGTTGCTGCCGTCCTCGACCGGCTTGGCGACGGGTTCGTCATTCTCGGCCGAATCGTGCGGATCGGGATCGCCCTGGGGATCGTCGGCGACGTGGAAGCCCAGTTCGAACTGCACTTCGGGATCGTGGAACCGCGTGATCGCCGAATAGGGGATGACCAGCTTCGACGGCACCTGGTTGAAGCTGAGGCCCACCGAAAAGCGATTCTCGTCCACCGTCAGGTCCCAGAATCGATTCTGGAGGACGATGGTCATCTCGTCCGGGAATCGCTCGACCAGCCGCTGCGGAATGTCCACGCCGGGCGCCTGGGTCTTGAAGGTGATGTAGAAATGGTGCGTTCCGGGCAGATGCCCCGTCTCCGCCACCGGGCCGAGCACACGCCCCACCACCGCGCGCAGCGCCTCCTGCACGATGTCGTCATAGGGGATGAGGCTGTCGGGCAATCCTTCGGTCATGTCCCTTGGACTAGCGGCCTTTGATCGCGGGTCAAGATTGCATGGGACGGATAGGTGTTTAAGGGAGGG
>NZ_JBCNNI010000042.1:0-32049 GCF_039594485.1 Sphingomonas sp. | reverse complement strand
ATGCCGCCGCCTCGCCAAGGACTGGGAGGCCTCCATCGCATCCGCCGAAGCATGGCTCCTCATCGCCTCCATCAGGCGAATGACACGCCGCATCGCCAAGATCGAATTATGAGTCGGGCTCTCAGGATGGATTGTCCCATCCCAAAATCTTATGGAGACTAGGGCGCCGGGATCGCGTCGTGAGCCTAAGGTCGATTGTAAAGCCAGATTCCAGCGTCGCGGAGCGGGTCGACTGAGTTAAGGCTGTAGATCGTTGCATACCCGGTCTAGTAGCCGGTCGGCCTCGACTCATCGTAACCGTCGGAGCATGCTCCGTCGAATTCCGCCTTCAGGGGTTTCGGCCAATGACGGACCGGCTGGAAATGACCGTTATAGACTTCGAAGCCCTGCTAAGCGCGACGTAGGCGTTGCACGCGTTCAAGGATCCGGCATCGAGCACGACCACCCGCTCGGCCTCAAGCCCTTTGAGCAACAGAGTGCTGCCAATCCCCATGGTGGGCACGTCGCGACCTTTGCTGCGTTTGGCTTCCCTGACCTCGAGGACCGCGGCCTTCAGATCACCGTCTTCCGTCGTGCGACGCATTCCGTCTATCATGACGTTCAGCAGGTCTGGACGATATACGTTCCGGCTGGATTCCTTGCTCCAGGATTCAAGCACCCGAGCCAGGTTGCCGTACGTGACGTTTCGAAGGGCGACCAGGAATGCGTGTTCCGCGTCATTTTCTGGCGTGGCGGTTCCGGCAATGATTTGGTCAAGTCGACTTGCCAAGGTTTCGTCGATCCCGGACATTACTGACCCTGCGAACCTCAGCACCGCATACAGTCTATCGAGGTTCGTCTTGCCTCCGATATCGTGTGCTGCATCTCTCACTTCAGGCATATCGGCACGCTCGACGACCTGTACGCCATGGTGGGTCTTTGCGAACGCGACCCGGGATTCAGAGTTGGTCGCGCTGCCCACGATAAGTGACGATGGCGTCGACATACCTTTTAGCATGGCCATAGCATCAGCCTCTGCCGCATCCTGCTGAGACTGGTCGACGGCCTGCTTCCAAATCAGATTGGCGGGAGCGGTTGTCAGATCGACGCCCGCGCCGCGCTCGAGCCCATCTCTTATCGAGAGGATCCAGCGGCCGAAGTCCGCCTCTCCCTGCCTGATCCAGCGCCATGGCTCGTCGAGCGTGGCGATAAGGGGGAAGGTCGTCAGCACCTCTGTGTCCCAATCGGGAAGGGGGCCAGCGAAGTCGAAGATGCGCTGCAGCGGATCGCCCAGGACGCAGCATGAAAGGCGCTCGGCGATCGCCACGACTAGGCGATGCTGGTGGTTGTCGCAGTCCTGATATTCGTCGACTATCACCCGAGAATACGATGCTCGCAGGATGGCATCGAGGGCGCCTGACGATACCGCGCGGATCGCCGCCTGCCGCAGCGCTGGATAGTAAATTGCCGACAGGTCCGGACGCAGGCCCGATAGCTCGGGGTATGACGACACAACCTGAAGGCACCATCCGTCAAGGGTCGTTACGCGAGCCTTCGTCGCCGCGACCTTCGCACGCGTCATCCGCGAGCGGAGGGCGCAGACACCGGCGTTGGTATGTGTCAGCACGAGCGCGGGCTTGTCGTCGTTCCTGGCGACGGCCTGCACGATGGACTCTGTCTTCCCACACCCGGCAGGGGCGACGATCGAGCCGCGGCTGATCGACAGGATGTCAGGCGTCGACATGGGGCTAGGCCGCCGCCCAGGCGCGTAGATCGCCGATGATGACGGGCACCGTTCCGGTGCAGCGATCGAGGGCTGGCGCGAGGATTTCACGTCCGACCCGCTCACCGAGCGTCACGTTCTTGAACCAGCCGCCTTTCTTCGCCGCCGCGCCAAGATGCTTCCGTTCGGCTGTGCCGAATCCGATCAGCGTATTGAAGGCGTCGCTGTCGAGGGTAGCTGATTGGACACGCAGATGGTTGTTCACCTTATCCTTGCTGTTTTCCTCGATCGCAATTCTGACGAGCTTCTCGATTTCTCCATCGGGGAGTGACAGGCACAGCGCTTGCTCAGTTGATAGGCCTGCATCCCAATGGAACTGGGTGACGCCGGCCGCCGTCAGCGCTTCGAGCTGATCGGTAGTGAAAGGCTTGTCGCAGTCACGCAGGAGAGCGGTTCGATACCCAAGGCGAGCGAAAGCGCATGCGCGAGCGATCATGCTGTCGCCGTTCCCGTCCGCGAGCGCGGCTCCATGAGCGGCCAGCGTCGGCAGATCGGACTCGTCGCGGTGCATGTCCATGCCGCGGAGAAGGCCAATTTCCGTCGGTCCTTCGCAAACGACGACCTGCGGTGCGAGAAAGGCTTCGGCGCAGGCACGGAATGTTTTTTGGCTATCTACGCTTCCGTCGGTTCTGGTCATGATCACCTGACCGGATCCGTCGTCTGCGGCACGCCAGATCTGGGCGGCTGATAGCTCGCGAACCACAACCGCGGAGTGGGTGGTGAGGAAGACCTGCCGCGTCGGCGTGGCTTTCTTGCTGCCCAAGGTGTGCAGCAGGCGGATGATGCGGTGGGGTTCGAGACCATGCTCGACCTCATCGACGATCACGAAGGGGCTGGCCTCCCCGGCGGCAGCCTGCAGACCGGCGATAAGCAGCCGGCTGCTCCCCACGCCGAGATTGCGCAGGGGAACCCCTTCCTTGTCATGCAGTGCGATAGTACCGCCGGAGAAGCTGATACCGTGCGCGTCGAGAAGCGCGGTCGCCTCGAGGGCACCCAATATGCCGGCCTTTTCCGCGACAGCGTGAACGATGTCGAGCGCGTCCTGAACCTGGGCAAGCGCGGCAGTTCCGAACTCCGCCCTGGCCTTGCGCGCGGCGTCGGCGAGCGCGCCGCCAGCCCCGGACGGGATTTCGGCCAGCTTGTTCAGAATGGAGCGATTGCCCCAGGCCAGGTGATGGCTGGCATAGACACCCAACCTTGTTGGGGCGAGATTCTTGCGCTCGGCAGGCGGGACCTCGCGCGTGGTGCCATCCGCATCCGCCCGATCGGAATACAGGCTCCATCGCGGTTCGAGATCCTGATCGACGGTCAGACGGATCGTGACTACGTCTTCGAGCCCGACTCCGGGTTCGTCGGACAGGACACCCGTGGCAGCATGCCAGCCGCGATGCATGACCCCGTAGCGGTCGATGTCGAGCAGGGCGTCCGGGAGGTCGCCAATGGTAACCCGAATGTCGACTGGCTCGGTAACATCGAGCTGCCAGAAGTCGGCGTCGGAGAAGGTCAGGTTGCGCCGTGGCGCGAGCGCCAGTTCGATCGCGTCGAGGAGCGTGGACTTTCCCGTATCTCCGGCGCCGATAATTGCGTTGAGGCCGGGCAAAGGCGCCCAGATCGCCTCACGCACTCCGCGAAAGCGTCGCACCTCAACCTGTCTTATCGCCGCCATCATCCCCCCCCCGATCCATCGCCGACGGATCGGCATCTGCATCCTTTAAGTATCTATTGCAGAACAATTACTCAAGAACGTCGAACTGACATTGGCCGTCTCCCAATTCTCTTGGGATTGCTGTCATCGCGTTCGTGCCGATCAAAACTCAAAGCCTGTCCGTGAACTTCGTTATGGGGGGCGCCCAATCGCCTTTTAAGGTCGCACGGGTCTCAGGCAGCGTTGAGACGAAGCATGGAGAAGAGTCCTGGATCCCGGACTCGCTGGATGCGATCGTCCCACGCGAACTGCTTCGCGGACCGACGTACCGAGCCGTCAGCGGCGGTAATCACGATCTCTTTCTCGTCCCGGAGAAAGGCGAGCTGGCTGTCGACGATGTCACCGACGACGGGCGTGTCGTTGCACCGTGATGCGAAGATGGCCTGCTTCGTCAGCGGAGCGTCGTCGCGGATGGCGGCGGCATGAATGAGCCGGGGCAGCTGGTCGAGCACGGCTGCTTCCGACCGGCTTCGTGCATTATCGTTGAAGCCGAAGTCGAGGACGTCCTCGCACACGTCCACCCCGGGGATGAAGCCCAGCGCATTGAAGCCGGTCCGACCGAAGTGCTCGAACGTATTCTCCAGCCCCCAATGGATCTTGCCCATCTCCTCTCGCGCCTGGTGATGCTTGGAGAGGTGAACCAGCCAATAGTCCCGATTCGACTTTTCGGGGTGGATGAAGAAGGGCGTATAGAACGCCGCTCCCGTTCGGGCCTGGATGTGCCCGTAGACGGTGTTCTGAATGATCCGCTTCCAACCCTTCTGCTGCTTCAGGGCGATGAGGGCTCGAATGTCGTCGCGGCCATAGTCGATTGCGGTCAGCGCGCGGAAGTCGGACATCTTGTCGCTCAGCAGATTGACCAGGCTGTCGACCATGAACGTGAGAATCACCTCCGGATTGGCGAGCTTGCCCATGATCTCCCGGATCGTGGCGAACGTGACGTCGCTCCAGCCATACTGATCCAGGAAGAACAGCGAACGGTGGGCGCGACCCTTGTTCTGAATGCGCTCGATCACGCCCGGGCAAGCTGCCTCGAAGGTCGATGTGATGATGCGGATGTCCTTACCGATCCGGGCACCGTGACCGCGACGATGCAGCTGGTCGCGTAGAAACTCCACATGATTGGGGTTGTCGTCGATGAAGACGAAGTCCGCCTTGATCTCGAAGCCGAGGACGCGGGCAGCATCGAGTTCAGACTGCGCGCGCTCGACGGCCGCCAGCATCCGAAGGGGCGACCCGTCGACTTCCATATTTTCCAGGATATATCGGCCGCCGCCGCAGAATCCGTCCACGATGGTGAGGTTCAGCGCGCGCTTGAGATGATTCCGGGTTAGTGTCCGTATGTACGCGGCGATGTACCGATCGAACACTTCATGCTTTGCGACGCTGTGACGTCCCAGCTCAGGCAGTGCACCACCCAGAATCCAATCGTAACTCGGACGCTTCCCCATCGTCGTGATCTCCCGCACGACCTAAGGTCGGCATGGCGAATATGGGTAGCATGCCGCTGAACTGTCCAGCAGAATTACTTGACGGGCCTGCTTTTCGACACGTTCGACGTCCATCGTCGTTGCATCGTGAGTCGCAATGTGGCAGATTCACCTTACGTTCTATGGGGCGCGCCGACGATGGCTGATGGCAGTGCGATTGAGTGGACCGACGCTACGTGGAACCCAGTTACGGGTTGCACGAAGATCACGTCTGGCTGCGACAACTGCTACGCCGCTCGATTTTCCGAGCGTTTCCGTGGCGTGCCGGGGCATCCGTTCGAATCCGGCTTCGATCTGACGCTTCGGCCCGAACGATTGAAGCAGCCACTGTCGTGGAAGCGATCGCGGATGATCTTCGTGAATTCGATGAGCGACCTGTTCCACAAACAGGTACCGCGCGAATTCATCGACCGCGTGTTCGACACGATGGAAGCGGCGGACTGGCACGTGTTTCAGGTCTTGACCAAGCGCAGTTCGATCATGCGCGACTATCTGAAGCGCCGGTACCGGAACGTGGCGCCCCCAGCCCACATCTGGCTGGGCGTTTCCGTCGAGGACGGGCGCGCGAAGGGAAGAATCGA
Organism: Sphingomonas sp.; assembly: GCF_039594485.1. Lineage (GTDB taxonomy): Bacteria > Pseudomonadota > Alphaproteobacteria > Sphingomonadales > Sphingomonadaceae > Sphingomonas. The sequence continues at coordinate 26,511 of NZ_JBCNNI010000042.1, read as the reverse complement.
GCATCTTCGACAGGCGCCTGCAGCAGTGCGCTTCCTGTCGATCGAGCCGCTGATCGGGCCGGTTGGCCCCATGTCCCTGGACGGGATACACTGGGTCATAGCCGGCGGTGAAAGTGGGCCGGGGGCGCGGCCGATGCACATCGATTGGGCACGGGAGGTGCGCGATCAGTGCGAAGAGCAGGAGGTGGCGTTCTTCTTCAAGCAGTGGGGCGGCATCCGCCCCAAGACCGGGGGGCGTGATCTAGACGGTCGTGAATGGAACGAGCTTCCCGCGCCAGTGGCGTCCAGGGCGGCCTGATGCGTCCGGACCTGGCCAATTATGCGGGTCGGGAGCAGGCCTATGTGAAGCACCATTTCCTCGCCGACTATGTCGAGCGGCTCGTGTTCAAGGTGGCGAGCGCCTACAAGGACGTGGTCTACATCGACGGCTTCAGCGGCCCGTGGAAGGACCAGGGGCAGAGCTTCGAGGACACGTCGTTCGGCATCGCGCTCGAGGCGCTGCAGAAGGCTAAGGTCGAATGGAAGCGGATCAGGGGCGTCGACGTCACCATGACCGCATTGCTGGTGGAGAAGGATTCCGTCGCCTTCCGCAGGCTGGAAGAGGTGAGGGCTTTATATCCGGGCATCAACATAAGGACGTTCAACGGCGAGTTCGTGCCGCAGGTCGAAAATCTGATCAGGGCGATACCGCCGCGGGCGTTCACCTTCGTGCTGATGGATCCCAAGGGCTGGAAGATCGACATGAATGCGGTGGCGCCGCTTATCCGCCGCGACAATACCGAAGTCGTGCTCAACTTCATGTTCGACTTCATCAACCGGTTCGCTTCCATGGAACAGCCGGCGATCCAGGCTGGCCTCGATGCCCTGCTGCCCGGCACAGACTGGCGTCAGCGGATCATGGCATGCAAGTCGGATAGCACGGAGCAAGGCGCCGAAAGCCGGAAGGACGTGCTGACGACTGCGATCGTGGACGTCATCCGGCGCCTTGGCGGGTACCAGTATGTCATGGAGACGCCGGTCCTCTATCCGACGAAGGATCGCACCTTCTATTCCTTGATCTACGCGACCCGGAGCAAGGTCGGCGTCGAGGTTTTCCGCGAATGCCAGCATGACGCGCTGAAGGCGCAGGATCTCGTTCGTGATCAGCTCAAATCCGACAGGCGGGCCGCGGCGACGATGATGAACGACATGTTCGCCGGCGTGCCGACAGGAAATGAATTTGCCACTCGATGGATGGCCGAACAGGAGTCCGCCGCCCGTAAGATGGTAGCCGACGTGGTGCCTCAAAGTCCGGAGGCGGTGCGGTACGGCGATATATGGCCCCAGGTGCTTGCTCACCATGGCATTCGAAGGCGTCGACTCGGACGGCTAATGGCCGAGATGCGCGATCTTGGCCAAATCAATTTCCTGGATTGGGGGCCGCGGAAGCAGGTCCCGGACGACGACTATCGGGTGACACGCTGACCGTCAGGGCCGGGACGTCCAGCTGAATGCTTACTCCGAGGGTTGACTGGGTCGTGTTCAGGTCGCGAATGGCACGAACGCACAATGGCAGGGGATCAAGAAGCGGGTGCCGCAGGATCGCCTTCAACGGGACGTCCCGGGTCGCCATAATGGTGGCCGGCAGGACGACACCCCAAGCATGAATTTTGTCGGACGGGTAGTGATACCAGGTGGCATTGCCGATCTGGACAACCGCACGAAGCCCATCGGGCGCTAGATACGCCTGGATGACGACGGCCCGGTCGGCGGATCGAATGGCGCTGTCCTGCCAGATCGATCCGCGCTCCAACCGGGCCAGGAATGCCTCGACCGAGGTTCCGGCGGCGTCGAGCGCCGCCAGGAGTACGACGGGCAGATCGATATGCCCGTGACGGACGCCGCCGGAGGCGGCGTCCGGAGGCAGGCGGTGGGCTGGAGTATCGCTCATCCAACCATCGCCTCAGCCGAGGGGCGGCCGATCGGCCGGGAGACCGTCGGCCGGCAAATCGGCGGGACGCCGCACTAAGGTGGGATCCTGCATGATCAGGGCTATCAGGTGCTGGCTGAGCGCCTGCGACCCAGACTTTTTCGCCATTTCACCCCACGCGCTCCATCGGTGCATGCGGCCGTTGAGCCAGCGGTATAGGCGATCTTGCGTCGCGCGGTCGGGGCAGGTGACTGTCCAGATGGTGCGCGCCATCGGGATCACGTCGTCGGGATCACGGTGCAGCATCGCGACCCGATGCTGGCGCCACCGGTCCTCGCGCACGATGGCGTATGGGTATGCTGCGCAGGGGCCGTCAGTCGCCTCGTAGGTGTCGCGATCGCATTCCCTGGGCGAGTCCGGCGGACCGAAGACTTGAAGGGCCTCGGCCCCGACCGGAATGGCGGCGAGTTCGGGCGGACGGGTGGCGAGGAGCAGGCGCACCACTGATGCGCCTTCATTTGTGGCGCCCGCGCCGAATGGACCGGGGGCTGGCTTGAGCAGACCTACCGCCTGCAGCCAGTAGGTGTGCCACCGATAGAATTTGTCATTGCCACCATACAGACCGACCACGTCTTCGCCGAACGGCACGATAGGGCCGGTCTTCGACGCCATGATCGCGAGGATCAGCTCTAGCCCCTCGTCGACGATCTTCGAATTCTCGGTGCTCATCTGAAGGCGACCGCGCCAGAGCGCCTCCCGCAGCGTGCGCCATTCCTGCCCGTGCTCGTCGACGATAACGATGCCCTGATACCGGGGCTTTACGGTCCGCATCCAATGGCCCCAAGGGAGCCTCGGATCGTGCTGGATGTCCGCGCCGGGGATCATCGGTCGCTCTCCAGGGCCTTCAGTTCCGCAGCGAGATCGGTGCAGATGTCATACAGCGTCTTCGCATCACGATAAGTCTGGCGGATGCCGAGACGCTGCGCCTCTGCAGCGTGCTTCGCGTCGTCAGGGACCAGATCGGTCAGGCCATTGCAGACGGTCCCGACCCACCACAGGTCGTCATGATGGTGGGTGTTGCCCCGGACGTGGCAGATCGATCTGCTCTCTGGGCCGCGCTGGTCGCAGGGCGCTGCATAGTCGAGTCCACCAGGGACGGAGACGACATCCGGGGGAATGGCGTCCGCCTCGTATCCATAGAGCATATGCCCCTTGGGTAGCCCGACGTACGCGCCGAGGTGCCCGCCGTGTTCGCGGCGGATGATGCAGCAGTATCCAGTCACCCGGTCGGTCCACGCGATCTTGTCAGGCTCGACGCGCCACGGTCCCGCGTTGGTCGGCTGTATCGCCGGCTCATGATAGGCGATGTCCATGCGCTGGCCGCCGATCACGACGTCGCTTCTGGTCGATGCCGCCGGAGCGGACTTCTCGCGCTTAGCCATGGGACCCTCCCGCGACGGCGACGGCCACCCAGAGCCCGCCAGCAACGATGCCGCAGCCGACGAGCAGCATGAAGATCACGGCTGCAAGCAACGCCGTGGCACTCATTGCCCCGGGACCCCGCGGGATCGTCAGGACTTCACGACAGGCGTTGAAAGTGGTGCCTATCGAGCCGCAGCCGGCGAGGGCTACGCCGATGCCGAAGACGAAGAGCGGATCGCTCACCACTGAACCTCTCCTGAAACGAAGGGCTGCTGGTGGCCACGCGCGGACTGCCACCAGTCGATGCTCGACAGCGTCGTCTGGTTGAGCAGCGCACCGCGCTCCGCCAGCCACGTGCTGCCGACCCAGATGCGGCATTCGGGGTCGAGGGAGACGAAGGGCTCGCTTAGCGCCTTGAGCAGCATGATTGACCCGAGAGGGTCGCCCTGACGAGCGGAAAGCGCGGCGCAGCTGCCACCAATCTCATAAGCCAGGCCGAGCATCATGCCGTCGAGCTGGAAGTACGCCGCGGCGAGATCATTCCAGGTGGGGGCGAGCTCGTCCTCGGCCAGAGTCGTGAGCTCGGCGATGAGCGCCGGCGGCGCCAGGCGGCTGACCGAGATGATGGAGACGACCGCGGTTTCTACGATCTTTGCTTCGACGAAAAAGTCGGTGCAGGATAGCGTGCGCCACCAGCTCAGCGGGCCACTGCCCCTGTACCCGAGCGCCTCAAGCTGATCTTCGAGTGCGATGTTCCTCATCAAATTGACTCCGTTCAGGCGCCGGACTCAAGGCGCCGCAATCTGGATGAATGACGTATCCAGAAAACAAGGAACGTAGCAGGAACATTTCAGACTCATGCCGACCGTACTGAATTACAGGTCAGCGGAACGCCGCCGCCATCTTATGAGGGTCCGCGAAAAATATGCTTGTGTTAGATGCAGATAAGGCCCGGTCCGAAGACCGGGCCTCAAGCTATCGACAACTTATGGTGGGTACCGTCGACAACTTATGGGGTGTGCGACAATTTCCGGAATGTCTCCGCCGCCGCGCAGGCCAGTTTGTCGGCGCGTTCATTGTCCGGGTGGCCCGCATGGCCCTTTACCCATTTCCATTCGATCTGGTGGCGCTCGGCCGCCTCCAGCAGCGCCTGCCAGAGTTCGGCGTTCTTGACAGGCTTCTTGTCCGCCGTCTTCCAGCCGTTGCGCTTCCAGCCGTGGATCCATTTGGTCAGGCCGTCCATCACATAGCGGCTGTCGGTCGACAGCGTGACCGCGCAGGGTCGCTTGAGCGCGTTCAGCGCCTGGATCGCGGCCATCAGTTCCATGCGGTTATTGGTGGTCAGCGCCTCGCCGCCGGACAGTTCCTTCTCATGCGCGCCCGATCGGATCAGCGCGCCCCAGCCGCCGGGACCGGGATTGCCCTTGCACGCGCCGTCGGTGGCGATCTCGACCGGGGTCACAGTCCGGCCTTTCCGTCCCTATACGCCAGATAGCGCCGCCAATAGGCGAGCGGGTCCTTGCGCGTCACCAGCGCATCGGCCGGGGTATTCAGCCAGTCCCAGGCCCGCGACAGCGCGAAGCGGAGGCACGCGCCCATCGCCAGCCGGACAAAGGCGGCGCGTTCGCCCTCGGACAGCGGGAAGTGGCGTTCATAGCCCTTGACCAGCGATGCGCCGATCTCCGGCACATAGCTCTCCCCGCTCGCGTCGAAGCTCCAGGCGGAGTGCATGACGGCCAGGTCGTAGATGCGGAAATCGGTGCAGGCGAAGTAGAAATCGATCAGCCCCGTCACCCGGTCGCCCAGCACCAGCACATTGTCGGGGAACAGGTCGGCATGGATGACGCACGCGTCGAGCGCCTGGTCTTCCCAGCCGGTCAGCACCGCGTCCAGCGCCGCGTCCATCGCGTCGTGCAGCCCGGGCTGAATCCGGTCGAGATCGCGCCCGCATTGCTCGAACAGCGGCCGCCAGCTCCGATGCCCCATCGAATTGGCGCGGTTCAGGGGAAAGTCCGCCACCGCGCGGTGCATCGCGCCCATCGCATCGGCCGCCGCCAGCGCCTGGGCGGGGCTGGGGTGCGACAGCGACACGCCGTTCAGGAACTGGATCAGACAGGCCGGGCGGCCCGCCAGTTCCTGGATCTCGATGCCCTCGCGGTCCTTGATCGCGGGCGGCACGGGCAGCCCCTTGGCGGCCAGATGGTCGAGCAGCGCCAGGAAGAAGGGCAGGTCGCCCGCGGCCACCCGCTTCTCATAGAGCGTCAGGATGAACCGCGCGGCGGTGGTGTCGACCAGATAGTTGCTGTTCTCCACCCCCTCGGCGATGCCCTTGGCGGAGATCAACTGCCCGGCGTCATAACGCGCCAGAAACGCCGACAGAGCCTCTGCCGACACCTGCGTATAGACAGCCATCGGGTCAGGCCGCCGCTTCGAGTCCGCGCGGCAGCTTGAACGCGATCGTCTCGCGCGTCGTCTCTTCCTCCCGCTCGCTGACGGTGAAGCGTTCGGACAGGCGGTCGACCAGCTCGCGGACCAGCAATTCGGGGGCGGAGGCCCCGGCGGTCAGCCCCAGCGTCCGCACACCGTCGAGGAACGCCCAGTCCAGATCGGCGGCACGCTGGATCAGCTTGGCGCGCTTGCCCGCCCGCTCCGCGACCTCGACCAGTCGCAGCGAGTTGGAGGAATTGGGCGCGCCGATCACCAGCACCGCGTCGCATTCCGCCGCGATCGCCTTGACGGCGGCCTGGCGATTGGAAGTGGCGTAGCAGATATCCTCGCCGCGCGGCGCCTGGATGCTGGGGAAACGGCGCTGGAGCGCCTCGACCATCGCATGCGTGTCGTCCACCGACAACGTCGTCTGGGTCAGGAAGGCCAGGTTGTCGGGATCGGCGGGGGTGAAGGCGTCCACGTCCGCCACCGTCTCGACCAGCGACATGGACCCTTGCGGCACCTGGCCGAAGGTGCCGATGACCTCGGGATGTCCGGCATGGCCGATAAAGACGATGTGGCGACCCATCTCGACCAGCCTTTCGGCCTGGCGATGGACCTTGGACACCAGCGGGCAGGTCGCGTCGAGATAGTCGAGGCCGCGATTCTCGGCATCGGCGGGCACCGACTTGGGAACGCCATGGGCGGAGAAGACGACATGGGCGTGTGGCGGCACCTCGTCCAGTTCCTCGACGAAGACCGCGCCCTTGGCCTTCAGGCTGTCGACGACGAACTTGTTGTGGACGATCTCGTGCCGGACATAGACGGGCGCGCCGTGCTTTTCGAGCGCGAGTTCGACGATGCGGATGGCACGGTCGACCCCGGCGCAGAAACCGCGCGGGGCGGCGATCAACAGGTCGAGCGGCGGCTTCGAGGCATCGGTCATGCGCCTGCCTCTACGCCATTGCTTGCGCGCGTCCAACCCGGTTCCTATGCTGGCGGCCAAACCGGCATATCGCTTCGGCATCCAGAATAGGCGTTCCGACCTGTGAAAGCATCGATCCCCGTCTCCCTCGTCCTTGCGCCCGTCGCCCTTGCATTTGCCCTGGCCGGTTGCGCCCGCACCGGCGAAATCGATGCCTCGGGCGGCATCACCGCCGTCCGCTCGGCCTGCCCGGTCGTCGGGGTGGCCGCGGGGACCGGCGACGTGACCCTGTTCAAGACACCGGACGCGACCGACGAGAATTCGATCGACTTGGTCGCCAGCATGACCAATGTCCGCTCGACCTGCGCCGATGCGGGGGCCGATATCGCGACGACGGTGACCTTCAATGTCGAGGCGCGGCGGACCGACACGTCGACGGCGCGCGACGTCACCTTGCCCTATTACATCGCGATCGTGCGCGGCGGGACCAATGTCGTCGCCAAGCGGATTTCGCGCGTGTCGATCCATTTCGACGCGGGCCAGGCGCGCGGCCAGGTGGCGGGCGAGGCCTCCACGACGATCGCCCGCTCGGCGGCGACCCTGTCCGATGAGGTGCGCGAAAAGCTGACCCGCCGCCGCAAGGCGGGTGATGAGGACGCTGCCGTCGACCCGCTGACCCAGCCCGATGTGCGCCAGGCGGTGGCAAGCGCCAGCTTCGAGGCGCTGGTCGGGTTCCAGCTCACCGAGGCGCAGTTGAAGTATAACGCGACCCGGTAAAGTCCGACTCGATCGGCTTGGGGGAGGGCGGCCGTGCCGCTTGCCCCCGGTCTGGGTGGCAAGCGTCTGCCCCGCCGATCGCCTTTGGCGCTTTGCGCGCGGCTCGGGGGATCGCGCTCCTATCCCACCCAGTCGCGGCGCAGGCACGGCCCCGCCAGCCCGATCAACAGCGCGGCGAGCCCATAGAGCGACAGGCCGTAAAGCATCGAATAGCGCAGTGCATCGTTGCCATAGAAGGGCGTCAGCGCGTCGGAGAGCGCGCCCAGCGCATAGATGCCGCCGCCCAGCCCGATCAGGTTGTTGATGAGCAGGAACAGCGCGGCCGCCGTCGCGCGGGCGGGTGGTTCGACCAGATGCTGCACCGCCGACAGGACAGGCCCCAGCCAAGCATAGGCCAGCGCCTGGGGCAGCAGGAACAGCGCGAAGGCCATCTGCACATCGCCGCCATGGATGCCGCCCGCAAAGAAGGGAATGCTGACCATATAGGCGATGGCCGGGACATAGCCGTACCAGGCCCTGTCGCGCGCGCCCAGCCGATCGGCCAGCCAGCCGCCGCCCAGAATGCCGCTGACCCCGCCGATCAGCAGGATCGCGGCGATGAAGTGCGACGTGCCGATCAGGTCCAGTCCGAAGCTCCGCCGCAACAGGCTGGGCAACCAGAAGGCCAGGCCATAGCCCACCATCGAACTGCTCGCCGCGCCGAAGGAGAGGAGCCAGAAGCTGGGCTTGGCCGCCAGATGGCGGGCGACGGTCGCGAAACGCGGGGTGGCGTCCTCCCGGAGCATCGGCACGGGCTCGGCGCGCGGCCGGTCGCGCACGATCCTGCGGACCAGCGGGGCGACGAGCAATCCTGCCAGTCCGACGACGATGAAGGCCGTCCGCCAGTCGATCCGCGCGGCGATATAGCCGCCCGCCAAGACCCCCGCCGCCGACCCCAGCGGAATGCCCAGCGAATAGACGGAGAGGGCGAAGGCCCGCCTGTGCGGCGGGAAATAGTCACTGATGATCGCATAGGAGGGCGCGACACCACCCGCCTCGCCGATACCCACGCCCAGCCGTGCAAGGAATATCTGCCAGAAGCCGGTGGCGAGGCCGCACAGCGCGGTGAAACCGCTCCACAGGACCAGCGATCCGGTGATGACCCAGTTTCGACTGGTGCGATCGGCGATCCAGGCGAGCGGCGCCCCCAGGGTCGAATAGAGAAGCGCGAAGGCGATCCCGCCGAGCAGACCCAGTTGCCGGTCGCTCAGCCCCAGTTCCTGCTGGATCGGTGCGGCAAGGATCGCCAGGATCTGCCGGTCGACGAAGTTGAAGATATAGACGACGAGCAGCATCGCCAGCACCAGCCTGGCGCGGCCATCGGTCCGGGACTCTTCATGGGGATGGGCGGTTTCGGTCATGCGGGCCATCCTTGCCCGAAAAGGGGTTCGATCGCGACCAGGGTTTCCGGTATGTCGAGGCATGGCGCATCGTCGCGGCATATAATTTCGGCCGCAGGCTCAAGACCCTAAAGGGACTCACACCCTACGAAGCCATCTGCAAGGCATGGCGGAACGAGCCCGACCGATTTACTTCAAATCCGCACCATCAAAGGCCAGGATCAAACTCTGGCGTCATGAATATGACTGGCAGCATGGGCGATCATGACGAATGTGTAATGTCCACGCCTTCAGATGTGTGCGGCCGGTCGCGGCGATGCGGTGCCATGCCCAACCCTCTGGGCGCAGGGCAAAGGGGTGCCGATGGCACCGGCAAGGGCATCCAGAATCGGGATTACGGGTTTTCGGGGGGCAGCAGGTGGTTGGCGATGGAAATCCTGTCGCCTGAGGCTCACGCTGCCTGCCGCCCCCCAACTGAGCGGCACGGGATATCCATGCCGTGTCGCGCTAGTCGCGGTGCGCCATCGCGATCAGCGTCGGTGCATCGATGGTGAACTTGAACCCGAAGACGAGCGCGTTGCCGATATGGGTCTTGCGGAAGGGCGCGCCGGTCTGGTCGGGGTGGAGGATGTACTGGATGTTGGGCGACAGGCGGATGGCGGGCCCGATCTGGGCGCCATAGGCCAGTTCCATCATATATTGATCGCGGCGGATATTGCCGTCGCCGCCGGCGGATATCCGTGCGGCCTGCATCCGCGCCATCGCCAGGTCGGAAAAGCTCTGCTGGTTGATGACGAACCCGATCGTGTCGCGATCGCGCCCGGCAAAGGTCCCGGTCTGGAGCAGGCCCAGTTCGAGGAAATGGCGCTCCTCGACCCGGCCCGACAAATTGGTCATGGCGACACCGAACACCGACAGGCCCCGGTGCGAATTCATGTCCGGCCGGGTCAGCATCTGGTCGAAGCGGACATAGAGGCCGCTGCGCCCCTTCAGCGTGGCGGCCGGGCGTCCACTCAGGATCGCGATGCCCCCTCGGTCGTCGCGCAGCGGATCGGCATAATCGCCACGATCGATCCAGCCGCCCAGGATATAGTGGCGCGGCAGCCGGTCGGTCTTGAAGTCCGAGGCATAGCCCAGTTCATAGGGCACGATGAAGCCGGTGCCGCCCTTGAAGCTGAGGCTGAAACCATTGTCGTCCGCCCGCTTGCGGTTGGGATTGACCTCGTAGATCCCGGCATGGGCGAACCAGTTGTCGGCGACCGTCACCTTGGCATGGGCCATCCAGCTCGACGCCGGGAAATAGGTAAAGTTGCTGTTCTTGAAGACGAAGGTCGGATTGCCGCAGGCGGAGTTCGACTGGAAGTTGCAATAGATCGGCGAGTTCAGGAAGTGGATGTTCGCCTGGCTCTTGCCCACCTCGATATCGAGGGCGTTGTTGAACAGCTTCTGTTCCCAGGTCAGGATCGCCAGATGGGTGTTCTGCGTGCCCCACACCTCCTGGACCGAGGTGTTGTTGCCGATCGCGATCTGCGACAGGTTCTGGCCGTGACGATTGGTGATCGCGAGATGGAGGCCGCCGCCCGTGATGCCGGCGATCTTCTCGAAGTCGAGATCGGCACCGACATAGATCTGCCCGGTATAAGCGGCCTTGCGCTCCAGCCCGCCGGTCGCATTGGCCGCGGCTTCGCCCGTATAGTTCAGCGCCAGCGTGATCCCGTCATCGGCCAGCGGCTGCCAGGTTTCGTAGCCCCTCTTTTGGCCCAGGGCCAGCGGGACGATCTTCGTCGCATGCTGGGACACCTGCGGGTCGCCCGCAGCGGCGGGCGGCGTCACGGTCGACATGTCCTCGGCGGTCGCCGAGAGCGTCGACGCATGGGCCGGCAACCAGCCGGCGGACAGCGGCAAAACCGCCGCGCCCAGGGCAAAGCCTAGCTTGAAATGAACCTTCACGAGCCTGCACCTTCCCCTAAATCTAGCTATTGTGAAAACGTTTTCTCGCAACATGTATCAAGTATGCCTGGTCGTAACAAATTGATTTTCAACAATGACCAACCAGCCTTATCCACGTCGCACCGGCCCCTGCCGGTTCTCGGGCGTCGCTGGGCGATCCGTTTATGCCGATAACTGAAAACGTTATCTCATGATCGATCAGTCTGGATGACGGCGGTCATGGTCACAAGGGCCCGGGACCCGTCCGGCTGTTGATCGAATTATCGGATCAGGCGAACGCTGCGTGTCCCGATGGACGGCGACGTTCGCCTGACGATGGTGGCCCGGTCGGGGCTAGGCGGACAAGGCGAGGGGGCTCGCCGCCTCTTGCGCCTGGGCGTCCTGCAGCATCGTGATCTCCTGCGCGTCGCCCAGCATCAGGCCGACGCGCTGGTGCAGGCCGGTGGGCATGAGGTCCAGGATCCGCGTCGTTCCGTCGATCGCCGCGCCGCCCGCCTGTTCGATCAGGAAGGCCATGGGATTGGCCTCGTACATCAGGCGCAACCGGGCGCTGCCGGTGCGACTGTCCTGGGGATAGAGGAAGGTGCCGCCCCGCTTCAGGATGCGATGGACATCGGCGACCATCGATCCGGTCCAGCGCATCGAATAGTCCCGGCCGCACGGCCCCTTGGTCCCTGCGACCCGTTCGTCGACGAAGCGGCCGACCGTGGCGGACCATTGCGCGCGCCGCGCCATGTTGATGGCGAATTCGGGGGTTCCCGCGGGCAATCGGATCGGCCCGTCGGTCATGCTCCATGATCCGATCTCGCGATCCAGCGTGAATTCATAGACGCCCGAACCGATCGTCAGCACCAGCAAGGGTTGCGGGCCATAGATCGCATAGCCCGCCGCCACCTGGCACGATCCGGGCTGGAGGAAATCCTCCTCGCCGATCTCGCGGCCCGCCGCGTCCGACGGGGCCTTCAGCACCGAGAAGATCGTGCCGACCGACAGGCAGACATCGATGTTGCTCGATCCGTCGATGGGATCGAACAGCAGCAGATATTCGCCCTTGGGATAGCGATTGGGGATGCGGTGGATCGTCTCCATCTCCTCCGACGCCATCGCGGCCAGGTTGCCGCCCCATTCATTGGCATCGAGCAGGAGTTCGTTGGCGATCACGTCCAGCTTCTTCTGGACCTCGCCCTGGACATTCTCCTGGCCCAGGCTGCCCAGCACCTCGCCCAGCGCGCCCTTGGACACGGCGTGGCCGATCGTTTTGCAGGCGCGCGCGACCGTCTCGATCAGAAGGCGCAGTTCGGCGGGCAGCGCCGCGTCGCCGCGCTGCTGCTCGATGAGGAACCGGGTGAGCGACATGCGTTGCATCTGGGTCAGGCTCCGAATTCCGGCGAGGGCGATGCCCTGTCGCCGCGAGGGAAAGGTGTCATGCGGTCACCGGCCGGTGACGGGAGAGAAGGAAGTAGAGGGGCCTCGCGAGATCAGGCGCCCGGCCAGCACCACCTTTCGGGCGGCACCGTCGGGATGGTCGAGCCGGTCGATCAGCATGGCCATGGCGGTACGGCCGATTTCCTCGACCGGTTGCTCGATCACCGAAAGCCCGCCCCCGGCGCCGGTTCCGACGATGTCCATCCATCCCTCATTGTCGAAGCCGGCGAGCGCGATGTCGTCCGGGACCGACAGGCCATGGCGGTGCAGTGCGCGCAGGACCGCCAGCAAGGTGACGCCGTTGCTGGCCACCAGCGCTTGGGGCCGATCGGGCCGGCCGAGCAGATCGTTCATGATCTCCACGACTTCGCCGTCGCCATGGGGAACGGGGATCGCCTCGGCGGCGAGGTCCAGTCGCTGTGCCGCCGCCTCGAACCCCGCGCGACGTTCCGCGCCGGTGCTGCTGGACGCGCCGAACAGGCCCGCGATGCGCCGGAAGCCGCGTTCGTGAAGATGCTCGACCAGCAATCCGGCCATCGTCATATTGTCCAGGACCACGCAGTCATGCGCGATACCCGGTGCCACGCGGTCGATCAGGACCATTGGATAATCGGGTTTCGTCCGGGCGATTCGGGTCAGCCCCTGCCGCGTTGGGGCTAGGATGACCCCCGTCACCCGTTCCTCCTGCATCAGTTGCAGATACATCGTCTCGCGTGCGGGATCCTCGTCCGTGTTGCACAGGATCACCCGCATCCCGCGGGCATAGGCCAGATCCTCGATCGCGCGGGAAACGGCGGTGAAGAAGGGGTTGCGGATGTCCGCAACGATCAGTCCGATCGTGTTGCTGTGACGGGACCGCAGCCGCCGTGCGGCGAGATTGGGGCGGTAGCCGGTCGAGTGCACCGCGGCGAGGACGCGTTCCCGCATCGCCGGATCGACGTTGCGGCCGCTCAGGACGCGCGATACCGTGGCCGCGGATACGCTGGCGACGCGGGCAACATCCTTGATACCCACGCTCATGGAAAACGTAATCTCCTCTCCGCGCCGCCGTTCGGCATCGATTGCCCTTCTTCATGTCGGCGAACGTGATTTTTGGCAAGAGCCATTGACAAAGTTTTGAGAAAACGTTTTCCAGGCGAATAAGCGAAAATTGAGACTCGCGCCGGAGAGGTCAATAGAAAGATGCGCACCCAATCCCCATCACCCGCGATCGGCCCGGAGCTGATCCGGCTCGCCGTGAAAGCGACCGACAAGACGGACGCGATCCGCCAGGCCGGCCAGTTGCTGGCGGCCGCGGGCTGCGTCGCGCCGGGTTATGAGAACAGCATGATCGCGCGCGAAGGCGTTGCGAACACCTTCCTGGGCACCGGCGTCGCCATTCCGCACGGCCTGGGCGAGGACAAGGGGCTGGTCCTCCGCGACGGGATCGCGGTTCTCCAGTTCGTCGAGGGCATCGAATGGAATCCGGGCCAGATCGCGCATCTGGTGATCGGCATCGCCGCCAGCTCGGACAGCCATATCGCGATCCTTCGTCGCCTGACCCGCCTGATCCAGGACGAGGCGCGGCTGCATCAGCTCGCCACGACCGACGATCCCGCGGTGATCGTCGCCGCGCTGCGCGACGATGCGGTGGATCAGGGCGCGGGCCGGCCCCCCGCCGAGGATCTGGACGAGCAGGTGAGCTGGACGGTCGATTATCCCGCCGGTCTCCACGCACGCCCTGCCGCCGCCTGGGCGGAAGCGGCCAAGGCGCTGCCCGTCACATTGCGCATCCGGCACGGCGCCGAGACCGCCGATCCGCGCAGCCTGGTGGCACTGCTGCAACTCGGGCTGAAGGCGGGTGACACGGTCACCATTTCGGCATCGGGGCCCGCCGCGCGGGGTGCGCTCGACAGCTTCCACGCCGCGATCGCCCGGCTGACGGGGCGTGAAAAGGCCGATGCGGCGCGTGCGGCCGAAAAGGCCGCCGCCGCCGTGCCGGTGCGCGGCTGGAAGCCCGTCGATTCGCCGATGATGATCGCCGGCGTCGCCGCCAGTCCGGGGCTGGCGATCGGCAAGGTCCATGTCCTGGCGGCGGCGGAACTGGACGTGCACGACCAGCCGGTGGACCTGGCGAGCGGCGGCGCGCTGCTCGACGAGGCGCTGGTGCGCACCCGTGCGCAGATGACGGCGCTGGTCGATGACACCACCCGGCGTCTCGGCGCAGGCGACGCCGCGATCTTCAAGGCGCAGGCCGCGCTGCTCGACGATACCGACCTCATCACGCTGACCTGCCAGCTGATGGTCGAGGGGCATGGCGTCGCCTGGTCGTGGCATCAGGCGATCGAGCGGATGGCGAGCCAGTTGTCGGCGCTCGGCAATCCGGTGCTCGCCGCCCGCTCGGCCGACCTGCGGGATATCGGGCGGCGCGTGCTGGCGCAGATCGACCCCGGCCTCGGCCTGGGCACGCTCGACGATCTGCCGCAGGAGCCGTGCATCCTCGTCGCGACCGATCTGGCGCCGTCGGATACTGCCGCGCTCGACACGCGGCGCGTGGCGGGCATCGCCACCGCGCTGGGCGGCCCGACCTCGCACAGCGCCATCCTCGCCCGCACCTTGGGCCTGCCGTCGGTGGTTGCGGGCGGCGCGGACCTTCTGTCGCAGGCGGCGGGAACGGTGGCGATCGTCGATGGCGACACGGGCCGCGTCTGGCTGAATCCGTCGGAGGCCGATCTCGCCTCCGCCCAGAGCTGGATCGCCGGTATCGCGGCCCGGCGCGCCGCCGAGGAAGCCGAGCGCAGCCGCCCGGCGGTGACGCGCGATGGTCACCGGATCGCGATCGCCGCCAATGTGAACCGACCCGATCAGGTGCCCGAGGGGCTGGCGCAGGGGGGTGAGGGCGTCGGCCTGATGCGCACCGAGTTCCTCTTCCTCGAACGCGGCGACAGCCCGAGCGAGGACGAGCAGTTCGAAGTCTATCGCGCGATGATCGATGCGCTGGACGGCCGTCCGCTGATCGTCCGTACGCTGGACATCGGCGGCGACAAGCAGGTGCCGCACCTCCATCTGCCCAAGGAGGAGAACCCGTTCCTCGGCGTGCGCGGTGCCCGGCTGCTGCTGCGCCGTCCCGATCTGCTGGAGCCGCAATTGCGTGCGCTCTACCGCGCGGCCAAGGCGTCGGGCGATCTGTCGATCATGTTCCCGATGATCACCTCGGTCGCCGAACTGGTCGCGTTGCGCGAACGGTGCGAGGCGGTGCGGGTGGCGCTGGATGCGCCGGTCGTGCCGATCGGCATCATGATCGAGGTGCCCGCCGCCGCGGTGCAGGCGCATGCGCTGGCGGCCCATGCCGATTTCTTCTCGATCGGCACCAACGACCTGACCCAATATACGCTGGCCATCGACCGCCAGAATCCCGAACTCGCCAGTGAGGCCGATTCGCTGCATCCGGCGGTGCTCCGCCTGATCGCGATGACGGTGGAAGGCGCGCGGCGGCATGATCGCTGGGTGGGCGTGTGCGGCGGGCTGGCGGGCGATCCGTTCGGCGCGGCGCTGCTCGCCGGATTGGGCGTGACCGAATTGTCGATGACCCCGCGCGATCTGCCCGCGGTCAAGGCGCGCCTGCGCGACAGCGAGCTTCCCGCGCTGCAGGCGCTGGCGGCCCGCGCGCTGGATATGGAGAGCGCCGCCGATGTGCGCGCGCTGGATGCCGTGCCGGCGGGCGATGTGCTCGAAAGGAGCGCGGCGTGATGCGTATCGCCACCATCACCCTCAATCCGGCGATCGACCAGACCATCACGCTCGACCGACTGGTGCCGGGCGAGGTCCACCGGGCCCATGCGATCCGCCAGGATGTCGGCGGCAAGGGCGTCAACGTCGCGAGCTGCCTGGCCGATTGGGGCCTGCCGGTCAGCGTGTTCGGGCTGCTGGGGCAGGGCAATGCCGCGCTGTTCGAGGCGCTGTTCGCGCAAAAGGCGATCGACGACCGCTTCCTGCGCATACCCGGCGACACGCGCGTCAACATGAAGCTGGTCGACGACGTGCAGACCACCGACATCAACATGAGTGGCGTGGCCGTGGAGGAGGCGCAGGTCGCCGCCGTCGAACGCGCGGTGGCCGACTTCGCCGGACCGGACGCGCTGATCGTCCTGTCGGGCAGCCTGCCGCCGGGGTGCCATCCCGGCGTCTATGCCGACATGATCGCGGCGCTGGGCGAACGCGGCGCGCGCGTGCTCCTCGACACCAGCGGCCCGGCCCTGGCCCAGGCGCTTCGCGCCCCGGCCCTGCCCGCGATCGTCAAGCCCAATCGGCGCGAACTCGCCGACTGGGCGGGCGACAGGCTCGAGACGCTCGGCGATGTCGTGCGTTGCGCGGAAGCATTGCGCGCGCGTGGCGTGGCGCTTGTCGTCGTGTCGATGGGCGAGGAGGGCGCGCTGTTCGTGTCGGACGAGGGCGCGCTCCTGGCGCAGCTATCCGCGGGGCCGCTCGCCAGCACGGTGGGCGCCGGGGATGCCATGGTCGCGGGCCTCGTCGCCGCCTTTGCCGAGGGGGCCGGTCTGGAACGCATCGCGCGGCTGTCGACGGCCTTCGCGGTCGCCAAGCTCGGGCGTGTCGGCCCGCATCTGCCGGACGTCGCGACGATCGATTCACTGGCTGGGCAGGTCAACATCCGCCCAGCCGCCATCACAGGCCCGGCAATGACGGGAGAGGACGCATGAACCGGATATTTGCGATCGTCGATGCGCGGGATTCCGGCGTCACCGGCGTATTGGCGGGCGAGGCGCTGCGCCGCGCCGCGCGCGATGTCGGCTCGCCGATCGAGATCGAACTGCGCACCACGCAAGGGATCGTCAATCCGGTTTCGCCGGGACCGGCGGACAGTGGCGACCGGTTGCTGTTTGTCGGTGCCGAAGACAGCGCCGACGCCGCGATCCGTGCGCGCGCCGACCGCCTGTTGACGCTGGAGGCGGTGCTCGCCGATCCGGCGGCCGCGCTGGAGATGAAGGCCGGGGCCCAACAGGCCGAGCGGCCCAGGAAGATCGTCGCGATCACGTCCTGCCCGACCGGCATCGCGCATACCTTCATGGCGGCCGAGGGCCTTCAGGAGGGCGCGCGGCAGCTCGGCTATGACATCCATGTCGAGACGCAGGGCTCGGTCGGCGCAGGCAACCCGTTGACCCCCGAGCAGATCGCCGAGGCGGATGTGGTGCTGATCGCGGCCGATCGCGAGGTCGATCGCGCGCGGTTCGCGGGCAAGCGCGTGCTGGTCAGCAATACCAAGCCCGCGATCACCGGCGGCGCCGCGCTGATCCAGAAGGCGCTCGCCGACGCCAAGGTTCAGGGGGAGGGCGCGAATGCCCCCGCCGCCGGGGCTGCCACCGCCGCCGCGAGCGATCGCGCCGGACCCTATAAGCATCTGATGACCGGCGTGTCGTTCATGCTGCCCTTCGTGGTCGCGGGCGGCCTGCTGATCGCGCTCGCCTTCGCGCTGGGGGGCATCCACGCCAATGACGATGCCGCTGCGGGCACGCTCGCCCATGCGCTGTTCACCATCGGGGCGAAGGCCGGCTTTGCGCTGATGGTCCCGGCCCTGGCCGGATATATTGCCTATTCGATCGCGGATCGGCCCGGCATCGCGCCCGGGATGATCGGCGGGATGCTCGCCAGCAGCCTGGGCGCGGGCTTTCTCGGCGGCATCGCGGCGGGTTTCATCGCGGGCTATGGCGTCGACGCGCTGAACCGGGTGATCCGCCTGCCCAAGAATCTCCAGGGCCTGAAGCCGGTGCTGATCCTGCCGCTGCTCGGTACGCTCCTGACCGGCCTGCTGATGATCTATGCGGTGGGAACGCCGGTTGCGGCGGTGCTGTCCTTCCTGACCGAATGGCTGCGCGGGATGCAGGGGTCCAATGCGATCCTGCTCGGTCTGATCCTGGGGGCGATGATGGCCTTCGACATGGGCGGCCCGGTCAACAAGGCGGCCTATGCCTTTTCGGTCGGACTGGTCGCGGCGCAGGTCTATACGCCCATGGCGGCGACCATGGCGGCGGGCATGACGCCGCCGCTCGCCATCGCGCTTGCGACCCGGCTTTTCGCCAACCGCTTCACCGCCGACGAGCGTGAAGCGGGGGCGGCTGCTGCGGTGCTGGGCCTCGCCTTCATCAGTGAAGGCGCGATCCCCTTTGCCGCGCGCGATCCGTTCCGTGTGATCCCGTCGCTGATGGCGGGTTCGGCCGTCACGGGGGCGATCTCGATGTTCGCGGGTGTCGAACTGCGTGTGCCGCATGGCGGCATCTTCGTGCTGCCTATCCCCGGTGCGGTCACGCACCTCGTCGCCTATGTCGCCGCGCTCGCTGCCGGGGTGGTGGTGAGTGCGCTGCTCATCGGCGTGTTGAAGCGTCCGGTGGCGGAGCACGGAGCCCACGCCCCGGCCGTGTCGGAATAGCGGCGTTCCCCCAAGGAAAGGCCGCCGGTCACCCTCGGCGAAAGGGTGACCGGCGCAAACGCGTCAGTGGATCTTCAGCGCGTCGGGCGAAAGCTGCGAGGGCGCGAGCTTCGTGTTCAGCACCCAGCCGACATTGTCGTTTTCGTCCGCCACTTCCCAGAACAGCCCGGTCTTCTTGCCGGTGGGATAGACGACGCTGCCAACCGGCAGGGTGCGGATGACCGTGGCGGACGCAGCCGCCGATGCGCGGAGGGCGACGGGGGCCTGTGCGGTGAAGGTCTTGGCCGGGGCAGCCTGCGCCGTGCCCTCCGCGCCGGGGGTCACGAGCCCAAGGCTGGTCACCATCTTGGCATAGGCCTGAATGAAGGAGAGGGTGACGATCCGGCCGATATCCGTATTGTCATAGCCGCCACCGACCGCGCCGCCGATCGCGAAGAAGCCGCCACCGCCCAGCGATATGTTGTTCTTGGCGGCATAGCCCTCTTCCGTCGCGAGCGTTTCGGTCGTGCGGACATTGGTCAGCGAGAGGACCGTGTTGGCCTCCATCTTCTTGCTGCGAAGACCGCCCAGCAGCCCGCCCACGCGTCCGCCGAGCAGGCCCCCGACGCCCCCGGCGATACCGTTGCCGCTGACGTTCGAGTTGGCACCCTGAACCTCGGCCACCATCACATAGTCCGCGGCCTTGATCTGGCCCTGCCCGACATTGGAACCGCGCTGCATGCCCAGGTTGCCGCCAATGGCGCGCTCCTTCTCCGCTGCATTCAGGCCGCTGCCGCGATCGACCAGGTTGAAGCAACCCGACCGGGCGACCAGCACCTTCAACAGCTTTGACGGCGGGGCGAGATTCCAGGCGGTCCAATAGGACGAATTGTCGCCGTCGACGATCGAGAGGGTGCCGAGCCTGCGGGTGCAGCGGGGTACGTCATTCGCGGTCTGCTCCTGAAGCCGCTGGCCGGCGGAAGGCTTGGCCAGCTTCTGCGCGGTGGTGGGCGTCGTGGAGACGAGGCTTGCCGCCACCATCGTAACGGCGATGAAACGCATGTTCACTCCTGTCACTCCCCTTCGTGGCGGCGCGAGTGGAACAGTTCGGGCCTTCCCCCGCGGCGCGTCGTCAAAAACGTGGAAGGTTCGTAGTATCTATATGGCTTTACGACAAGATCGTCACGGCGGTGTCACGATTGCGTCCGCCATCCCGCTCCGCGCAGCCATCGCGAGCCCGGAAATCGGAGCCGGAATGGCTGCGGCTCGGGCAAGCCTTTACGCGCTATTGATCCGCACGCCGCGCGGGAGCATGGCAGCACCCATCCGCTTGTTGATGGAGCCCCTATGCGCCTGTTCGCCGCGACTGCCACGATCCTGCTGATGTCGACCACCGCGATTGCCCAGGGTGCGAAGCCCGTTACGAGCCGGGCCGCTTCCGCCGCTCTGCCCGCCTCCAATCCGTTCGCGAAGCCCAGCACCCTGCCGCTGGAGGCACCGCCGTTCGATCGGATCAAGAGCAGCGACTATGCGCCTGCGTTGCTGGCGGGCATGGCCCAGCAACGCGCCGAGGTGCGGGCGATCACATATGCGCGCAGCGCCCCGACGTTCGACAATACCATCGCCGCGCTGGAACGTTCGGGCCGATTGCTGGAGCGGGCCAGCCTGGCCTTTTACGGTGTGGTCGGTGCCAATACCGACGATATCCTGCAAAAGACCCAGGCCGATCTCGCCCCCGCCTTTGCGGCGCATCAGGATGCGATCAACCTGGACCCGGCGCTGTTCGCCCGCGTCAAGACGCTTTACGACAA
Organism: Sphingomonas sp.; assembly: GCF_039594485.1. Classification (GTDB taxonomy): domain Bacteria; phylum Pseudomonadota; class Alphaproteobacteria; order Sphingomonadales; family Sphingomonadaceae; genus Sphingomonas. The sequence goes on along the minus strand of NZ_JBCNNI010000042.1, from coordinate 6,086 downwards.
GCGCCAGTCGCTGGGGCTCACGCCCGAACAGCTTCAGGTGCTGACGCTGACGTACCAGAACATGGTGCGCGCGGGTGCGCTGCTGTCCCCGGCCGACAAGGCGACGCTCAGCCAGTATAATGCGCAGCTGTCGACGCTGGAAACTGCATTCCAGCAGAAGCTGCTCGCGGCGACCAAGGCGGGCTCGCTGGTCGTCGATGACCGCGCGAAGCTTGCCGGGCTCTCCGAGGGCGAGATTGCGGCGGCGGCCGATGCGGCCAAGGCACGCGGCTTGCCGGGCAAATATGTGCTGACGTTGCAGAACACCACGCAGCAGCCCGAACTGGCGACGCTGACGGATCGCGCGACGCGTGAGGCGCTGTTCCGTGCAAGCTGGACGCGGGCGGAGAAGGGCGACGTCAACGACACCCGTGATACGATCTCGCAGATCGCCTTGCTGCGCGCCCAGAAGGCCAAGCTGCTCGGCTTCCCCACCTGGGCCGATTACGTGCTGCAGGATCAGATGGCGAAGAATCCGCAGACCGCGCTGGCCTTCATGCAGCAGCTGGGCAAGCCCGTCGCCGCCGAACAGCATCGCGAGGCGGCCGAGTTGCAGGCGCGGATCAAGGCGACGGGCGGCGATTTCGACCTCAAGCCCTGGGACTGGGACTTCTACTCGGAACAGGTCCGCAAGGCGAAATATGATCTGAACCAGGACGAGCTGAAGCCGTATTTCGAGATCAACAAGGTCCTGACCGACGGCGTCTTCTATGCGGCGCACGAGCTGTACGGCCTGGCCTTCAAGCGTCGGACGGACATTCCCGTCTATCAACCCGACGTCATGGTCTATGAGGTGTTCGACGCGAGCGGCGCCACCCTGGGCCTGATGTATTTCGATTACTGGAAGCGCGACAACAAGAATGGCGGCGCGTGGATGTCGAACTTCGTCAACCAGTCCAAGCTGCTCGGGACCAAGCCGGTCATCTACAATGTGGGCAATTTCAGCAAGCCCGCCGCCGGCCAGCCCGCGCTCGTCAGCTTCGACGATGTGGTGACCATGTTCCATGAATTCGGCCATGCGCTGCACGGCCTGTTCGCGAACCAGGTCTATCCCTCGGTATCGGGTACCAACACCGCGCGCGACTTCGTGGAGTTTCCCTCGCAGTTCAACGAGCATTGGGCGCTCGATCCCAAGGTGCTGCCGCACTATGCGGTGAACTACAAGGACGGCAAGCCGATCCCGCAGGCGCTGGTCGACAAGATCAAGCGCGCGGGCACCTTCAACTCGGGCTATTCCTTTGGCGAGGCGCTGGCCGCGGCCGAACTGGACATGAGCTGGCACTCGCTGAACGCGGCGCAGGGGCGGCAGAATGTCGATGCCTTCGAGGACCAGGCGCTGGCCGCGACCGGGCTGGACATCGCCGACGTACCGCCGCGCTATCGTTCCAGCTATTTCCTCCACATCTGGGCGAACGGCTATTCGGCGGGCTATTACGCCTATAGCTGGACCAAGATGCTGAGCGAGAATGCCTTTAACTGGTTCGATCAGCATGGCGGCATGACCCGCGCCAATGGTCAGCGTTTCCGCGACATGATCCTGTCGAAGGGGCATACCGAGGATTACGCGCCGATGTTCCGCGCCTTCAACGGCGCCGATCCCCAGGTCGGGCCGCTGCTCAAGCAGCTTGGCCTGAACGCCGACGGCTCGCGGATCGCCGAACCCGCCGCGACGCCCCCCTCGTCGGGTCAGTAAGCGTGGGCGGGAGGCGGTGGTGCCTCCCGCCCAAAAGTTCGTCCGGCCGGATGGCCATCACGCTCGACGCGGTGTGTCTGGCCCCTGAAACTGGCATCGGCGAATCACCCCATGTCGTGATAGAGGAAGGTCGATGCGTATCGCCCTGCTTTTTCGCCTTTTTCTGACGGGTCTTGCGGCCGGTTCCACCGTCCCGGTATCGGCCGCCACCGGGTCCTACGAACTCTTCGAACTCCAGCGCCAAATCAGTGCGCTGGTTGCGGGGCATTCGGGGGAGTATGGGATCGCGGCCATCGACCTGCGCGACGGCTATACCGCGGCCGTCAACGGCGCGACCCCATTTCCGATGGCGAGTACGGTGAAGCTCGCCATCGCGGCGGCCTATCTGACGGAGGTCGATCAGGGGCGGCGCAGCCTTGGCGATATGATCAATGGTCGCACGGCGGCGCGGGCGCTTGAGGCGATGATCGTCCGCAGCGACAATCTGGCCGCCGATCAACTGTTCGCCACCCTGGGCGGCCCGGCCAAGGTTCACCAGTGGCTGCTATCGCACGGCATACGGGGCATCCGGGTGGACCGCACGATCGCCCAACTGCTTCGGGAGCGTGGTCATCTGGCGGACAGCAAGGATGTCGCGACACCGTTGGCGATGGTCACGCTGTTGAAGGAAATCGACGGCGGCACCATTTTGTCGCCGCAAAGCCGCGGGTTCCTGCTCGACCTGATGCGGCAGTGCAGGACGGGAACCCGCCGTATTCGGGCTTTGCTTCCGGCCGGTACCTTGGTGGAAGACAAGACCGGCACGCTCGATGGCATCTCCAACGACGTGGGGTTCATCACCATGCCCGATGGTCGCCGCGTGGCCATCGCCGTATTCGCGCGAGGGGGACGCGATCGCCAGCCCGTCATCGCGGCAGTCTCACGAATGATCTATGACCGCTTCACCGACAGCGTTCGCAATGCGATCGCGGCGTTCATGCGCATCCGATAGGGGGGGATGCGGTCGCTTGGCGGGCGATGCGCCGTTCGCGATCTCAGACCTTCGTGCTGAACGGCGTGAAGTCGGTGCCCTTGTCGAAGACCTCGAAACCCTCGGCCTTTTTCAGAAAACCGACGGCGGCGTAGGTCAGCGGGGTCAGGATCACCTCCCAGCTTACCTTCAGCGCCCAGTTGGTCACCGCCACCGCGATCACCTGCGACAAGGGCCACACGCCCAGGAAGGCGAGCGGGTAGAAGACGACCGAATCCACGGCCTGCCCGACGACGGTCGAGCCCACGGTGCGGGTCCAGAGATGCCGTCCCTGCGTCCACACCTTCATTCGGGCCAGGACATAGGAGTTCGCGAACTCGCCGATCCAGAAAGCCGCTACGCTTGCAAGGACGATACGGGGAACCTGCCCGAACACCTGTTCATAGGCCGCCTGGCCGTGCCAATCGGGGGATGGCGGCAGTGACACGACGACCCATGACATCAGCGCCATGAACAGCATGGCGGCAAAGCCGGCCCACACACAGCGCCGCGCTCTCGCATAGCCATAAACTTCGGTCAGGATGTCGCCGAGCAGATATCCCAGCGGGAAGAACAGGATGCCCGCCCCGAACGGCCAGTTGCCGATGATGGGCAGATCGACCTTCGCGACCTTCTCCGCGCCGATCACGTTCGACAGGAGCAGGACGGTCACGAACGCGGCCATCATGAAATCGAAATAGCGCATCGGGCGCTGGTGAAGCGTTCCGGCCTCCACCTCGATCAAGCCATGGTCCATGCTCATGCGGCGCTCACTCGATGAAGGGGCTGATGATGGGCAGGGCGGCGGATCACATGGCGCAACGGAAAAAACAGAATGGCCGCGCAACATCGCCATCCGGCGACCCATGGCAGGCGGAGGACGGCGACGTTCCCCATATCCGTGCCCGTGGCGTCGGACAGCGGCGGCATCGTGACGAGCGCCGCCCACTGCGCATCGCGGCTCGTAATCCTCCGTTCCCCCATCATGCGGATCCCCCTGGAAGCTGTTCGCCCGACATTTATCGCCATTCCCATGAACCGCAAACCGCGCTAGGGACGCCACCATCCGCGCGTCCGTAGCTCAGTTGGATAGAGCAAGGAGCTTCTACCTCCTCGGTCGGGGGTTCGAATCCCTCCGGGCGCGCCATTTCTGTTCAGCTTTGGGCACTGCGACACCCGGCGTCTGGGATGCCATGATGGCGCGTTCCAGCATCGCGTTGCGCCCCGTGATCCGAACCTCGCGGTCGCCGACTTCGACGCGGTCCACGAGCAGGTGGATGTATTCCTTGCGCGTCCTGCCGTCCGGTTCATGGAGCTTGCGGCGGAGCAGATCGCCGAACCTGGCGATGATCGCAGGCGTGATTCGCCGATCGCCAGCATCAAGTTGGCGTTCGAGGACAGCGATGTCCGCCTGAGTGCTGGCCTTCTGCGCGCGGATGTTGCCGAGTTCGGTGGCGACCTGCGGATCGTCCGGGCTGAGCACCTCCAGCCGCACCAGCTTGATCACACGGGCGCTCTCGCCATCAAGTTGGGTCAGCCGGGCGCGTAGCCGCTTCAGTTCAGCGGCGCGCTCCGCGACGGCGGTTTCCGACCGGTCCAGCCATGTCTGCAGAAGCGTGGTCAACCGTTCCGGCTGGACGAGATGACGGGTCACCGCGCCAACGACTAGATCGTCCAGCTGCTCCATCGGAACGCGGCGTCCCGTGCACGCGTCCGGCCCGCGCTTGATCCGCGCTGAGCAGGCGTAATAACGATACTGGCCGGACTTTCCGGTGCTCGTCATCATCCCGGCGCCGCAACCGTCCCCACCGCAACCGCAGACCGCGCGGCTGGTCAGCAGATTCGTATTCGTCTTCGCGGCCGCTTCGCCCATCCGCGGGTCGCGGTCGGCCATCTGCTGGCGGACCGCGTAGAACGTCTCTTCATCAATGATCGGCGGCACCGGGATCGGCACCCACTCGCTTTCCGGCCGCGTCTCACCGGTGCGAGAATTCCGGCGGTTGAAGATGACATAGCCTATATAGGCGGTGTTAGTCAGGATGTTGTGCAACGTCCCGATGCTGAACCGCTTGCCCCGGATGCGATAACCGCGTTCGTTGAGGTGATGCGCCAAGCCCGTGACGCCAATCGGGCCGCTCGCCGTGCCTTCGCGATACGTCTTGAAGATGTACCTCACCATGTCGACCGTCTCGGGGTCGTGCTCCAGCTTCTTGCGGTCCTTGCCGCGCGCCTGCGGCACGGTGCAGGTGCGAAAGCCGATCGGCGGCGTTTGCCCGTTCCAAAAGCCGTTCACGGCATTGGCCACCATGGTGCGGCGAACATGCTTGGCGTTCTCGGCCGAATGATATTCGTCGAAGATGGCGAGCATCGATACGGCGAGGTCGGATGCCGGATCGTCACCGAAATCCTGCGTTACCGAAATAATGCGAATTTTCTTGCTGCGCAGCCGCTCGCGATACTGCATGAAGTCGAGCGCATTGCGGAACAGCCGCGACAGCGAATGCGCGAGGATGATGTCGACCGGACGCTCATCCGACTCGGCGAGCGCGATCATTTCACGAAAAGCGCGCCGATGATCGTCGGTGGCGCTGCCCGCTTCCGAGAAGACCCTGACGGCCTGCGCGCCATGATCCTCGATCCACCGTTCGGCGGTGGCGATCTGATCCGGGAGCGACAGGTCGTTCTTTTCCTGCCGCGTGGTCGATACCCGCGCGTAGACGAAGACGCGCTTACCCGCGAACGTGTCGCTTCCCATTGTCAGACCTTTCGAACAGCGCGGCGATCTCGCCGCCGAACAGCCGATCGATCAGCGCGACCTCCTGTTCGAGGGTCGACCATGAATCGTCGAAGGCCGCGCTGACAAGCCCCGGATCGTTGATACGCGCATCACTGACCGGCGACGCGGAGGTCACTTGGATCGTTGGAGGTGATGCGCGCCGGCTCATGGGCCGGGCGTGGCAGGTTCAGCGCGACGCCGTTGCGGGGGGCGCTCGCGAATCTTCCAGAAGTGCCTGCGTTACGGGTTCACCGTGTCAGGTCGACAAGAAGGAGGCGAGTTTTCGATGTCTTGCTGTCTATCGCAGGCTCGTCGATGGCGTTCCCGATTTCCCATCACAGAACGGTGGTTTTGGGAAATGGCAATCGGGAACGGATTTTGAGAATGTCCATGTCCCAGGCATACGTTGGACCACCCGGCTCGGCCGAAATCCTACCTCGGGTTCCTTTACGGGAACGCCGATCAGGCTCTGGTTAGCTCAGTTTTGCGCGTGATAGTCCAATGCTCCAGTCGTTTGTAGACGATCACCTTGTCGCCGATCAGATCTCCATGCCGGCGACAGAAGAGGT
>NZ_JBCNNI010000041.1:0-34378 GCF_039594485.1 Sphingomonas sp. | reverse complement strand
GTGCGGCGAGGCCGCCCGCCCGGTCCGGCTCCCCGGATCAGTGCAGGTTGACCGCGTCGTTCAGATAGACCGAGGTCAGCAGCGCGAAGACATAGGCCTGGATCGCGGCGACCAGCAGTTCGAGAAGCGTGATGCCGATCATCAGCAGGAAGCTCGGCAGGGTGATGAGCGCGGCGTAACCGGGGCCCATGTTGATGCCGTTGATGACGAAGGCGGCAAGAACCTTCAGCAGGATGTGCCCCGCGGTCATCGCGACGAACAGTCGCAGACCCAGCGAGAAGGGGCGCACCAGGAAGCTCATCAGCTCGACCACGAAGATCAGCGGAATCATCAGCTTGGGCGTGCCGTGCGGCACGAACAGCGCGAAGAAATGGAAGCCGTGACGGCCGAAACCGACGATCAGCACGATCGCGAACGAGATCAGCGCGAGCACGCCGGTCACGGTCACATGGCTGGTCACGGTGAACGGATGGACACCCGGCACAACGCCGAAGGGCAGCAGGCCCAGCACATTGGCGAACAGGATGAACATGAACAGCGAGAAGACATAGGGCAGGAAGCGCTTACCCTCCGGCCCGATATTCGACGTCAGCATCGAATTGACGAAGCCGGTGAAGCCCTCGACGGCCGCCTGCCAGCGGCCGGGGACCAGATCGCGCTTCATCCCGCCGATCATGAAGATCCACAGCGCGACCAGCGTCGCCACCATCCACAAAGCGGAATTGGTGAAGGAAAGGTCGTAGCCGCCGACCACCCAATGCCGACCGAGCACCGGCTCGATCAGGAACTGGTGCATCGGATCAATCTTGCCGCCCGATTCTGCCGCCACGCTGCTTCGTTCCCACATATGACGAACGCCCGGTTACTCCGGGCGTTCGCCAGAAATCCGAATGATCTGCCTGAACGCCACGCCGATCCCGAGGAACAGCATCACGATCAGGGCCCAGGGTGCGGTGCCGAACCAGCGGTCGAAGAGCCAGCCGATCAACGCACTTCCGACGAGACTTCCGATCAGCGCGGAGATGACGCGACTGCCCTGGGAATAACCCCTGTCGGCATCCACCTTCACCCCTTGCCGCGATGCTTCGTCCGCTCGCGCCCTGGCCAGGCGCTGGTCCAGCGCCGCCAGACGCGGATCACCCGCATCGTCAAAGTCCCGTCCGGGCTCTATCTCCGCCACGCAGCCACCCTCACCTGTTTTCGTCACCGAAGGGGAGAATGCGCGCGAACGGCGAGCGACCCCGCCAAGGCGAGGCCCGTTTAGAAAGCACCTATCGCCAAGTCAACCGCTTGGGGATGAGCTTGTGACAGATGTGTTAAGCATTGTTGCCGATCGGGGACAGCCCCTTCCTTTTTTTCACGCCCCAAGAACGAACGCGGCCTTAAACACAGGCCGGCGCGCGCTCCGGCGGGGCCGAGGTCCGCGTCTTCCACACACCTTCCGGCGTCTTGTACTTCTCGCCCGACGCGGTCTGCGCAATCAGGTTGCAGCCGCTGGTGAAGGCCATCTGTTCCACGGTCGCGCCGCTGGCCTGCGCCTTTTGCGTATAGGCGGCCTTGCGCTGGATATTGATGCTGTTGACCAGGGTGCGCAGTTCAGACGTGGCGCTGCCGACGATGCCCAGATAGCCGTCGGGCTGCTCACCCACCTGGCCCGCCGCGCGCGCGGCGGCATAAGCGGGATCGCGCTGCGCTACCGCCATGCCCGACACACCCACCAGCGCGATCGCGCCGAGCGCCATGATGATCGTCTTCGTCTTCATCAGAATATCCCCGGATTCTGCTGGATCAGCGATTTGGCCTCGCCATCCAGGCGATATACCACTTCCTGCGTCACATTGATGTTCAGATTGATCTCGATCGGCTTTTCGGGCGCGGAGATGTTGACACACCCCCCGCTCAGCATGGTCAAAGCGACCGGCATCCATCGTGTCATCCCAAAGATCGGCATTCTGTCCGGCATTTTCAATCCTGTCAGGGTCATGGCACGGTCTCGCTTGCGCTGGGCTGAATAGGGCGCGGAACGGAGGGCTGGACGGGAGGCGCGGTACGCTTGTTCTGCTCCTCCAGCAGGGCGGGCAGGTTGCGCGCGATCAGGCGTCGGGGATCGTAAAAGGATTGCGCCGAATCGAGCAGGCTGCGGAAAGGCGCCTTGATCCGCACATTGAAGACGATGGGCAGCCGCTGGAGCCGCCGGATCAGGAAGTTGGACTTGGCCCCCTTGCCCTGGCTGATGCCCGCAAAGCGCACCGCCGTCACCATGTCGCCCGCCAGCGAGCCGTTGAGGTCGATGGTGAGCGAGCGATAGTCGAGCGAGCGCAGCGCCCCGAAGGCCAGATTCCCCCAGAAGCCCAGATCCTTCTGCGTCAGTTCGCCCAGATAGGCGATGCTGCCCCCGCCCGGCCGCACGGCCAGGCGACCGCCCTCGATCCGGCCGCCGCGTTCGTCGAAGACCATCGGCAGGGTGCCGTCGAAGACGCCCGTGGCGTTCAGATTCTGGAAGTCGAACTGGAGCAGGAACTGGTCAGCGGCGGCCCCCTCGACATGGAAGGTCATGCGCCGCTCGACCGGCTGCGAGAAATCGAGCAGAGTCGGGTCGAGGGTCAGGGTGCCGCCCGCAAAGGGCCAGTACCCGCTCTCCACCTTGATGCGGGTGCCGGACAAGCTCTGGTAGCGAATGACGCCGTTCGTCACCTGAATGCCCGGATTGATCGTGCGGATCGTCACCACCTGCCCGGGCGCGCTTTCGAGCGCGAGCAGGTCGGTGAAATGGATCGTGCCCGCGATCCCGGTGACCGGGCCGACGGCGGCGGCGAGGTCGACATTCTCCGTCCCGAACGTCCCGCTCGACCGCACGCCATCGCCGTCCCACGCGATCCGCCCGCGGCCCGACACGGTGCCGATCACATCCTCGATCACGCCATTGGTCACCGGGGTCAGCAGGGCGGGCTGAAATTCCTTGGTGAAGGCGATGCCGGGCACGGTCAGGTCGGCGGCCCCCGCCCCCCGATCCAGCGCATGATCGATCCGCAGGTCGGCGACCTTCACGCCCCGCGTCGGCTCGAACAGCGTGCCGGTCGCGTCGATCCGGCTGCCCGCCAGCGTCAACACGACCCCGCGCGCCGCCATCGGCAGGAAGCGCGGTGCTTCGGCGCGGGCGTCGCGGACCATGAGGGCCCCGTTCAGCGTCAACATGCCCCCGGCCAGCCGCCAGTCGCCGTCCGCCTGGCCGAGGAGCAGCGGCACCTGACCGATCTGCCCCGCCCCGCCCATGAAGCGGCCCACCAGCCCCTCCGGCGTGATCTGGCCGCCAAGGGTGGCGGCATCGATCCGCGTGGACGATTCGGGGCGGCCAATGCGGCTCTCGACGCCGGTGAGGGTGAAGCGACGATCGGCCAGTGCGAATTCCGCCGTCGCCGCCGACAGGGCGAGCGGACTTGCGCCTATCTGTCCCGATAATCGCGTCGGCCCCAGCCGCGCGCCGCCGCCGACCCGATCGCCGTCCAGCCGGACCAGCGCGCCGTCCAGCGGACAGAGCCGCGTCGCCACCCGGTCCAGCCGCAGCCCCGACACGACCAGCCGGTCGATCGCCAGCGGCCGGCAATCCGGGTTGACCCGCAGCCGCCGCCCACCGTCCCAGCGGATCGCGACCGGCAGGACCAGCCCGTCGATCCGTCCCCCGCTGACCGGCCCCGACAAAGCGAGCCGGGTCGTGACCTCGGTCTCGCCATTCGCCGCCGCCTGGAACACCATCCGGTCGAAGGCGAGCGCGGCGCCCCCGGCCGCATAGCGCGCCATCTCGGCGGTGCCGCGAATCGGCGCGCCGGGGGCATCCTGGCGCAGGGTCGCGCGCAAGCCGGGCAGTCCACCGCCGCGCATCGCCAGCCGGGTGTCGATGCGCAGGCCATGGGTGTCATAGGTCAGCCCCGTACCCTCGGCAAAGGCGAGTTGCCCACCGCTGGCCGCCGCGAGCGTCAGGCGCGGCACCCGGATCGCGAAGCCCGGTCCGCGCGGCCCCCTGTCGTTGTCGATGGCCAGCGCGAGGTCGGCGGCGAATCGGCGGCTGCTTTGCCGGACGGCATCGGTCATGGCGCGGACCACGGGACCGACCGGCGTGCCCTGAGCCGCCGCCGCCCATCCGTCCAGCCGGGCGAGCGACGCGGGTGCGACCCGCGCGCCACCCAGTTGCGCCCGACCGTCGAACCGGGTCGCCTGGCCGATCAGATAGCGGCCCGCGATCATCACCCGATCCGCCCGGCCGGATCGCGCCGCGACATTGCGCGCGGCCAGATGAAGCTGGCCGGACGTCCCCTTGGCATCGCCCGAGAAATCCGCTTGTCCCTCGATCGCGGCGGCGGCCAGCACGGGATGGCGGATCGCCCCGCTGCCTATGGTCGCGCGCCCCTGCCAATGGTCGAGCGCGGGCGCGAAGGTCGCATCGACCCGCGCCGCCAGATCGGCGACGGCCACGTCGCCACAGCGCAGCGCCGCCAATCGCAGCGGCCCGGTCAGCGTCGGACGCTCGCGCACGATCCGCACGCGCAAGGGTGCGGCCAGCCCGCGCGCCACGCAATCGCCCATCACCAGCCGGGGCGCGACCGCCGCCAGCCGCCCGGTAAAGCCGTCGTTCAATACCCCCTGCCCCGACACGCTCAGCCCGACCGGCCCATGCGGCGTGTCCAGGCGGATGCGCCCATCCTCCACCACGACATCGAGCGCGGGGAGCGCAAAGGGCTTGCCCGAGGACGGCCCCATCAGCCGGTCGATCACGCCCAGGCTGACCCGCCCCTCGACCAGCCGCCCGCGCAGGCGCACCTTGCCTGCCCGAATGCCGGTCACCACCGGCCCGGACAGGGTCATGCGGGTGCGGGTTTCCAGCCAGTCGGCGATCAGGTCGGGGCGATGCGGATCGCCGATGACGACATGGGTCAGCCTTTGCCGCCCCAGCCCCAGATCGGAGATTTTGTAACGTGCCGGAACGCCCCGCCGCGACAATTCGCGGTCGATGAGATCGCCCGCCAGCGGCTTGCGCTCCAGCCACAAGGCGATCAGCGCGACGAGCAGGATCAGGGCAATGGCGATGGCGATGCGCTGTAGCCGCCGGAACCGCCTGACGGGGCTCACGGGCGTTCGGACCTCCTCGTTCGCGCCCTCCACCCCGATACCACTCCCCGGTAAACTGACCCATGTCATAGACACGCGGCCTTGCCGCACGCAATCGCACGAAGGCCCGCGACAGTTCCCGCCGCCCATCCTATGCTGGTTCCGCAGGGGGGAAACTGGGCATGGGCGGGGAGACGGTCGGGGACGGTCAGGATCGCACGAGCGATCATGTCGGGCACCGCGCGCGATTGCGCGACCGCTTGTTGGAAGGGGGCGGATTGCTCGATCATGAACTGATCGAATATCTGCTGATGACCGCCATTCCCCGCCGCGACACCAAACCGATCGCCAAGGCGCTGCTGCGCGAGTTCCACGATATCGGCGGCGTCCTGACCGCCGACCCGATCGCGCTGCAACGCGTCGACGGCGTGGGCGAGACGGCGGCGGCGACGCTGCGCATCGTCCAGGCCTGCGCGCTGCGGCTGGTCCAGGCGGAGGCGATGAAGCGGCCGGTCCTGTCCAACTGGCAGGCGCTGCTCGACTATCTCCATGCCGACATGGCGCATCACGGGGTGGAACGATTCCGGGTGCTGCACCTCAACACCCGCAACATGCTGATCCGCGACGAGCTGATGGGACAGGGATCGATCGATCAGGCCCCGGTCTATATCCGGGAGGTGATTCGTCGGGCGATCGACTTCGGCTCGGCGGCGTTGATCCTGGTACACAACCACCCCAGCGGCGACCCCTCCCCCAGTCGCGCCGATATCGACGTCACCCGCGCGATCGCGGAGGCCGGAAAAAGGCTGGGCATCACCGTGCACGACCACCTGATCATCGGTACCTCGGGCCATGTCAGCCTGCGCGCGCAGGGCCTGATCTAGCGCGTCCGGCGAACAGGCGATGCGACAGTCAAGCGCATGAAATCGGACCATATTGGCCCCACCACTCGCTTGTCATCGCCAATGCCCTGCCGCATAGCGCGCGCATATGTCCGCGCGTACCCTGCCCTTCACCTGTCGGATCGTCGACCGGCTGCTGCGCCGGACCCGAATGATGGCGCACATGCGCGAGGCGCGGCGCGTGCTCGCCATGCCGCCGATCGTCCCCCCGGACGATGGGGTGGTGATCCTGTCGATGATCGGCACGCGCACCGTCCTTCCCTATCTGGTGGCGGTCAAATCCTTCCACCATCGCCTGCGCATGGGGCGGATCGTCCTGATCGACGACGGCAGCCTGACCGAAGCCGACAGGCGGACGCTGGCGCGCCATTGCGGACAGCCCCGGATCATCCCGATCTCCACCGTCGATACCGGCGAATGCCCGCGCGGCGGCACCTGGGAAAGACTGCTCACCCTGCTCGACCTGCGCCGTGACGCCTATGTGATCCAGCTCGATTCGGACACGCTGACCCTCGCCGAAATGCCGGAGGTGCGCGCCGCGATCGCCGACAATCGCAATTTCATCCTGCTCGGCGCCCCCGACAGCGAGGTGATGGGCATTCAGCGCCTGCCCGATTTCGTCCGCTGGAAATATCCTGACGGACCGATCGATCCCCCCGCGCATATGCAGGCGGTGATCGAATCGCGCTTTGGCGGCTATCCCGAGGCGGATCGTCATTCCTATGTCAGGGCATCATCGGGATTCGCCGGATTCGCGCGCGGCGGCCCCAGCGGCCGGGCGGAGGCGGCGACCTTCTCCCGCCATGTGCAGGCGCTGGTCGGGGCGGAAATCTGGACCCGATGGGGCAGCGAGCAGATCACCTCCAACTTCCTGCTCTCCAACGAGCCGGAAAGCCGGCTTCTGCCCTATGCCCTCTATAGCAATTACTGGCGCCTGCCCGTGACCGGGGACGAACGGCTGGTCCATTTCGTCGGCACGCATCGTTATTCCGACTCGGTCTATCGCGGGATGACAAGGCGGGCGATCGACATGCTGATGCAGGCTGACGCGAAATAGCGCTTTGTGCCCCCTGCGCCCCCGATGCTAGGGGCCTGGGCAGATAGGCGAATGAGGAACACCACATGCAGGTCTGGACCGGGTTGGGCAATCCGGGGCCGCAATATGCGATGCACCGCCACAATGTCGGCTTCATGGCGATGGACGCCATCGCCGAGGTGCACGACTTCGCCCCCGTGAAGAAGCAGTTCCAGGGCTGGACCCAGGAAGGCCGCATCGGGGGGCAGAAGATCCTGCTGCTCAAGCCCGCGACCTTCATGAACGAGAGCGGCCGCAGCGTCGGCGAGGCGCTGCGCTTCTACAAGCTGGGGGTCGAGGCGCTGACCGTCTTCCACGACGAACTCGACCTCGCTCCGTTCCGCGTGAAGGTGAAGACCGGCGGCGGCACGGCGGGGCATAACGGCCTGCGCTCGATCGACCAGCATCTGGGGCCGGATTTCCGGCGGGTACGGCTGGGCATCGGCCATCCGGGGCATAAGGACCGGGTGACCGGCTATGTGCTGGGCAATTACGCCAAGGCGGAGATCGAGCCGCTGTCCGATCTGCTCGGCGCGCTGGCGGCGGAGGCGCGCTGGCTGGCGGAGGGCGACGATGTGCGCTTCGTCAACGATGTGGCCCTGCGGATGGGGGATGTGGCATGAGCGTGCGGCGTCTCTTCGCTTCGCTCCTCTATGAGGGGCAGTTGGACGATGCGGACCTGCTGGAGGAAATTGAGCAGAGTTGCTGGGCGCTGGCCGAGGACGACCGCGCCGGGCGGCGCTGGTCCAGGGAGCATGGCTATCGCGGCTATACCAGCTATGCCTCGCTGAACGATCTGCCGATCCGCGACCCGGTGTTCGCGGACCTGCGCAAGAAGCTCGACCGCCATGTCGCGCGCTTCGCCGAGGAATGCGCCTTCGACCTGGGCGGTCGCAAGCTGAAGCTCGACAGCCTGTGGGTCAATGTCCTGAAGCCGGGCGGGCATCACTCGGCGCATATCCACCCCCATTCGGTGGTGTCGGGCACGCTCTATGTCTCCATGCCCGCCGGGTCGGGCGCATTGAAGCTGGAGGACCCGCGCCTGCCGATGCTGATGGCCGCGCCGCCGCGCCGCCCCGATGCGCCGGACGATCTGGCGACCTTCGCCACCGCCACGCCCCAGCCGGGGACGGTGCTGCTATGGGAAAGCTGGCTGCGGCACGAGGTGGTGCCCAACGGCGCCAAGGGCGAACGGATCAGCGTCAGCTTCAACTATCGATAGGAACGCGCGCGACGATACGCGCCGCACCCGCGACAAGCCGAAAGGTTCCGACCGTTCATCGACAGCGAGGGGCGCTTCGCCGCGCCGATATCGTGCCGTTAACGTATCTGGGTTAATGCGAAATCGATCGCACCCCAAGACCGGACGTTTACCCCGATGCTCGAATTCGCCGTCTTCACCTTCGGCATGCTGGCCAGTTTCGTCCTGTCGGGCCTTGGTCGGAACCGGAAGGCGCAGCGCGCCAATCCGCCGATGCTCCATTATATGGGCCTGGTGCTGATGGGCTTTTCGGGCGCGCTGGGCGTGTTGCTGCTCGGCTGGGCCGCCGCGATGATGGTCGGGATCGCCTGACCGGGGGCCGGAAGCCCGGTCCCACCATCGGTTGAGAAATATCGCCATCGTCGCTAGAGGGGCGCTTTCCCCTTTCCAGTAGGATAAGCGACGCATGGGTTTCCGCTGCGGCATCGTCGGCCTGCCGAATGTCGGCAAGTCCACCCTCTTCAATGCGCTGACCGAAACGGCGGCGGCGCAGGCCGCCAATTATCCGTTCTGCACGATCGAGCCGAATGTCGGCAACGTCGCGGTCCCCGATCCGCGCCTCTATCAGCTCGCCGAGGTCGCCGGGTCCGCCAAGATCATCGAGACGCAGCTCGCCTTTGTCGACATCGCCGGTCTCGTGCGCGGCGCGTCCAAGGGCGAGGGGCTGGGCAACCAGTTCCTGGGCAATATCCGCGAGGTGGACGCGATCGTCCATGTCCTGCGCTGCTTCGAGGACGGCGACGTGACTCACGTCGAGGGCAAGGTCGACCCCATCGCCGATGCCGAGACGGTCGAAACCGAACTGATGCTCTCCGACCTGGAAAGCCTGGAAAAGCGCGTGCCCGCCTTCATCAAGAAGGGCCAGCAGGGCGACAAGGAAGCCAAGATCGCCGCGTCGGTGCTGGGCCAGACGCTCGACCTGCTGCGCGAGGGCAAGCCCGCCCGCCTGACCAAGCCCAAGGATGACGAGGAAGCGCGGGTCTTCTCGCAGGCTCAGTTGCTGACCGCCAAGCCGGTCCTCTATGTCTGCAACGTCGAGGAGGCGAACGCCGCCAACGGCAACGCACATTCGGCGCGGGTGTTCGAGAAGGCCGCCGCCGAGGGTGCGCAGGCCGTCGTCGTGTCGGCGGCGATCGAGGCCGACATCGCGACCATGCCGCCGGAGGATCGCGGCGAGTTCCTGTCCGAGCTGGGCCTGTCCGAAACCGGCCTGGCCCGCGTGATCCGCGCCGGTTACGCGCTGCTCGACCTGCTCACCTTCTTCACCGTGGGTCCGAAGGAGGCGCGCGCCTGGACCGTCCATCGCGGCGCCAAGGCACCACAGGCGGCCGGTGAGATCCATAGCGATTTCGAACGCGGCTTCATCCGCGCCGAGACCATCGCCTTCCCCGACTATATCGCGTTCAAGGGCGAAGCGGGCGCGCGCGACGCGGGCAAGCTGCGCGCGGAAGGCAAGGACTATGTCGTCCAGGACGGCGATGTGATGCTGTTCCGCTTCAACGTCTGATCCCCAAAGCGCCGGGCGTGTTCCGAAGCGCCCGGCACATTGGCCCTTGCCGCAGACATTTATCGCGATAAATGCCTGCTATGATCTGCGTCAATCCGCTCCGTCGCATCATCTACTGCAGCCGCGCGGTCGCCGGAACCGGACGCGACGATCACCAGGCGATCCTCAACGTCTCGCGCCGCAACAACGGGATGGACGGGATTTCGGGCATATTGTGGATCGAGCAGGGCCGTTACCTGCAACTGATCGAGGGTCCTGTCGACAGCGTCGGCGACGCGTTCGAACGGATCAAGCGCGATACCCGCCACACCGACATCCACATCCTGGACGACCGGATGACCGACTCGCCGGAATTCGGCGACTGGGCGATGGCGGGCCTGCCCGGCGACCATCCCAAGGACGCCGCCGAGCGGCTTCGTTTCCTGCTTCGCAATACCGGGCCGGACATTCGCCACTTCTTCCCCGTCGACTGAGCCCGTCGCGCAACCTGCCGCCACGCGCACGACATGGCACGTCCGCCAAGGCTCGCCAGCGGAGCGGAGCAGCGTTATTCGAGATGCCCGAAAGGATCTCCTCGTGACCCGATTCCCCCTTTGCGCGCTTGCGCTCGCCCTGCTGGCCGGTTGCTCCTATCCCTATACGCCGCCCGCGCTGTCCCCTGTGACGGCGGCCGCGCCGGTTTCGGGTTCATCGGCCTCCCCCCTTGCCGCGGAGGCGCGGACGCCGGTCACCATCCTGGTGTCGATCGACGGGTTCCGCCCCGATTATCTGACCCGCGACCTCACCCCGAACCTGTCGCGACTGGCGGCCCAGGGCGTCAGCGCGCCGATGCGGCCATCCTTTCCGTCCAAGACCTTTCCCAATCACTGGACGCTGGTGACGGGCCTCGTTCCCGACCATCATGGCATCATCGCCAACGGCTTCACCGACGCGACGCATCCGGGCGAACGCTTCACCATGGCGTCGGACGAACCCTATTGGTGGAGCGCGGCGGAACCGATCTGGGTCACCGCCGAAAAGGCGGGCGTCCGCACGGCGACGATGTTCTGGCCGGGCTCCAATGTCGGCTGGGGCGGCACGCTTGAGCCGGGCGGTCATCACCAGGTCGTCGGCGGCGTCCGCCCCCATGACTGGCAACAGTTCAACCAGAGCGTCAACGACCGCCAGCGGGTCGATTCGATCATCGACTGGCTCCGCCGCCCGGCCGCCGAACGCCCCAGCTTCCTGACCCTGTACTTCGACGAAGTGGACACGGCCGGGCATGAGGGCGGCCCCGACTCTCCCCAGGTCAACGCGGCGGTCGGCGCGGTCGACGCCGCGATCGGCCGGTTGCAGGCGGGCCTCGCCGCGCTGGGCCAGCCCGCCAATCTGGTCGTGGTCGCCGACCACGGCATGGCCGCGACCTCCAGCGACCGGGTCGTACCGCTCGACAGCCTGGCCGACCCCAGCGACTATGCGATGGTCGAGGATGGCCCCTATGCCACGCTGCGCGCGGTGCCGGGGCATGAACAGGCCCTGGAAAAGCGCCTGCTCGGACATCATGATCATGTCGATTGCTGGCGCAGCACCGCCATGCCCGCACGCCTCCGTTACGGTCACAACCCGCGCATCCCGCCCTATTTCTGCCTGGCGGAAGCGGGCTGGCTGATCCTGGCCAAGCGGCCCGAAAAACCCTTTGCGGGCGGGACCCATGGTTATGACAATGTCGATCCCAGCATGACCGCGCTGTTCATCGCCCAGGGCCCCGCCTTCCCGGCGGGCGTCCGGCTGGCGCCGTTCGACAATGTGGACGTGGCCCCGCTGCTGCGCGATCTGATCGGCCTGCCCGCCGGACAGGGGCTGGACGGCAGCGATGCGCCGTTCCGCCGGATTCTGAAGCGCCAGGGAGAATCGCGATGATCTGGCTGGAGGACATCAGGGTCGGCGACACCGCGCGCTTCGGCGACCATCTGGTCGAACGCGAGGAGGTGATCGCCTTCGCTACCCGCTACGACCCCCAGCCCTTCCACCTGTCGGACGAGGCCGCCGCAGCCACTCATTTCGGCCGGCTGTCGGCCAGCGGCTGGCACACCGCGTCGATGACGATGGCGATGATCGTCGCGCATTACCGCGACACGGGGTTCCAGAGCCTGGGCTCGCCCGGCCTTGACGAACTGCGCTGGCTCAAGCCGGTCTATCCGGGCGACCGGCTCCGCTGCGAAAGCGAGGTGCTGGAGGTGCGCCGATCGGTCAGCCGCCCGGAGATGGGGCTGATCGTGAACCTGCTGACGGTCTATAACCAGGACGATGCGGCGGTGATGCGCTTCCGACCCACCGTCATGATCCGAGCCCGTTCAGCCGGATAATCCGCCGCGAGGATCAGCGGGCCCCCCGTCCCCGCGGCCCGCCGCCGGGTCGCGGGCCACGCGGGCCGGGCCCGCCGCCCCGCGGGCCGCGCCAGGCATCCGCGCGCGGCGGGGCCGGAGGGCGCGCACCGACGCCGGGATTGCCCCGCCAGCCGCCCCCGCGCCAACCATCACGACCCCAGCCGCGCCACTGGTCGCGGATCGGCCCGCCACGCCACGCATTGCGCCGACCTTCCCAATAGGCCCGCTGTCCGTCGTTCCAGCGATAAGGCTGCCGATAGCGATCATAGACGTAGATGCCGGTGCCCGGATAATAAAAGTCGTTGTACCAGCCATAATAGGATGGGGCATAGCCATAGCCGTAGGGCCCGCCATAGCCGCCGCCATAATAGCCGCCCGTGCCATAGCCCGCCGACAGCCCGGTATAGCCATAGCCATCGGTGCATCCGCCCAACGCCAGCAGCCCGGCGGTCAGCGCCGCCGCCCAACTCTTCCTGCCCCAACTCTTCCCGACGAGGATCATCTTTCCTCTCCACGCCCCTGGCCCGTCACCCATTCGGAGGCGCCAGGGGGGTCGCCGTCCGTGTCCATCACCCGTCAACCGGTGCGCGTCGCCAATGTTCCTGCGCGCTTCGCCATGCACACGCCATGAACGACACCGCCGCGAAAAGGTCGGGCGGGGCGGATGGCCCCAAAGGGGATTGGCAAAACACGTGCAGCAAGGCTAACCTGATGCACCGTTCATCATGGACGGGCAAAATGGCGGCGTATGACCGGAGGAAATCCGGCACGACCGCCAGGGCGTGACCGGACGTTCATGCAAACGAGGTGGAGGGACAGGACGAATGGCGATGACGGAGAGCACCGTACCCCCCGGCGAGGCACCGGAGCCATTCGCGGAAGATGTCCATGATCCCCGCCGTCGCGACTTCATCAATATTGCCGCCGCATCCTTTGCGGGTGTCGGCGCGCTGGCGATCGTCCTGCCGCTGATCAACCAGATGAACCCGTCGGCCGACGTGCTCGCCCAGTCGACGACCGAGGTGGACCTGTCCAAGATCGAACCCGGCCAGGCGATCAAGACGAGCTTCCGCAAACAGCCGCTGTTCGTGCGCAACCTGACGCCCAAGGAAATGGCGGAGGCCGATGCGGTGCCGCTGTCCGAGCTGCGCGATCCCCAGACGCTGGAGGAGCGGACCAAGCCGGGCAAGAAGAACTGGCTGATCACGCTGGGGGTCTGCACCCATCTGGGCTGCGTACCGCTGGGCGCGGGCGAAGGCGAGAACAAGGGCCCCTATGGCGGCTATTTCTGCCCGTGCCACGGCTCGGCCTATGACACGGCCGCGCGCATCCGCAAGGGTCCGGCACCGAAGAACCTGTTTGTGCCCGATTACAAATTCGACACCGACACGACCGTCACGGTCGGCGCGGCCGCTTAAAGGGGAATCCGAGACATGAGCTTTCCCTGGGCCAAGCATTATGAACCCAAGCAGCCGGTCATGCGCTGGCTGGACGAAAAGCTGCCGCTGCCGCGCCTCGTCTATAACGCGGTGGGGGCCGGCTATCCGGTGCCGCGCAACCTGAACTATTTCTGGAATTTCGGCGTGCTGGCGGGCGCCGCACTCGCCATCCAGATCATCACCGGCGTCGTGCTGGCGATGCATTATGCCGCCAATGCGGGCGTCGCCTTCGACTCGGTCGAAAGCATCATGCGCGACGTCAATGCGGGCTGGTTCCTGCGCTATGCCCACGCCAACGGCGCCTCGATGTTCTTCATCGTCGTCTACACCCATATCTTCCGCGGCCTCTATTACGGGTCGTACAAGGCCCCGCGCGAAATGGTCTGGCTGCTCGGCGTCGTCATCTTCCTGCTGATGATGGCGACGGCCTTCATGGGCTATGTCCTTCCCTGGGGGCAGATGAGCTTCTGGGGGGCGCAGGTCATCACCGGCTTCTTCTCGGCGATCCCGCTGGTCGGCGACACGATCCGCGTCTGGCTGCTCGGCGGGTTCGCGCCGGACAATGCCGCGCTCAACCGCTTCTTCTCGCTCCATTATCTGCTGCCCTTCGTGATCGCGGGCGTCATCATCCTGCACATCTGGGCGCTGCACATCCCGGGATCGAGCAACCCGACCGGCGTCGATGTGAAGGGGGAGCAGGACACGGTGCCCTTCCACCCCTATTACACCGCCAAGGATGCGGTCGGGCTGGGCGTGTTCCTGCTGGTCTTTGCCGTGATGCTGTTCTTCTTCCCCAATTATCTGGGCCACCCGGACAATTACATTCCGGCCAACCCGCTCTCGACGCCTGCGCATATCGTACCCGAATGGTATTTCTGGCCCTTCTACGCGATCCTGCGCGCCTTCACCGCCGACTTCATCCTGCCCGCCAAGCTGTGGGGCGTGCTGGCGATGTTCGGGTCGATCCTGCTGCTGTTCTTCCTGCCATGGCTGGACAGCTCGCCGGTGCGGTCGAACAACTACCGGCCCAAGGCGCGGATCGCCTTCTGGGTGCTGGTGGTCGACGTGCTGCTGCTCGGCTGGTGCGGGGGTTCGCCCGCGACGCCCTTCTTCATCATCCTCAGCCAGATCACGGCGGCCTATTATTTCCTCCACTTCCTGGTGATCCTGCCCTGGATCGCGCGGACGGAGCGGCCCGCCCCGCTGCCCAACTCGATCACCGAAGCCGTGCTGGCCAAACATGGCGGCACCGCGCCCACCCAGTCGGCGCTCGCCTGACGCGAACCGAGAGAGGATCTAGAACATGGTTCGTGGCATCGCATTCCTGGTCGGGGCGGCCTTCACCCTGGTCCTGGCCATCGCGCTGTGGGGCAGCGTGTCGGGGCTCGTCTCCGACCCGCCCGCACCGACTGCCGAGGAGGAGTTCCACCTTCACCCCAAGCAGGCGCATCTGGCCTCGGACGGTATTTTCGGCCGCTTCGACCGCCGCCAGCTCCAGCGTGGCTTCCAAGTCTACAAGGAGGTCTGCGCGGCCTGCCACTCGCTCCGACTGGTGGCGTTCCGCGACCTGAAGGATCTGGGCTATAACGAGGCGGAGGTGAAGGCGATCGCCAACCAGTGGGTGATCGAACAGCCGAGCATCAACCCGGAGACGGGCGAGGCGACGACGCGCAAGAACGTACCCGCCGACCACTTCCCCTCGCCCTTCGCCAATGAGGTCGCGGCGCGCGCGGCCAACAACAACGCGCTGCCGCCCGACCTGTCGCTGATGACCAAGGCGCGGCATGACGGTGGCAATTACGTCTATTCGCTGGTCGGACCGGACGCCTATCGCAACCAGCCCGCCGAGCTGCTGCGCAAGTTCCCGGACATCAAGACGCCGACCGGCCTGCACTACAATCCCTATTTCGCGAACCTCAACATCGCGATGCCGCCGCCACTGACGTCGGATGGCCAGGTGCAATATACCGACGGGACGCTGGCGACCCGCGACCAGATGGCCAAGGACGTCGCCGCCTTCCTGACCTGGACCGCCGAGCCCAAGCTGGAATCGCGTCACGCCGCCGGGATCGGCGCGTTCGTCTTCATCCTGATCTTCTGCTTCCTGGCCTGGGGCGCGTATCAGAATGTCTGGCGCGACGTGAAGCATTGAGGCGGAGCGATCCGGTATGAGCGACACGGGGCGGCCTCTGATCGGAGGCCGCCCTTTTCCGTTGGGCCCCTTTACCCCCGCCCCCGCCCGGCCCATGACGACGCGCATGAGCGCCAATGACGACCTCAAAGCCCTGATCCGCACGATCCCGGACTTTCCGAAGCCCGGCATCCAGTTCCGCGACATCACCACCCTGCTGCTCGATCCCGGCGGCGTGGCGCGCACGATCGAGCGGATGGTCGCCGCCACGCGCGGCCCCGTCGATCTGGTCGCCGGGATCGAGGCGCGCGGTTTCCTGTTCGCCACCGCGCTGGCGGTGCCGCTGAAGGCGGGGGTGGTGCTGATCCGCAAGGACGGAAAGCTGCCGGGTGCCACCATCGCCGAGGATTATGCGCTGGAATATGGCCAGGACCGGATCGTCATGCATGAGGATGCGCTGGTCTCCGGCGCGCGCGTCATGCTGGTGGACGACCTGATCGCCACCGGCGGCACCGCACGCGCCGCCGTCCGACTGCTCCGCAAGGCGGGCGGCGTGGTGGAACAGGCGCAGTTCCTGGTCGACCTGCCCGACCTCGGTGGCGCGGACGCGCTGCGCAGCGACGGCATCGCGGTCGACGCGCTCGTTTCCTTTCCGGGGCACTGATGCGGCTGGCGCTTCATGAGCCCGATATCGCGGGCAATGTCGGCACGCTGATCCGCACCGCGACCTGCTTCGGCGTGGCCGTCGACCTGATCGAACCGATGGGTTTCCCCTATTCCGACCGCGCGCTCGCCCGCTCGGCGATGGACTATGCCGCGATGGCCGAAGTCGTGCGCCACGCGGACTGGAACGCCTTCCGCGCCGTGACGCCCGGCCGGATCGTGCTGGCGACCACGCTGGGCGCGATACCGCTGCCCGACATGGCATTCCGGCCCGACGATGTGATCCTGCTCGGTTCCGAGGGCGCGGGCGTGCCGTCATCGGTCCATGACGCCGCCGATATCCGCGTGCGCGTGCCGATGCGCGCGGGCGTCCGGTCGCTCAACGTCGCGATCACGGGCGGCATTCTGCTGGCCGAGGCACGCCGCCAGACGGGCTGGGACCAAATACCCCGTTGACCCCGCCCCCCGCCACCGCCCAGAAACCCGCGCCATGACCAGCCGTACTCCCGACATCGCCCTCGACGCCGAGCAGGAGGCCGCCCGCCTCTGGTTCGAGTCCCTGCGCGACCGTATCTGCGCCGCGTTCGAGGCGATCGAACGAGAGGCCGGGTCCGATGCACGCTTCGCCTACACCGCCTGGGACCGTGCCGATCCCAGCGGCGAGCCCGGCGGCGGCGGCGTGCGCGGGGTGATGAAGGGGCGCGTCTTCGAAAAGGTCGGGGTAAACGTCTCGACCGTCGGCGGCACCTTCGAGGGTCCGTTCGCGCAGACGATCCACGGCGCGGGCGATGATCCGCGCTTCGTGGCGACGGGGATCAGCCTGGTCGCGCACATGGCCAATCCGCATGTCCCCGCCGTGCACATGAACACCCGGTTCCTGTCGACCACCAAGCGCTGGTTCGGCGGCGGCGCGGACCTGAACCCGCCGCTGCCCATCGCCGAGGACACCGCCGACTTCCACGCCACGCTCCAGGCGGCCTGCGACGCGCATGATCCGGGCCATTATCCCCGGTTCAAGGCCTGGGCCGACGATTATTTCTACATTCCCCATCGCCAGGTGCATCGCGGCGTCGGCGGCATCTTCTACGATCATCTGGAAGGCGATTTCGCGGCGGATTTCGCCTTTACCCGCGATGTCGGCGAAGCGTTCCTTGACGTCTTTCCGCGCATCGTCCGGCGGCGCATGGGCCTGCCCTTCACCGAAAGCGACCGCGCGGCGATGCTGGCGTGGCGCGGGCGTTATGCCGAGTTCAACCTCGTCTATGATCGCGGCACGCTGTTCGGGCTCAAGACCGGCGGCAATATCGACGCGATCCTGATGAGCCTGCCCCCGCTGGCGACCTGGGAGTAGCCGCCATGGCGCTGACCCCCGTCGATCCGGCCGAGATCGCCACCATCGTCACCACGCTGGAGATGCGCGAGCGTCCCCGGCCACGCCCCCTGCCGGCGTCGTCGCTGGGGCTGGTTTCCTGGGCCAGCCCCGATCCGGCCAAATACCGGACGCTGTTCGCACGGGTCGGTGCGCCATGGCTGTGGTTCTCGCGACTGGTGATGGACGATGCCACTCTGACCGCGATCATCCATGATCCCGCCGTCTCGGTCTTCGCGGTGGTCGACCGGGCGGGGATCGAGGTCGGGCTGCTCGAACTCGATCATCGGCAGGGCGGCGCGTGCGAAATCGGCTATTTCGGGCTGATCCCCGAACTGGCGGGGCAGGGCCATGGCCGCTGGCTGATGGCGCAGGCGCTGATGCGCGCCTGGGTGCCGGGGGTGGAGCGGGTGTGGGTGCATACCTGCACGCTCGATCATCCCTCGGCGCTCAACTTCTATCGCAAGCAGGGCTTCGTGCCTATTTCCCGTGCGATCGAGACCTTTGCCGATCCGCGCCTGCTGGGCTTGCTGCCCGAGGATGCAGCGCCTCAGATTCCCCGGCTGGCGAGCCGCCGATAGGCCGCGGCGGCGATCAGCGCCTGCGCCACACCCGCCGCCATCGCGATCGCCGCTGCTCCGGCCTGGAGCAGCGCGACCGCGACGGGATTGCCCGGCCCGCCGCCCTTCACGGCATCGACCAGCGCCAGGAAGGGCTGCCCCGCAAGGACCCCGCCCAGATAGGTGCAGGACGCCAGCGCCGCCATCGGCAGGCCCGCGCCGCGCGTCAGGACGAAGGACCGCGAGATCGCCGCCATCGCGGGCATCTGCCGCTCGGCGAACAGCACCGGACCGACCAGCAGCAAGCGTCCCGCGATATACAGTCCCGGCAGGATGTAGAGCAGCATCCCCGCGCCCACCGGCAGCGCGACGAGCATCATCGCCAGCAGGAAACGCGGCGCCATACGGATGGCCCGACCCAAGGATTCCCCCATGGTCGGCTGGCCCATGGTCGGTTGCCCATCGCCGAACTGCATCGCCAGCAGGGCGGCCGTGCCGATCGTGCCGACCGCATAGGCCGCGACATACCAGCCGCCATAATGGCCCGCCCAGACCTGGAAACTATCCAGCCAGGCCATGGCCCTCGCCGCCCCTTGCGCCGCATCCTCGGCGGGCACGGGCATTTGCGGCACCAGCAGGCCAACCGCCAGGGCGGGCCAGAAAAGGAAGGGCGCGGTCAGCCGCACGATCAGGTCGCTGTCGCGACGAAACAGGCTCCAGGCGTCCCGCAGGGTCGCGATCACATCCAGCTTCATCACAATGACGGCGTGCCGTCCTCCGCGATGACCGGAGCGTGCCGCTCGCCGGCCGTCGCGACATAGAGGCGCGCGACGAAGACATAGGCCAGGGTCAGGAACCCGGCATTGACGATCGCTCCCGACAGGCCGACCAGCCCCAACAGGATGCCCGGCCGGTCCGGCCCCAGGATCAGCCGCAGCGCCGCCCCCGCGACTCCCTGCACCGCCAGCCCTGCGACCGAGATCACGATCAGGAACAACAGGCTGACACCGATCAAGCGCCAGGTCAGGCCACGGGTCAGCGCGAAGGACCGGCGATAGGCACCCAGCCCGCACCGCTCGTTAAGGGCGACCGCATAGGTCAGCATCAGCCGCACACCCAGCCAGATCGCGATGACGCCGAAAGCCAGAAGGTAAAAGGTCAGAAAGGCCAACACGCGGCCAGGAATGGCGGGCATCAGCGCCGGATTGCCATTGGCCGCGACCAGGGCCGCGAAATCATAATCGGTCGAAGCCAGCACGATGACCGGCACCAGCAACGCCAGACCGAGTACGAAACCCAGAACGATGGCGACGCCCAGTACCGGCAGGAAACGGTCCCTGCCCGCGCGTGCCGCATCGCCCGATGTCGTCGCGGGATGGGTCGCCAACGCCATGATCGCGAGTTGCGCCCAGATGCCGAGCACCAGACTGAGCAGCATGGCGGCCACACTGCCCCACGCAACTGCCCCCATTCCATGCATCAGCAGCAACTGGACGACGGTCGGCAGGACGAACCCGATCGCGGCGAAGGGCGCCAGCATTCCGGCCCTGCCCGCCAGCACCTGCTGGGTGCTGTCCCATACCGATCCGATCCTGACGGTCATCGTTCCTCCCTTTGCGCAACGACGAAAGCCCGCTCGTCATCACCACCGCCGTCTAGCCCAATGGCGATGGCTTTTCCATCCGCACGAAGGACTGCCTTGGTGGGAACCGGCCAGGCAAGGTCCTGGACGGGCGAGGGAATGGATCGGCCCATGCTTGCATCACCGGCCTGTCGGGCGCAGATAGCGCGCATCGTGACCGACACCGTGACTCTTCCCGATCCCGCCGCCGATATCGAATGGCGCGTCAGTGCGGGCCTGACCCCCTATCAACAATCACTGGCCGAGATGGAGGCGCGTGCCGCCGCCGTCGCGGCAGGCGAGGCGCGCGAACTGGTCTGGTTGCTCGAACATCCGCCCGTCTACACGGCGGGCACCAGCGCCGATCCGGCCGATCTGGTCGATCCGCGCTTTCCCGTGCATCAGACCGGACGTGGCGGCAAATACACCTATCACGGCCCCGGCCAGCGGACCGGCTATCTGGTGCTCGACCTGAGCAAGCGGGGGCGCGACGTCCGCCATTTCGTCCACACGCTGGAGGATTGGCTGATCGCCGCGCTCGCCCGGCTGGACGTCCATGCCTTTCGCGTCGAGGGTCGGGTGGGCATCTGGACCCGCGACGACGGACCGGAGGCGAAGATCGGCGCGATCGGCGTGCGGGTCCGCCGCTGGGTGACGCTGCACGGCTTCGCCATCAACATCGACCCCGACCTGTCCCATTTCGGGGGGATCGTCCCCTGTGGCCTCCCCGAATTCCCGGTTACCAGCCTTTCCGCGCTGAACGGCGTCAAGTCCTTGGAAACCTTTGACAAGGCACTGGCGTTCACATTTCCGGCTTTCCTCAAGACCCTTGGCATGGTCCGACAAAACGAGGCTTGAGGCGCAGGCAGTATCGGATTAATGTCCACCCCGATTTGGGTAATAGGGCCAGCAAGCCGTTCCAAATCCTTTATATCAAGGGAGCTTCCAATGCGTGCAATCATCTCCAAGGTCCTGACGGGCTCGATCATCGCCGGCGCGGCGCTCGCGGTTTCGGCTTGCGGCTCGAAGACCGACAACACCGTCGACGCCAACCTGACGACCGAAATGAATGCCTCGGAAGGCATGGACACCGCCACCGACAACATGACCGCCGTCGATGGCGCCATGAACGGCGGCGTGATGGCCAATGACACCATGGGCAACGACATGATGATGGCCAACGACACGGCCACCAACGCCATGTAATCATCGTCAGGTTCGTCCTGACGTGAAAGGGGCCGTCCGGGCGACCGGGCGGCCCTTTTTCGTGGCGACGCGCACCAGCGCCACGCTGCGCCTCGCCGTCCCGAGACAGCCCGCATTTCGCTACCTTTCCGTAACGACCGGCGGGGTCCGGCGATTGTCGCCCGATGACGATTTCCATTTGGGTTAGCCCCTGAAAAGCGTTATGTTTCGGGACGCTCAGAAAAGCCCTGCGGGGGAAGGATCGGAACACAATGAAGGTGGTGCGTACCGCGCTGGTCGCCGGCGCGGCTTTTTGGGGGATGGGTGCCGCGGCACCCGCATCGGCGCAATTCTTCCTGCAGCCCTATAATTTCCAGGGAAAGCCCGTTCAGGGCGACGAACCCGGTATCGGCCAGCCTCTGCCCGGCGCGACCCCGGCGGAATTGCGCGCGGGCCTGTTGTGGAACATGCGCGCCGCGCTGAACGTCGCGGCCCTGCAATGCCAGTTCGAACCGATGCTGACGACCGTCTCCAATTACAATGCGACGCTGAAGGATCATGAGGCCGAACTGAAGGGCGCGTTCGACACGCTGGGCGCCTATTTCAAGCGAACCAGCAAGTCCGTGAAGGAGGGGCAGAACGCACTCGACCAATATGGCACGCGCACCTATGCCAGCTTCTCGTCGGTGTCGGGGCAGCTCGGTTTCTGTTCGACGGCCGGGTCGATCCTGCATCAGGCGGTGTTCACCCCGCGCGGCCATCTGGGCGAGCTGGCGGTCGCGCGGATGCGCGAGCTGCGCAACAGCCTGGTGCCTTATGGCGAGCAGCGTTTCCCGCGCTATATCGGCCGCGAACATATCGCCGTGACCATGCCGCGCCTCGACGCGCTGTGCTGGAACAAGCGGGCCGAGTGGGTCGCCAAGAAGTGCGGCGCGCAGAACTGGCCGCCTGCAGGTGCGACGAGCCTGGCGGCGCGCTGACCCCGATCCTTCCCCGACCCTGCCTTGGCAAGGGGGAATGGACGACCGACGGTCGTGGCGATCCCCCCGCCCGGGGAGGATGATTTGGGGGCCTCCGCGCCCCCTCCCCTTTCGCGCCGGAATTTGCTAGGCGCGCGGTCATGCTCAATCTGAATGGCATCACCGTGCGCCTGGGTGGCCGCACGATCCTCGACGGCGCATCCGCGGCGCTTCCCCCTGGCAGCCGGGTCGGCCTGATCGGTCGCAACGGCGCGGGCAAGTCGACGCTGGTCCGCGTGATCGCCGGGCAGCTCGAGGCCGATGACGGCGCTGCCGAAATGCCCAAGGGCGCGCGGCTGGGCTATATCGCGCAGGAGGCCCCCGACGGCACCGCGACGCCGTTCGACACGGTGCTGGCCGCCGATGTCGAGCGCGCGACGCTGATGGAGCGCAGCGAGACCGAGAGCGATCCCGAAAAGCTGGGCGATATCTATGAACGCCTGATCGCGATCGACGCCTATACCGCGCCCGCGCGCGCCTCCAGCATCCTGCAAGGGCTAGGCTTTGACGAGGCGATGCAGGCGCGGCCCCTGTCCAGCTATTCGGGCGGATGGAAGATGCGCGTGGCGCTGGCCGCGCTGCTCTTCTCCGCGCCCGACGTGCTGCTGCTCGACGAACCGTCCAACCACCTCGACCTCGAAGCGGTGATGTGGCTGGAGGACTTCCTCAAATCCTATCGCGCGACGATCCTGCTGGTCAGCCATGAACGCGACTTCCTGAACAATGTCGTCGACCATATCCTGCACCTGCAGAACGGCAAGGTGACGCTCTATCCCGGCGGGTACGACTCGTTCGAGCGCCAGCGCGCCGAGCGGATGGCGCAACTCGCCGCCGCCAAGGCGAATCAGGAGGCGCAGCGCGCCAAGCTGCAGGACTATATCGCACGCAACTCGGCCCGCGCCTCGACCGCGAAACAGGCGCAGAGCCGTGCCAAGATGCTGTCGAAGATGCAGCCGATCGCGGAAATGGCGAACGACCCGTCGCTGTCCTTCGACTTCCCCGATCCCGACCAGTTGCGCCCGCCGCTGATCACGCTCGACCTCGCCAGTGTCGGCTATGCGGAGACGCCGATCCTGAAGCGGCTGAACCTGCGCATCGACCCGGACGATCGGATCGCGCTGCTGGGTCGCAACGGCAACGGCAAGACGACGCTCGCCCGCCTGCTCGCCGCCCAACTGGCGCCGATGGAGGGGGAGATGAACGCCTCCGGCAAGATGCGCGTCGGCTATTTCACCCAGTATCAGGTGGAGGAACTCGATACCGACGATACGCCGCTGGAGCATATGACGCGGATCATGCGCGGTGCGACCCCGGCGGCGGTGCGCGCGCAGCTCGGCCGGTTCGGCTTTTCGGGCGACAAGGCGACGACCAAGGTCGGCAAACTGTCGGGTGGCGAGCGCGCACGCCTGGCGCTGGCGCTGATCACCCGCGACGCACCGCACATGCTGATCCTCGACGAGCCGACCAACCACCTGGACGTCGACGCGCGCGAGGCGCTGGTCCAGGCGCTCAACAGC
The DNA here is from genome assembly GCF_039594485.1 of Sphingomonas sp. Lineage (GTDB taxonomy): Bacteria > Pseudomonadota > Alphaproteobacteria > Sphingomonadales > Sphingomonadaceae > Sphingomonas. The sequence goes on along the minus strand of NZ_JBCNNI010000041.1, from coordinate 10,660 downwards.
TACAAGGGCACCGTCGTCCTGGTCAGCCACGACCGGCATATGCTGGAGATGACCGCCGACCGGCTGGTGCTGGTCGATAATGGCACGGCGCGCGAGTTCGACGGCACGCTGGACGATTACATCGCCTTCGTCCTGAAGGGCGACGCGGGCCAGGGCGATGCGGCGTCCAAGGCAGACCGCGCGGCCAGCAAGAAGGCTTCGGCCGAACAGCGCGAGCGGTTCAATGCGATGAAGAAGGCGCTGCGCACCATCGAGGACGAGATGGCCAAGCTGACCCGCGAGCGCGATGCGCTGGACAAGGCGATGAGCGATCCGACGGCCGCCGAACCGCGCCATGCGAAACTGTCGATGGGGGAGCTGAACAAGCGCCGCGCCGAGGTGATCGACAAGCTCGCCGATGCGGAGGCGCGCTGGATGGAAGCGGGCGAGGCGATGGAGGCGGCGTAACCCCGCCGTCCGGTCCTCAGTTCACACGGAGCCCTGACTGGCCCCGGCCTTCGCCGGGGCACCCTTTCCTCAGGACGGGAAAGCTTACGCCTCGTCCGAACCCTCGGCCTCGGCCTCGTCCTGCGCGGGGTTCTCGATCCACGCCTCGACCTCGCCGGTCAGCTTCAGGGTCAGCGGACGGCCGTGACGGTCGACCTTCTTGCCCAGCGCGACGCGGATCCAGCCTTCGGAAATGCAATATTCCTCGACATCGCGGCGCTCATTGCCCTTGAAACGGATGCCCACCCCACGCTGGAGCAGGTCCTGGTCGAAATAGGGGCTGTCCGGGTTGGTGGACAGGCGATCGGGAACGGTATCGGTCATGGTCTGGGCCTTAACGCCGAGTCGGGTCCGCTGCCAAGAAGCTGGGCCAAGAAAAAGCGGCGCCGGGATCGCTCCCGACGCCGCTCATGGGATCAGTTACAGACCCGAACCGGCACATTGCGTCCCCAATAGGGATCCCAGCGCCAGTCGTTCCAGCAGCGCGGCTCATAGCTGCGATACTGGTACACAACCGGCGGCGGGGGCGGCGCGTAATAGGGGTCATAGCCCCGGTTGTAATAATAATCCCGATCGACATAGCGCGGCTGGTTGCTGCTGGCGATCGCCGCGCCGACACCCAGGCCGACGATCCCGCCGAGCAGTGCGCCCGCCACGGCATCGCCGCCATGGTCGCGGTGATAATAACCACCCCAGCCGCGGCCCCAACGCTGCGCCTCGGCGGGGGCCGCCGCGGTCAGCGCGGTCGCGGCCAGCGCCACGCCCAACCCCAGCTTCTTGATAACTCCGTTCATACCGAACCTCCGATAGTGATACGCCCGGTCCGCTGATGGCAAAACGCATCGCTGGCGTCCGTGTTGCCTTCCTTGCCATCATCGGGCTGAATGGCATTGGAATGCGGCGTTTAGTCGCCGTTCAGGAGGCACGAGGGATATGGCGTACTGGCTGCTGAAATCGGAGCCGGAAAGCTATGGCTGGGACGATCTGGTCGGCGATGGCGCGACCGAATGGGACGGGGTGCGCAACGCCGTCGCCGCCAAATATCTGCGGGCCATGGCACCGGGCGACTCGGCGATCATCTATCACAGCGGCAAGGACAAGGCGGCGGTCGGTCTTGCCACCATCACCCGTGCGGCCCGGCCCGATGGCGAGGATGGTCGCTGGGTCTCGGTTCAGGTCTCCCCCGACCGGCCGCTCCTCCGCCCCGTTTCCCTTGCCGCGATGAAGGCGGAGGGGCAGCTCGCCGACATGGCCATGCTGCGTCAGTCGCGGCTGTCGGTGTCGCCGGTGACCGACGCGGAATGGGCGGTGCTGATGGCGATGGCAGGCCTTTAACCAAGGCTTCGCGCGAAATCCCCCGCCTCGGCCACCTGCTCGGGCGCGGGCCGGACCTCGGTATAAAGAACGAATTGCTCCAGCGCCTGGATGGTCGCGACCTCGGTGCCGGTGATGACGCGCTTGCCCAGTGTCCGCGCCGTTTTCAGGAAACGGGTTTCGGGCGGATATTGCACTACGTCGAAGGCGATGGCCGCCTCGGCGATCATCGCTTCGGGGAAAGCGAGCCGATCCTCATCCCCGCCGCTCATCCCGATCGGCGTGACGTTGATCAGCAGCGGCGCGGCCTCGCCCGGTTCGCTCGCCCAGCCAAAGCCGTACAGCTCCGCCAGCCCGCGCCCCGCCGCTTCGTTCCGCGCAATGATGGTGCCCTGCGCGAACCCCGAGTCGCGCAGGGCCGCCGCCACCGCCTTGGCCATGCCGCCCGATCCGCGCAGGACGAAGGGCGTCGCGCGGTCGATATCGGCGATCAGTTCGACCACGGCGGCATAATCGGTGTTGTAGCCGGTCAATCGCCCGTCATCGTTGACGATGGTGTTCACGCTGTCGATCGCCGCCGCCGACCCGGCAAGACCATCGAGCAGCGGAATCACCGCCTCCTTGAACGGCATGGAGATCGCGCAGCCCCGGATGTTCAGCGCCCGGATACCACCCACCGCCGCCGCCAGATCGGTGGTGCTGAACGACTTGTAGACATAATCGAGCCCGGTCAGTTCATAGAGCCGGTTGTGGAACCGCGATCCGAAATTGCCGGGCCGCGCGGACAGGGACATGCACAGCCGCGTGTCGCGACCAATGGGGGGCTTGGTGGTCATGGCGACAGACTAGCGGACCGGGCGGGCATGCGCATCCCCCGGTTTTGCGGGGTGGTGTTCCCAAGGCCCCGGCCGCCGATCGCCGCCACGACATCAGTGCGGCGCCTTGGCCCCCTCGACCGCCGCCTGCGGATCGACCGAGGGCGCGCCCTTGGCGGGCGTGCCGGTGTCGGCGATCGATCCGGTATCGCTGCGGACATCCTCCTCGACCTTGTTGACCGCCGCATCCGCGCCGTTGGCGGGCGCATCTCCGGCCGCGGGCTCCGCCTTGGCGGCGGGGGCAGCGGGCAGCGGCAGGTTCGATCCCTGCTGGTTCAGGTACAGGATCACATTCGCGCGGTCCTGCGGATTGGACAGGCCGGCAAAGGTCATCTTGGTGCCGGGCGCGAACTTGCGGGGGCTGGTCAGCCACGCGTTCATCTTGTCCCAGTCCCACTTCCCGCCGACCGCCTTCAGCGCATCGGAGAAGGCGAAGCCCGCTTTGCCCTGTGCGATCGCCTCGCCCATGGTGGCATAGAGATTGGGGCCGATGCCGTTCGACCCGCCCTGGTTGATGGTGTGGCAGGCCGCGCACTTCTTGAACACTTCGGCGCCCTTTGCCGCGTCGGCGGTGGGCAGAAGCGATGCGATCGGCACCTCCGCCGCAGCCCCGCCCGAGCCCTCGGCCTCGACTCCCTCGATCGCATAGCCCATTTTTTTGGGTCGTTCGTCATGGAACACCATGCCGCCGACGATCGAAAGGCCCAATGCGGTGCCCATCGCACCCAGCACCCATCCTGCGATCGTATTGGTCTTTAGGTCCATCGCGTTTCGCTGCCCCGCCAATATCTCTCCTGAACATGGACCTTAGGTGCGGCTTTCGCCGACGGCAAGTTTTGTGTCTCGGCTTCACGCCTTGATCGCGTGCCGTACCGGCTTTAGGCCGACGCCCGATGGAAAATTACGCCGCCCCCGCCCGCCCGATCGTCGAGGCGATGACCGACGCCGCGCTGGCCGAGCCCGCCCGCGCCGTCGCCTTCCAGGGCGCGCCGGGCGCGAACAGCCATGTCGCGGCATTGGAGGCGTTTCCCGACGGGCTGCCGCTGCCCTGTTTCGACTTTGCCGACGCGCTGGACGCGGTGAACAGCGGCAAGGCCGACCGCGCCATCATCCCGATCGAGAATTCGCTGCACGGGCGCGTCGCCGACATCCACTTCCTGCTGCCCGAATCCGGGCTGACCATCGTTGGCGAGCATTTCCTGTCGATCCGCCACGCGCTGATGGCGACGGGCAGCCGCGACGAACTAGCCGAAGCCATGAGCCATCCGCAGGCGCTGGGCCAGTGCCGCCACTGGCTGCGCGCGCATGGCATCCGACCCATCGCCTATGCCGACACGGCGGGCGCGGCGGCGCGGGTGGCGGAGATGGCCGATCCCCGCATCGCCGCGCTTGCCCCGCCCCGCGCGGCCGAGCTGTACGGGCTGAACCTGCTGGCGGAGGATGTTTCGGACGGCGAGCGCAACATGACCCGCTTCGTCGTGCTGGCGCGCGGCGGGCAGCCGCCGGTCGGCGACGGCCCGTGGATGACCAGTCTGATCTTCGAGGTGAAGAACATCCCCGCCGCGCTGTACAAGGCGATGGGCGGCTTCGCCACCAACGGGGTCAACATGACCAAGCTGGAAAGCTATCAGCGCGGCGGCAGCTTCGCGGCGACCGAATTCTATTGCGACGTGGTTGGGAAACCCGGCGAACCCAGCTTCGACCGTGCGATCGAGGAACTGGGCTTCCACAGCAAATGGGTGCGGATGCTGGGCACCTATCCCCAGGCCAGGCGGCGGGGGTAAAGGCAGGACATCCTCCCCCGGCAGGGGGAGGACTCAGGCGGCTGCCCATTCCTTCAACAGGGTATGCGCGATCGCATAGGACGGCGGCACCCCGAAGCGTGTCGCATCCCTTGCCCCATCCCCCGCCCCATCCCCCGCCAGTGCGGCGCGGACGTCGTCGCGCGATACCCAGATGGCATCCTCCAACTCGGTACGATCGATGGTCAGCCGATCGTCCAGCGCGGTCGCCACGCAGGCGACCATCAGCGACGACGGGAAGGGCCAGGGCTGGCTGGCGATATAGCGGACATTCTTCACCCGCACGCCCGCCTCCTCGAACAATTCGCGCGCGACCGCTTCCTCGATCGATTCACCGGGTTCGAGAAACCCGGCCAGCGCCGAATAGCGCCCCGGCGGAAAGGCGGGCTGGCGGCCGAGCAGCGCGCGGCCGTCATGCTCGGCGATCATGATGACGACCGGATCGACGCGCGGGAAATGTTCGGTGCCGCAGGCAAGGCAGCGCCGCCCCCAGCCCGCCCGGAACGGCACGGTCGCCGCCCCACACCTGGCGCAGAAGCCATGCCGCGCATGCCAGTCGATCACTGAGCGCGCCGCCGCATAGGTCGCCGCCTCGCCCGTCTCCAGCGCATGGAGCGCGGCGATCATCTCGAACGATCGTCCCGCCGCCGGTTGGCCGGTCAACCGCGCGAAATGCGGCACCCCGTCCTCGAAACCGAGCAGGACATGATCCTCTGGTACGGCGTCCGCATCGATGCCGGTCCAGCCGAGCCGCCCCTCCGCCATCTCCGGCTGATAGTCGTTCAGGACCAGCAACCGCGCCGCCGGATCGGCCAGCGCGGCGGCGAAGCCTTGCGCATCGTGCCGCAGCGGGTCGGCGCGATCCAACCGCCCCCCGGTAAAACCGATAGGATTCATCGACGCGCCACGCCCAGATCCTGATACAGCGCGGCCGCCAGATCCCGGCGCAGCGGATAGCGGTCGGCGGGGATGTAATTGACCATGATCGTCCCGCGCAGTCCCCGGGTCGGGTCGACATAGGCGACGGTGCCCGCCGCCCCACCCCAGCCATAAGTGCCCTTGCCCGGCCCGCCCGGCGTATCCGCCAGCGTCACCGATCCGCCCGCCCCGAATCCGGTCGGCACGCCGCCGCCGCTTCCCCCGGTCGATCCCGACACGCCGCCATAGCTGACCCCGGCGGGCAGCAGGTTCGACATGGCCAGCTTCACCGTCTCCGGCTTCAGGACACGCACGCCATCGACCTGCCCGCCATTCTGGAGCATCTGGAGGAAACGGTCATAATCGCGTGCCGACATGACCAGTCCCGCGCCCCCATAGGGAAAGCTGGGTGCTTGCAGGAAGACCGAGGTCGCCGCCGGATCGATCGGCACCATCGTATCGCCCAGGAAGGTGTAGTTGCTGACCAGCCGGTTCGCCGCCGAGGCGGGCACCTGCCAATAGCTGTTGGTCATCTTGAGCGGGGTGAACAGCCGGGTCTGGACGAACTGCTCGAACGGCATGCCCGACACCTTCTCCACGACCGCCGCCATCAGGTCGAGGCCGATCGAATAGCTCCATCTGGTCCCCGGCTCGGCGATCAGCGGCAGGGTGGCGACGCGCTCGGCGAATTGCTGGAGGTTCGCCGGGCGGGTCGGCCGGACCGAGGCCTCGACCTGCGCATTGGCGGCGAAGGGCACGATCCCCAACCGCTCATAGTCCTTGAGCAGCGGTCCCTTGGTCACGATGCTGTATCCCAGCCCGGCCGTATGGGTCAGGAGGTTGCGGATCGTGATCGGCTTCGTCGCCGGGCGGCTCTCCAGCGAGGTGTCCGGGTCGGTCAGCACCCGCATCCGCCCATAAGCCGGATAGATATCGGACAGCGGCTGGTCGAGCGACAGCTTGCCCTCCTCGATCAGCATCATCGCGGCCATGGCGGTGATCGGCTTGGTCATCGAATAGACGCGCCACAGGCTGTCCGGGCCGACGGCGGCGGCATCGGGGGCGATCGCCGTGCGGCCCGCCGATACGAAGACCGGCGGCTGTCCGGGCGTCCCGATCGCCGCGACGATGCCGGGCATCTTGCCGGACCGGACATAGGCATCGAACAACGCCTGCGTCGCGGGCAGCGTCATCGCGGCTGCGGCAGAACGCGGGGCCGCGACCTGCGCCGGGGCGGCGGCGGCACTCAGCACGGTCAGCATCACCCCGCCCGTCATCATCATTCGGCGCATCATCGGCATCAGGCCCTTTTCAAAAGATCGGCTGCCCGCGCGAACACCGTGGGCAGGCCCGCGGTTCCCAGTTCGGCGATCGGCCACCACTCGCCCGCCGCCGGATCATCCGGTTCGCCCCGGGCCCTGGCAAGCGCCAATTCCAGTTCGAAATGCGTGAAGCCGTGGACGACCGTCTCGTTCAGCATGGTCCATGGTCCCCCGCCCGGCGCATCCGCCAGGCCGGGACGGTCATCGACCCATGGTCCGGTGGGAAGCGCACGCATCCCCCCCAGCATCCCCTTGTCCGGCCGGCGGACCAGCCAGACCCGCCCCTTCTGCTCGATCCAGAAGACGGTACCGTGACGATAGGGGCGCTTTTTCTTCGGGGCCTTGGCGGGCAGGGTTTCGGCGATCCCCTCGGCCCGTGCGCGGCAATCGACCGCGATCGGGCAGAGCAGGCATTGCGGCTTCTTCACCGTGCAGATGGAGGAGCCCAGATCCATCATGGCCTGTGCGAAGTCGCCCGCGCGGGCGTCGGGCGTGATCCGGTCGGTCGCCTCGCGAATCGCGGGACGCGCGGCGGGCAGCGGCGCCCGGATCGCGAACAGGCGCGCGACCACCCGCTCGACATTGGCGTCGACCACCACCGCTCGCTCGCCGAACGCGATCGCCGCCACCGCCGCCGCCGTATAGGCCCCCAGCCCCGGCAATTCGCGAAGCGCCGCCTCAGTCGCCGGGAAGCGCCCGCCATGCTCGGCCACCACCGCGCGCGCCGCCTTCACCAGATTGCGGGCGCGGGCATAATAGCCCAGCCCCGCCCAGGCGGCCATGATCTCCTCGTCCGCGGCCGCCGAAAGGCTCGCGACATCGGGCCAGCGCTCCACCCAGGCGGTGAAGCGCGGGGCCACCGCCGCCACCGTCGTCTGTTGCAGCATCACCTCGGACAGCCACACCCGATAGGGATCGGGCGTCACCCCCGGCCGCGCCCGCCAGGGCAGGTCGCGGGCATGGCGGTCATACCAGCCGAGCAGCCGGGCGGCGGGGGTATCGAGCGATGCTGATGAATGCTTGGCGTCCACCCGCCCGCTATGGCATGGAGCCCGATATGAGCAAGCGCGTCCGCGCCCCCCAGGAGCCGCCCCCCCGTTCCAACCGCCCCCGCGCGGTGTCCGAACTGCTGCCCGCGATCGGCGGTGCGGCCTTTCGCCGTTTCGGCTTTGTGCAGAGCGCGATCGTCAGCCGCTGGCCCGACATCGTCGGCCCGCGCCTGTCGACCGCCAGCGTGCCCGAGTCGATCCGCTTTCCCCAAGGCGAGAAGCAGAATGGCGTGCTGACCCTGGTGGTGCGCGGGGCCCATGCGCCGATGATGCAGCATATCGCGCCCGAGATCATCGAGCGGGTGAACCGCTTCTTCGGCTATCCGGCGGTCGCGCGGTTGCAAATCCGGCAGGGCGAATTGCCCATGGGCGCCCCCCGCCGCGCCGCCCGCCCCAAGCCGCAGCCGGTGCCGCCGGAGATGGGCGACGGGTTGCGCCAGATCGCGGACCCGGAGCTTCGCGCCGTGCTCGAATCGCTTGCCGCCGGCGTCGCCGCGACGCGCGGCCTTCCCAAGGTGTCGTGATGCGTCTTTTCCTGTCGCTGGCCGCGCTCGGCCTCGCCTTCGCCGCCGGTCCGGCCCCCGCCGCCCAGGCTCAGGGCAAGGCGGTCAACTGGACCGCCCATGTCACCCAAACGCCCGCCGGCGCCTATGTCATCGGCAATCCCGCGGCGCGGGTGAAGCTCGTCGAATATGTCAGCTATACCTGCCCGCATTGCGCCGCCTTCATGGGCGCCTCGGCCCCCATCCTGAAGGGGCAGATGGTCCGGTCGGGTTCGACCAGCATCGAGGTCCGCCACTATATCCTCAACCGGATCGATCTGGCCGCCGCGCTCGTCGCGCGGTGCGGTGGCGCGGAGAAGTTCGCCGGGCTGACCGAGACGCTTTTCGCGCAGCAGAAGACGTGGCTGACGCGCGGTATGGAGTTCGAACAGGCCAATGGCCAGCGCATCGGCATGTATCCCATGGCGGCGCAGATGCGCGCGATCGCCGATGGCGCCGGGCTGACCGAGATCGGCAAGGCGGCGGGGCTGAGCGATGCGCAGATCACCGCCTGCCTGTCGGACCGCGCCGCCACCGACCGGATCGTCGCGATGACCTCATCCGCACCCGACACGATTGAGGGCACGCCCGGCTTCTGGATCAATGGCAAGCAGGCCAAGGGTGTGTTCACCTGGGACGCCCTATCGCCCCTGTTACGCGCGGCGGGAGCCCGCTAATTCCTTCTTTTTCCTCGGAGCCTATGTCGATGACGTCTCGTCTTCTCCTCCTCGCCCTGTCGGTGTCCGCGCCGCTCGCCCTGGCCGCGTGCGGCGGCAGCGGCGACGCCAATTCCAGCGCCCCGGCCGCCTCGCCGCTGCCCGCGATCGCCGCGCCGGCGGGCCAGGACTGGACCCAGGTCGTCAGCAAGACCGCCGAGGGCTATGTGATGGGCAACCCCAACGCCCCCATCAAGCTGGTCGAATATGGCTCGCGCCTGTGCCCGGCCTGCGGTGCCTTTGCGCGCGAGGGTTATGAGCCGCTGGTCAATACTTACGTCAAGTCGGGCAAGGTGAGCTGGGAATTCCGCGAATTCCTGATCCACGGCGCGCCCGACCTGCCCCCGGCACTGCTCGGCACCTGCGCGGGCGAGGCGACCTTCTTCCCGATCCTGGAGCAGATGTACCAGGCGCAACAGGGCTTCAACGACAAGCTCCAGGCGATGCCCCCCGCGATGCAGCAGCAGCTCCAGAACGCCAAGCCCGTCGACGCGATCAAGGCGATGGCCGAGCAGATGGACCTGATCAACTTCATCAAGCAGCGCGGCATGCCCGAGGCCAAGGCGCGCGAGTGCCTGGGTAACATGCTGGAGATCGACCGCCTGACCAAGCAGACCCAGGATCGCGGGGCCGACGGCACGGTGACGGGCACCCCGACCTTCCTCCTCAATGGCAAGCCGCTGAAGGGCGCGATCAGCTGGCCCGACGTCCAGGCCGCTTTGAAGAATGCGGGCGCGTAAGCGGTTCCCTCTCTTCCGAAGGATGCGAAAGGCGGTCGGGCGAAGGTCCGGCCGCCTTTTTCTTTGCGTTGGGGCTCTGATGAGCCCGACCCGGCCCCGTCCGCTCCCAGCCGTGATTGAGACGGTTCGCCGCCCAAATGAGAAGGGCCCGGGGATCGCTCCCCAGGCCCTTCGTCTTTGGCTGTGTCGCAAGGACAGGCCGGTCCCGGTCCCCGACGAGGCCGAAGCCCCGTCGGTTCGCGGAAATCCGACTTAGAAGTCCATGCCGCCCATGCCGCCGGGCATCGCCGGAGCTGCGGGCTTGTCGTCCGGCAGCTCGGCCACGGTGGCTTCCGTGGTGATGAGCAGGCCAGCGACCGACGCCGCGTTCTGGAGCGCGGTGCGGACGACCTTGGTCGGGTCGATCACGCCGGCGGCAACCAGGTTCTCATAGGTGTCGGTCGACGCGTTGAAGCCGAACGAGGTGTCGTTCTGGTCGAGCAGCTTGCCCGACACGACCGCACCGTCATGACCCGCATTCTGAGCGATCTGGCGAACCAGCGCGGTCAGCGACTTGCGAACGATGTCGATACCGCGGGTCTGGTCGTCGTTGACGCCCTTCACGCCGTCGAGCGCCTTGGTCGCGTACAGCAGCGCCGTACCACCACCGGGGACGATGCCTTCTTCGACGGCCGCGCGGGTCGCGTGCAGCGCGTCGTCGACGCGGTCCTTGCGCTCCTTCACCTCGACTTCGGTCGCACCGCCGACCTTGATCACGGCGACGCCGCCAGCGAGCTTGGCCAGACGCTCCTGGAGCTTCTCGCGGTCGTAATCGCTGGTGGTGTTCTCGATCTGCGCACGGATCGCCTCGGTGCGGCCCTTGATCGCTTCGGCATCACCCGCGCCATCGACGATGG
>NZ_JBCNNI010000040.1:0-35619 GCF_039594485.1 Sphingomonas sp. | reverse complement strand
GAAATCTCTGGATCGAGCCAGGTTGCTACGACCCTGCCACCAAGGAGATTGACGAGGGGCGCACACGCCGCAACCTGATCGTCGGACGACGTGGCCGTTTGTAGGGCGGTCGAATGTCTGCCGTACAGTGCGACGCGACGTTGGCCGGAAATGTTCATGAGGATGAAGCCTTTTCTGTTGGGGGCCGTGCGGAGGACGTGGTGTGGCGGTGTTCCGCCGCCAGCTGCCGGGCGAGCAGCTGCACGAGTTCGGCCAAAGCCTTCTCGCTTTTTGCATTTTTCACCCACGAGATCCGCGCAATGGCCATGGGGCGGTGATAGGAAGACAAAAATCAGGCGTGCATCAACGATACACAATCGTTAGATCGTATTTCGATGGCCCATCGAAAGCCCGCCCGGATGCGCCTCCCGCCTGGCTATGCCAGGCTCAAGGACAACCTTGGCCAGATCATCCGGGCGCACCGGCTGGCCGGCACCGGCACAGATGGGCCTCTGCCGCCCAAGCTCTTCGCACACCGCGTCGGCATTAGCCGGGTAACGCTGTCGCGGATTGAGCATGACCGAGCCTGGCCACGCTCCGAGACGCTGGAGGCAATCATCGACATTTTCGGGATCGACTGGTCTGATGTTGCCGAGCCCGGTGTGACGCGCTCACCACCTCGGCGGATACCTGACACGCTGCAGGATCTGCAGCGCGACACTCTCTGTCGAGCATTGAGGGCAGGGCGCATCGCATTGGGATGGAGCCTGTCGGACCTGGCGCGCTACAGTGGCATATCCGCGTCGCAGCTATCGAGGATCGAACGCGGGCAGGGCGGTAAGTCTGCGGTCTTTGGCTGGCACCCGGATTACCTGGCGATAGAACTGCAGGACCGGTTGATCGCGTTCACTCACCCCGTCCTGGCAAATGTCGCAGGGGGCGGGGTTCGACCTATCCATCCCAGTTATCAGAAATGAACGACACATTGTCCTATAAGGCAGTTTGACCACCGACCTCATGATGTCGGTAGGAATGCTGAAAAACTGGTGGATGCACGAACCCGCTGCGCGGGAGGGGCGTGCGGGACGCGGCTGAGGTGATGTAACGGGCGCCGTGCGGCGGTTGAGCGCGGCGGGAGGCAGGCAGACCATCGGGGCTCCACCAGAAGGAGCCCTGCCATGACCACCCTCGTACCCGTTGCCGTCAGCCCACTGCGCCAGCGTCTCATCGACGAGATGGATATACGGCGCTTCGGTCGCGAGACGCAGCGCAACTATATCCGCGATGTCGGGCGGTTTGCGACGTTCCTGGGACGCTCGCCCGACACCGCAACGGCGGAAGACGTGAGGCGCTTCCAGATCGAGCAAGGCGATCTAGGTGTGCCGGCGCCGACCATGAACGCCATCGTGTCGGCGTTGCGGTTCTTCTTCACGCAGACGCTCGACCGGCCGGACTTGGCGCGCAAGCTGGTCCGCATGCGGCATGAGCGCAAGCTACCGGTGGTCTTGAGCCGGGACGAGGTGGCGCGGCTGCTCGACGCGACCACGTGCCTCAAGCATCAGGCGGCGCTGTCGGTCGCCTATGGTGCGGGACTGCGCGCGGCCGAGGTCGCCGCCCTCAAGGTGCGCGACATCGATAGCGAGCGGATGCTGCTCAGGGTCGAGCGCGGCAAGGGTGGGCGGTACCGCAACGCCATGCTCCCGACCGGGCTGCTGGCCTTGCTGCGGGAGTGGTGGCGGGTCGGTCGGCGGGAGCGCGTGTTGCACGTCGACGGCTGGCTGTTCCCCGGCCAGCACTACCTCAAGCCGCTTAGCACCCGGCAGCTTCACCGCATCGTCGTAGAGGCAAGCGTGGCGGCAGGCATCGGCAAGCGCGTCGGGCCGCACACGCTGCGGCACTGCTTCGCGACCCACCTCCTCGAAGACGGAATCGACGTCCGCATCATCCAGACGCTGCTGGGGCACGCCAAGCTGGAGACGACGGCCTATTACACGCAGGTCGCCACCCGGGTGCTGCACAACGTGACCAGTCCATTCGACCGGCTGGCGATGGTGGCCATTGAAGCGAGGCCGCCCAGCGGCTGAGCGAGCGTGCGCGCCTCCATTGAGGTCGCCGACATCTTCCGCGCTGCCGGTCCTGCATACCGGGCCGCCCGCGCCGGCCACCTGAGCCTCGACCAGCTCAAGGTCATGTCGGCCATCGAACATTGCCGCACCGCCGTCATGGGCGGGCACGTTGAGGCCTGCACCGACTGCGGGCACTGGCGAGTTGCCTACAACTCCTGTCGCAACCGGCACTGCCCCAGGTGCCAGGGCGCGGCCGCACGCACGTGGCTCGCCGAGCGTGAGGCCGACCTGCTGCCGGTCGGCTACTTCCACGTTGTCTTCACGCTGCCCGCCGAGGTCGCCGACATCGCGCTCCAGAACAAGGCGGCGCTCTACGGCCTGCTATTCCATGCGGCATCCGAGACGATGACCACCATCGCTGCCGACCCGAAGCATCTTGGCGCCCGCATCGGCATTACCGCCGTGCTCCACACCTGGGGCTCGGCCATGACCCACCACCCGCACATCCACATGATCGTGCCGGGCGGCGGTCTCTCGCCCGACGGCAGTCGTTGGATATCTTCACGCCCGGCATTCCTGCTGCCCGTCAGGGTCCTGGGCAAGCTGTTCCGCCGCCTGTTCCTCACCCGGCTGATGGCGCTGCGCGAAGCCGGGCGGCTCGCCTTCTACGGCAGCCTCTCCCACCTCGACGACCGGCGCGCGTTCCTGCGTCATCTCGCGCCGGTCAGGAAGAAGCGCTGGGTCGTCTACGCCAAGCCGCCGTTCGCCGGACCCGAGACGGTGCTCGCCTACCTGTCGCGCTATACCCACCGCGTCGCCATCTCGAACAGCCGGCTCCTGCGCTTCGACGAGGCCGGGGTGACGTTCCGCTACAAGGACTATCGCCGGGGCGGCGCCGACCGGCAGCAAGTGATGACGCTCGCCGCCGACGAGTTCATCCGCCGCTTCCTGCTCCACGTCCTGCCGAAGGGCTTCCACCGCATCCGTCACTATGGCCTGCTCGCGGGCGCCACCTGCAAGGCGCATCTCGACCACGTCCGCCAGCTGCTCGGGGTCGCTCCGCCGGTCACGGCCGATGCGCGGGTCGAGCCGGACGACACCCGCCCGCCATGCCCGTGCTGCGGCGGGCACATGGTCGTCATCGAGACCTTCGAACGTCAGCGCCGGCCCCGCGCGCCCCCATCTTCTGCGGCGCTACCCGGGACACAGGCGTCGTGACCCGGCACGGCCTGACAGCACCATACCCTGCAGCATTCATGCCTGCGGAGCCGATGTCACCTGCGCCGATCGCCATCAGCGAGGTCGCTACCTTGAACCAAGCTGATCTGCCCACGCGCGTTAGCCCGTCATGGCCACCCAGATTCAGACCGTCCGCATCCAGGGTCGAGCCCGCACACGCCGTGCCCCTCGTCATCCTGGCGGGCCGAAAACCGAAAATCCCATAGTACACCGCTCGCGGCCCGCGGGTTCGGGCTTCCAAGACTTTCGTACGCCTGCCGGCGCCCGAAACCCTTCAGGTAAGCGGCCCGTCCGCTTTCGGGCGTCGATCACGACAAAGGGGACGGTCGTTCAGGCGGCAGGGCAGGGGGCCGTGGACGGGCCTTCCCCACGACCTGTGAGCGGACTTGAGACGCGCCTTTTTACACTTTGAAATCAGCACGAACCCGTGCGTCAACGGGGAGGTTACAACCGACCGGTTATGACACCAGGCACAAAAAGTGACGCTCAAACCGTCCTGCGCGCTTCTCAAGATCGAACGCTCGTTCAGCTTCAAGTTTGCGCATCTTAGCCGTTGCGGGCTGATAACTTCCGCGCGAGATTAGGCTGCCTAGGAACGCGGTCTGCTGGGCTCCAGGTCATGCAAAGTCTCCTGCGATCACGCCGGCATCGGGCTGTCGCATCGCCTGAATCCACGCGTGGACTTGAGCGTAGTTAGCGGTGGTGATCGGATATGCGCGCGCGCTGATGTCGCTTGCCGCGCCGGGGCTGATATCGCTCGTCGTTACGATCATACCGGTGGCGGCCTGCTCGTGAAGCACGTCGGCGTAAAGGGCTTTGACGACAACCCGCTCTACCTTGCGCGCCTGGCGCTTGCACTGGACAATGATGGCCGGTGGCCCGCCGGATTCCGCATCGGCGTTCCACATGCGCAGGTCGATGCTGCCGTCGTTGCGGCCGGGGCCGAGGTCAACCTGGTAGCCTTCGCGTTGAAACCATTCGGCGGCCAAGGCCTCGAACTGTCGCCAGTGAATGTCCCTTAGCCGCTCTGGCTGGCTCCCTAAGTAATTAATGAAGCGCTGGTCGAAAAAGGTGTCCGCATCAATAGGAAGACGTTCGCTGGCGAAGAGATCGTCTAGCGCGATCTGGCTGGTAATGTCGACCGTACGCGTAAAGAAAGGTGAAAAGGCTAGGTGGAAGGTCATGGCCTCCTGAAGCGCATCCCACACGCCGGGCCGCCCACCCACCATCGTCCGAAGTTCCGCGAGAAGCGCGGCCTGTCCTTCATCGTTGCTGTTGCGCAGGCGGAGATAGTGACTGGCGACAGCCTCCAGCTCCAGCATTGTGTCGATCGCGAACAGGTCGCGCCAATCGCGGTCCAGCAACCGCATGAGCCGCATACCGAGTGTGGGCATTCCGGGCTGCTCGACCGCACCAATGGCATGGAGCAGGTCACCTACCGTTTCGGCATAGTCTTCAGACTGTACGCGCAAGACCTTATCGCTTTCGAGGCCTTCGCGGAGAGCATTTTCCGCAGGCAGATGGGCGAGCATGTTAGCTTCGGTGAGCGCGAAGCCCGACCGGACTCCTGCATCTTCGCTAAGCGCGGTGCGGAATGCAAAGGCGGGCATGATGATGTGGCCCATCGGGCAAACGGTTCCTGCATGTTAGTGGAAGCTCGAAGCGCCGCCGAATGCTTGACACTGCTCGAAGGCGCGCAGTGTCTGATCAGTAGCGATTTGCCCGCGCCTCGGACTTATTTGTTGCCGTAGACGCAGGCACGCAGCGCAAACTTCTCTGTGGAACCATCGACGCGGTTCACCCAGAAGCACTTGGTCCCGAAGTCTGCGGTTCGCACGCTGAATGATTGGATCCCGCTATCGATCTTAATTGATGATTCGGGGTGCAATGCGAGCGCGTCGCGCAGGATGGCGCTGTCCGCTGCGTTCACCTTATCACCGACGTCATAGCGGGCGAGGATGGCCTTCAGAAACGCATAAGCGTCTCCTCGGCTTGGAAAATCGAGTGCGCCAATCATGATGGGCTTGGAGGGCATGCAATCACCTTCTCGATTAGGAGGCACTTAGTGCGGTTTAGCCTTCAGAGTCAGGATAGAGTCGTTCGAGGATCTCGCGAAGAATAATCTCCGGGATGCCCATGCCCGGGAACTCATTGACGCGGTCAGCCACCCACTCCAGGCACTGGTCCTTGTCGAGATCGTCCCTCGCAATCTTCTCGTAAAGGGCGACTGCGCTCATGCGCGACAGGCCAAGCTCCATCAGCGACAGGAGCGTGCGGGACGACACGCCAAACTCCAGCTGCGTCCCGATATCGATGCCGTCCTCGACAAGATCCTGCCGACCGATAGCACGCAGGTGGATATACAGCACATCCATGTAGGCGGAGAAATATTTTGGCGCCTTGAACCGAGCGATCTGCTCGACATGCTCCATGGTCTGCCGAATAAGAGCTGGCAGCTTGTAGGCCCGGTTGTTACGGACGTGATATTCGATGTTCCGCCGGATCATCATGGCTAAGGAAAAGCCTTTAAGCCATTGAACTATGATGCGAGCATAAAGCGGTATCAGGCCCTCGGGTAGAAATGCCGGAAACATGTTCTGGTCGATACGCCGCATGATCGTGACAAACCGGTCATAGCTGTCTTCACTGTCCACCGGCGCGGGCAACAGGTTTTCGGGATCCCCCTCGTATCGGCGGAAGGCGTCGAGCAGCCGCTGAAGGCCAAGCGCACTGATCCCAGGGTGACGATTGGCGATCTCAGGGCTGATCTCGATCTGCGAGGCGATGGCCGCGAGGTTCGCGTCGAGCCGCTCGATAAGATCCTTGTCGTGGCGTTTTGCCAGGCCAGCCTTGGCAATGGACCCGAGCCGCAGGAAGGTCGTGAGCAGATAGGAACCGACCTGCTCATATTGATCCGCCTCATGAAGGTCCGAAAGGTCGGCCGATACCCTGCGATTTAAATAGTCGGCTAGGCCCGCGCCGGTCTCAATGACAGCGTCACTTTCGCGCTTGATGGGATAGCGCGCGCGCGCGGGTACGCCATGCGGCCAAGCCTGGGGATTGCCGGGGTCGATGCAGATGATGTTGCCTTGGAACTCGTCACCCCAGCGGCCGGCGCGGCCAGCCAGATTCCAGAAATCGTACGGCTCCATCGGATTGCCGAGCCCCTTGCGCGGCCCGCGCAGCACGATGGTCCGACAGGATAGGTTCACGCCTTCGATGAGGGTCGAGGTGCAGACGAGAAACCGGATCTTGCCAGCTCGGAAGAGCCGTTCAATTTCGAGCCGGATGAGCGACGGCATATTGCCGTAGTGGAAGGCGACGCCGCGCTCGACGAGCGGCGCCAGTCGGTATTGCGGATGCACGCCCTTGCGGGTCAGGTCGGCCAACTCCAGCAATTCCTTGTCCACGACCGCCCTAGCCGGGATGAGCTGGCTGATGAGATCGGCTATCTCTTCGGAGTCTGACGCTCTGTTCGCATAGACGAGGGTTCCGCCATGCTCGCCCGCGGCGGCGGCGATGAAGGCGAGCTTCTTGGCAGGACCGGTCGGCGAGCTGGCAAGTCTAAGCGTCCCGATTGACTGCTTGCCGTCAGGTTTAACGACGGAGAGGTTCCAGAGCTTGGGTTTGCGGGGCACCTGCTCGGCGATAATGACGTTCTGGAGAACGGTGGGCACGTCGCTGTCGACCGGCGCCGTCTCAGTTCCCTCGGGCGCGTCAGCCAGTAGCTCGCCAGGATTCTGGGTGGCTGGGCTGATGAAGACGAGCTTGAGCGCCGGATTGGCGCGGCTGACACGCTCGATCGCATCCTGAAGAATGACACCGCGCTGGTTATCGCCGATCTTGTGGGCTTCATCGACGATCAGGAGATCAATCGCGATGTCGTCACCGACGAGGTTGGCAAGAAGATGAAGACGCTCTTGTGTAAAGACGAGGATCAGCGGCGAGCCGCCGACCCGCGCGGCATCATATTTCTCGGTCAGCGGCAGCGATGAAATCTGGATTGCTCCGGACTTGCCAAGCAGTAGCTCCAGATTGGTCTCGATCTCGGCGACGAGCGCTCGAGTGGGTGCAAGGTAGACTGCGACGCGCTTGGTGCCGTCGTGCATCTGATCGATCAGCCACTGGAGGACGAGGAAGGTCTTGCCAGACGCGGTCGGCGCCGACGCTGATATCCAGCCGTTGACGGCGGCTTTCTCCCAGAAGCGCTGTTGGAAATCGTTGACCTGCAGCCAGTGCCCGCTCGATTCAACAAGGACCGCCTGATCCATCTGCCGCCGCTGCGCTTCTATCCGCAGGCTCATCCCGAGCCGTCCGTCCAGATCGTCGGCGAGCAGCGCTCGCTTGCGGGCAAGGGCCACCGCCCGAAAGTTTGACAGCTTGCCCAAGAGGACCGCGCCTGCATCAATGACGGCAGCGCTCTTGGACATCGTGACCGCGCTGGTCGCGATTCGCAGCGCGGCTTCCTGGTGGAAGCGTGTGTCAGACCGGGCGAGGACGCTGCCGGCCAAAAGCAGCCGTTGCCAGTCAACGGTCGACGCCACGGAGACGGGCTCCGGAACAAGATTGCTGATTTCGCCGCGCACGGTGTGGCGCGTGAGCAGGTCGAGCTCCTCCTCGATCCCCTCTTCGACCAACCAGCTCTGGAGATCGGCGATGCTCATTCCGCTATTCCCATCGCTTTTAGAAAGGCTTTGCGAAATTCATCTGCTGAAGGCAGCGGAAGACAGAAGAACTCGATTTCGAACTGGTCGAGCTTTTCAGTCTGGAGGCGCTCGCCAATTTTCTTGCGCCACGTCTCCAGTGCCAGCCGGGCGGCTTCGGCGAGCTGGTCGCCAATTGCCTTCACGCCGCCGCCGGGATAGAACTCGGCATCGAAGCCGATTAAAGCAACGCCACAGTATTGGACGCGCCGGGACTGGATCGAAGTCTTGTCGAAATAGCGCTTCAGGGCCTCGGTAAGCGCGGGATCGCTCAGATCGGCCTTGTCGCTGAGCAGGATGAGATCACGTTCACGTTCGGCGTCTTCATGCTCGGGCTCGACGAGGAACGGCGCAAGCGAGGACAGGCAATCCTGGATGGCGGATACCACGTTCTTGTAGACCTTTGACTCGCCCCAATAGAGCTTTAGGACGCCATCAGGCGTGACGCCCGCATAGACGCCATCGGCGCCGTGATAATGCATGCGCGAGTCGGTTTTCAGATCCATTTTACATAGGATCTGTGGGAGTTTGAGAAAGCGCTCTGCCAGTAGGAAGAGAAGCATTTCGCCACCCTCCCCCGTTTTGGCGAGATCTGTGAAAGACCGCTTTGCCTGTTCCACCAAGGCAGTGACCGCCTCGGTGCTCTTGTATTTCTGATCGCGTTCCTTGGCCTTCGCGAGTTGGAACCTCGGAATTGCATAGTCCGCGACCGCGTTGCGCATGAACTCGGCAAGCCGGTACGGCTGGACGCGGCCGTTCGCGTCTACGGCCAGGCAATGGCAGTGAACCTTAACCGCATGACCGTCGATCAAAACGTCTCGCTCGATCAGCGAGAGATGAATGTCGAGCGCCTCCGGATCCCCCGTCAGCGCGGCCGCAAGGTCAGCGTCAGTTATATTCGACAAACCGACCCTCCACCCATACAATTGAATGATCACGCCGAAGCGTTGAAGCTTAGCGACAAGCTGAGAGTTCGTCCATCAGGTGCACTCACTAGCGGCAGAAGCGATTGCGTGCTTTCTTGGGCGTCAAAGCAGAGCCGTTTGTGATATCGGGCAACGCAGACTCGCCGTGCCGTACAGCTGAACGCCACAAGACCAGATACTCGTTTAGCCGCCCGGGAGCAGCACACGCACCCCGTGAATGCCCTAAGGTGCCTGCGGGCAACTTTTCGCGGCTGTGATGAGGCTATTAGGTTTCCCTCATCCTTGACGTAGGGGACTATCCCGCCGAGAGGCATCGGCGGGGTTCGTCGGCGCATTAATCGACAGCGACCATCTCCGCGATTTTCTGCAGCCAACCGATCACTTCGTTCGCAGGGTCGCACGCGGTGAGCCTCGCCGCCGTCATCTTGGACACGGCACCATTGTTCAACAGCGTCTTGGCCTTGCTAACCTTGCGGTCGCATTTGACAGCGTCATGCGCCGGCCAAGGATTTGGCGACTGAGCCGCATGGACGGCCTGAGCCACTAAGCTCGGCACATCGTCGAACTCGGCAAAGAGGCCGGCGAAGGCGATCGCGATCTGATGATCCCGATAGGCCTCGGAGATGGCGGCGGGGTGGAGATAATTTTCCATTTCGCGACGATTGGTCGTTAAGGCGACACAGCCGTCGCGCAGGTTCACTTCATCGGCATGAATCTGGTACTTTCCGGCCGCCGGAGGGACATTGTCTCGATCATAGAGGTGAAGCTCGGGGCGATTAAGATTTTGCAGCCGGGATGTCCACAGCGCTAGATTGCTGCCGCCGAACGGAAAGAAAATGAGCGCGCCGGCGACCTCGAGCTGTTCAAGATCGGGCACGTCCACACCATCGGCGATCAATGCGCGGCTGATACCCTTCAAGAAGGCGATATCATGTTTCCCTTCCACGCCCACGAACAGCTTGACGCTATGATCTGGCAGCACGCCGAGCGACTTAGCGATCTTGCCATTGACCGCACCGCCGCCATTTTCGACCCCTCTTGTACCATCGGGTTGGCGCTCGATGAAGCGGAGCGTGTCGTCAGGAACGGCGCGCGCGAGCATCGGCGTATGCGTGGTGACGACGACCTGCCGGCCGGCATGGGTCGCCAGATCCGAAAGTGCGGCCATCAGCATTCGCTGGTTGCGCGGGTGTTGGCTGGTCTCGGGTTCCTCGATTGCATAGATGATCGAACCATGGTGCTGCTCGGTGGCCGCTTTCTCGGCTTTAGCCCGGAAGAAATTTAGGAGTACCAACCTTTTGACGCCGCTTCCCCGCTTGTTGAGCGGGATGCCTTCCTCGCCGGTGATGCTGGTCTGGAAAAGCGTGTCCCATTTCTTCACCGATATGATGGGATTCAACGTTTCCGCGAGCGAGGGGTCCATCTCCCGTATTTTATGGACCGTGGCGTCGGCGATACGTCGGACCTCTGTTTCGACCCGCACTTGGATCTGAGCGAGATCGGCTTCCACCGCCTTGAGCGCGTCCCTGATCGCCGCCTTGAGAGGATCTTGTGCCTCAGAATCCTGATCGGTACTGGCGCGGTCAGCCTTGAAAAGAGCAAAGGCTGGCAGATGCGGTGCCAAGGCCGTCCACAGCTGCTTTGCTCCCTCTTTTTCCGATAGCGGAACCAGCGCGTCGCCGATCTCCAGGTCGGTAACGCCATCACGGATTGCGGCGCGGATCGGCGCATTAGCCTGCTTGTTGACATCCGCGAGATCGATGCCGAGCGCCGCTGCACGCTGGATCAGTTCCGATTTTCTGAGCTGCAACAGGTCCGAGACGCCCTCTCCTCCGGGGTGGCGGGCGACCGCGTCGACCGCGATCAACTTGGGCGTCACAAGCGAGCCGTCGTAGGTCTTTCGCAGTTCGAGCCGTCCATCGCTATTGAGAAGATGCTCTGCCGCAAGAGTGGTCTCGAAGTCGGCATCGAGGACCAATTTTTCTGGAAGATCATCGAACTCGCAGGTGATGCGAACGGCTTTGCGATCGCCCGTCAGGCAGGCATCATCCTTGTCCAGTTTCGCTTCGTCAAAGAAGATCGCGAGGGCGTCCATAATGGCGGATTTGCCGACGTCGTTGCGACCGACGATCGTCGTCATGTCTCCGAATTCGATTGCGATCGCCTGTTCGTAACACCGGAAATTTTCCAGCCGCAACTTAACAAGACGCATCCTGTTTTCCCCCTGTCGATCATAGTCCGTTTAAAGGTCTATAATATCCGCGCGGCAGAGCAAGACGGAGGACGTCGCGCAGCCACTAGACCGCGCAAGTCTTGCGTCGGATGCGCCGGTTCCACCCTACCCATCCCGGAGTACAGCTGACCGTCTTTGTCTCGATCCACTCCGCATCGAAGTCGGTCCAGTCGAAACTGAGCAGCTCCCGAAATTTACAATAACAGGCGGGCAGGCTGACTCAGTTTCATTGAGAAGTAAAGGCAGGTTGGCGGAGTGATAATCGTGTTTTCCGGCGAAGTGTCTCAGCTCAATCTCCTGTGCGGCGACAAGAGAGGGCGTGAAAAGGCGGCTGATTCTAAAGAGCAGGCAGGACAGTCTGAGCATCCGCTTCTGGGTGATACCGTTTAGAGCAGCTCCGCTATCCGCGACCATCTGACAGGGCATTATCGATGGCGGGCCGCGGCAACAAAGGCGGTGTGCTATCTGGATAGGTCAACCAGTCGCGCCAGATCATATAAGTGCGGATATGTGTCAGGCGTATACGACACCCATTTTCCATACTCGTTCTGATCGTACCGCCCCGATATTTTTCATAGGCAGCGCTGCATTCGGCCTCCCTATACGAGAGCCATGATCGTTCGGCTTGTACAAGACCGTGGGCTGCGTCGGTTCCGCTTTCTTTACGAGCTCTCTGAATTGCCATGTTGTAATAGCGGTTTAGATCAGCATCTGCCTCAACGAAGCGGGCTGCGAAGCAGGCATTTACTTCAATCGTTGTTTTGCCGGGGCAGGGAGTGGGGCCGGAGCTGTCAGTAATAATCATTGCCAGAGCCATGAGGGACAGCACGGGATTTCTCCTTCGAGTGGGCTACGGACTCTTAACCCGCTAGATTAAAAACGAAAGATCGCTTTTTGTTTGATTCAAAACTCACGGATTTTGTATCGGCCAGAGAACGGCAGAAAAAGCTGAGTAACCGCGGACGCAAAAATCTGATGCTTTTGGCGGGCGCGTTCGGTGACAGGTTTCTCAGAGAGCGGCCGAAAACTGCCCATCTGCTTTCCACCCACGCCGGACGTTCATCCAACCAGCGGGACGGCGGAAGATGCGCTGACTCTGATATGAACGAATGGCAGAATACGGGAAGCCGGTGAGGCGCGCCCAATGACCGATTATGGGTCATCATGGCATCCTTGCCGCTGCTGCCCTTACAGCGGCAGTACGTCTCACGCATCACTGCTGCCAACCAGTACCGGAATAGGCCACTCTTTGCAGGCATGGCCAACCACGAAGCATTAAGCTGATATAGATTGTTAACCAGGAGATGGAATAGCCGCAACCACACCTGCTGCTGCGATGGGCGTCCCTTGATATCCTCCCTGTTGCCCTATTCCGCTTACCTTCTGGCGGTCGCCATCGGCATCTGCCTGACCTCGGGCTGGTTGGTGGCACTACTTACGGCGGAAATTCGCCATGCCCGCATCAGCCCAATCGGCTGGCGCGATACAGGCTTGGCCTTGGCTGCCGGGTTGGGGGTGTGGTCGACCCATTTCAGCGCGATGACGGCCTATCGTCCTGATCTGATCCTGACTTATGCACCGGATCGCACCGCGATTTCCGCTGCAGTAGGCATCCTTCTGGTCGGCCTGCCAATCGCGGCGCTTGCTAGGGTCGAGCGTCGACGCAGGCAGATCGTCCTCGCCGTGACGGCAGGAGCGGGTATCTGGTGTATGCATGCCGTCGGCTTGTCGGCACTCGTCGACTGCGGCCACCAATTTTCGACCATGACAAACCTGATCGGCGTGCTCATCGGCACAGCGATCCTGATCGGTTGGCAAATTCGTCGCTCGTCCAATTTCCCACGGCTTGCGACCGGCATCTCTTTTGTTGGCGCTGTGTGCGCCATCCATTTTATCAGCCTCGGCGGGGACGCGGTGACCGCACCCCTAGCCAAGATCCATGGCAGTGCCATGTCGCCAAGCCTCATCGCGGCATGCACCGCCTTTGCCGTCTCGATCGCCTGCCTGGGTGGCGCCCTTTCTGCCTCACAGGCACGGTTGCGGCGCGAGCGGGAAGCGCAGACGCTTAAAGCTGTTATCGAGAGTATGTCGGACGGCCTGGTCTTTATCGACAAGGCGGGGCGGCTTCGCCAGTACAACAAGCGTTTCCTGACCCTGTTCGATACGCCGCCCGAGGCGCTTCGAACCGGCGTGACCATCGACACCTTTCTGGACACCATTGCACGGTACCGAAACTGGCATCCCGACAAACGGACCCTTGTCGGCCAGGCGATGAAGGCCTGGGTTCATTCCGGTGAGCCTTTCGGCCGCGAATGCGAAATGGAGGACGGCCGGACCTATGTCATGCAATGTCGGCCGGTAATCGAGCAAGGCGTGGTTCTGACGTTCAACGACGTGACGGTCGAACGGCAGGCCAGCCGCAAGCTGAGTTATCATGCGCATCATGACGTCCTGACCAATCTCGGCAACCGCCGGGCACTTCAGGATCACATGTCGACCATGATCGGCAAAGCGGAGACGTTCAGCCTGCTACTCATTGACCTTGATGGATTTAAGGAGGTCAACGACACCTTTGGTCATGGCATCGGCGACAAGCTGCTGGTCCATTGCGCGGCAGTCCTGCGTCGCTTGGTTGGCCCGGACAGCTTCGTCGCCCGTATGGGCGGTGATGAGATGGCCGTCGTGATGGCCTTGCCGATCAGTCAAGCCACGACACTCGCCACCGACATAGTGACCCAGATGTCGCATGCCGTCACCATTGACGGCTATCGCCTGCTGCCGGGATGCAGCATCGGTGTAGCGGAGTGGGAGCCCGGGCTGTCGGGTGAGGAACTGGTGAGGCGTGCAGACCTCGCGCTCTACGACGCCAAACGTGCGGGCCGTCGTCGCGCGCATCCTTACGAGCACGCCATGACAGAGGCGCTCCGGAAGCGACAGGAGATCGTCGACGGCCTTCACGATGCTGTGAAAGGCGGCGGCTTCCGCTTGGCCTTTCAGCCAATCGCCGACCTCGCTTCCGGGATCACCTGCGGCTATGAGGCGCTGCTGCGCTGGCAACATCCCGAACGAGGATGGATCTCGCCTGAAGTCTTCATCCCCATCGCCGAGGATGCAGGCCTGATCGACGACATCGGGCGGTGGGTGATCGCAGAAGCGTGTCGACACCTGGCGGGGTGGTCGCCCCATCTGTACGTGGCGGTCAACGTTTCGGCGGCGCAGCTGGCATCGGACGCGTTGCTCGACCACCTCACGCAGGCTGTCATGACCAATGGATTGGCAGCCGAGCGGCTGGAGATCGAAATCACCGAAACTGCGCTCATCCGTGACCCTGCGAAGGTCGCTGGCCGATTGGAGCGTATTCGCAAACTCGGCTTTAAAATCGCGCTGGATGACTTTGGGACCGGGCAATCGTCGCTCTCACATCTACGCGATCTGTGCTTCGACCGGATCAAGATTGATCGCAGCTTCGTGCTGCGTGCGGCGAGTGATCCGCGCTCGATGGCGGTCTTACGCGCGACTGTCACGCTTGGACGCGAGCTGGGTGTCGTCACCCATGCCGAAGGCGTCGAGACATCGGAGCAACTTGCCTTGTGCCGGGAAATTGGTTGCGACGCCGTGCAGGGATACCACATCGGCCGTCCGCTCATCCCGCTGGTCGACATGGGAATGCCCCATTACGTCCATGCCGATAGAGCGGCTTGACGCACAGGGAGGAGCGCATCGAGTAGATAGGCAGCGGCTAAAAAGCGGGGCAGTCCATATTAATATTCGCGCCGTCACGACATGCGCTAATTCGTCTGCCGTCCGCGGTCATTACATATTTTTCATAGATAATTGATTTACATTGGTTTGTTAGGAGGCGAGCTACCTGAATGGATGGCCTCATGAAAAACATTTCAATTCCACAAAAGCTCGCCGTTGCGTTCCTCATAATCGCTATGGTCCTTTGCGGCGTGGCAGGTTTTTCGGCTGTGCAAATCGGTAACATGAACCGGGCCATCGACTATGTGTCGAATGACCTCATGCCAAAGACAGTCGCCGCTCAGCAAATCGACACTGCGACGTCCGACTTCCGGATAGCGGAAGTGCAGCATATTTTGGCAACACAGTCCGTCGACATGTCAGCTGCCGAGCGAAAGATCACTGCTGCGCAAAATATCGTGGACAAGAATTACGCGGTGCTCGACCGAACCATAGTGCGGCCTGAGGCTCGTCAACTTTTGACGGCATTCCACCAGGAGTGGATTTCCTATCTCGAGCAGCATCAGAAACTCATCGCCCTGTCGCGGCTAAACCGCAATGAGGAGGCGACCGCTATCATGAGGGGGCGCAGTCAGGTGTTGTTTGACGAGCTGTCAGATCGTATCAGCTCGCTTGTAACCTTTGAAATGAAGCTGGCGGGGCAGCAGCGTCAGGACGCTGCCGAACTCCACACCCACGTCGTTACGCTGCTCGCGCTAGTCGTCGTGATGGCATGCGCAGCCTTGGTCGGCATATTGCTTCTGCTTGTCCGGCAGATCGCACGTCCGGTAACTCAGGTCACCTCAGGCCTTACGGCATTGGCCAGTGGCGACATGTCGGTAACGTCAGTCGATCACGATCGCCAAGACGAAGTTGGGCGCCTGGCCGGGGCCTTGAACAACCTACGTGGGCGATTGCTCGCGGCTGATGAGGCCAAGGCAGCCCAGACGACATTGATCGTCGAGAGCGTGGGGCGAGGGCTAGGCGCGCTGGCCAACGGTGACCTGACCGCGCGGATCGAAACCGATCTTACGGGGCCATTCGCCAAGCTCCGTACCGATTTCAATCACGCATTAGTTGCGATGAATGACGCGATGGCAGCGGTAACCGATGCGACAAGCGGCATCAACAACGGTGCGAGCGACATCCGCCAGGCGTCCAATGATCTGTCTCAGCGGACCGAGCAGCAGGCGGCGAGCTTGGAGGAGACGGCCGCTGCCATGCACGAGATTACCGAGACGGTTCGCGAAACCGCCGTGAATGCCAAGCGCGCCAATCAGGTTGTTACCGAAACCCGCACCGATGCCGACCAGTCCGCCGATGTAGTTCGCCAAGCTGTTGCGGCGATGCATGGTATCGAGCGTTCGTCGAATGAGATCAGCGAGATCATTTCGGTAATCGACGGCATCGCCTTCCAGACCAATCTATTGGCGCTGAACGCCGGGGTCGAGGCGGCCCGCGCAGGCGATGCGGGCAAGGGCTTTGCGGTGGTGGCTTCCGAAGTCCGGGCACTCGCTCAGCGGTCGGCCGATGCGGCCAAGGACGTCAAAGAGCGGATTACCGCTTCTACCCAGCAGGTCGATGCCGGGGTCCAACTGGTCGAGCAGGCGGGTAGCGCACTGACCCGCATCACCGGGCGGATTGGCGAGATCAATACGCTTGTTTCGGACATTGCCTCGGCTGCGGCACAACAAGCGACGGGGCTGCAGCAGGTCAACACTGCCGTCGCCGAGATGGACGGCGTCACCCAACAGAATGCCGCGATGGTTGAGGAGGCAACCGCTGCGGCGCGGTCTCTATCGACGGAAGCGGATGAGTTGTCCCGCCAGGTAAGGCGCTTCAAGGTGGCCAACGGTCGTCCCGTCGCACCCGCCGTGCATGAACTTCAACAACGGGCTGCCACGCCTAGTCAGACGATAGCTACCTCAGCTTCCGCACGTCATGTTGGTAAGGCTGCGCTTACCGTGGTGCAGGACGGTTGGTCAGAATTTTGACAGAAGTCTGACGGTTTGTGGGGCAGGGGGCGCTCGAGTGTATTTCCCCGAGCTTCCCCATTCCAGCTATTGCTTGACCGCCAAATAGCTCACGTCGGTGCCTGCCCCTTGGCTTAACAAACGGCTGATATCGGGAAGTCTAGAAAGGGCGTTAATGTCCGGCTTTGGGTCGTCGTGGCGGAGGGGAGGGCGGCCGGTATCGCCCAAACTTGGCCGCTCAGGCGGCCATCGCTCTTCCCGAAAGCGGCCATTTGTTTAACCCCACCATTCCCGTTTCCCCATGCTCGAAAGCCGATTTCGGGAAATAGCAATCGGGAACAGATTTTGGGAAAGCTGATGCTCCGGTCGCCTCTCGGCGCTTTTAGCAGGGCCACCTTCCCGCTGTGGGATCCCATACGAGACAGCCCAGGCCGTCTCGTTGGTCGTTCTCACACGGGAAGCTGTACTAACTGCGCAGCTTGATAAAGGACAGTCACGGTTTGGGTGAGGCGCGGGGCACTATGCGACCGCCCTGCATGACCCATACGATCGACCGAGTGTTCGAGATCGGCTTGCCAGGATCGGCCGAGAGCAGCACGAGATCCGCGCGCCGGCCTGTCTCAATAACCCTCACGTCGCTTCGATGAAGAGCTTCAGCCGCGTTCGCCCCGGTCAAGCGCAGGATCTGATTGGGCGACAGACCAGCTTCCGCGAGCAGTTCAAGCTCTTGGTGCAGCTCCTCGCCGGGTGCGATCCACTCTTTCGTCAGGTCGGTGCGGCTCACCGGCAGCACACCCCCATCATTCATCCGCTTGATCCAGGCCGAGAGCGTTGGCCTTGTCGCCTGCCAACGCCGGTAATCATCTGCGGTACAGTCCACGGTGATGTAGCTTTCCAACATCTCACCCCTCGTAATCAACCGCTAGCCATAGGCAGACCATCTCGCCGTTCAGCTTCACGTCCATCTCGTCCAAGTGCCAGAGCAGAGACGAAAACCGCGCATCCGCCTTGCCCGCTGGCCGCGGATGTTGCTGGCGAACAGCGGACCGAACCTGTTCCACCACAACCGCACCGTGTCGTGGCAGATGTCGATCCCGTACTCGAACAGCAGGTTCTCGACGTTCCGCCGACTGAGCGGAAACCGTGAGTACATCAGCACCGCCAGCCGGATCACCTCAGGCGAGGAGTTGAAGTAGCGGAACGGCGAGGCTGGCTTTCGCGGAGGGGGCATGACCCCGGCCCGCCCTGCCCCGATTACCAGCCGGTGCATCTGGTTTGACGGAGCCACCTATAGCACAAGAACGACCTCCAGTCCGCCGCCTGGATGATTGGTCAAGGTTAGTGTGGCGTTGATCGCCTGCGCCTGTGCGCGTGCGATGGCCAGGCCGATCCCGGTGCCTTCGCCCGTCGCGCGCCCGACATCGCCGCGGATAAATGGCTCGAACGCGCGCGTGAGCAGTTCCGGCTCCATGCCGGGGCCGCGATCGCGGATCGTGATCCGCACTTCGCCCTGCTGTTTCGTACAGGCGATCTCGGCGCGGCCACCATATTTGACCGCATTGTCCAGCAGGTTGCCCAGGCATCGCGACAACGCGTCGGGCTTGACCCGGACCCGTGCCGCGCAGCCATGCGCGAAATGGACGTCGTGCCCCGCATCGACCGCATCGTCGGCCATGCTCGACAGCAGCGAGTCGAGATCGACCACCGACCAGGCCTCGGCGCTGTCGGCGCCGCGCGCCAGCTCCAGGCCGCGGCGCACCATGGCCAGTGTGGCGGCCAGATCGCCGACGAGTCGCTGCCGCAGGGTGGCATCCTCGACATTCTCCAGGCGCAGGCGCAGCCGGGTGAGCGGGGTCTGAAGATCGTGGCTGATCGCGGCGAGCAACCGGGTGCGTTCGCCCAGCCCCGACCGGACGCGTTCCTGCATGACGTTGAACGTGGCCAGCGCCTCGCGCACGTCGATCGGGCCGGTCTCGGGCACCGGATCAGCGTCGATCGACCGGGCAAAGGCATGGGAGGCGGCGACCAGACGGCGCAAGGGCGCGGTCGCGATCCGCCCGGCGACCAGCGACAACCCGATGCACGACGCCGCCATCATCAGGAGGAACAGCGGCGCGGCGAACGAGCTTGCAGGCTTGGGCACCGGCGGCAGGTCGAGCGCGATGATGACCGGCGTCCCCGCCACCCGGACGGATAACATCCAGCAATCGGGCGGCACGAGCCGTTCGAAGCCCGCGACCCGCTCGCGCCGCCAGAACGGGTTGCTCTTCATACAGACGGTCGGGGTGACACGCGCCAGCGTCGCTCCGATCGCGGCGGCCCGTTCGGCCTGCTGGCTGTCCGGGGCATGGCTGATCGCCGATGCGGGGACGGATTGGCGTACCAGGGTCGCACCGATGATCTGGTCATGGGCCAGCGCGCCCATGGTGCGATCGCTGTCGCGTTTCAGGCGCGCGACGACATCCGTGGCGCTGGCGAGCACCCGTTCGCCCTGGATGCGGCGAAAGTCGACGTCGCGGCTCTTTTCGGCAACGAAGAGCGAGACCGCGATGGCGAGCATCGTTCCCCCGGCCAGCAGCAGGGCGATGCGCCCCGCCAGCGACCCGAAGAAGCGTCCCAGACGGTTCATTCGAACTGCACGTCGGCGGCCAGCAGATAGCCTTGCCCGCGTGCGGTAAGGATCAGCTGCTCGCCGTCGGGCGCCAGTTTCTGGCGCAGGCGGCTGACCTGATTGTCGATCACCCGGTCGAACGCGGCGGTCGCCGCCCGCTGGGGCAGCAATTCCTCGCGCGAGATCGGCTGACCGGCATGATCGACCAGGACGCGCAGGATGTCGAATTCGTTGGTGGACAGGATCACCACGCTGTCGTCGGGAGAGATCAGCCGGCGTTTGAACAGGTCCAGCGTCCAGCCGCCGAACCGCGCGGTACGCGGCTCGGCGTGGCGGGTGGGCATGCGGCGCAGCAGGTTGCGGACCCGCGCGGTCAGCTCGCGCGGTTCGAACGGCTTGGTCAGATAATCATCCGCGCCGAGTTCCAGTCCCAACACCCGGTCGATCGCGCCGTCTCGCGCCGTGACCATGATGATCCCGCCCGCAAACCCCTCGGCGCGCAGCTGGCGGCACAGTTGCAACCCGTCACCATCGGGAAGCCCCAGGTCGAGGACGATCAGATCGATCCGGTCGGCGGCGACGGCGGCCCGAATCCCCGCCACGTCGCCCGCCGAACTCAGCCGAAAGCCCTCCCGCGCCAGCTGCTCGCGAACCAGTTCGCGAATGTCCGCATCGTCGTCGGCGACGAGCAGATGGGGCGGTGTGGCGGACATGGACTCCTCCTTCGCTGCGTCGGCTTCGGCAGGCATCCTAGCCATTCTCCGTACCGGCGTGCCAGCCCCGGCTGGCGAAAAGCCGCGTCACAGGCTCTGGTCGGCGCCGATCGCCAGATACAGGGCGACGCGATTGGACAGGTCGGCCAGCGTGGTTGTGGTGGCGGTCTGTCGCGCCGAATACAGGGTGCGCTGCGCGACGAGGGCGGTGATCAGGCTGTCGATCCCCTCGCGGTAGCGCGCATCGCTGATCCCGTAGCTTTTCTGTGCCGCAGCCACCAGCCGGGCCTGCGCCTCGCGCTGGGCCTGGATCGTGCCGCGACGCGCCAGGGCATCGGCGACGTCGCGATAGGCGGTCTGCGCCGTCTTGCGATAGGTGGCGAGGTAATAGTCGCGCTGGGACTGGGAATAGGCGAGGTTCCCGCGATTGGTCCCGCCGAGGATCGGCACGCTGACGCCCGGCGCGGCGGACCAGTAGCTGCCCGATCCCGAAAACAGGCTCGACAGGGCATTGGTGGCCAGACCGACCAGGCTGGTCAGCGAGATCGTCGGGAAGAAGGCGGCGCGCGCCGCGCCGATATCGTAATTGGCCGCCTTCAGCTGATGTTCGGCCTCGACCACATCGGGCCGGGCGAGCAGCACCGTGGACGACAGCCCGGCCTGCGGCACGCCGATGCCTTTCTCCAGATCGGCCAGCGAGGCGGGCAGATCGGCGTCGTCCACCGGACGCCCGACCAGCAGTTCCAGCGCATTGCGATCCTGGGCGACCTGGGTGGTATAGGTGGCGACGTCGGACAGCGCCTGTTGCAGGATGGTCTGCGCATCCGCAACGTCGGCACCGCTGACGATACCGTTCCGGTGCAGGTCCTCGGTCAGCGCGACGCTGCGCTGGCCACTCGCCACCTGGCGCTGCGCGACCGCCAGCAGATCGCGATCGGACGCCAGCGTGACATAGGCGGTGGCCGTCTCGGCGACGACGCTCAGCTTGGTCGAACGCGCGCCGCTCTGGCTGGCGAGATATTGTTCGAATGCTTCGCGCGACAGGTTCTTCAACCGCCCGAACAGGTCGATCTCGAACCCGCTGATCCCGACATCCGCCGAGAAGACGTTCGTCGCGGTCGTCGTGCCGCCCTGGCCCCCCGCGATCGGACGCTGGACGGAGGCGCTGGCACCGGCCGACAGCGTCGGAAACTGGGAACTGCGCTGCACGCGATACTGCGCCCGTGCGGCGGCGACGTTGGCGACGGCAGCGGCCAAGTCCTGGTTGTGCGTCAGCGCCGCATCGATCACCCGCCGCAGCCTGACATCGACGACGAGCTGCTGCCACGTCATGCCTACCTCGCTTGCGGTGGCGGGGGGGTAGGCGGCGCCCTGCGGCCATTGCGAGGGCACCGAGTCCGATACCGCGCGGACATATTTAGGGGCCATGTCGCATCCGGCGAGCGAGCAGACACCGGCGAGCAGCGCGAGTCCGCGAAGCCGCATCATGATTCCTCTCCTTGGGGCTTGGCATTCGTCTGGGCATTGCGGTGGAACAGCCGCGTGACGACGACGAAGAACATGGGGACGTAGAAGATCGCCAGGGCCGTGGCGGTCAGCATCCCGCCGATCACCGCCGTGCCGATGGCGATGCGGCTGTTCGCGCCCGCTCCGCTCGCCAACGCCAAGGGCGCGACGCCGAAGATGAAGGCGATGCTGGTCATCAGGATTGGCCGCAGGCGCATCCGCGCCGCTTCCAGCGCGGCGTGGACGATATCCTTGCCCGCACGCCGCGCCTCTTCGGCGAACTCGACGATCAGGATCGCGTTCTTGGCGGCAAGCCCGATCGTGGTGATCAGCCCGACCTGGAAATAGATGTCGTTGTCCAGCCCCCGCGCCGTGACCGCCAGCACCGCGCCGATCACGCCCAGCGGGATGACCAGCAGGACCGCGAACGGCACCGACGAGCTTTCATACAGGGCCGCCAGGCAGAGGAAGACGACGAGGATCGACAGGCCATAGAGCATCGGCGCCTGGCCGCTCGATTGCTGTTCCTGGAACGACAGGCCCGACCAGGCATAGCTGGTGCCCGGTGCCAGTTGCTGCTGCAGCTTGACCATCTCGGTCATCGCCTCGCCGGAACTCGCACCCGACCCGGCCTCGCCCTGGATTTCGTAGGAGGAACGGCCGTTGAACCGCCCGACGCTGGTCGGTCCCTTTTCCCAGGACAATGTCGCGATGGCAGAGAACGGGACCATCGTTCCCGACGAGGTGCGCACGAACCAGCCGTCGATATCGCTCGGCAGCATTCGGTAGGGGGCGTCGCCCTGCATATAGACGCGCTTCACTCGGCCGCGATCGACGAAGTCGTTGACGTACACGCCGCCCCACGCGCCCGACAGCGCGTTAGTGACGTTGTCCTCGGTCAGCCCGAGGACCGCCAGCTTGGCGTCGTCGAGCGTGATACGCAGCTGCGGCGTGTCCGGCAGGGTCGAGGCCCGCACGCGCGCGAGCTTGCCATCCTTGTTGGCCGCCGCGACCAGCTTGTCCCGGAGCGCCACAAACTTGTCGCGCGCCATGCCGCTGGAATTCAGCAGTTCGAAGGTGAAGCCGCTGGATTGCCCCAGGCCGGAGATCGCGGGCGGGTTCAACGGGATGATCGTGGCGTCGCGGATGTTGGAAAGTCCCTGCATCGCACGGCCGATGATCGCATCGGCGCTCTGATCGCGCCCCTTGCGCTCGTCGAAGGGGGCCAGGCTGACGAACGCCAGGCCGGTATTCTGACCCGACCCGTTGAAGCCGAAGCCGGTCACGCTGAAGGTGCTGACGATGTTCTTCGACTCGTTCTTGGTCAGATAGTCCTGGATCTGATCGCGCACGGCATCGGTGCGTTCGGCGGTGGCGCCGGCGGGCAGCGTGAACATCATCATGATCTGCCCCTGATCCTCGGAGGGCAGGAAGCTGGTCGGCAGCCGCACGAAGAGCACCCCCATCACGACCAGGATGATCCCGAACATGCCCAGATGGATGCGCGAGCGCGACACGACCCGCGCGGTGCCGTCGACATAGCGATCGGTCGAGCGGTCGAACCAGCGGTTGAAGCGACCGAAGAAGCCGGGACGCTTCGACGCCTCGACTTGGTTCGGCTTGAGCAGCGTCGCGGTCAGCGCGGGGCTCAGCACCAGCGCCACGATCACCGACAGGATCATCGCGGATACGATGGTGACCGAGAACTGGCGATAGATGACGCCAGTCGCGCCTCCGAAAAAGGCCATGGGCAAGAAGACGGCAGACAGCACCAGTGCGATGCCGACCAGGGCGGAGCCGATCTCGCCCATCGACTTCAGCGTCGCATCGTGCGGGCCGAGCCCTTCCTCGTCCATGACCCGTTCGACATTCTCCACCACGACGATCGCATCGTCGACGAGAAGGCCGATGGCCAGCACCATGCCGAACAGCGTCAGCGTGTTGATCGAATAGCCCAGAGCGGCGAGCACGCCGAACGTGCCGAGCAGGACCACCGGCACCGCGATGGCGGGGATCAGCGTCGCGCGCCAGCTTTGCAAAAAGAGGAACATCACGACCACGACCAGCACGACCGCGATCGCGAGCGTTTCGATAACTTCCTTCACCGACAGCTTGACGAACGCGCTGGTGTCGCGCGGATAGGCGATGGTGTAGCCTGCGGGCATGCCGACCGCGAGTTCCTGGACCCGTGCCTTGACTGCGCTGGCGGTTTCCAGCGCATCGGCCCCGGTGGCCAGCTGGATGGCCATGCCCGCCGCCGGGTGACCGTTCAACTCGGCCGAGGAGGTATAGCTTTCCTGGCCCAGCTCGACCCGGGCGACGTCGCCCAGTCGCACGACTGAACCGTCGGTGCCGGTCTTCACCACGATGTCGCGGAACTGTTCAGGGGTCTGCAGGCGCGACTTGGCGCGGACTGTCGCGTTCAGCTGTTGCCCCTTGACTGCGGGCTGCGCCCCAATCTGGCCCGCCGACACGTCGATATTCTGCGCCTGGATTGCGCTCTGCACGTCGGACGGCATCAACTGCACGCCCGCCAGCTTCGCCGGGTCCAGCCAGATGCGCATCGCATATTGCGCCCCGAAGACCGAGCTTTGCCCGACACCGGCGACGCGCGCCAGATCGTCTTGGAAATGGCTGACCAGGTAGTCGGCGACGTCGGACGCCGATGCCTTGTCGGTCTTGTCATAGACCGCGACGATTAACAGGAAGTCGCTGTTGGATTTCGTGACCGTCACGCCCTGTTGCGTCACCGCGGAGGGCAGGCGCGCCTCGGCCTGCTGGACCTTGTTCTGGACCTGCACCTGTGCCGTGTCGGCATCGGTGCCCTTGGTGAAGGTCACGGTGATCGTCACCGAACCCGAACTGTCCGACGAGGACGAGAAATATTGGAGCCCGTCGATCCCGGTCAGCTGCTGCTCGATGACCTGGGTGACGCTCGTTTCGAGTGTCTCGGCCGAAGCGCCGTTATAGGTCGCGCGGATCGAGATCGTCGGCGGTGCGACGTCGGGATATTGCGCGATTGGCAGGCTCATGATGCCGGCGATCCCCGCCAGCATGATGACGATCGCGATCACCCAGGCAAAGATCGGGCGATCGATGAAGAAACGGCTGATGCCCATCGCGTCAGTTCCCGAGCTTGACGGTAACGGGCTTCACGGTCGCGCCGGGCTGCGCCTTGTCGGTGCCCTGCACGATCAGCCGGTCGCCCGCCTTCAGCCCGGAGGTGACGAGCCAGCGATTGCCGATCGCCTGCCCGGTCACGAGCGTGCGCTGCACGACCTTGTTGTTTCCATCGACCACCAGCGCGGTCGCATTGCCCTTGGCATCGCGGGTGATGCCCTGCTGCGGGGCCAAGATGGCGTTCTGGATGGTGACCTGGGGCACCGACACGCGGACGAACATGCCCGACATCAACAGACCTTCCGGGTTGGGAAAGCGTGCGCGGACCGTGACCGTGCCGGTGCTGGTGTCGACGGTGACCTCGCCGAATTCGATGGTCCCCTCCAGCGGATAATAGCGGCCATTCTCCAGGATCAATCGCACCTTCGGCTTGCTCTTCGACATGCCGTTGCGCGCCAGGTTCGCGCGCAGGTCGAGCAGCGCCGTGGAGGATTGCTGGATATCGACATAGATGGGGTCAAGCTGGGAAATCGTCGCCAGGGCGTCGGTCTGGCCCGTGGTGACGAGGGCGCCCTGCGTGAAGAGCGAACGACCGATCCGGCCGCTGATCGGTGCCACGATGCGGGTGAAGCCCAGATTGACGTTCGCGCTGTTCAGGGCGGCGCGGTACTGCCGGACGCTCGCCTCCGCCTCGCGCGCCGCGGCGACTGCGTCGTCGACGTCCTGGCGAGCGACCGCATCGGCATTCTGGAGGCGGCCGTAGCGACGGGCCTTGGCCTGCGCCGTCACGGCGGCGGCCTGCGCGTTCGCCAGCTGCGCGGCGCTCTGGTCGCGGGCGGCGAGGTAGACGCGCGGATCGATCTGATAGAGCGGCTGCCCGGCGCGGACGACCGAGCCTTCCTCGAACAGGCGCGCCTTGATGATGCCGTCGACCTGCGGGCGCACCTCGGCGGTCTTGGTCGCGTTCGTCCGGCCGGTCAGCTCGGCGGTGGTCGTCACCGGCTGCGCCGTGAGCGTAACGACGCCCACCTCGGCCTCGGCCATCGGCGGCTGTCCCGCTCCACCGCCGCCACCGCCGCACGCCGACATGGCGAGCAACAGGGCGAGGCAGGCGGGCGACCGCATAGGCCGCGCCGACAGGGCGCGCATCCCGCGCGCGGCATGGAGACAGGCATTCCGGTACGGGGGCAAGGGCAACATCGAACGCTCCGATCAGATGTGCCCGCTTAGGAACCGTCTGATCGACCGAATACGGCGAGGGTGTCAGGCCTTGTATGGATTTGTAACGGGCGGCTACATTCTTATCGACAGTCCCATCTCAGAGCTGTGTACCGACGTTGAAGGTGACGAGCTTCGTGTCGTCGCCGTGCTGCTTCAGAATTGCCTTTGCCAGATCGATGCGAAGTGGAGCGAACGGAGAGGTCCAATTGAAGCCGGTACCGAACGGCAGGCGGGGCGAACCGCAGCGCCGACACGATGGCGTTCATGGTCGGCGCCGGGACATCCAGCTCGCCTTGCTCGATCTGGAAGCGCCGGACGTCCTCCGCTGTTGCGGTGTCCGGTGAGCGCCCCAGGAACGTCGCAAGCCGGCCGACATCGCGGATGTAGTTGCGTTGCATCTCACGGCCGAAGCGCCGTATCTCCATCTCGTCGATGAGACGCTGGCGTAGCGGGCTGACGGCAACAGGAACGAGGGTGGTCATGGCAGCACTCCTTCTGATGGAGTCCCGATGCTCTGCCTGCCTCCTGCCGCGCTCAATGCAGGAGCAACATCACTTGGGTCACTGCCGCAGTAAGCGGCTGATAAAGCGGGCGTCGTAATCGTTCGGTTTCGACGCAAGCGTATGCTGCTTTACCGCAGATCGCGTCCGTTATGCTGGAAGCAGCCCGGTTGATTGGTAAGCGCGGCTAAGGCTATGCGGGATCGGAAGTCCGGGGGGACGGCCAAGCGGTTGGAAGGGCGGGGTATTGTCGCAAAGTCAGGCTTCGCGCCGTGCGGGTGCGTTAAAGGAGTTGGAGGTACTCGACACTCCTGAAGAGCAGGCGTTCCACAACATCGTGTTCATCGCGTCTCGCACCTGCGACACGCCGATCGCGCTCATCAGCCTGCTTGATGACGATCGACAGTGGTTCAAGGCGCGTGTGGGTCTCGACGTATGTCAGACAGAGATTGCCCAGTCGGTATGTCAGATCGACGTGGACGAAGCCGAAATGCTGGTTGTTCCCGACCTGACGCGCGATCCCCGCACTGCGGCGAACCCGCTGGTAGCGGGCGAGCGGGCGTTCCGCTTCCAAGCGGGCGCACCGCTTATCATCCGCTCTGGGGGCGTTGTCGGACGGATCTGCGTGATCGACACGAAGGCGCGCCCCGAAGGCCTGAACCGCCCCGGGTTTGCCGGAGGCCATGTGTTGTGAGTTACGATGCCATATCGATGATGTCCGCGGCAGCATAATATTGCTCTTCGGCTTCGGCAGCTTGGCGCCTCGACTACAACACCGTCAGGCCCCACTCCCAGCTCGGCGGGCGCACCTCCGCTCAGATAGCCGGTCAACACTCAAGCATGAACACCAAGGATTCTACGTCTGAATGGTAACAAGACGGGGAGCACGTGTGGACGACCCCTGCGGTGCAAGAGTTTTCGTGCGGCGATGAGCACCGATCGGGTGCATCCATGTGTTCGGCCTGTTCGTGCAGCACCGTATGGCTGCTGGCCCTGATGAAGTCCGCGGATCGAATCCCTAACCACGTCATCGCGCTCGAAGCGCTCTGCTCCCCTGGGTTTGTTCGATCCCCGGTCTGACCGGTTTGTCATCACCACTCAGCTGCCCTTACACCATCCTGCCGGCCGCTCAGTGGTCGGCGAGGACAGCGGTCACGCGGCAGCCGCCGTGTAGACCTCCTTGCGCGCCATCACCGCCCAGGCGATGCGCGCTGTCTTGTTGGCGAGCCCGACGGTCGCGATTTTCACCGGCTTGCGCTCGAGCAGTCGCGCTAGCCACGGCTGTCGGCTGCCATTGTCAGCAGATGCGCCGGGCCGTCATAGCGAAGCAGCTTGTTGTTGCGGGCGCGCCCACGACGATTGAACTTCCAGATGCCGAACCGTCCTCCCCGTAGAGCCGATAGACCCGCTTGTGGTTCAAGCACATCTTGCAGGACGTGCTGGCAAAAAAGCTCTGACGCCTGGGCGACGGCGCGAGATCGTCGCGCACGTCCAAAGCCCTCGCCTGGCTGAGGAGCGCGCCATGATCGTGGGCGTGCATCCTTGGCTGTCCAGTACCGCTTGCCTGAGAATTCAGGCAGCTTTGTCCGTCACCCCGTCATCGGGAAAGCCGTCGTCCGGCCGCGACATGGCAGCACCGCCGCCCGCGCGCTTGATCCGGTAGGAAGCCGCGTCGGCCGTGCGCAGCATCGCATCGAAATCCGCTGTCGCCGGCGCCGCGACCGTGAAGCCAAGGCTGGCACCGATCCGCACCGTCGTCCCCGCGATCTCGAAGGGCTCGCGCAACCCCGCGATCACGGCATCGGCAACGGCCTTCGCGTCATCGACATGGCCGATCCCGTGCTGAAGAATCGCGAACTCGTCGCCGCCCAGCCGGGCCACGGTCGATCCGCTCGCAGCCGTGACGAGCCGGCGGGCGACCTCGACGAGCAGCGCGTCGCCCGCCGCATGGCCAAGACGGTCGTTGACCCCCTTGAACCCATCCAGATCGAGGCAGTGCAACGCCAGCGGGCCGGTCGGATGGAGCGCCTTCGTCCGGAACGCCTCGCGGAAGCCAAGCCGGTTCGCCAGGCCCGTCATTGGATCGTTCCGCGCGAGCGTTGCCATGTCGAGTTCGGTCGCGATGTGACGCACCGCCCGCCGGTGGATATAACGGACGGTTTCGAAGCTGCCGAACAGGAATATCGCGAACATCAGCGCGGTAAGCCGGTGCGCCGTGTCGCCCCAGGTAGCACACGCCGCGATGACCGGCACCGCCGCCGTCACCAGCGCCGGCAAGGCCAGCGCCGGCAGGATACTCAGCCGGCCGACCACGCCCGAGCCGTAGGCGAACAACAATGCCGCCGCCAGGACATGCCATTCGACGCGGGGATGCAGGAACATCCGGGACGCGGTGCCGGCGACCGTCGCCGCCATGACCAGCGTCGCGACGCTATGGCGAACCTGGAAGCGCCGTGCCTCCGCCAAATCGATGCCGTCCACCCGCGCCAGCCGTCTCTGCCATCCCATCAGGGCCAGCTTGCCGATCGCCGCCGCGCCGCCGCAACAGGCGGTCAGAATCAGGATCGGATCGCCGTCGTAACCCCCGGCCACGATCGCCACGACGATCAGCGTTGCGCCCATTATCGTGGTCGGCAAGGCACTGTAGGCAAGATCGACGGTCAGGGCCTTGTACACGTCAGGGCTGACCCGTGGCGAAAGCTTCATCATGCAGGACCTGCTGGATTGTATTCGGTTCAGGTGCCCGAGATTAAAATGGCATTTTGCCAGCGCTTTACTAAGAAAGGGTTAGTGTCATGACGATCGACCTCGACACGCTCCACCGCGAGGTCCGTGCGCTGGACTATGTGCGCGGCAGCCCGACCCAAGACGTGATGTGGCGCGAGGACGACGAGGACGCCCGCGCCAACCTCGCGATCGAAGGCATACCGCTGACACCTGAGGATGACGCGCTGTTCGACATGATGCGCGACGAACGGGTCCCTGCATCATGGCGTGTCGCTTAGAAGAAGCGCTTCCCCATAACTCGATCCCACTGGGATTGCCCTGGCCGTCTCGCCGGGCCTTCGTTTCCGAGGCGGGCGTGCCCTTCGAAGGCGATATTGCACTAGCGCGGCAGTTTGGAATCGGGAGCGTGTCATCGGCATTCAGACAAACTAGGTATCGACCTTACCATCCGATCGCGAGTACGGGAATTTGGCGGGCGAGGAAGTCGATCCAGGCACGGGTCTTCGCGAGCGGATGGCGGGTCGGATGGGTCACCGCAAAAACACCGCCCAAGTCGACCAGCGGTTCCGCCAGCGTCACTTCGACGAGATCGCCGCGTTCGAGTGCCGGTTGCGCGATGAAGCGGGGT
The DNA here is from genome assembly GCF_039594485.1 of Sphingomonas sp. GTDB lineage: Bacteria > Pseudomonadota > Alphaproteobacteria > Sphingomonadales > Sphingomonadaceae > Sphingomonas. The sequence continues at coordinate 5,733 of NZ_JBCNNI010000040.1, read as the reverse complement.
CCATAGACCAGCCCTTGTCCCGCCACGGCAGCGGCGACGAGGGCCTCTCCGTTGTTGGCGCATAGCGGTCCGCGAACGGCCACGCGCTTGCCGCCGTCGGGACCGAAGCCCCAGGAGGCCGAGCCGGTCGCCTCGTTCAGGGTAAACCCCAGGCAGACATGATAAGCGAGATCATCGGCCCGCTCGGGCGTGCCGTATCGCGCCAGATAGGCGGGAGCGGCGCAAATCGCGAGCCGCATGGTGGCGAGCCGGCGTGCCACCAGGCTGCTGTCCGAAAGGCGACCGATACGGATCGCCATGTCCCAGCGCTCCTCGAGCAGGTCGACATAGCGATCGCTAAGTCCCAATTCGATCGTGACGCCGGGGTTCTGCTCATGAAACGCGGCCGCGAGCCGGGCGACGTGCAGCGTGCCGAACGTCATCGGCGAACTGACCCTGAGCAGCCCCTCGACCTTGTGCGAAACGGCGGATGCATCGGCGTCGGCTTCCTCCAACTCGGACAGGATGCGCTCGGCGCGCTCGAGATACGCGGCTCCCGCCTCGGTCAGCACGAGCCGTCGCGTGGTACGCGTAACGAGCGTCGTGCCGAGGCGCGCCTCCAGCGCGTCGAGATGCCGTCCCGCCATCGTGGGCGACAGGCGCATCTGTCGCCCGGCCGCCGACAGGCCGCCACTGCGAATGGCGCGGACGAAGACTTCGATACCGATCAGGCGATCCATGATCTTATACCATGAGTAGATAGTGATTCGACGAATCTGATCATTATCATTGATGATGGCGAGCGCCATCTGGTGGTTCGAAAGGACACACCATGCGACAGCCCAGCCTCTTCATTCCCCACGGTGGCGGCCCGTGCTTCTTCATGGACGACCCCGCCGGTGTCTGGACCAATATGGCAAAGTTCCTGCGGGACCTGCCCAACCGGCTGTCCGAGGCGCCACGAGCCATTCTGGTGGTCTCCGGACATTGGGAAACGAACGGCTTCGCCTTCACCGGCGCGGCGCGGCCATCGCTGATTTACGACTATTACAACTTCCCGCCCCATACATATCGGCTCGGCTACGATGCGCCGGGCGACCCGGCTTTGGCGGAGCGGGCGGCGGGACTGCTTCGCGATGCCGGGTTCATCGCGTCGGTCGATCCCGACCGTGGCCTCGATCACGGCGTGTTCGTACCGCTGAAGGTGATGCTGCCCGACGCCGCGATTCCGGTGGTGGAGATGTCGATCGACCATAGGCTCGATCCCGCTCGGGCGGTCGAAGCCGGCCGCGCTCTCGCGCCGCTGCGCGATGAAGGCGTGCTCATCATCGGTTCGGGCATGAGCTTTCACAACATGCGCGGTTATGGTGACCCGCGCTCCACCGTCCCGTCGGAGGCGTTCGACGCTTGGCTGGGCAACGCGATCCGCCAGCCCGGACCTGCCCGAGCGCAGGCACTCGTGGCGTGGGAAAACGCTCCCGCCGCCCGCTTCGCCCATCCGAAGGAGGAGCATCTGCTGCCGCTGATGGTGGCGGCGGGGGCGGGGGACGATGCACCCGGCGAGCGGATCTATGGCGAGCGCGTGCTGGAAACCGCCATTTCCGGTTTCCGCTTCGGCTGATCGCAACGAGGAGGCGTGAGATGATTCCGACGATCGCCAAAGGGCGCGATGCCGGTTCGCCCGGGGCCCGATCGTCACATCTCCCGCCCATCGCCTGTTATGACTGGAGGAGTAAATCATGACCATTGCCGTCACCGGCGCGACCGGACAATTGGGTCGCCTCGTCATTGCCGCACTCAAGCAGCGGGTCGCGATCGACGACATCGTCGCGCTGGCACGATCGCCGGACAAGGCCAGCAAGCTCGGCGTTTCCGTGCGCCCATTCGACTATGCCACGCCCGATGGGCTTGCCGATGCGTTGTCGGGCATCGGGACGCTGTTGCTGATTTCGTCGAGTGAAGTCGGACAGCGTAGCGCGCAGCATCGCAACGTGATTGCAGCGGCGAAACAGGCCGGCGTCGGACGGATCGTCTATACCAGCCTGCTCCATGCGGACACATCGTCGCTCGACCTGGCGGTCGAGCATCGGGACACTGAAGCCGCACTTGCCGCGTCCGGCATCCCCGTAACCCTGCTACGCAACGGATGGTATACCGAGAATTACACGGGTGCGATCCCGGGTGCGCTCGCGGTGGGCGCCTTGATCGGCAGTGCCGGCCAAGGCCGGATTTCATCCGCCTCCCGCACCGATTATGCCGAGGCGGCGGCCATCGCCGCCAGCGTCCCGGATCATGTCGGCAAAACCTATGAACTGGCTGGCGACCATGGGTGGACGCTGGCGGATCTCGCAGCCGAGGTTACCCGTCAGACGGGGCGGGAGATCGCCTATGACGATCTGCCGCCGAACGATTATGCGCATCGGTTGCAGGATGCGGGCCTTCCCGCCGAAGTGGCACAGGCGATCGCGGGATATGACGTCGCCGCCTCGAAGGGCGCGCTGTTCGACGATGGTCGCCAGCTTTCCAGGTTGATCGGCAGGCCAACCACCTCGCTGGCCGACGCCGTGCGGGCTTCGCTGGCCTGATCGCCGAGCGGGTCGGGCATCCCCCGATCGGTTCGCTCCCGCAACGATTTTTCGAAAGCCAAAGCCATGCCGCATGCCTTCCGCGTTACGCTGGAGGCGCTTGACGAAGCGTCAGGCGCGCCCACCGGCCGCCGGGTCCACACCGACATCGTCAATCACGACGACTTGTTCGACATCATCGAAAAAATATCCGCGCGCGGTGTCGTCCCCGCCAAGGAAGCGACCGAATTCGCGATCGGGTTAAAGCTCTTCACCGAAGTGCTGCTCCGCCACCGCAAGGACGCGCCGTTCGCTGAGCTTCAACCGCATATCGGCGCTTTCATGAAACGGCTGAAATCCGCGCCCGCTGCGGCGCAGAGCCGCGCCTGATCCTCTCGAAACATCAAACCACAAGGAGAACCGACATGAATACCGACCTCGGCCTCGACCTGCCCAACGACCTCGCCGCCTTCATCGGCAACCATTTCATCTACACCTATGCCAATGGCTGGCGGTACGAATGGTATGCCCGCAACGCGACCACCTGCGACTATCGCATCCACCAGGGTCTGGTCGGCGGTCGCTGGGTGACGAACCAGACGATGGACCTCGTCCAGCTTGCGCCCGGCATGTACAAGGCCGACTGGCATGAGCCGACCGGCACCTGCGTAAGCCTGTATTTCGATATCGAACGGCGCCTGATCCACGGCACGATCTTCTTCCCGCAATGGATCGCGGGCGAAGGCCAGCATCCCGAAAAGACGATCTGCTACCAGAACGACTTCATCCCCGACATGAACCGCTTCCGCGACGAGGGTCCTGCCTACCCGTACGTCATCATCGGCGAGTTCGCGAAGATCACCTTCATGGAGCAGCGCGGCCCCGACAATGACGACGTGATCAATGCCGCGCCGGGACAGCTTCCCGACGGCTTCCTCGATCGCACGAACTGAGGGAGGTCGCCATGTCCCACCAGTCCCGTTTCGCGGATAAGGTCGTGATCGTCACCGGGGCGAGCACCGGCATCGGCCGCGCCACCGCGATCGCCTTTGCCCGTGAGGGTGCCAGGGTCGTCATCGGCGACTTCGACGATGCCGCTGCCGATACGGCCTCGGCCATTACCGACGCCGGTGGATCGGCGATGTTCGTAAAGACCGACGTCAGCCAGGACGCGTCGGTCCAGGGGCTGGTGCAGGCGGCCATCGACACCCATGGCCGCCTCGACATCGGCTTCAACAATGCGGGGCTTCTGCCCCGCACCGCCGATCTTGCCGATATGAGCGTCGAGGATTTCGACCGCACGATCGCCGTCGATCTGCGCGGCGTCTTCTTGTGCATGAAATATCAGATCGCCCAAATGTTGCGCAATGGCGGCGGAGCGATCGTCAACACGGCATCGGTGGCGGGGCTGGTCGCCGATCCCGGCATGGCCCCCTATGTCGCCGCCAAACATGGTGTGGTGGGGATCACGAAGGCGGCCGCCCTCGACTATGCGACCCGCAACATCCGCATCAATGCTGTCGCACCGGGCCTCGTCGCGACCCCGATGACCGAACGCTGGCTGGCCGATCCCGCCTTTAAGGAGAAGCTTCTCCAGAATTCCCCGATCGGTCGCGCTGCCCGGCCCGAGGAGATAGCGACGACTGTTCTATATCTGAGTTCCGATGCCGCGTCCTTCGTCACCGGCCAGACCTATGTGGTCGATGGTGGCCAGACCTCCCACTGATTTCCATAGGAGACAAGACCATGGCGTCTTCCCTGCAAACCAAAGTCTTCATCAGCAGCGATCAGCATAACGGTTTCGGTGTGTCATCGACCATCGTGTATGGGCCGACCGAGGCACTGCTGGTCGATTCCCAGTTCAGCCTGTCGAACGCGCATCGCCTCGTCGCCGAGATACTTGAGGTGGACCGCGACCTGACACAAATCTTCATCACCCATATGCACCCCGATCATTATCTCGGGCTGGAAGTGGTGAAGGCCGCGTTTCCTGGCGCGCGCGTGATGGCGTACAAAGACGCCGCCGATGAGGTCAACGACGCGTTCGGCTTCAAGATCGAGCATTGGCGCGATACCGTCCTCGGCCGCAACGGTGCAACGACGGCGGTGCCAGTCGAGCGCATCGACCAGACGAACCTGACGGTGGATGGCGAGGCGATCGAGATTCTGGGGTTGATGCGCGGCGATTGTGCCCATGCGGCCGCGCTGTGGATTCCGACGATCAAGACGCTGATCGCCGCGGATACCGTCTTCTCGGACGCACATGTCTGGGTCGCCGATGCCCGAACGCCCGAGGAGAGACAGGCGTGGTTCGAAACGCTCGACCGGCTCGAGGCATTGGGCGCCACCACGATCATTCCCGGACATGCGCCCAATACCCGCCCCTATGATCCCGACGGCATCGGCTTCACCCGCCGGTATCTGACGGATTTCATCCGCGAACTGGAACGTTGCGCGGATGCCGCCGACCTCGTTGCACGGATGGACAGGCTTTACCCAGACCTGCCGGTGCGGATCTGCCTCGAATATAGCGCCCGCATCCTCAAGGATCATTACCGCTGGGACGGCGACTGGCCGGAATCCTTGCGTGATCGCGAGGCGGTGATCTGACGAGCGCTCTCGTGTCTTCCCAAAAACCATTTGGGCGGGATATTGGGACGTAGAAGGCTTTCTCGTTTCACCATCCCATTGGGAGAGCGATAGCCGTCTCGTTGGCCGTTCCTCGTGTGAAAGCGTCGGCTCGCTCGCCAGCCGTCTTGACCGATAGACGGGGGGCGATGGAAGTTGCAGGAGCCTACGCGATCCGTATTATCTCGCCATCAAGGGGGAATGATGCCGGGGATTGAACCGCCCCGGGTTTGCCGGAGGCCGTGGGTTATGAGTTACGCTGCCATATCCAGGTTCTCCGCGGCAGCATAATATTGCTCTTCGGCTTCGGCAGGCGGGATGTTGCCGATGGGCTCCAGCAGCCGGCGATGGTTGAACCAGTCGACCCATTCGAGCGTGGCGTATTCGACGGCTTCAAAGCTGCGCCACGGCCCACGCCTGTGGATCACCTCGGCTTTGTAGAGGCCATTGATCGTCTCGGCCAAAGCGTTGTCGTAGCTGTCGCCGACGCTGCCAACCGATGGCTCGATCCCGGCTTCGGCGAGGCGCTCGGTGTACTTGATGGACACGTATTGCGACCCCC
>NZ_JBCNNI010000004.1:0-156509 GCF_039594485.1 Sphingomonas sp. | reverse complement strand
GCGCGAAGCCGCGCGGCGATGCTAGCCGCAAATCCATGTCCGTAGATACCGCAACCGTGAAGAAGATCGCGAGCCTCGCCCGCATCGCGATCACCGAGGAGGACGCGACGCGCCTCGCCCCCGAACTGGGGAACATCCTGGGCTGGATCGAGCAACTGGGCGAGGTCGATACCCAAGGCGTCGAACCGATGACCGCGGTGATCCCGAACCAGCTTCGCCTGCGCGACGACGTCGTCAATGACGGCGGCATCCGCGACCTCCTCATGCAGAACGCACCGCAGGCCGAACATGGCTTCTTCACGGTGCCCAAGGTGATCGAATAATGACCGACCTGACCACGCTCGGCATCGCCGCCATCCGCGACGGCGTGCGCGACGGCCAGTTCAAGGCGCGCGAAGTCGCAGAGGCCTTCAACGCCAAGGTTGCGGGCGCCCGTGCGCTCAACGCCTTTCTGGTGGAAACCCCCGAGCACGCGCTCGCCGCCGCCGATGCGGCCGACGCGGCACGCGCGGCGGGCGAAACCCTCAAGCCGCTGGCGGGTGTGCCGATTGGCATGAAGGACCTGTTCGCGACCAAGGGCGTCGCGACCACCGCGGCCAGCAAGATCCTGGAAGGCTTCGTGCCGCCGTACGAGTCGACGGTTTCGCAGAATCTGTGGAACGCCGGTGCGGGCATGCTGGGCAAGCTGAACCTCGACCAGTTCGCCATGGGCTCCTCCAACGAAACCAGCGCGTTCGGCAATGTCATCTCGCCCTGGCGTCGCCCGAACGACACCGCAGCCCTCGCCCCCGGCGGCTCGTCCGGCGGGTCGTCGACGGCGGTGTCCGCTGGCCTTGCGCCGGGTGCGACCGGCACCGACACCGGCGGTTCGATCCGTCAGCCCGCTGCCTTCACCGGAATTTCGGGCATCAAGCCGACCTATGGCCGCTGCTCGCGCTGGGGCACGATCGCCTTCGCCTCCTCGCTCGACCAGGCGGGGCCGATGGCGCGCGACGTGCGCGACTGCGCGATCATGCTGGAGGCGATGGCGGGCTTCGACGCCAAGGACGCGACCTCGCTGAAGCTCGACGTGCCGAACTGGGAAGCCGCGCTGTCGGCGGACCTGCAGGGCAAGAAGGTCGGCGTTCCGAAGGAATACCGCGTCGACGGCATGCCCGCCGAAATCGAGGCGCTGTGGCAGCAGGGCATCGACTGGCTGCGTGATGCAGGTGCCGAGATCGTCGAGGTGTCGCTGCCGCACACCAAATACGCGCTGCCTGCCTATTACATCATCGCGCCCGCCGAGGCGTCGTCCAACCTCGCCCGCTATGACGGCGTGCGCTATGGCTTGCGCGAGCTGCCGGAAGGGGCGGGGCTTCAGGACATGTACGCCGCGACCCGCGCCGCCGGGTTCGGCGACGAGGTGAAGCGCCGCATCCTGATCGGTACCTATGTCCTGTCGGCGGGCTTCTACGATGCCTATTACACCCAGGCGCAGAAGGTCCGCACGCTGATCGCCCGCGATTTCGAGCGGGCGTTCGAGAGTTGCGACGTGCTGCTCACCCCGACCGCGCCCTCGGCGGCGTTCGCGCTGGGCGAGAAGCAGGCCGATCCGCTGGCCATGTACCTCAACGACGTGTTCACGGTGCCCGCCTCGCTGGCGGGGCTGCCCGCCATGTCGGTGCCGGGCGGACTGGACAAGGACGGGCTGCCGCTCGGCCTCCAGATCATCGGCAAGCCGCTGGACGAGCAGGGCGTACTGAATGCGGGCCTGGCCATCGAACACCGCGCCGGGTTCACCGCCCGTCCGCAGGCCTGGTGGTAAGCGACCGAGCCTTCAACGCCCGCAACATCGCCGTGTTGCGGGAGGCCCAGGGCGCCCTGAACGTCGCGTTCGGGGCGATCCTCAGCGCCTATGTCGGTGTGTCGTTGACCGATATCGACAATCACCCCTTCGACCACCACACGCTGGCGCGGTTCTTCCTGGGGGTGGCGTGCTTCATCCTGTGCCTGTGCGTGGGCAACAGCGTGATCCTGCGCGGGGAATTCCGGCTGGGCATCGCGTTTCTGATGCTGGGCGCGGGCGCGGCTTATATCGGGTTGATGGAGGCGCGGCATCTCGGTTTTGAAACCGCGATCCTGCGCATCCTGTCGACCTGCTGGATCGTCGCGCTGCTGGGCAGCAACGCCGTTCTGACGGCGATCAACTATCTTCATCATCGAGATCGAACATGAGCGAATATCGCATCCAGGGCGCGACGGGGGAATGGGAGGTCGTGATCGGCCTGGAAGTCCACGCCCAGGTCACCTCCAACGCCAAGCTCTTCTCGGGTGCGGCGACCGCATTCGGCGCGGAGCCCAACACGCAGGTCTCGCTGGTCGACGCCGCGATGCCCGGCATGCTGCCCGTCCCCAACATGGAGTGCATCCGCCAGGCGGTGCGCACCGGCATGGCGATCGACGCGCAGATCAACAAGTGGTCGCGCTTCGACCGGAAGAACTACTTCTACGCCGATCTGCCGCAGGGCTATCAGATCAGCCAGCTCTACCACCCGCTGGTGGGCGAGGGCGCGATCGAGATCAGCCTGGACGAGAAGAACCCCGACGGCCCGACCAAGTCGATCGGCGTCGAGCGCATCCATGTCGAGCAGGATGCGGGCAAGCTGATGCACGACCAGCATCCGACCCGTTCCTATGTCGACCTCAACCGCTCGGGCGTCGCGCTGATGGAGATCGTCAGCCGCCCGGACATGCGCTCGCCCGCCGAGGCCGGGGCTTACCTGCGCAAGCTCCGCGCCATCCTGCGTTACGTGGGTAGCTGCGACGGCAACATGGAAGAAGGCTCGATGCGCGCCGACGTCAACGTGTCGGTCCGCAAGCCCGGCGATGAGTTCGGCACGCGCACCGAGACGAAGAACGTCAACTCGGTCCGCTTCGTCATGGCCGCGATCGAATATGAGGCCAAGCGCCAGGTCGCGGTGCTGGAGGATGGCGGCAAGATCGTCCAGGAAACCCGCCTCTTCAACGTCGAGAGCGGCACGACGCGCTCGATGCGGTCGAAGGAGGATGCGCATGATTACCGCTACTTCCCCGATCCCGACCTGCTGCCGCTGGAGCTGACCGACGCCTTTGTCGAGGAATGCCGCGCCAGCCTGCCCGAACTGCCCGATGCCAAGCGTCGCCGCTATGAAGCCCTGGGCCTGACCGCCTATAATGCGGGCGTGTTGACCGCCGAGGTCGAGACGGCACGCTGGTTCGACGCACTGCTGGGCGCGCTGGAAGGCACCAGCGCCAAGCCCGCGCAGGCGGCCAACTGGGTCGCGGCCGAGCTGTTCGGTGCGCTCAACCGGCTGGGCAAGGACATCACCGAGAGCCCGGTCAGCCCTGCCCAGGCGGCCGAACTGCTGGCGCTGGTCGCCGATGGCACGCTGTCGGGCAGCCTGTCCAAGCAGGTGTTCGAGATCATGCTGGAAACCGGCGATGGCCCGTCCAGGATCGTAGAGGAACGCGGCCTCAAGCAGACCAGCGATACCGGCGCGATCGAGGCGGTGATCGCCGAGGTTCTGGAAAAGAACCCGAACCAGCTCGGCCAGTATCGTGGTGGCAAGGAAGCCCTTTTCGGTTTCTTCGTCGGCCAGACGATGAAGGCGATGGGCGGCAAGGCCAATCCGGCGGTCGTCAACGACCTGCTCAAGAAGGCGCTGGCCGGCAACTGATAATATCCTTCACGCTCCGCTACTTCTGGCGGGGCGTGAAGTATTGGCTCAAATTCCCCTGTCGAACCGTCGCCGGACGGCATAGACATGGCTCCGTCGAACATGGTGTTCGCCGGGGGTATTGGTATGAAATGGGGAATGCTGGCAGCCGCGTTGCTTTGCGTGGCGGCGCCCGCTGCGGCTGAAGTGTTGAACAATCAAATGGTTGTCACGCTGATCCGGGCGGGGCTGGGCGAAGAAGCGGTTATCGCGAAGATCAAGGCGTCACCGAATCGCTTTGATCTGGGCACCGATCAACTGATTGCGCTCAAGACGCAGGGTGTCCCGTCCGCAGTGATTGCTGCGATGCTGTCTGCGTCGCAGGAAGGCGGTGTGTCGGCCAAGGCGGCGTTGTCGGCGGACTCGCCCGACTGGCGCGTTCCGCATCCGTCGGGCATCTATCTGCTCGCGGACTGGGCGGCCGAGCCCAAGATGCTGCGGCTCGACCCCACAACTGCGAACCAGACCAAGACGGGCGGGATGCTCGGCTATGCGTTGACCGCGGGAATCGCGCCGATCAAGATGAAGTCGGTCATTCCCAATGACCATTCGCGCATCCGCTCGACCAAGGCGAAGCCCGAATTCTATTTCTTCTTCGATGAGGCCAATGCCAGCCTTTCGGGCGGCGCGAACAATGGTTCCTGGCTGACCGGACCGAACTCCACGATCACATCGCCCAATGAATTCAGCCTGGTTCGCTTTGATGTGAAAAAGGATCGCCGCGAGGCGCGGGTGGGCAGCTTCAACATCGCCGGGGCGAAATCGGGGGTGATGGACAAGGATCGCATCGCCTTCACCTATGACCGCGTCGCGCCGGGCGTGTTCCGCGTGACCCCCGACGCGCCTTTGGAAGCCGGGGAATACGGATTCCTCTATTCGGTCAGCGCGGGCAGCGGGCCGGGGATGTTCAGCAACACCATGACCACCAAGGTCTTCGACTTCTCGGTCGGAGCCTGAAAGCCGACACCCGGCGCGGAATGCCTCCGCGCCGGGGCGACGCCATTTGCCTATTGTGCGTCCAGATCCTGGTTGCGGACCACGCCGCCAGTGCCGCCGACACCGTCATGTTCGCCGTTGCTGGTGAAGGTCACCGGCTCCTCGCCGCCTTCGCCGCGCTTGACCGCGTCGGAGCGGGCCTCGACCGCCTGTTCGATATCGCTGCGCTCATCCTCGCGCGGCGGGCTGTCGGGATGGTTTTCGGGGTTGGTCGCCATGGGGCCTCCTCAAATCTGCAAGGGCTGCTGCGTGCCCGGATCGCCGGGGCCGACGCCGGGGGCGGGCTGGTCGATGTCCGGGCCGGGCGGCACGATCTCGGGCGGCGGCGCATCGGGCTGCGCCGGTTGCGTCGGCTGCGGGCTTTCGGGCGGCGGCTGGGTCGCCATTCTCGCTCTCCTGTCGGGGGTGGGGAGGGCATAAACGCACGGGCTACGCCGATGTTGCCTGTTGTCCCTTGCCCAAGCCGCCCATGGTGATATAGACGCGCGCCCATCGGCGGTGTCCTCGTGCGGGCGTGGCGGAACTGGTAGACGCGCTGGATTTAGGTTCCAGTATCGTAAGATGTGGGGGTTCGAGTCCCTTCGCCCGCACCAGTCCCCGGTCTAGAGCGGGGCGACAGCCACACGGAATTTCTCCAGATTGAAGGCCTTTAGATGCAGACTGTCGAGACGCTGAACGAGGGGCTGAAGCGCGCCTATACGCTCACCATCACTGCCCAGGACATCGAGAGCAAGGTCGATGCCGAGCTGAAGCGGATCGCTCCGCAGATGAAGATGCCCGGATTCCGCCCCGGCAAGGTGCCCGCGAATCTGGTCCGCAAGATGCACGGCCCGGCGCTCCTTCAGGACGCGCTGAACACCGCGCTGCAGGAAGGCGTGCAGTCGCTGATCGCCGAGCAGGGCCTGCGCCCCGCGATGCAGCCGCAGGTCGAACTGGCCGAGGGCTATGAGCAGGGTCAGGACGCCAAGCTGACCGTCACGCTCGAAGTGCTGCCGCAGGTGCCGACGCCCGCGATCGACGCGCTGAAGCTCGACCGTCTGACCGTGCCGGTCGCCGATGAGGCGGTGGACGAACAGCTCCAGAAGTTCGCCGACCAGCAGAAGCGCTGGGACGATGCCGGCGACAAGGCGGCCGAGCAGGGCGATCAGGTCACCGTCGATTTCGTCGGCAAGACCGCGGACGGCGTCGCCTTCGAGGGCGGCTCGGGCGAGGACATGGCGGTCGAGATCGGCGGAGGCCGTCTGATCCCCGGTTTCGAGGACCAGCTGGTCGGCGTGAAGGCCGGTGAAGAGAAGCAGATCTCGGTCACCTTCCCCGAGGACTATCCCGCCAAGGACCTGGCCGGTCAGCCCGCGACCTTCGACCTGACGATCAAGTCGGTGAAGACCGCCGGCGAAGCCAAGATCGACGACGAGATGGCCAAGAATCTGGGCCTCGAGAGCCTGGAGCAGCTGCGCGGCCTGCTGAAGGGGCAGATCGAGCAGGAGCATAACGGCCTGACCCGCACCTATATGAAGCGCAAGCTGCTCGACCAGCTCGCCGATGGTCACGACTTCGAAGTGCCGCCGTCGATGGTCGAGGCCGAGTTCTCGCAGATCTGGGCGCAGCTCGAACATGAAGCGACCCATGAGGAAGATCCCGAGGCCGCCAAGGCCGAGATGGAGAAGGAGCGCGACGATTATAAGAAGATCGCCGAGCGCCGCGTCCGTCTGGGTCTGCTCCTCTCGGAGATCGGTCAGGCGAACGGCGTCGAAGTGACCGCGCAGGAAATGAACCGCCTGATCGCGCAGGCCGCGCAGCAGTACGGCCCGGAAGATCGCCAGCGCTTCATCCAGTATGTCCAGCAGGAGCCGATGGCCGCCGCCCAGCTTCGCGCCCCGCTCTATGAGGACAAGGTCGTCGACTTCCTGTTCGGCAAGGCCGAGATCACCGACCGCGAAACCACGCGCGAGGAGCTGGAAGCCGCGATCGAGAGCGAGGACGGTTTCGCGACCGGCACGCACGTCCACGATCACGACCATGATCATGACCATGGCGCCAAGAAGTCGAAGGCGAAGGCCAAGAAGGCCGATGTGACCGAGGAAGCGGCTGCCCAGGACGCACCCGCCGAGGAAGCCCCGAAGAAGGCCACCCGCGCCAAGAAGGCGGCGGCCCCGGCCGAAGGTGAAGCCGAAGTGACCGAGGAAGCTCCGGCCAAGAAGCCGCGTGCCAAGAAGGCCGCCGCTCCGGCCGAAGGCGAGGCGGAAGCGGCCGAGGACGCCCCGGCCAAGAAGCCGCGCGCCAAGAAGGCGGCGCCGACCGAATAAGGACGGCATCGGACTTCGGTTCGTGACGAACAGGGAAGGGCGGTCGCGAAAGCGGTCGCCCTTCCTGCGTGAAGGCCTTCTCCCCTGCACGCGGAGGGGGGAGCCAGCGAAGCTGGTGGAGGGGCGTGACGTTCGTGCGTGTGGGGCTCCAGCCACGCGGATTCCCCTCCGCCAGGCCTTTGGCCTGCGACCTCCCCTTGCAGGGGAGGAATTCTGAACGGGCTGTCCCGCCCGGCCATGTTGGCGCATAGGGGCTTTGGGTTGTGACGGGGGGCCGGATCGCCCGCCCTTTGACGAGGATATGGTGTGAACGAACCCCGGATCGCGGTGCTGCTGCCCTGCTATAACGAAGAAGCGGCGATCGCGCAGACGATCGCGGGGTTTCGCGCGGCGCTGCCCTTGGCCACCGTCTATGTCTATGACAATAACAGCAGCGATCGCACCGTCGAGGTCGCGCGCGCGGCGGGCGCGGTCGTGCGGTCCGAGCGGATCCAGGGCAAGGGCGCGGTCGTGCGCCGCATGTTCGCCGATATCGATGCGGATATCTATGTGATGGCCGATGGCGATGCGACCTATGACGCGGCCTCTGCACCGGACTTGGTGCGCCGCGTCGTCGAGGAACAGCTCGACATGGTCGTCGGCCAGCGGATCAGCGAGGCGGAACTCGCCTATCGTCGCGGCCACCGCTTCGGCAATGCGATGCTGACGGGCATGCTTGCCCGGCTGTTCGGGCGGAGTTTCACCGATATCCTGTCGGGCTACCGCGTCTTTTCGCGCCGCTTCGTCAAGAGCTTCCCCGTCCTGTCGGTGGGGTTCGAGATCGAAACCGAGATCAGCGTCCATGCGCTGGAGCTGAAGATGCCCTGCGCGGAGATCGCGACCCCCTATTATGCGCGGCCCGAGGGGTCGGCGTCGAAGCTATCGACCTATTCGGACGGCTGGCGCATCCTGCGCACCATCCTGAAGCTCTATCGTATCGAACGCCCGATGTGGTTCTTCGGGGCGATCGCGGCGCTGTTCGCGGGCGTGGCGGTGCTGCTCGCGGTGCCGTTGATCCTGACCTATCTGCACACCCACCAGGTGCCGCGCTTCCCGACCGCGATCCTGTCGACGGGGCTGATGCTGCTCGCCGGGCTCAATCTTTTCACCGGGCTGATCCTCGATACCGTGGTGCGCGGGCGGCAGGAGGTCCGACGGCTCGCCTATCTGGCGCTGCCCGCGCCGGGGAATGGCCGCTAGTTCGATTTTCCTCCCTGAAAGGAACAATCGCCGCATCGCGACAGGGTCGGGATGCCGCCGGGGCTTGAATATGCGCGGGCATCACGCGACATAGGGGCTCTTCTGGGCATAAGAGAGAATTCCATGCACAATCCGTTCGAGACCGGCGATTTCGCGAGCCCGCTGGCGCAGGCTGGCGTCGGGCTTCGGCAGACGCAGGCCGGTCTGGTTCCGATCGTCATCGAGCAGTCGAACCGCGGCGAACGGTCGTTCGATATCTTCAGCCGCCTGCTCCGCGAGCGCATCATCTTCGTCACCGGCGGTGTCGAAGACGGCATGGCCTCGCTGATCTGCGCGCAGCTGCTGTTCCTTGAGTCGGAAAATCCGAAGAAGGATATCTACATGTACATCAACTCGCCGGGCGGTGTCGTCACGGCGGGCATGGCGATCCATGACACGATGCAGTATATCCGTCCGCGCGTCGGCACGCTGTGCATCGGCCAGGCCGCCTCGATGGGCAGCTTCCTGCTGGCCGCCGGTGAACCGGGCATGCGCTTTGCGACGACGAACAGCCGCATCATGATCCACCAGCCTTCGGGCGGGGCGCAGGGCATGGCGGCCGATATCGAGATCCAGGCGCGCGAAATCCTGCGCATGCGGCATTTCCTGAACTCGCTCTATGCGAAGTACACGGGCAAGCCGCTTGAGGAGATCGAGCGCGCGATGGACCGCGACAAGTTCATGAGCGCGGAGGAAGCCAAGGAGTTCGGCCTGATCGATCAGGTGTTCGACAAGCGTCCGGTTCCGGCCGAAGACGCATCGGCCGCCGCATAAGGCGGGTCGTTCAGCATGAACGGTTTATTTCGATTGTGACTTTATCGGGGTGCGGTACGATGCGCACCCCGGCAACGGTAGCGCACCAGTATCGGGTGCGAGAGGTGATTGATGGACAAGGTGAGCGGTGGCAACTCGAAAAGCACCCTCTATTGCTCGTTCTGCGGCAAGTCGCAGCACGAGGTGCGCAAGCTGATCGCGGGGCCAACCGTCTTCATTTGCGACGAGTGCGTGGAGCTGTGCAACGACATCATCCGTGAGGAGACCAAGTCCGCGCTGGTTTCCAAGAAGGATGGTGGCGTGCCGACGCCGCAGGAAATCTGCAATGTGCTCGACGATTATGTCATCGGGCAGAAACAGGCCAAGCGCGTCCTGTCGGTCGCGGTGCACAACCACTATAAGCGGTTGAACCACGGCGCGAAGGGCGCGGACGTCGAACTCGCCAAGTCGAACATCCTGCTCGTCGGCCCGACCGGCTGCGGCAAGACGCTGCTCGCGCAGACGCTGGCGCGCATCCTCGACGTGCCGTTCACCATGGCGGACGCGACGACGCTGACCGAAGCCGGTTATGTCGGCGAGGATGTCGAGAACATCATCCTCAAGCTGCTCCAGGCGTCGGATTACAATGTCGAGCGGGCGCAGCGCGGCATCGTCTATATCGACGAGATCGACAAGATCAGCCGCAAGGCCGAGAATCCCTCGATCACCCGCGACGTGTCGGGTGAGGGCGTTCAGCAGGCGCTGCTCAAGCTGATGGAAGGCACGACCGCCAGCGTTCCGCCCCAGGGTGGCCGCAAGCATCCCCAGCAGGAATTCCTGCAGGTCGACACGACGAACATCCTGTTCATCTGCGGCGGCGCGTTCGCAGGTCTGGAAAAGATCATCGGCGACCGTCTGCAGGGCAAGTCGATCGGCTTCGGCGCCTATGTGGCGGCTCCCGAGGAGAAGCGGACCGGTGAATATCTGCGCCAGACCGAGCCGGAGGATCTGCTCAAGTTCGGTCTGATCCCCGAATTCGTCGGCCGTCTGCCCGTCATCGCGACGCTGGAAGACCTCGACATCGCGGCTTTGGTCAAGATCCTGTCCGAGCCGAAGAACGCGCTGGTCAAGCAGTATCAGAAGCTGTTCGAGATGGAGAATGTCGAACTCGACTTCACCGACGATGCGCTGACCACGGTCGCCAAGAAGGCGATCGAGCGCAAGACGGGTGCGCGCGGGCTTCGTTCGATCCTGGAGGGCATCCTGCTCGACACCATGTTCGACCTGCCCGGCATGGACGGCGTCGACGAGGTGATGGTCGACAAGGATGTGGTCGAGGGCCGCAAGGAACCGATCCGCGTCTATGCCGAAAAGGCCAAGAAAAAGGACGGCGCGGCGGCCTGAGGGCTTCCCCGCGACGACCGGATGGATGACGGGCGCTCCTGCAAAGGGGCGCCCGTTTTCGTTGGGGTGAAGCGATGGTGACGATCCGTGATGCGCGGCCAGGCGACCGCGCGGCAGTGGCGGCGATGCTGGCCCGCGCCTTTGTCGACGATCCGGCCATGTCCTATATCTTTCCCGATGCCGCCGACCGGGCGAGGCGTTTGCCGCGGCTGTTCGGGCTGTTGTTCGACACCGATGCGGCGGGCATGCGGCTGGTCAGCCAGGCGGCGGACGCCGGAACCTTCTGGCGGCCACCGGGACAGGCCCATGTGCCGATCATGGCCTATGTGCGTCGCCTGATCCCGGTCCTTCATGCGCTGGGCGGCGCGCTTCCCCGCGCGATGCGGCTGGGCGAGGCGATCGAGGCGCATTTCCCCAAGGAGCCTTTCTGGTATCTCCACATCGCCGGGGTCGACCCTGCGCGACAGTGGTGCGGGCTGGGCGGTGCGTCGATCCGTGCCGGGCTGGCAAGGTGCGATGCCTCGGGCCTGCCGGCCTATCTGGAGACCGCGACCGAGAGCAATGTCGGCCTGTATGCGCGGTTGGGCTTCGTGCCGATCGGCGATTGGTCGGTTGCCGGGGGTGGTCCACGCTTCTGGTCGATGCGGCGTCCGGCGGGGGCACGATAAGCTCGTTTCCCGGGCGCTGTCCGGGCGGGCCCGGCCGTTTCGAAAACGCCGCCACGTGCGATGGCACCGATATATTGCGATATCGCAACGATTCGGTCGTTCACAAGGGAGCCAATGAGGCGGTTGGCGCATTGGCATAGCGGTGGGACCATGTCGGTCGCGCCTGATCCGATGTGGAGGCCTGACAAAGGATGAGCGAACCCGATGCCATCGTGACCGCCGGACAGAAGCGGGCGCTTCTCCATCGGCTGGTGATGCCCTGGTGGACGCTGGTATTCCCGCTGCTGGGGCTGCTGGCCATCGCTGTGTCGCTCTACAAGATGGGGACGGTGGGTACGGTCGCGGCGGCGTTCATCCTGTTCGGATGCGTGCTGGCGGCGGTGCATCAGGCAGAGGTCGTCGCCCACCGCGTCGGCGAGCCGTTCGGCACCCTTGTCCTGGCGGTCGCGGTGACGGTGATCGAGGTGTCGCTGATCGTCAGCCTGATGCTGTCCGATGCGGGCGATGCCTCCAGCCTGGCGCGCGACACGGTGTTCGCCGCGATCATGATCATCCTGAACGGTATTGTCGGCCTGTGCCTGCTGGCGGGGGGCGTGCAGCATGGCGAGCAGCGCTTCTCGCTCCGGGGTGCCAGTTCCTCGCTGAACGTGCTGACCGCGATGGTCGTGCTGTCGCTGGTCCTGCCCAATTATGTCTCGTCCGCGCCGGGGCCGACCTATGCGACGTCGCAACTGGTCTTCGTCGCGATCGTCAGTGTCATCCTCTATGGCACCTTCGTCATGGTGCAGACGGTGCGCCACCGCGAATATTTCCTCCCCGCGAACGAGGATATGCCCGCCGACGCCCATGCCGAGCCGCCGACCAATGCGGCGGCCTGGGCCGCGCTGGGCATGTTGCTGGTTGCGCTGGTCGGCGTGGTGCTGCTTGCCAAGGGGCTGTCGGGTATCGTCGAGGCGGCGATCCTGAATGCCGGGTTGCCGCTGGCGATCGTCGGCGTGGTCATTGCCGCACTGGTGCTGGCACCGGAAAGCCTGGCGGCCTATCGCGCGGCGAGGCGGAACCGGTTGCAGACGAGCCTCAATCTCGCATTGGGATCGGCGCTGGCGACGATCGGACTGACCATCCCGGCGGTCGCGATCGTGTCGCTGATGCTCGGATTGCCCCTGGCTCTCGGGATCGGGGCCAAGCAGATGATCCTGCTGGTGCTATCGCTGTTCACGATCACGCTGACGCTGGGCAATGGCCGGACCACCGTCTTGGGGGGCGCGGTGCATCTGGTGATCTTCGCGGCCTATCTGTTCGTGACGGTGGTGCCGTAAGCCGGTTCCGCCCCCCGGCCCGCCGTTCGGGCGGAACCGAGGGTGGGGGGCGGGGATCGTCCTAATTCGCCTTTTTCTTCGCCGCCTGCTCCGCTTTCCAGGCCTGGAACTGCTCGATCGCATCCGAGCGCTTCAGGATTTTCGCCCAGGGATCGATCACCACATGCGCGCCGGCGGGGATGGTCAGCGTGCCTGTGCCGTTCGTCATCGGCAGTCGTTCGATCCTGTCGCCCACCTGCACCTCGACCGGCAAGGGGAAGGGGCCACCGCCCGGCACTTTCCAGCTCAGGGTCAATTGATCGCCGACCCGCGTCTCGACGATATCGGGCAGCGCCGCCTGCCGCAGATAGACGTTGAAGAACCAGCCATAATCCTTGCCCGTCACCTGTCGGACGAACCCCTCATATTCCCTGGTCGAGCCATAGCGAGGCGTGAAATTCCCCGGCTTCGGATCGGTGCGGCCATAGACGGCGAGGCGCGTCACGTCCCAGAAGGCCTGGTCCCCGATCAGATTGCGAAGGGTATGGAGCATCCACGATCCCTTCATATAGATGTCGAGCCCCGGTCCGCCCTTGGCCGCTTCATAGACATCCTGCTCGGTCATACTGCGGTCATGGACGATGGGGGACTTGTTCGCGATCTGCCCGCGCTGCGCGTCCATCATCACGGCATAGCGCGCCTCGCCCTCGCGCCAGCGGCCATAGCTGGGCTGCATATAGCTGCCATAGCCCTCGTGCAGCCAGAAATCGTCCCAGTCGACATTGGTTAGCTGGTTGCCGAACCATTCGTGGCTGAACTCATGCTGGAACAGCCAGTCAAAGCCTTCGGGTGCCTTGGCATATTCATTGCCATAGGCGTTGATCGTCTGGTGCTCCATGCCCTTGTGCGGCGTTTCGACCACGCCCAGCTTCTCGTCGCCGAAGGGGAAGGGGCCGACCATCGACTCGAAGAAATCCAGCGTCGGCGCGAACTCGGCGAACAGCGCTTCCGCCTTCGCCTTCTCGCCCGGCAGATACCAGTAGAACATCGGGATGCTGTTGCCGAAGCGGCTCTTATACTGGCCCTCGACCACCTCATAGGGCCCGACATTGAGCGCGATCGCATAGGTATTGGGGTGCTTGGTCCGCCAGTTCCAGCGGGTGCGCCCGTCCGCCAGGGTATCGACGCCCAGCAGCACGCCGTTGGACGGTGCCTTCAACCCCTTGGGCACGGTGATGTGCAGCGTCACCACGCCGGGCTCGCCCATCGGATAGTCGAGGCAGGGCCAGAAAAGATCGCAGCCATAGCCCTGGCTGGTCGTCGCGAACCAGGGGCGGCCGTCAGGTGTTCTCGCCCAGACGACGCCCGTGTCCCAGGGCGCGCGCACCGCGACATGGGGCGTGCCGCCATAGCTGATCTTTGCGCTCACCTTCTGTCCCGTGCGAAGCGGGCGGGGCAGGGTGATGACCAGCCGCCCCTCGGGGTTGCTCCATCGATCGGACTTCAGCGGCTTGCCGTCGATCGCGATCGACCGGACCGGCAGATTCCTGTCGAGATCGATCATCAGGCGAGCGAGCGGCGCCCTGGCGGTAAAGTCCAGCACCGCAATGCCGTTCAATTCCTCGGTATCGGGCAGGACCTCGAACGACAGGTCGGCGCTGTCGAAGCGCATGGCCAGTTGCTCGGGCGGACGGACGCCGCCCGACACCATGGTTTGCGCGGTCAGCGGCGGCTCACCCTTGGCGGGAAGGGCCTTGGAGGCCTGGGCCGCGAGTGGCGCGCAAAAGAGCGAGGAGGCAAGCAGTGCGGCGGAGATTCGTATACGATCCATAGGCGAAGATGTTGCCCAACCCGTCCTGCTTGGCAAGGGGGCCGTTCGCTTGTCTCAGCGGGAATTGATGGATCGACAAACGTCACCATATATAGTGGCGAAGAGGCCCCGATCGGGGCCGACCGGAGTTTGCATGAACCAGTCCTATCCCGTCCTTCCGCTGCGTGACATCGTCGTCTTCCCGCACATGATCGTGCCCCTGTTCGTCGGACGTGACAAATCGGTCGCGGCGCTGGAAGCGGCAATGGCGGCGGACAAGGAGATTTTCCTGGTCGCCCAGCTCGATCCCGCCGAGGATGATCCCACGCGCGAGGATCTGTACGAAATCGGCGTCACGGCCACCGTGTTGCAACTGCTCAAGCTGCCCGACGGCACGGTGCGCGTGCTGGTCGAGGGCAAGGTGCGTGGTCGCCTCGCCGAACTGGACGAGTCGGGTGCCTTCCTGACCGCGACGATCGACGCGACGGTGGTCGAGTCCGACGAGGCCGCGCTTAAGGATCAGGCCGTCGAGGTGCAGGACCAGATGGCCTCGGTCGATCCGGCCCAGATCGCGGCGCTGATGCGCTCGGTGGTCGATCAGTTCGAGAATTACGCCAAGCTCAACCGCAAGCTGCCCGCCGAGACGGCGGTGCAACTGGCCGAGATCGAGGACGCCTCGCAACTGGCCGATGCGATCGCCGCCAACATCTCGGTCAAGGTCGCCGACAAGCAGGCGCTGCTGGTCGAAACCGATCCGGCCAAGCGGCTGGAGATGGCCTATGCCCTGATGGAGGGCGAACTCGGCGTCCTTCAGGTCGAGAAGAAGATCAAGAGCCGCGTCAAGCGCCAGATGGAGAAGACGCAGCGCGAATATTATCTCAATGAACAGCTCAAGGCGATCCAGCGCGAGCTGGGCAATGAGAGCGAGGACGGCGATGGCGACGAGATTGCCGAGCTGACCCAGAAGATCGCGACGCTCAAGCTTTCCAAGGAAGCGCGGACCAAGGCGACGGCCGAACTGAAGAAGCTGAAGACCATGGCGCCGATGAGCGCCGAGGCGACGGTGGTGCGCAATTACCTCGACGTGCTGCTTGGCCTGCCCTGGGGCAAGAAGTCCAAGGTCAAAAAGGACATCGCCGCCGCACAGGCGATCCTCGACCAGGATCATTATGCGCTGGAGAAGGTGAAGGACCGGATCGTCGAATATCTCGGCGTCCAGGCGCGCACCAACAAGCTGAAGGGGCCTATCCTGTGCCTCGTCGGCCCGCCGGGCGTCGGCAAGACCTCGCTGGGCCAGTCGATCGCCAAGGCGTGCGGGCGCGAGTTTATCCGCCAGTCGCTGGGTGGTGTGCGTGACGAGGCCGAGATTCGCGGGCACCGGCGCACCTATATCGGCTCGCTGCCAGGCAAGATCGTGACCAACCTGAAAAAGGCCGGCACGTCCAACCCGCTGTTCCTGCTCGATGAGATCGACAAGCTGGGCCAGGATTTCCGCGGCGACCCGGCCTCGGCACTGCTGGAAGTGCTCGACCCGGAGCAGAACGCGAAGTTCAACGATCACTATCTGGAGATCGATATCGATCTGTCGGACGTGATGTTCGTGTGCACCGCGAACACGCTGAACCTGCCGCAGCCTTTGCTCGACCGCATGGAGATCATTCGTCTGGAGGGCTATACCGAGGACGAGAAGGTCGAGATCGCCGAGCGTCACCTGATCGCCAAGCAGGTCGAGACGCATGGCCTGAAGGACGGCGAGTTCACGCTGACCCAGGAGGGCTTGCGCGCCCTGATCCAGCGTTACACCCGCGAGGCGGGCGTGCGCACCCTGGAGCGCGAGATCGCGCGTCTCGCCCGCAAGGCACTGCGCCAGATCCTGGAGGGCAAGGCGACGTCGGTGACGATCACGCCGGAAAATCTCCATGAGTTCGCGGGCGTGCAGAAGTTCCGCCACGGCCTGTCCGAGCAGGAGGATCAGATCGGCGCGGTCACGGGTCTGGCCTGGACCGAGGTGGGCGGCGAACTGCTGACCATCGAATCGGTGACGGTGCCGGGCAAGGGCCAGGTGAAGACCACCGGCAAGCTGGGCGACGTGATGAAGGAATCGGTGCAGGCCGCCTTCAGCTTCGTCCAGGCACGCAGTCCCAGCTTCGGGATCAAGCCGTCGCTGTTCCATCGCAAGGACATCCATATCCATCTGCCCGAGGGGGCGGTGCCCAAGGACGGTCCGTCGGCGGGCATCGGCCTCGTCACCTCGATCGTCTCGACGCTGACCGGGATCGCGGTGCGCAAGGATGTGGCGATGACAGGCGAGGTAACGCTTCGCGGACGTGTGCTGCCGATCGGTGGGCTGAAGGAAAAGCTGCTCGCGGCACTGCGCGGGGGAATCACCACGGTCCTCATCCCGCAGGAGAATGAGAAGGATCTGGCGGATATTCCCGTCAACATCCGCGAGGGGTTGAAGATCGTCCCCGTTTCTCATGTCGACGAGGTGCTACGCCTCGCCCTGGCGGAGCCGCTGGAGGCGATCGACTGGACCGATGCGGACGAATTGGCGGCCTTGCCCCCCGCGCCGATCGCGGCGGTGGGGGCCGAGCGTCACCACTGATCGTCATGGAGCAGTGCGGAGGCCGCCGGTCGAGGGACTGGCGGCCTTTTCAATCGATATCACGCGAAATGATTCCGGCTTCTGTTGGCGAAGTCGTTCGCTTTGCATAATGACAGGGTTTGACAGCACCGCCTGCCGCGTCATTATCAGTCCTTTAATATTTGAGCGGCACCGAGTCCGTATCATTAATCGTCGGCATCATAGGGGTTTATGGAATGAACAAGCAGGAGCTGATCGCTACCGTCGCGGATTCCTCGGGCCTCGGGCGCGCGGATGCGATCAAGGCGGTCGACGCCGTTTTCGAGACGATCACCGCTGCTTTGAAAAAGGGCGAAGAGGTTCGCCTGGTCGGATTCGGCACCTTCTCGGTTTCGAAGCGCAAGGCATCGACCGGCCGTAACCCACGCACCGGCGAGCCGATGACGATCAAGGCATCGTCGCAGCCGAAGTTCAAGCCGGGCAAGCTCCTGAAGGACTCGGTCAACTGATTTGACGATTTTTGGGCTGGACAGGCGGCGGAGCGCCGCCTAAAGGCCCGTCTCCCGGTTACCGGGCGCGTAGCTCAGCGGTAGAGCACACCCTTCACACGGGTGGGGTCACAGGTTCAATCCCTGTCGCGCCCACCATGCAAATGGCAATGGCCGCCCGTCACTTCCCCGCCGGAAGATGATCGGGCGGCCATTTTGCTTGTCGCTTGCTCTCCCTCAGGACTTGCCCGGACGGTATCGGCGCTCGACATGGCCCGCCAGTTCGCGACCGCAACGAAGCCGTCGCCGCTTGCTTCCGCAATAGCGCTTGGTTTCTGGCCAGGGCCTGGCCCCGAACGCGGCAAGGCTTCCTCATTGGGCAAAGGTGAACGGATTCCCGATTGCCAACCCGGCCCGATCACTCGCCCGCGAGATAGCGGGCGAGCGGTTCGATCATCTCCTTGGGGATACGCCGGGCGATGACGGGCATGGTCGCATGGCTCTTGCGGGCATCGACCACATTCTTGTCGCCCTGCCACTGGCGCAACCGCGCCGCGATGTAGCTGGCCCGCTGGCCCGCGATCACCGGATAGGACTTGCCTGGCGCGTGACAGCTTGCACAGGCGGGAAGCTGGCGTTCGGGCAGGCCACGCTCGACGATCCGTGCCGCGGGGGAATCCGCCCTGGTCGGGCGCGCAGCGCCGAGGCCGGGCATCGCCGCGAACCGACGCGCCGCCGCCGCCATCGCCGCGGGCTCCATGCGCATCGCCACCTGCTGCATGACCGCGCTTGACCGGGAGCCGTCGGCATAGCCTTTCAGCGCGGCGAGCAGATAGGCGGGGTTCTGGCCGCCCAGGATCGGGATGTCGGCGCTTCGCCGTCCGCGCCCGTCGGTGCCGTGGCATCCGGTGCAATTGTCGGGATCGACCGCCGGGGCGGCCTCCGCCACCAGCGCGCGATACTGTGCCGGTGTCATGCCAGGGAGCAGGCGGACAAAGGCGACCATGCGTCGCACCTCGTCGGGCCGGTCCTGTACCGCCCAGGCAGGCATGCCGGTATATTTGACGCCGTGCTGGATGATCCAGAACAACTGCCGGTCGGTCCATTCGCGCGCATTGACCGCCAGATCGGGGGCGGGGGGCGTCGCGGCCTGCATCACCGGCGCGGGCTTCTGCCCCGGCGCGCCGTGGCATACCGCGCAGGCATTGGCGAAATGCCCCGCCGCGCTGACCAGGCCGCTTGGGTCGGCGGGGTCCTTGGGGGCGGTGAGGGCGGCATGGGTGCGCACCGAGTTGCGCATCGCCCAATGCAGGAACCAGTCGGTGATCGCCCAGTGCCCGCTCGACGCCGCAAGGCTGATGACGCCCGACCAGGCAACGGCCATGCCCAGCGCGGCGAGGCCGATGAGCGTCATGATCACGCGTTTCCAGGTGATGCGGATCGTCATGCGTGCGCCTCCTGTCGGGTCCTGAGCAGGTGGCCGAGCATCGCCAGCCCGCCGGACAGATAGGCGATGCCGCCGACCAGCAGCATGACGACGCCGGACAATTGCTGATCCTCCAGCGCGCCTGCGCCATGATGGCTGTAGAGCGGACGCGGCGCGAGGCCGATCAGCGCGCCCAGCAGGGTCATGTGCATCGAGGTGACGAGCAGGGCCGCCACCCCCGCGGCACGATGGCGCGGCGCCAGCACGGCGGACCAGAGCAGCAGACCCGCCGCCAGGAAACTCGCTTGTTCGGCGATCAGCCAGATGGCCCGATGATCCGCCAGCCGTCGCAGCGCGGGCACGTGCCAGCCCCAGACCACCACCGCCTCGACCAGCGCGGCGATCAGCGGCGTCGCGAAGCGCGGCCAGCGCGCGGCCGCGTCGAGCCGGGTATCCTGAAGCCCCCAGGCGATGGCCGGCGCGGCGATCGCGACCGCGATCATGTGCGCGGCCATATGCCCGGTCATGCCCCACCGGCTGAGCAGCCAGCCCAGCGGCAGGAGTGCTAGCCCGGCGATCAGGACGTTCCGCCTCACCGGCAATCCCCCAGCATGATGACCGGCAGGGCGGTGAAGATCACCGCGACGAAGCTAAGCGCCGCCAGCAGCATCGTCGAATAGGCGAGGAAGCGCAGGCGATCGACATCGGTGCCTTCCTGATGCGGTGCCGGGTCGCCGGGCGTGCGCGACTGCTGCCAGGCGATGACGCCCGAGGCGACGATGACGATCAGGGCAATGGCCGTCGCCACCGCGAAC
Organism: Sphingomonas sp.; assembly: GCF_039594485.1. Taxonomy (GTDB): domain Bacteria; phylum Pseudomonadota; class Alphaproteobacteria; order Sphingomonadales; family Sphingomonadaceae; genus Sphingomonas. The sequence continues at coordinate 136,949 of NZ_JBCNNI010000004.1, read as the reverse complement.
GCGGTCGGAAACCGCGCCCATGCGCCGATCTTCGCACAGGATATCGCCGCCCAGAGATAGGAAAGCAGGAAGTGCACAGCCCAGACGCTGGGCGGCACGATCAGCGTCCACAGGGTGACGCGCAATTTGCGGGCGCGGCGGAGCCAGCGCCTCACAGCCCCGTCTCCGGGAACAGGCCGATGGTCAGATAGGTGACGATGGCGGTCAGTGCGAAGAAATGCGCATAGACGGTGATGTTGCGGAGGTCGGCGTCACGGCCGGGCGTCATCCGCCCCGCGATGCTGCGCGCCAGCGTATAGGACTGCATGATCGCGGCGACGGCGGCATGGACGACCGTCCACACCACCAGCACCCAGATGATGGCGGGATAGACATGGGCTTGCGGGTCCAGACCGTCGAGGCAGGCGAGCCCGGCGAACAGGCTGGCGATGGCCAGCGCCGCCGCGCCGATCAGCAGCGTGCGGGCGACCGTCACGCTGCCCCGCGCATGGACTTCGCGTGCGGCCAGCGTCGCCGCCCAACTGCCCAGCGACAGCGCCAGCGCGAACAGGGGTGCCCCGCTGCCCGGTCCGTCGAAACCCGCGCCGAAATCGGGATGGATCGTCCAGTAGAAATAATAGCCGAAGACAAGGCCCGAAAAGGCGGTCGCGTCGGCCATCATCGTGATGAACATCGCCCACCAGCCCGGCGCGGCGGGGCCGGAGATATAGAGCGGTAGGTGCAGACCGTGGCCGATCGGCTTTTCCGGCTTTTCGGGAATTTCGGCGGTGTCCCAGAGCCACCACAGGATGCAGCCGAGCGTCACCACCCCGCAGATCGCGGCGAGCAGATAGAGATGATAGGTGGTCAGGATGAACACCCCGCCCAGCGCGATGGCGGTGCTCATCGGCTTGACGCTGGGCGTGCCCAGGCGGATGACCGAGACGGGCTTGGCGTCCAGCACCGAGGTCACGATCGTCTCGCGGCGGCCTTCCTCGGCATCGGGCAGGAAGAAACGGCCTTCATCAACCTTGGCGACGAAATCCTTCTGGTCCCAGATCGGATAGCGGCTCTCGATCAGCGGGATCGACCGGATGCCCCAATCCTCATCCTCGGGATGCGCCAGCCATTCGAGCGTGCCCGCCGCCCACGGATTGCGCGGCGCCTTCGCCCGTGTCGGGGACAGGCAGAGATCGACGACCAGCACCAGCACGCCCGCCGCGAACAGATAGGAACCCGCCGTCGAGGCGAGGTTGAGCCAGCCGATATTGAGCTCGGCCGGATAGGTGAAGACACGGCGCGGCATCCCCTCCAGCCCCGACAGGTGCATCGGGAAAAAGGTCAGGTTGACCCCGACGAACATGATCCAGAAGGCGGTGCGCCCCATCCGATCCGACAGTTTCTTGCCGGTGATCAGCGGCCAGTAATAGTAAAGCCCGCCGAACAGGGGCAGCAGCGTGCCGCCGATCAGCACATAATGCAGATGCGCGACGATGAAATAGGTGTCGTGCGCTTGCCAGTCGAACGGCGCGATCGCGACCATCACGCCGGTCAGCCCACCGATCACGAAGATGGCGAGGCTGCCGCTGGCATAGAGCAATGGCGTCGACCATTTCACCTTGCCCGCCCAGAGCGTGGCGATGAAGGCGAAGATCTGAACCCCGGTCGGGATCGCGACGGCTTCGGATGCGGCGGAGAAGAAGGCGAGGCTGATCTTGGGCAGGCCGGTCGCGAACATATGGTGGACCCACAGCCCGAACGACAGGAAGGCGGTGCCGACCGCCGCCAGCACGATCCAGGGATAGCCCAGCAAATGCCGCTGCGCGAAGGTCGGGATCATCATCGCGAACAGCGCGATGGAGGGCAGGAAGACGATATAGACCTCCGGGTGGCCGAAGATCCAGAACAGGTGCTGCCACAACAGCGGATCGCCTCCGCGCGCGGCATCGAAGAACGGCCAGTTGAGCAGTCGCTCCATCTCGAACAACAGGTCGCCCGCGATCAGCGGCGGAAAGGCGAACAGGATCATCACCGCCACGACCAGGATATACCAGGCATAGAGCGGCATCAGGTTCAGCCGCATCCCCGGCGGGCGGCATTTCAGGACCCCGACGATCAGCTCGACCGCGGCGGCGACCGACGATACCTCGATGAAGGACAGGCCCAGCATCCAGATGTCCGCCCCCAGCCCCGACAGATCGGTACGGGTGGTGAGGGGGGGATACATGAACCAGCCGCCATCGGGCGCGGCGTTGAAGAAGATCGAGCCGGAGACGAAGACCCCGCCGATCAGGAAGCTCCAATAGCCGAAGGCGGAAAGCCGGGGGAAGGGCAGGTCGCGCGCGCCGAGCAATTGCGGCAACAGGATGATCGACACCGCCTCGAACATCGGCACGGCGAACAGGAACATCATCACCGAGCCGTGCAGCGTGAACAACTGGTTGAAGGTGTTGGCCGAGACCAGATCATTGTCGGGCACCGCCAACTGGGTACGCATGATCAGCGCCAGCACGCCCGCGAACAGCATGAAGCCAAAGGCGGTCAGCGTGTACCACACACCGATCTGGTTGTTGTTGGTATCGGTCCAGCGGAAGAAGAGCCCGGTCGGCGGCTTCCATACCGCGCGCAGCCGCTCTTCCTGCGCGGCGCGGAGGGCGGGATCGTCCTGGGCGTGGAGGCTCATTTCAGGCCCTGTAGATAGCGGGCGAGGGCGATCGCCTCGGCATCCGACAATTGGGGGAAGGAAGGCATGCGGACGCCGGGCTTGGTCTTTTCGGGATGGCGGATGAAGGCGGCGACATTTGCCTCCGTCATCGGCAGGATGCCCGCCGCCAGCGTCCGGCGCGATCCGAAATGGGTCAGGTCGGGACCGATCCGACTGGCCGGCGTGACCCCGGCGATGCCGTGGCAGCCGCCGCAGCCCGTGTTGGCGAACAGCCGCGCGCCCTCGCTCGCATTTCCAGCGGGCATGGCCGGACGCCGCTGCCCGACCAGCCATGCGTCGAAGGCGGCGGGCGGCATGGCGATGACGTCGAACGCCATCAGGGCGTGGGCGAGACCGCAGAACTCGGCGCATTGTCCGCGATAGCGGCCCGGTTTTTCGGCGCGGACGACCAGCGTGTTGGTCCGGCCGGGGATCATGTCCATCTTGCCCGCCAGCCCGGGTATCCAGAAGCTGTGCACCACATCGCCAGCGCTCAACCGAAAGGCGACATTGCGGCCGGTCGGGATCCGAATCTCGTTGGCGCTGTCGACCGGGGCGGCGCTCGCGGGCAGATAGCGGACCCGCCACCAGAATTGCTCGCCATCGACGGCGATCTGCAGGTCGGCAGGCGCGATCGGGCGCGGGCGCATATAGGGCAGCGAGTAAGCAAGCAGCCCGAGCAGGATGATGGTCGGGATGACCCCGCCCAGCCACAGGACCAGCCGCATCCCCCCTTCATGGCTGAGCCTGCCCCCGGGGGCGCGGACGGCATGCCGCATCAGCAGCGCGACCGCCCCGGCGATCACCACCGCACCGACCAGCATGATCAGGAACAGGTACCGGATATCCGTCGCATCCGCGCCGAACGGCGCAAGCGTCGACTGATGCCTATTGCATCCTGTCAGCAGGCCGCTCGTGACGGCCGAAATGGCGATGCTCTTCCCCCGCATTCCGCCCGAACGTTCCGGTTATGAAATTGTTCATGTTCCTGTCATGTTAATCGCGAACCCCGTCATGTCGGCCCCTGGGGCGCCGCTTTGCGTACCGCCAGTGCCGCCACCCGGTCCGCCGCCGCCACCGCCAGCAGCGACAGTCCGAACAGGGGCAGGGCGATGCCCATGACGACCAGGGCCGCGATGAGGCCACCGACCCGCGCGCCGGAAAGGGGCGCGGGCGCGCCGATCCGTCCGGCAGGGCGTCGTTTCCACCACATGGCGACGCCGCTGATCGTCAGGATCCAGATGGCGACGCACGGGATCAGCATCAGCAACTGGTTCGCCAGTCCGAAATAGCGGCCCATGTGCAGTTGCACGCCCATTTCGATCGCCCGGCCGACGGGGCCATATTGGGCAAAGCGCACCTCTTCCCCGACCGGGCTAAGCATGTAGCGATCGACATAGAGGGTCCGCTGGCCCTGGGGGCGGCCGGGATAGGTGAAGGCGGTATAGACGCCGTCCGCGCCCTTGGGGAGGAACAGGCGATAGCCGCGCGGCCAGCCGCGCTCCGCCAGCATCCGGGCCACGCGGTCCGTACCCGCGATCACGGCGGGATCGCGGGAGGCTCCGGGCGCCTCCGGGCTGCCATCGCCATGTTCCGCATGACCACCCGATGCCATTCCCGCCATCGCCGACCGGGGCATCGGCGCATCCTCCAGCGACCAGGGGGCATCCCCCAGCGCTCTCTTCATGGGCGTGCTATGGGGGATGTTATATTGGCGGAAGGAGGCAGGGTAGCCGATGCCCAGCGCTTCGCTTGCCCGGTGCAGGCGCGGCCCCGTTACCCCGGCCCAGGGCAGGCCCGTCAGGATCAGGAAGCCGATCAGCGCGACGGTCCACAGGCCGATCGGCGCGTGCAGGTCGCGCCAGAATCGTCGCCCGCGCCCCGAAAGACGCGGCCACCAGCGACCCGCAGCCGGCGCGACGCGACGTGGCCACCACAGGATGACGCCGGTGACGAGCAGCACCAGCGCCCAACTGACCGCCAGTTCGACCAGCCGTTCGCCGAACAGGCCCATCATCATCGACCGATGGGTCAGGTCCGCCCAGCCGACCAGCGTCCGGTCATAGGCCACGCCGCCCAGCACCCGCCCGGTGCCGGGGTCGACCGAGACGCGCAACGGCTCGCCCCGGTCGGGCGTCACGAAGATCACGGCGGCGCGGTCCGCCCGGTCGGGCATGTCGATGCGTGAGGCGGTGCCCGGATAGGTGGACAGCGCCGCCGCGATCATCCGCGATACGGGCACCGTCCGCACAGGCTCCGCGACGACGCGCAATTGCGGGTAGAGCGCGTCGTTCAACTCGTCATCGAACAGATAGATGGCGCCGGTCAGGCTGAGGACCAGCAGGACCGGCGCCACCAGCAACCCGGCCCAGAAATGCCATCGCCAGATCGTCCGGTGAAAGGCGGCTTGCGCGGCGGGCGTCATGGTCGGCCTCCGCGCAGGACCGGGGCGGGGACGGGATCGACCCGTCGGACAGTGGCTAAGGAGATGACGGGCGGCAGGGCCGAAGGCGATGCCTCCGGCGTCAAGGAAATCAGGGGCATGGGGCGCTTTCGGCCGGCCCCCGGCATGCGGAATGCGGGGAGCAAGGATCAGGCGGGCATTGCGGCGGCGCGATGCCCGATGAAGGCGGGGGGTCAGGACAGGGCGGGCGGCCCGCGCAGCGGCGGGCGGAGATATGGCGCAGCGAGATTGGGGGCCAGGACGATCGCCATCGTCGCCGACGCGATGTTGGCGATGACAAGCCGCGCCAACGGAATCGGGTCGACCGGCGGCAGCGCGGGGGTGGATAGCCCGGCAAAGGCGCAGGGCATCTCCGTACCGCCATGTTCGCGACCATGATGACCGCCCGATTCGTGCAGTGGCGCGGCGGCATCATGGCCGGAGCCATGGCCATGCATCCTGGCATGGGGCATCGGCGCGACCCGCGACACGGTGGATCCCGGGCAGAGGATGATCGCCATCCGCCCCTGTGTCGCGCCGATCATATAGCCGCTGGGCACGATCAGCTTGAGCAGCAGCGCCGCCGCGCACAGGAACACGGCCAGATGGCGTTGCGCGAACAGGCTGCGGATCGCCGTCACGCGAGCCGGGGTAACGGACCGGGCCTGCTGTGTCACCCTGACGATCACCGTGACCGGTTAAGTTTGCGTCGATCGCTTCCTAAATCACTGGACCGGAATGGCCGCATTGCTATCTTGCCTCTATATCAGATGATACGACGCCCTGTCTTGCGGGCTGCTCGTCCGTTGCAGACTGGAAGAATGGCGAAATCCCCCGCTTTGGCATTTTTGAACGGCATTTCAGGCCAGGTGGCGGCGGAGATCGCCGCGCTGGACTGGTCCGCGACCGCGCTGGGCGCACCGGAGGGATGGCCCGCCGCGCTGAAGTGCCAGTTGGCGACGATGCTCGCCTGTCCGGTGCCGATGTACATGGCCTGGGGACCGGACCTGATCTCCTTCTACAACGATGCCTATCGCCCCATGTTGGGCTATCGCGCGGAAACCGCGATGGGCACGCCCTTTCGCATCCTGTGGGCCAGCATCTGGGACGACATCGAGCCGCTGGTCGACAAGGCCCTTTCGGGGGATGTCGCGCAGGTTACCGACATGCGGCTCGACCTGGCGCGGAACGGCCGGCCCGAGGAAAGCTACTGGACCTTCTCCTACTCGCCGGTGTTCGACGATGCGGGGCGGGTCGCGGGCATGGTCTGCGTCACCGGAGAAACGACCGCGCGCGTGCTGGCCGAGCGGCGGCAGCAGGAGGCGGATGAGCGACTCGAACTGGCGCTGAGTTCGGGCGCGCATGTCGGGATGTGGGACTGGGACGTGATCAGCGACTCGGTCCGCTCGGACAGGCGTTTTGCCGCGATGTACGGGGTCGATCCGGCGGCGGCGGAAGCGGGAATGCCGATCGTGGAGTTCTTCCAGGGCATCCACCCCGAGGATCGGGAAAGGGTGGCGGCGGAGGTCGCCGCCGCGATGAAGGATACCGGACCGGACAAGCCCGGCCGGTTCGTGTCCGAATATCGCCTGATCCAAGGCGATGGAACGATCCACTGGGTTTCCGCGCGGGGCCGTTGCATCCCGGATGCGGAAGGGCGCTGCGTGCGCTTTCCGGGCGTGAGCTTTGACATTACCGAGCGCGTGGAGGTCGAGCAGCGGCTGCGCGAGAGCGAGGCCCGCGCGCGGTTTAATGCCGAGCGGGTGCAACTGGCCCTGGCGGCGGGCGCGATCATCGGGACGTGGTTCTGGGACCTGCCCACCGACCGCTTCACCGTGGACGAGGCGTTCGCGCGCACCTTCGGGCTGGACCCGGCGCTGGGTCATGACGGGTTGAGCCTGGCGCAGGTGGTCGCGACGGTGCACCCGGACGACCGCGCCGCGCTGGCCGAGGCGATCGACGAGGCGATCGCGCGCGGTGGCGCCTATGCGCATCAATATCGGGTCCGGCGACATGACGGCCAATATCATTGGCTGGAGGCGAACGGACGGGTCGACCATGCCCCCGACGGCACGCCGTTGCACTTTCCCGGCGTTTTGATCGATGTCGGCGGCCGGCGTGCGCTGGAGGCCGAGCGCGACAGCGCCATCGCCGAACTGCGCGCATTGACCGACCAGCTCGAACAGCGGGTCGCCGATCGCACCGCTGAGCTGATGCGCGCCGAGGAGGCGCTGCGCCAGTCGCAGAAGATGGAGGCGGTGGGGCAGTTGACCGGCGGACTGGCGCATGACTTCAACAATCTGCTGGCCGGGATTTCCGGTTCGCTCGAACTGATGGCGATGCGGCTGGCGCAGGGGCGGGCGGCGGATATCGACCGTTATATGGATGCGGCGCAGGGCGCGACCCGGCGTGCGGCGGCGCTGACCCACCGGCTGCTCGCCTTTTCGCGGCGCCAGACACTGGCCCCCCGTCCGACCGACATCGTCGCGCTGGTCGCGGGCATGGCCGACCTGATCCGCCGCACGGTCGGCCCCGGTATCACGCTGGAGACGCACGGCGCCGATGACCTGTGGGCCGTGCTGGTCGATGCGCCGCAGCTTGAAAACGCGCTGCTGAACCTGTGCATCAACGCGCGTGACGCGATGCCCGATGGCGGGCGGATCACGATCGAGATGGTCAATCGCCGGCTGGAGGGCGACCTTGCGCGCTTCGACGGCATCCCGGATGGCGAGTATCTGGCGCTGTGCGTCACCGATACCGGCACCGGAATGACCCCCGACGTGATCGAAAAGGCGTTCGATCCCTTCTTCACCACCAAGCCGCTGGGGCAGGGTACGGGCCTGGGCCTCAGCATGATCTACGGCTTTGCCAAGCAATCGGGCGGGCAGGTGCGCATCCGCTCGACGCCGGGCGAGGGGACGACCGTCTATCTCTATCTGCCCCGCCATCATGGTCCCGTCGACCAGGATGCGCCGGTTCGGGCAGCGGCGCCGGACAGCCCGAGCGGGGCGGGCGAGACGGTCCTGGTCGTGGATGACGAGGCCACCGTCCGGCTGATGATCGTCGATGTGCTGCGCGACATGGGGTATCAGGTGGTCGAGGCGGCGGACAGCGCGGCCGGGCTGGCGATGCTGCGGTCGGATCGTCGGATCGACCTGCTGGTCACCGATGTCGGCCTGCCCGGCGGCATGAACGGCCGCCAGATGGCCGAGGCGGGCCGGGAAGTCCGCCCCGGCCTGAACGTGATGTTCATCACGGGCTATGCGGAGAATGCGGTTTTGAACAGCGGGCACCTGTCGCCGGGCATGCGGTTGCTGACCAAGCCCTTTACGGTGGACGCGCTGGTGACGGGAATCCAGACGGCGATGGGCGCGAGCGCGCGGCGATACGAACGACGCCGCTCCTGACCGGCGCGGCGTTCCCTGGCTGTCCGGGGTTGCGCATCGCCGGTGAATCGTGATGGAAGCCCCGCGTCTGACGGGAGGAACGGCAATGGCGATCGAACTCATCTGCCTCGATGCGGACGACACGCTCTGGCACAATATGCGGCACTTCGCCGAGACCGAGGAGGCGTTGATCGGCCTGCTCGCCCCTTTTGCCGAGGCGCGGGTGGCACGGGCCACGCTGGAGGCGTGCGAGGCGCGCAATCTGCGGCTCTATGGATACGGCGCCAAGGGCTTTACCCTGTCGATGATCGAGACGGCGGTGGAACTGGCCGGGCCGACCCTGCCGACCGACCTGATCGCGCGGCTGCTGGAGGCGGGGCGGCAATTGCTGGGGCATCCGGTCGAATTGCTCGACGGCATCGCCGAGACCATGGCGGCGCTGGCGCAGCGTGGACGGCTGGTGCTGGTGACCAAGGGCGACCTGCTGCATCAGGAGGCGAAGCTGGCGGCGTCAGGGCTGGGGTCCTGTTTCGCCGATGTCGCGATCGTCAGCGACAAGACGCCCGACACCTTCGCCCGCATCTTCGATCGCCACGGCGTCGCGCCCGAGGCGGCGGTGATGGCGGGGGATTCGATGCGCTCCGATATCCTGCCGGTGCTCAAGGCCGGTGGCTGGGCGGCCTATATCCCGCAGCCGCTGGCCTGGAGCCACGAGGCGGGCGAGGTGCCGGTCGATCATCCGCGTTTCCGGCAACTGACCCGGCTGGGCGACCTGCCCGGCTGGATCGACGCCATCGGGTGAGCGGCCAGCCCGGGCCAGAATCCTAGCTCGGATCGCTTTCCTCGCCGACGATCACGCCTTGCGCGGGATCGGGGCCGTCATGGGAAAAGCCGTTGCGATGAACGCGGACGCCCGCCGTGACGACGGGGTGGCCGGAGGGGGGAGCGGGGGCGGTGGGGGCCTCTGGATTGGGAGCCGCACTCTGCTCGCCGCGATGGATGACGACGCCGTTCATCGTCTCGGGCATCGTTGCCGCCAGCGCGTCGGTCATCGCGGCGGCGCGGACCGGGATGTTCGGTTCCACCCCGGCATAATCCTGACGGAAGGACAGATCGCGCTCCAGCGCCCCGCGCCAGCGATAGAAGATGTGGGTGCCGATCGCGCCGATCCGGCTCAGGCTGGGGGCCCACCAGGGCAGGACGTAATTGGCGTGATAGAAGGTCGCGGCGCCGACCGGGGCATAGACCATGCCGGCAAGCGCGGCCTGCGCCACCGCCGCGGCGCGCGCCCAGGCGGCGGGATCGCGCGGGTGGTTCAACGATCCATCGCAGGTGAAGCTGAACTGGCAACCGGTCTGCCGCTCGGCCCCCTGATAGACGACGCCGCAGATACTCTTGGGAAAGGCGCGGTCGCGCACGCGGTTCAGGACGACCTGCGCGACCGCCCGCTGGCCATCGATCGGCTCGGACCGCGCCTCGTAGTAAATGGCGGCGGTCAGGCATTGGGCGGCGCGCGCGGCGTCGGTCGCGCTCCGGGCGATGCCGTTGAAGGCCGGGGCGGCCGCCATTTCGATCCGCGTGTCGCTGCCCAGGGTGGCGGGCAGATCGGTGTCGGGCACGTCGAGCGCGAGCTGGCGTAACAGCGTCCGCGCGGTCGGTGGCGGCACGTCCATCGTCAGATGCGCGGCCGTGCGCCGGGTCGGCGTGCACGAGGTCGCGAGCATGAGCGTCGCGACCAATATCAACCAGCGATGCACCTTGTCCGCTTCCCGACCCCGTTGTCCACCACGCGAATCTAGGTCCGGCAGGGTTAGGAAGCGGTTAAGTAGCCGAAAACGGACGTATCCATCAGGGCGCGCGCCCGCCGCGGCATCACAAGCGTGCGCCCAGTTCCAGGCCGTAGAAGCGCGGTTCGCCCGCGATATAGGTCGGTGTGCCGAACGTGGCCCCGGTATTGCCCGCGTCGATCAGATAATGCTTGTCGGTCAGGTTGCGCACGAACCCACCGACATGGAAACGACCGCCTTCGCCAAACTCCACCCCGGCCCGCAGATTGACGAGCATATAGCCGGTCTGCGAGATCGCCTCGCTGTTGGGCAGCTCGAAATACACTTTCGAGCGATAGGTGGCGCTGGGTGTCGCATAGAAGGTCGCCGACGACCCGACCGGCACCCTCAGGGTCGCACCGGCCGAGGCGGTCGTGTCGGGTTGGAGCCGGAAGCGATTGCCCGCATAGACGCCATTGGCCGGGTCGTTCGCGATGCCGCCATCGATATAGGCGAAGGTCCCGAACAGGCTGAGCCAGCGATGCAGCGCCAGATTGCCTTCCAGCTCGACCCCGACATTATTGGCCGAGCCCGCGCTGCGCGTCACCGCGAGCCCATTCTCGAATGTCGAGACCTGGAAACCGCGATAGCGTTGATAGAAGACCGAGGCCGCGCCGGTGAAGGCGCCGATACGCCCCTTGATGCCGGTTTCATAATTCCAGACATCTTCCTCCGGCACGATCTGGAGCCGGGGCACTGCGCCCGAATTGGCGACGGTCAGCGGCACGATCCGCTGCGCGTCGAGCTGGACCACCGGCGAGCGGCGGCCCTTGCTGATCGTCGCATAGAGGTTCACGTCGCCGCCCAGATGATAGAGCGCGTTGAAGCGCGGCAGGATCGCGGCATAGCTGCGCTGCGCCTCGAACACTTGGCCGTTGGTATTGGCCCCGCCCAACAGGCTGGTGAACAGCCCGGCCCCCGCGAGCAAACGGCTGTCGGGCATGACCGCGCTATAGCCCGAATGGCGATCCTCGATCAGGAGGCGCGCGCCCGCCGTCAGTTCCAGGGCGGCGGCCGGAATCCAGGTGGCGTCGGCGAAGACCGAATAGGTGGTGTTGCGGCCGCTATTGGTGAAGCTGGCGCTGTAGGGCACCACGTTTAGCGCGCCGCGTGACAGGATCGCGGTCGCCCGCGCGCCCGGGATGGTGCCGTTGGGCGCGACGCAGGCGGTGCCGGTCGGAATTCCCGCCGCGCCCAGGATCCGGCGAATGGGCGCGAAGTCCGATGCGGTCGAACAGGCGAGATAGGTGCCCTCCTCGGTCGAGAAGGGTACGCGCTGCTCGCCATTTTCGAAAAAGGCGTTCCAGCCGAAGGATGCGCGATACTGCGCGCCCTCGAAGGCGAAACGGCTTTCATGGCTCCACTGGTCGCCGCGCGCGTCTTCGCCGAACTCCAGATACCAGGCCGGGCCGCCGTCCGCGTCGAAGATTTCCAGCGCGTCGAACCGGCGATAGCCGTTGACGGTGGTGAAGGTGATGCCCGGCGCGACATCCACGGCGACCGTCAGGTTCGCGTCATAGACATTGCGGGTCAGGCCCAGCTTGCGCCGCCCCAGCACCTCGGCGGAATAGGGCGAACCCGACAGTTCGGCATAGCCATAGTCGCCGGTTTGCCCGCCGGTGGGGGCGAAGACGCGGCTCTTGAACGCGGTGCCGGGATTGCGCTGTCCGTCATAGGTCAGGATCAGGTCGGCGGTGACCGAGGAATTGGGCGTCCAGCGCAGCGACCCGCGGACACCGCGCTGGTCCTGCCCGTTGAGGTCGTCCTGGTCGACCCGGCCCTGATTCTGGTTGGGGACGTTCGGATCCCCCGCGATGTTGCGGACATAGCCGTCGCGATATTTGTACGCGAAGGCGATGCGGCCCGCGAGCGTGTCGTTGCCCGCGTTCCAATAGCCCGACACCTGGGTCCGATTGAAATTGCCATAGGAGGCGAGGATGCCGCCCTCGGTCCCGGCGTGCGGGCGGGCGGAGATGATGCTGATCGCGCCCACGGCGGCGGCGGTGCCGAACAGGGTCGCCTGCGGACCCTTGGCGACCTCGATCCGCTCGATGTCGTACAGGTCCTGATAGGCGCCCTGTTTCCGGCTGGTGTCGATGCCGTTGTAATAGACGGTCACGCGCGCGCCCTGCTGCGCCGAGCCGGAGTCCGAGGTGATGCCCCGGATCACGAAGCCGGGGCTGTTCGCGCTCTGCTCCTGGATTTGCAGGCCGGGGATATATTGCGCCACTTCGGACAGCGAGTTGACGCCCAGGTCCGCCATGCGCGCGCCCGAGATCGCGGAGACGGTCAGCGGCACATCCTCGATCCGCTGTTCACGCTTCTGCGCGGTGACGATGACGTCGGCCCGATGATCCTCGTCGTCCTGCGCCGGGACCATCGCCTGCGCGGATGCCGGCGGAATGAAGGCGCCCTGCGACAAGCCAGCCATCAGCGTCGCCACCGCCCAGCGGCGCACGATCGAAGTCATTCCCGAAACCCCCCGGTGATCCTTGTAAGCGCGGCCCCCTAGCGAAGAGATGTTACCAGATCATGTTCCGAATGCCGCAAAAAAGGGGCGAGGCCAGCGCCTTGCCGTGCGTGAGGGGGGCATGTGTCGCGGAACCGTCATGGACGCGCCATCGCATTGTCGCGGCTGGTGGCTAGGCGTGCGCGCCGAAAGGACAGACACGATGACCATGATGAACCGCCGCCGCGCCATCGCCCTGATGGGCAGCGGGGCCGCGCTCAGCCTGCCCGCCGGGATGGCCGAGGCCGCCAAGGGGGCGATCCGCTTCGACCACGGTGTTGCCAGCGGCGATCCCGCGCCCGATGGCGCGATCCTGTGGACCCGCGCCACCCCGGCGGAGGCGGACGGGGCGGGCGATGTTCCGCTGACCTGGCATGTCGCGCCGATCGGCGGCGGGGATGTGGTTGGCTTGCGTACCGGCAGCCTGTCCGCGCGGGCGGCGCGCGACTTCACCGCCAAGGTCGAGGTGGCCGGCCTGCGCCCAGGGGTCGAATATCGTTACTGGTTCGAGGGGGCGGGGGGCGTTCGTTCGGCGGAAGGGCGTTTCCGCACCCTGCCGCGCGGGCGGATCGAGGACGCGGTGTTCGCCGTCGTGTCGTGCCAGCTTTATCCCGGCGGCCTCTATAATGCCTATGACGCGATCGCGCGGACCGAGCGGCTGGATGCCGTCGTGCATCTGGGCGACTATATCTATGAATATGGCGCGGACGGATATGGTACGGAGATCGGGCGCAAGCTGAACCGGCTGCCCGAGCCGGCGCACGAGATCGTCACGCTCGACGATTATCGCCGACGCCACGCGCAGGTGAAGCGCGATCCCGACATGCAGGCCGCCCATGCCAGGGCAGCGTTCATCTGCGTCTGGGACGATCATGAGGTCGCCAATGACGACTGGATCGGCGGCGCGGAAAATCACGATCCCCGAACCGAAGGCGACTGGTCCAAGCGAAAGGCGGCCGCGATGCAGGCCTATTTCGAATGGATGCCGATCCGCGATCCCCGGCCCGGCCAGCCCTGGGAAGCGATCAATCGCAGTTTCGATTTCGGTGACCTGGCGACGCTCGTCATGCTGGAGACGCGGCTGCTCGCCCGGTCCAAGCAGGTCGCCGCCAAGGGCGGCGCGCCCGAGCCGTCCGAATATGCCGCGATGATGGCGGAGCGCGCGCGGCCTGAGCGGGAGTTGCTGGGTGCGGGCCAGTTGCACTGGATCGAGCAGGTGCTGACCCGATCGGTCAAGGCGGGCACGCCATGGCAGGTGATCGGCAATCAGGTGGTGATGGCGCGGATCGACGGCCCGGACCTGGAAAAGCAGATGGGGGCGGACGGCTATGCCAAGCTGGTCGCGCCGCTGTCCGCGCCGACCCGCACGCAACTGGCGGCTGCGCAGGCCTCTTACCGGGCGGGGCTGCCGCTCAATTTCGACAGTTGGGACGGCTATCCGGCGGCGCGCGAGCGGCTCTATGCCGCGTTCCGACGCGCGGGGAGCCGACCGGTCGTGGTGTCGGGCGACAGCCATGCCGCCTGGGCCAACGACCTGTACGACGCGAACGGCACGCTGGTCGCGGCCGAATTCGGGGGCACCGCGATCACCAGCCCCTCCTGGGGCGCGCTGATGCCGGGTATCGGGCGTGAGATCGCGGCGGCCAATCCCAAGGTGGTCCGCTTCTGCGATCAGGATGCCAAGGGCTATTTGCTCCTGACCTTGACGCGGGAGGCGGCGACCGCCCGGTTCATGACCGTATCGACCGTCATGGCCAAGCCCTATGCGGAAGGATGCGCCGCGACCTGGGCGACACGCGCCGGGGAAACGGGACCGATCGCGCCGGTCACCGCCTGACGCTCCGGGCGCGCCGCTTCCGCCTCCGTCGCCGTCCGGGCGGGGGCGGGGGAGGGCGCGCCTCGCACCGCCGCCATGACGCGTGCGACCAGCGCGGTGTCGTCATGGTTGAGGTAATGGCCGCCCGGCAGGCCGACCACCTGCGCGTGGCCGTTCTTGAGCAGGGGGCACAGGCTGTCCTTCTCGTCGAGGCCGTAGATGCAGGTCAGGGGTGCCCAGTCGATCGTCCGCGCGGTCGTGAGGCCCAGGCTGTCGGGCTTGCCCATATAGGCGAGGCCGCTGGGATCGGAGCGGAAGAAGGCGGTATCCCCCGGCACGACCAGCACGATCGCGGCCACCCGCGCGCGCAGATCGGCCGGCAGGCGCGCCAGTCCGGTCTGGAGCATGTCCGCGCCATAGGACTGGCCGATCAGCACCAGTCGCCGCTCACCCGCCTCCGCCGCCGCGCGCCGGACATGGTCGGCGATGACCGCATCGACCTGGTCGCGCGTGCGGCGGATGCGGAACAGGACCGGCGAATTGACGCCGATCACAGGGATGCCCGCCGCGCTGAGATGCCGGGCGATGACTCCGCCCATGCCGTAGCGGAGCCCCATGTCCCCCGAAAAGGACAGGACCAGAATGGGTTGGGCCCGCCCCTGCGCGGGAAAGCGGGTGATCGGGTCTCGCGCGAAATAGTCGCCGGAATAGAGAAGGATAGCGGCGGCCGCGAGGAGCAGCGCCGCCAATCCGCCAAGAATTGGGAGGCGGTGGCGGCCGAGGCGGGCGAGAAAAGCGGGCATGTCCTGTCCTAAGGTGCGATGCCGCTACTTGCCATGCGATGATGGGTGGCGGCGCGACCGGCGCGTGAAAAATCTGTAATGTTACGATCACCCCCTCTATGCGCGACTTCTGCCATCGGCGGATCGATGACAGCGTGCGACCGCCGGGGGGCGGCAACCGCATCGCGTCAGTATGGAACCGGGAATCGACACAGTGACCAAGCCGATCTTCTTTGATCCGACCGGACGGCGGAGCGCCTGGGCGCGGCGCGCGGTGGCCGCCCTGATCCTGTCGGTCGTGGTGGCTGCGATCGCCTTTGCGACCACGCTGGTCGCGGTGCCCAGTTCGGGCGTCCTGCCGCTGCCCTTCGCGCGGCGTCAGCCGATGACGCTGGAGCCGACCGCACAACTGAAGGGGCGGCGCGGCGAATGGCTGCCGCGCCGTGCGGTCGCGCAGCAGCATAGCCCGTTGACCATCGCCTTCTACACCCCGGGCAACGACTCCGCGCTGTCGTCGCTTCGCGCGCATATGGGCCAGATCGACTGGCTGGTTCCCGGACTGATGAACGTCGCCGGGGCCAATGCCGAACTGACGATCAGCAACGATCCCAAGCTGGCCAGCCTGCTCTCGCGTGCCGCCAAGCCTCCCCGCCTCCTGCCGATGGTCCAGAACCTGACCGCGGACGAGTGGGATGGCCAGGCGATCGCACGGGTCATCGCCAGCCCGGCGGCGTCCGAAAAGCTGGCCACTCAGCTCGGCCAGTCGGTGACGGCCAATCGCCAATCGGGGCTGGTCGTCGATTTCGAGAACCTGCCCGCCGGGGCGATGGCGGGCTATCCCCGCTTGCTGCAACGGATCAAGGCGCATCTGCCCAAGGGAACGGTGCTGGCCGTCACGGTGCCGGCGGAGGACGACGCGTGGCAGTTGGCGCGACTGGCCAAGGTGGTCGATCGCATCATCCTAATGGCCTATGACCAGCATTGGCAAAGCGGCGCCCCTGGCCCGATCGCGGCGCAGCCCTGGTTCCTGCAATCGTCGCAAAAGGCGCTGCGCGAGGTCGGTCGCGACAAGCTGATCGTCGCACTGGGCAGCTATGGCTATGACTGGCCCGCCAAGGGCCCGGCCGAATCCAAGTCGATCGAAGAGGCCTGGCTGATCGCGCATGACAGCCAGACGAAGGTCGCCTTCGACCCCGCGAGCGGCAATTCCGGTTTCGCCTATGACGAGAATGGCGAGCATCACACCGTCTGGATGCTCGATGCCGCATCGAGCTGGAACCAGCTCCAGGCGCTCAAGCGGCTGGGGGTCGATGATGTCGCCTTCTGGCAATTGGGATCGGAAGATCCGGGCCTGTGGGCAGACTTCGCCGCCTTTCGCAGCAATGCGCGCGGCGTGGTGCCCAGGCTGGGTGTCATCGCCTCGCCGTTGAATGTCGATGTCGAAGGGACGGGCGAGATCCTGCGCATCACCGCGCAGCCTAGCGATGGCCGCCGCACCGTTCGTTACGACAAGGACGGCATCATTCGCGACGAGGTCTATCAGGCCTATCCGACCCCTTATGTCGTGCAGCGCGCGGGCGCCGTTCCGAAGACGCTGGCGCTGACCTTCGACGACGGGCCCGATCCGACATGGACGCCGCCGATCCTCGACGTTCTGGAGCGCGAGCATGTGCCCGCGACCTTCTTCGTCATCGGCGAGAATGCGCTCCAGCATCCGGCCCTGCTTCGCCGCATCGTGGCGGGTGGCAGCGAGCTGGGCAACCATACCTATACCCATCCCAATCTGGCGACGACGGGCGACCGTACCACCAAGCTGGAGCTGAACGCGACGCAGCGGATGATCCAGGCCTATACCGGCCGTTCGACCACGTTGTTCCGCGCGCCCTATTTCGGTGACGCCGAGCCGACCACGGCGGACGAAATCGATCCAGCGCTGATCGCACAGAGCCTTGGCTATACGATCGTCGGGCTGCACGTCGATCCCAATGACTGGCAGCGGCCGGGCACCGATTCGATCGTCCAGCAGGTGATCGACCAGGTGCATGGCGCGACCGCAGACAATTCGGCCAACATCATCCTGTTGCACGATGGCGGCGGTGATCGCGAACAGACGGTCGAGGCGCTGCCGCGCATCATCGATACGCTGAAGGCCGAAGGCTATCGCTTCGTCCCCGCATCGCAGCTCGTCGGGATCAGCCGGGATCAGGCGATGCCGCGCGTCGAGGGCAAGGACCTTCTGGCGGTGCGGACCGATGTGGCGATCTTCATCGTGCTGGCCATGCTGTCGGCCGGCCTGGCGTGGCTGTTCTACCTCGCAATCGCACTGGGCATGGCGCGTGCGGTGGTGATGGCGGGGCTCGCCTGGTTCCAGGGCCGCAAGTCGAAGCCGGTGCCGCCGGACCATGCGCCCAGCGTCTCGGTCATCATCCCCGCCTTCAATGAGGAACGGGTGATCGTCCAGTCGGTCGCGCGGGTGCTCGCCAGCGACTATCCCGGCCTGCAGGTCATCGTCGCGGATGACGGGTCGAAGGATGCGACCAGCGGCGTGGTGCGAGAGGCGTTCGCGGACGATCCGCGCGTGACCCTGCTGACCCTGGCCAATGGCGGCAAGGCGGCGGCGCTCAACCGGGCGCTCAGGGACGCGACCGGCGAGGTGGTGATCGCGCTGGACGCCGATACCCAGTTCGAGCCGGATACGATCGCCAAGCTCGCGCGCTGGTTCGCCGACCCCGGGCTGGGCGCCGTGGCGGGCGATGCCCGGGTCGGCAACCGGGTCAACCTGGTCACCCGCTGGCAGGCGGTCGAATATATCACCGCGCAGAATCTCGAACGTCGCGCGCTGGCCGGCTTCGATGCGATGACGGTGGTACCGGGCGCGGTCGGCGCTTGGCGGCGCGCCGCGCTGGATGCCGTGGGCGGCTATCCAGAGGATACGCTGGCCGAGGATCAGGACCTTACCATCGCGATCCAGCGGGCGGGATGGCGCGTCACCTATGATCCGCGCGCGGTCGCCTGGACCGAGGCGCCCGAGAGCTTCAAGGCGCTGGCCAAGCAGCGCTATCGCTGGGCATTCGGGACGCTGCAATGCCTGTGGAAGCATCGTCGGGTGCTGCGCACCGGCAAGCCCGCCGGGCTGGCGCGGATCGGCCTGCCGCAGGCATGGCTGTTCCAGATCGTCTTTGCGGCCATTTCGCCGCTGATCGACCTGGCGCTGATCCTGTCGGTGATCGGAACGGCGATGCGCGTCGCCCAGCATGGCTGGGCCCAGACGAGCACCGACGTCTTCCAGATGGCGGCCTATTGGGTGGCCTTCACCTCGGTCGACGTGCTGTGCGGCTGGCTGGCCTATCGGCTGGACGGCAATCGGGTGCGTTATCCGGCGCATCTGCTGGTCGCGCAGCGGCTGGTCTATCGCCAGATCATGTATTGGGTGGTGATCCGCGCGATCAGCTCGGCGATCGGGGGGTGGATCGTCGGCTGGGGCAAGCTGGAGCGCACGGGCAATGTCGGGGCCTGAGTGCCGGTTCCTCCCCAGGCCCGGCCTGGGGAGGAGGGCGTGGTGGAGGGGCTCAGCCCAGCCGCATCTCCACCACCAGTCCGGGCCCATGGTCCCCGAGCGTCAGCGTGCCGCCATGAAGATGCGCCACCGCGCTGGCGAGCGACAGGCCGAGCCCCGCGCCGCTGCCCGTTCGTGACGCGTCGAGCCGCCCGAACCGCTTGAGTGCCTCCTCGCGCCGGTCGACGGGTATGCCGGGGCCGTCATCGGCGACGGTCACGACGGGGCCGGGCTCGACCCGGACCAGGACCTGGCCCGCGCCATATTTCAGGGCATTGTCGACCAGATTGGCCAAGGCCTGGCCCAGCAACTCGCGGTGAACGGTCGCGATCAGCGTCTCGGGGGCCTCGGCGCGGATGGACATGCCGCGATCCTCGGCCAGCGGCTCGAACATATCGGCGACGTCGCGCGCCATCGCGGCCAGATCCGCCTCCACAAAGGCGTCGCGGCCCAGTCCCGCCTCGGCCCGGCTGATCCGCAGCGCGGTGTCGAGCATGGCGAGCAGCCGGTCGCCTTCCTCCAGCGCGCGGCCGACCGATGCCCTCGCACCCTCGTCCTGGGTCTCGGCCATCGCCCGTTCCAGCGTCGCGCGGAGGCGGGTCAGCGGCGATCGCAGGTCGTGCGCCAGGCCATCGGTCGCGATCTTCAACTCGGTCATCAGCAGCGCGATCCGGTCGAGCATCGCGTTGACCGCCAGCGCCAGCGCGTCGAAGGCATCGTCGCCGCCCTTGGCCACGACCCGGCGATGCAGGTCGCCGCCCGCGACCGCATGGGCGGTGGCGACCGTATCCTCCAGCCGCTGCTCGATCATCCGCGCCGCGATCCAGGCGGCGAGCGCGGCCAGGATGATCGCCGCCGCCATGCCGACGGCCATCGCCTCCTCCATCGCCAGCGCGACGCGCAGTTCGCTTTCGATCACATGCCCCGCGAGCAGCCGCGACCCGTCGGGCAGGCGGGTCGCCAGCACCCGCATCCGCTCGGGCATGGCATGGCCGATGCGGAAGATCTCGATCGTCGCGGCATCGGGCGCGGAGACATTGGGCGGCCAGTCGGCGATATTGCCGGTCACGAAACGCCCGCGCGCATCGGTCAGCAACATGACCGACAGGGGCATACGGTCCGTGGTCATCCGGCGGTCGACCGCCACGCGGACCGCCGCCGCGCCGCCGACCCGCCAGGCACCGACCAGTTCGTCGCGCAGATCGCGCGCGGCATCCTCCGACTGCGCGGTGATCTCCCCGCGCGTCAGATGACGGACGGTCGCCACCATTGCCCCCGCGCCGACCAGTTGCAGCGCAAAGACCAGCAGCGCGAAACGCAGCGTGGTCGAGCGGAGGAAGCCCGGCGCTATTTCTCCACCCCCAGCTTATAGCCCGAGCCGCGCACCGTATGGAGCAGCGGTCGGGCGAAGCCCTCGTCGATCTTCTTGCGCAACCGGCTGATATGCACGTCGGTCACGTTGGTATTGGGGTCGAAATGGAAATCCCACACCCCTTCCAGCAACATGGTGCGCGTGACGACCTGGTCGACATGCTGGAGCAGATATTCCAGCAGGCGATATTCGCGCGGTTGCAGGTCGATCGGCTTGCCCGCCCGGCGGACCCGGTGGGCCAGCAGGTCCATTTCCAGATCGTCGCACACCAGCTTGGTCTGCGGCGCGTTGCCGGAGGTGCTCCCGCGCCGGATCAACAGGCGGACGCGCGCCAGCAATTCGGCGAAGACGAACGGCTTGGCCAGATAATCGTCCGAGCCGGACGTCAGGCCCGCCACCCGATCCTCGGGCGAAGACAAGGCGGACAGGATCAGCACCGGCGATTCGATCCCGGCGGCGCGGATCGCGGCCAGCACCGACATGCCGTCCATGCCCGGCAGCATCCGGTCCAGGATGATGCAATCATAAGTGCCGTCGGTCGCGTGGAAAAGTCCGTCGCGCCCATTGCCCGCATGATCGATCAGGAAACCTTCTTCCCGAAGCCCGTTGGCGATGTAATCCGCCGTCGAGCGATCATCTTCGATCAACAAAATCCTGTTGGCCACGCAGTCCTCCCGAACCGCTCCTTAGCAGCGTGATCGTGAGGAAACCATGCTCGCGCGCGACGCGCAGGCGGACGGGCGAGGGATCGTGGCGGGCGACCGCCTCCCGCAGCAAGGCGAAGGACGTGGCGGGCCGGTCGTTGATGGCCAGGACGGTGTCACCGACATGAAGGGGCGGTTTCACCATGGCGACGCCGTCATCCCGGACATCGCTGCGCAGGCTGGTGACGACAAGCCCCGTGCGATCGTCGGCGGCGGGCGCGAAGGTCGCGCCATAGAGCGACCGGGAGGGGTGGGTTCCGGCGTGCAGCGGCATATGGCCGACCAGCAGCGCCAACGCGGCCCCACCGGCCAGCGCGGCCACACCCGCGCCCCAGCCCACGATCCGCAACCCCTTCATGGCGCGATATCGTCCGCAGGACGGCCCGCGTGACAGCCGCATGGCCGTCCCTTCTTCATGGCTCCTTCTGCCGCGCTATTGGTCGATTCCGTCACCCTTGTCGCTATAAGCCGGGTCATCTGAGGGAAGGGTGGGCGTCACATGACGCTTCTGTCATTCAGGCGGCGCGTGACGCATGACGCACTTGTCATGCGACCGTAAGCCGAACATGGCGGGGATCATTCTATGCCCCGCGCCAACGCCTGGGGATGGACAGGTGATGAGAAAGTGGGCCGCGCGTTGACGACAGGGGGAGGCGATCGGGGGAATGGCGGAGGTCCGCCCATGGCGGTCGCGGTGAGGGGCAGGTGGTGAAGGACGGCGCGGACAGGTCCGGCACATGGACCGCGAGATGGGATGCGGCGATCGCCTGGGCACAGGCGCGGCGCGGCTATCTGGCGGCGGCGGCGATCGTGTTGCTGGTCGGCCTCGGCCTGTCGGCGCTGCATCACCTGACCCGCCAGATCCGGCTGGCGGACGTGCGATCGGCCTTTTACGCGATCGATCCGCCGCAGATCGCTTTGTCGGTGGCGTTGACGATCGCCAGCTATATCGCATTGACCTTCTACGACGTCATCGCGCTGCGCGTGATCGGCCAGCCGAAGCGCTGGCGGACGGCGGCGATGGCCAGCTTCACCAGCTATACGCTCAGTCATAATCTGGGGCTGGCGCTGCTGACCGGCGGATCGGCGCGCTACCGCGTCTATGCCGCCGCCGGGCTCGACGGTCCCGATATCGCGCGCGTCATCGCGATCGCCAGCGCGACCTTCTGGTTCGGGGTGTTCAGCGTCACCGGACTGGGTTTGCTCGTCCATCAGGGGCCGATCACCCTCGACGCGCTGGTGCTGGATCAGACCCTGGTCCGCTGGCTGGGGGCGGCCGTGGTGGCGGCGACGGTGCTGCTGATCCTGTTGTGCGCGCTTCGGCCGGGGCAGCGGGTCGGATGGCGCGCCTGGAGCGTGCCGCTGCCCACGCCGGGGCAGGCCCTGGCGCAGATCGGTATCGCGACGCTGGACCTGGCCTGCGCCAGCACCGCGCTGTTCGTGCTGTTGCCGGGCGCATCGCCCGCCCTGCTGCCCGCCTTCGTCCTGGCCTATGCGCTGGCGTTGATCGTCGCGCTGGTCAGTCATGTCCCCGGCGGGATCGGCGTGTTCGAGGCGGTGGTGCTGGCGACGGTGCCTGCCAACCGGACCGAGCTGTTCGCCGCGCTGATCGCCTATCGCGTCCTTTATTATCTGTTGCCGCTGGCACTGGGCATCGCCCTTCTCGCCTGGGACGAGGCGCGGCGGCGGCCGATCCGGGCGCTGCGCGATATTCGCCGGGTGCTCCTCGGCATCGCGCCGACGGTGCTGAGCGCGGCCTGTTTCGGGGGAGGCGCGGTGCTGCTGCTGTCGGGGTCGCTGCCCGCCATTCCAGAACGTGTGCACGAACTGGTCCATATCGTGCCCCTGCCGTTCATCGAGGCGTCGCATTTCGCCGCGAGCCTGGTCGGCACCGGCCTGTTGCTACTGACGCCCGGCCTCTATCGCCGGCTCGACGGGGCGAGCCTGGCGGCGCGTGCGTTGCTGGTCGGCGGGGCGGTCTTCTCGCTGGCCAAGGGGATCGATTACGAAGAAGCGCTGGTCTGCCTGACCATCGCGCTGCTGCTCCAGTTGAGCCATAAGGCCTTTTACCGCCGGACCTCGCTGGTCGCCCGCCCGCTCTCGCCCGCCTGGCTGTTCAGCGTCACGGTGGTGATCGTGGGGACCGGGTGGATCGGCTTCTTCGCCTATAAGCATGTCGATTATCGGGAAGCGCTGTGGTGGCGGTTCGCGCTGTCCGACGATCCCTCGCGCTTCCTGCGCGCCAGCCTGGGCGTCGCCGTGATGCTGGCGGGGGCGGGGCTGTGGCGGCTATTCCTCGCCGCGCCGCCGGGCGAGGCCGACCATCCCGCGATGGACCGGGTGTTCGCGGTGGTCGAGCAGGCCGAGCGCACCGATGCCGCGCTGGCCCTGCTGGGCGACAAGCGCTTCCTCTTCTCGCCCGAGGACGATGCGTTCGTCATGTATCAGGTGCGGGGCACGAGCTGGATCGCGATGGGCGACCCGGTGGGGCCGCGGGCGGCCTGGGCCGATCTGCTCTGGCAGTTGCGGAGCATGGCGGATGCCGCCCAGGGCCGGTTGCTGCTCTATCAGATCACCCCCGACACGCTGGAGATCGCGATCGAGATGGGACTTCAGATCATCAAATATGGCGAGGAGGCGCTGATCGACCTTGGCGCCTTCTCGCTCGACGGCGGCCGGATGCGCGGACTGCGCCAGACTCTCAACAGGTTCCGTACCCGCGAGAATGCCCGTTTCGCGATCGTCCCCGCCGCCGGGGTGCCCACGATCCTGCCGCAGTTGAAGGCGGTGTCCGACGACTGGCTGGCGGCCAAGGGGCATGGCGAGAAAGGGTTCAGCCTCGGACGGTTCGACCCGGACTATATTTCGCGGACCGACTGCGCCGTGGTGTGGGTGGAGGACCGGATCGTCGCCTTCGCCAATATCTGGGCGGCGGGCGAGAAGCGCGAACTGTCGGTCGACCTGATGCGTCATGTCGAGGATGCGCCGGGCGGGGTCATGGACTATCTGTTCGTCGAACTGATGCTGTGGGGACGCGAACAGGGCTATGGCCGCTTCGCGCTGGGGCTGGCGCCGCTGTCGGGCGTGGGTGGGCGACGCATGGCCCCTACCTGGGCCAAGGTGGCGGCGCTGATCTTTCGCCATGGTGAGCGCTTCTACGGCTTTCGCGGCCTGCGCGCCTATAAGGAGAAGTTCCAGCCCGAATGGGCGCCGCGCTATATCGCGGGACCGCGCGGGCTGGGCCTCGTCAAGGCGCTGCGCGATCTGAACGCGCTGATCGCCGACGGAGGCGAGGCGGCCTGAAATTTCCCCCATGCTCCACCCCGACGGAGCGATTGGAAGTCCCGACCGGCCATTCCCCAACCATCGCGGCCTTCGCTCGGATGGTTGAGGACGGTTTTGCAACGTCCCCCGGTTTCAAGCGAGGAACGCCTTAGGCCTTGAACAGCGACGGCGCCTTTTCCACGCGCGTCCGCCCGGTTGAATCCGTCACGGCATAGGTAAAGCCCGGCAACAGGCAGAAGGCCCCGATCCGGCCGCCGGGATCCATGGCGAGGAAGCCGACCTGAACCCCCTTGATCGCATCGCCGCGCAGGGACGCGATATGCTTCGCCGCCTCCTCGCAGGCGGCCTGTGGGCTCATGCCGTGGCGCATCGAGGCGACGACGCGCGCGGTGCCGCACGTCCGCGTCACCTCTTCGCCCAGCCCGGTGGAGGTGGCGCCGCCGACGCCGCGCTCGACATAAAGGCCGGAGCCCACCTGCGGCGAGTCGCCGACGCGCCCACGCATCTTGAACGCCATGCCGGACGTCGTGCAGGCCCCCGCCATCCGCCCCGTCGCATCGCGCGCCAGCATTCCGATCGTGTCATGGTCCAGCGCGCCGCCCGGCGTACCCGGCCGTCCGGCGCCATAGGTGCCGGTCTCACTATTGGCGACGGGACGGTAATTCTGAGTCTTCAGCCAGTCGCGCCATGCCTTTTCGGCCTCCGGCGTCAGCAGGTTGACGCGCGGAAAGCCGCGGTCCCGCGCGAAGAGGGTCGCCCCTTCGCCGACCAGGAAGGTATGGGGTGTATGCTCCATCACCGCGCGGGCGACCGAAATGGCATGGACCGTATCCTCCAGCGCGGCGACCGCGCCGACGCCACCCGCATCGTCCATGATCACCGCGTCCAGCGTCACATGGCCGTCGCGGTCGGGATACCCGCCATAACCCACCGAGTGATTGTTGGGATCGGCCTCCGGCACCTTCACGCCCGCCTCGACCATGTCGATCAGCGATCCGCCCGCCCGGCCCGCCGCGAAGGCGGCGTCATTGGCGGGCGCGCCGAAATCCCAGGTGGACAGGATCGTCGCACGCGGTGCGGCGGCCTGTGCGAAGACGCGCATCGGCGCGGCGGCCAATCCCGTGCCCATAGCCGAAAGCGTGGTCATCCCGCCCAGAAAAGCGCGTCGTCCCTCATTCATGCACTCGCTCCCCCGCCCATGCCGCTCGGGCGTTTCCTGGGGCCGATTGTGCGGAGGGAAGCGCCGCTCCGCAAGCCCGTCTTCATGACCTATGTGTAACCAATAATGCCAGATCAGGGTGGCCGGATCGGTCCGATCGGATGGTCCGGCCCTTATGGGTTCTTATGGGTTATTGGGAAGATGAAGGAATCATAACATAAGTTTCTGTAATCGTTTTAAATTGTGTCTTTACGGTTACAGTGGGGGCGGAATGGGGGCTTCGGAACCATATAGGTATGCTTTAGGTATTGACCAGATATCATAAAATGTTTGTTTTTCCCCGCGTGCCCAACAGGAAATCAGATTTGGGCCAAGGGGAGATGTATGAGAATCCAGCAGTCCGCATCGTGGTTGGCCCTGACCGCCGCGACGGTGTCCGCCGCAGCGACGATGGTCGCCGCCCCCGCCTTCGCGCAGCAGGCCGGATCGACCGCGACCCAGGATGCCGCCCAGGCCGATGGTCGCGACCCGGGATCGATCAGCGCCGATGCGGCCGCCACCCGTTCCGCCGCCATCACCGGCACTCCGCAGGCGTCGAGCAGCGGCGATGTCGTCGTGACCGGCACACGGATCACCCGTCCCAACCTCGCCTCCGCCGCGCCGATCACCTCGGTCACCCGCCAGGACATTCAGGCGCAGGCGGCGGTCAATGTCGAGGACGTGCTCAACCGCCTGCCGCAGGTCGCACCCGACAGCCAGCAGACCTATAACGACTCCGATGGTCGCCAGCGCATCAAGCTGCGCAGCCTGGGCTTCGAGCGCACGCTGGTCCTGATCGACGGCAAGCGTCTGGGTACCCAGAACGGCCAGGACGTGGGCATCATCCCGACCTCGCTGTTGCAGCGCGTCGACGTGCTGACCGGCGGCGCCTCGTCGGTCTATGGCTCGGACGCGGTCGCGGGCGTCGTCAACTTCGTCCTGCGCAAGGATTTCGAGGGCGTTCAGCTCGACGCCAACTATAATTTCTTCAACCATTACAACAAGGACACGATCGTGTCGCCGCTGGCGCGGGCCGCCGGCTTCGGCAGCGCGCATGGCCTGACCAATGACGGCGGCCGCGCCGACCTGACGCTGACCGCGGGCACCAAGCTGCTTGACGACAAGCTGCATGTCAGCGGCTTCGTCAATTATCGCCAGACCAACGAGATTCCGCTGACCTCGCGCTCGAACGCGGGCTGCTACCTCACCCAGTTGCAGCTCAACGGCCCTCTATCGTGCGGCCTGACGCCGAGCAGCTCGACCAGCGGCCTCATCACGCCGCAATCGGGCCCGAACGCGGGCGCGCAATATGTCAACAACCCGGATGGCACGCGCAGCTTTGTGCCGTTCGGCGCGGGGCAGGGCAATGCGTCCAACTATTTCAGCGGCTATGCCTATCAGCGTCCGTCGGAGCGGGTGAATGCGGGCGGCTTCGCCACGCTCGACCTCGCGCCGGAAGCCGAACTCTATGCCTCGGGCATCTGGTTCCGCGACAAGTCGTACACCAACTATCCGACGATCGCGAGCGGCACCGTCAACGTCAATTGCAGCAACCCCTATCTGTCGGGGACGCAGGCGACCGCGATCGGGTGCGGCACCGGGGTGACCAGCGTGCCGGTCACGCTCGCCTATCGCCTGGGCGAGAATAACGACCGTCCCGACACCTTCATCAACACCGGCGTCCGCCTGACCGGCGGCGTCCGTGGCAAGGTGGGCGATGCCTGGACCTATGATGTCGGTGGCGTCTATGCCCGCAACCATCAGGACTATACGCCCAGCTTCCGCATCCCCGGCAATCTGCAGAATGCGGTGAACGTCGGCGGCACGGCGGCCAATCCGATCTGCGCCAGCGGCGCGGCGGGCTGCGTCCCCTTCGATATCTTCAGCGCGGGCAACACCAATCCGGCGCTGATCAACTATCTGTTCGGGACCGGCACCTCGGCCACGACCGGCACGCTGTATGACGTCCAGGCCAACGTCACCGGCGACCTGACCAGCTATGGCATCACCTCGCCCTTCGCCGAACAGGGCCTGGCGATCGCGCTGGGCACCGAATATCGCAAGGATACGCTGAAGTCGCGGGCCGACAGCGCCTATCGCAGCGCACTGGGCGGCACCGACACCGATCTCAGCCAGGATGTGGTGGAAGCCAATATCGAGGTTCAGGCGCCGCTGGTCGAGCACAAGCCGTTCGCCGAACTGGTGCAGGTCAATGGCGGCTACCGCGTCTCCAAGTACAGCAGCAACCCGAAGTCGTTCAACACGTGGAAGATCGAGGGTGTCTATGCCCCGGTCAGCGACCTGACCTTCCGCGCCTCGTTCAACAAGGCTCAGCGCGCGCCGACGGTGGTCGAGATCCGCCAGGCGAGCAATGTCGAGATGGTGGCGGGCGGTTCCGGCACGTTCGCCGACTTCTGCGCCCCGACCGTCACCACTGGCGCCAATGGCGTCACCTATGGCGCGCCGATCGCGTCGCGTGAGGTCTGCCGCGCGACCGGCCTGTCGGACGCCCTGTACGGCAGCCAGAGCCTGTTGTGCAGCAACGGCAGCACGCCCAATGGCAGCAGCGCGTGTGCGGTGCGTTCCGGCGGCTTCACCGCCGACCCGGAAACCGCCTATACCCAGACCTATGGCCTGGTGGTGAAGCCGCGCTTCATCAAGGGGCTGGTCTTCTCGGTCGATCGCTATCGGATCAAGATCAACAACTCGCTCGGCTATAACGACTACAGCTATTACACCGATGGCTGTCTGCGTTCGGGCGGCGACCAGTTCTTCTGCCAGGGCATCGTCCGCAACCCGACCACCGGCCAGTTGTTCAACGGCGGCTATATCCGCCAGGGCACGACCAACTACTTCACCTCGATCGCGCAGGGCTGGGACTTCCAGGCGCAATATGCGTTGACCCTGGAATCGATCGGTCGCCTGGACTTCGGCTTCAACGGCTCGCTGACCACCGCCGCCGGTGGCCAGGACTCGCCGCTCCAGCCCGAACGCAACTGCGCGGGTTATTATGGCAATGGCTGTGGCCAGTTGATCCCCAAATGGAGCCATGGCCTGCGCACGACCTACACCACGATCGACAAGAAGTTCAGTGCGTCGTTCAACTGGCGTTATGTCGGCTCGCTGACCAACGCCAACAATTCGGGTGATTCGGCGATCGGCGGCACGCCGGAGCGCGCGCTGACCAATTACTACCGCGTCGCGCCGGCCAACTATTTCGATCTGGCGTTCAACTTCGCGATCGCCAAGCAGTTCTCGCTGCGCCTGATCGCGAACAACCTGTTCGACAAGGCCGCCCCGATCGTGCCGGACTCGTACAATATCAGCCTGGCGCGCACCAATACCATTCCGCAGCGTTACGACTCCCTGGGTCGGAACATTGCGATCGGAACGACGATCAACTTCTGACCCTTCCCCCGGCGGGGTGCCTCGGTATCCCGCCAATCCCCAACTGAAAAGGCCGGTCGTCCCCACGGACAACCGGCCTTTCTTTTTGTGTCTGGCATTCCCGGCCCGTTCGGCCCGTGGCTTCGGTCAAACGGGGCGGGGAGGGGGCGAAGGCCTATTCCACGAAGTCCTCGACCTCACGCCGCTTGCCGCGCATGAAGGCGTCGGCGACGTGGCGGAGCGGGGCGATGTCGACGTCCGAGCGGCCGCCCTTCACCAGGTCGGCGAAGCGGGCGTACAGGCCCGGATACTCGCCGTGCAGCCCTTCCTCCCGGTGCGGGGTCGAGCCGTCGGGCAGGGTCAGCACCGCACCGCCCTCGGCAAGCTTCAGCGTCCCGTCGGTCGTCTCGACCACGATGTCCCAGCTTTGATGGCCTTCCTGTCGCCAGTCGAGATCGAGCGTGACCGGGGTGCCGTCGGTCGTGCGGAACGCGACATCGGCGGCGATCGGTGCGTCGCGATTGGCGGGAAAGTCCAGCGTCGCCCGCTCGATGAAGAAGGGGGCGGGGAGGATATGCGTCGCGATCGACAATGCGTTGATGCCCGGATCGAACACGCCGAAGCCGCCCGCTTCCCAGATCCAGGCCTGGCCCGGATGCCATTGCCGGACATCCTCGCGCCAGGTGATCGCGGCGGAGGTGACGCGGCGGCTCGACAGCCATTCGCGCGCGGGCTCGACGCCCAGCGCATAGCGCGAATGCCAACTGGCGAAGAGGGTCACGTTCGCCTTGCTCGCCAGCTCCTCCAGCACCGCCACTTCGGCCAGCGTCGCGCCCGGCGGCTTTTCAAGGAAGACATGCCAGTTGTTCGCCAGCGCGGCGGCGGCGATGGCGTGGCGCACCTGCGGCGGCGTGCACAGTGCCACCGCATCGACCGTAACATCGCTGTTGGCGAGTTCCTCGATGTCATGAAAATGCGGCACGCCATCGACCCCGTTGGCCGAACGGCTGACGGTCGCGACCAGCTCGAATGCCGGGTTGCCCGCGATGGCCGGGACATGCTGGTCATGGGCGATCTTGCCCATGCCGACCAGCGCGAGACGGATCGTGTCGGTCATCGTTATCAGCTTGCCTTTTCGACATAAGCGCGCGCCGACGCGGCGACATCCGCCGCCGGCTTGCCCGCGCGATAGAGGTTGGATCCCAGGCCGAACCCGTCCGCGCCATGCGCGCGCCATTCGGCCATATTGTCGGGGGTGATGCCGCCGACCGCCAGCACCGCCACGTCGCGCGGCAGGACGGCGCGCTGCGCCTTCAGGAAGGTGGGGGAGGCGCCTTCCGCCGGGAACAGCTTCAGGCCATGCGCGCCCGCCTTCAACGCGGCGAATGCCTCGGACGGGGTGAAATAGCCGGGCAGCGAGATGAGACCCTGCGCCACGCTGTGCGCGATCACCTGCGTATCAGTGTTGGGCGAGACGATCAGGCTGCCACCCGCCGCCTTGACCCGGTCGACCTGATCGGTGGTCAGCACGGTGCCCGCACCGACGATCGCCTTGTCCCCGACATGGGCCGCGATGGCGGCGATGCTGTCATAGGGATCGGGCGAGTTGAGCGGTACCTCGATCAGGGTGAAGCCTGCTTCCACCAGCGCATCGGCGACGGGGATCGCCTCGGCGGGTGTCAGGCCGCGCAGGATCGCGACGAGGGGGCAGGCGGCAAAGGCCCTGGCGAAGGTCTGGGCGGGGTCGGTCATGACACATGCTCCCGAAAGGCGTGAAGTCCGGCAAGAAAGGCGGCCTGGCTGTCGAGCGCCACGACCGAACCGCCGCGCATCTCGATGCCGATCGCATAGAGGTCGGCGAGCAGGCCGCTCGACAGGAGATGGACGGGCCGGCCATCGATGTCGGGCACCGCGCCGATGTCGGAGCCGATCAGCAGCCCGCTGGCATAGGCGGCGGCATCCTGGGGCGCGATCCGACCGAGCAGGACCGAGGCGCGCACCCCGAACAGCGCCGCCGTCAGGTCGCACGCCCCGCTGCCGCGTGCCAGGCCGTCGCGAAAGGCAGGGCCATCCGCCACCGGACCGTCGAGCATCCCCGCGAGGATGCCATGCCCCTTGACCAGCGCGAACAGCTCGCCGGTCATCGTCGTGGCGAAATCGGTGATCCGGGCGCCTTCGGTCCGCACCCATTTGTTGTGCGTCCCCGGCTGGGCGAACAGCGCATCGTCGGGGGCGAGGCCGGCCGCGATCGCGCCCAGCACCTGAACCTCTTCGCCGCGCATCACATCGGCGCGGCGGTCAGTCAGCAGCGAGACGCCGGGGACGATGACGACATCCTGATCCTCGATCCGCGTCGCGGCCCGGGCGAGCATGGCGAGATCGGCGGGGGCCGGGACATAGGCGGCTTCACGCCAGCCCCGGGTCGAGCCCACCATTCCGGCCGCGATGACCGGCAGGTCGCCGAATCGCGTACGGATCGCGGCGATCTCGGCGGGATAGTCGTCCGACCGCATCGCCAGCACACCGCGATCGTCGCGCACCGTCTCCATCGCCAGTCCATCGGCGGCGATGACATGGATTCGGCGATTGGTCGTGCCCCAGTCGATCGCGATATAGGCAGGCGTCACGTCTGATGGCACGATGGGCACGGCCTCTCCTCGAATTTTTCTAAGACGATTTGTAGGACAATAAAATCAGGGGTGCAAGCGCGACTCCGTTGGATCTGGTCGAGGGATGGAGCGGCGGTCCGGGCGGGGGGATGACGAAGCGTACGCAGCGGTTTACATTGTCCCGCATGTATCAGTTCGACATCACCGCCGGAACGAAGGCCGAGCTTTACCATGATCTCCACGCCGCGCTCGATGCGCTGACCGGGGGAGAGCCGGATGCGGTCGCCAACATGGCCAACGCCTCTGCGCTGATCTGGCAATATCTGCCCGATCTGAACTGGGCGGGCTTCTATCGCATGGTGGGCGGCGAACTGGTGCTTGGTCCGTTCCAGGGCAAGGCCGCCTGCATCCGTATTCCTGTCGGCAGGGGCGTCTGCGGCACCGCCGTCGCCACGGCGGAAACCCAGCTTGTCGACGATGTCCATGCGTTCCCCGGCCATATCGCCTGCGACGCCGCCAGCCGGTCGGAACTGGTGGTGCCGATCCTGTGCGAGGGGCGGGTGATCGGTGTGCTCGACCTCGACAGCCCCGCGCCCGGGCGTTTCGATGCGGAGGACCAGGCGGGATGCGAGGCGTTGATGACGCTGCTCGCCCCGCGATTGGCGGCAATGGGCGACTGACACGCCTGATCCGATTCGGGACGGCGCCTCATGCTATCGACATGGGGGCGGCGCTGATATCATGGCTTGTTGCAACTTCGACGTTTTGGGGGGCGTCGATGCCTTGAAAACAGGGAATTTTGTCAGGCCATGCGTATCCAGTCACCTCTTGTCGCTCTTTGCATCGCGCTTGGCCTGAATGGCCCGGCCCTCGCTCAGGCACGTGCCGCGCAAGCGGGGGCAAGCTATCCCCGCCCCGGTTTCGATCCCGCACCGACCCCGGTGCCGCAGCCGGTGGTCACGACGACCAGCAGCCTGCCGATCCAGCCCGGCGCGGGAAGCCCTCGCGATCGTTGGGGCAGCAAGGTCGGCGGTCGTTGGTGGGGCGGGGCCAACGCACCCGGCGGCTGGCGCACCTATCGGCGGCCGGAGCGCGGCATGGTCTTGCCCGCCTATTGGAACAGCCCGCGCTTCGGCGTGTCGGACTGGGCGGTCTATTCGCTGCCGCAGCCGCCGGTCGGCTATCACTGGACGCGCTATTATGACGACGCGGTCCTGATCGACCAGCGTGGTGCGGTCTATGACAGTGTCGATGGGATCGATTGGGACGGACTGGGCGCGCCCGCTTATGCCGGGGCCTATCCGCCGCGCCCGCCGTCGATCCGGGGCGATGGCCGCGGGGATACGGGGCTGGGCGGTGCCGCGATCGGGGCCGTTGCGGGGGGTGTCGCGGGCAACCTGATCGCCGGGCGCGGCAATCGGCTGGGCGGTACGCTGATCGGCGCGGGAGTCGGGGCGGCGGCGGGCTATGCCATCGACCGGGCCGAGGATCGACGCCGGCACATGCCGCCGGGCCAGGACGATTATGGCCGCAGGGATTATGGTCGTCCCGATTATGGCTATCCCGATGCCTATGCGCCGCCACCGCCACCACCGGCCATGGGACGGCGCATCGTCACGCGGGATGGAACCACCGTGACCACCACGACCACCGTCGGCACGCTTGCCTCTGGTTCGTCAGGTTATTATGACGGTGGCTATTATTATCCCGCTCCCACCGTGACGACAGTTGTGGTACAAGGAGCTCCGGTTATCACCACATCAACGACGACCACGACCGAAATCGTGCGCACCGCGCCGTCCCGCGCGAGAGGCCATAGGGTTCGTAGCAAGCTGGTTCGTCGCTGACGCCTTCCCCCAGGGGGGATTTCGACCCGAGAGACGCCGGGTCGGAGTTCGGGATGCCGTTCCGCTACTCCCGCGGAGCGGCATCCCATTAACCGGCCGCTACGCGTCACCGCCCGCCAAAGGTGATCAGGCTTTCCGCGCCGTCCGCAGCGATCGCCGACACGCCGATGAAATGATCGTCGACCGGGACCTGGGTGAGCACGGCCTTGGTCTCGGTCACGTCGCGCGACTGGGTCCAGTCGGCCGAATCGTTCCGTCGCCAGTGGATGCGATAACGGACCGCGCCCGGCACGGCGGCCCATCCGACCTGCGTGTCGCGCGACAGGGCGCCGCTGATCGTCACCTTTTCGGGCGCGGCCGGGGCGGCGGCGAGCCGCGCGAGCGTAGCGATGTTGATCGCCGTCACCTTCGCCAGATAGGGAAAGTCCATCTTGTCGATCGTGTCGCCATAGGCGACATTGCCTTCCTTGCGGAGATCCTGGTGCTGTGCGTCCCAATCCTCGTTCGCGACCGAGAAGCGGACGGCGGGATAGCCGAGTTTCAGGAACGGCTCATGATCGCCGCCGCGCCCGAAGCGGTCCGGCCGCCGATCGACGAAGACGTCCAGCCCGCCCAGCTTGCCGGCGATGCCATGGATCGTCTTGGCGAGCGCGCGGCTGGGGCCGTCATCCTCGCCGCCATTGCCGCGCCGCTGCATCTGCTGGGGCAGGTCTTCCGATGCGCGGATGCCTTCGGAAAAGACGCGGACCCAGCGCGCCTCGCGCACACCGCCCTGGCCCAGCGTATTGCCGACGATATCGTTGTTGAGCATCGCCGAGACGCGCCAGTTTCGTGCCTTGGCAGTGTCGGCGAGCAGGGTCGCGCCCCACAGCCCCTGTTCCTCTCCAGAGAAGATCGCATAGACGATGGTGGCGTCATATTGCTGCTTCGACAGGTGCCGCGCGGCCTCCAGCACCAGCGCCACGCCCGAGGCGTCGTCATTGGCCCCCGGCGCGTCGGAGGTTGCGTCCATGACGTCGGTGACGCGGCTGTCGATATGCGCGCCGACGATGACCACGCGGGACGGATCGCGTCCGGGCTGGATACCCAGCACATCCTCGACCATCACTCCGTTCGGCGCGCGCGGCCCGGTGAAGCGGCGGTTGATCCGCTCGACGCTGATGCAGCCGTTGCACGCTTGCGCGATCGTCTCGAACTGCTGGGCCGCCCAGTCGCGGGCGGCGCCGATCCCGCGCTTGGGATCGCTGGTGGTCGACAGGGTGTGGCGGGTGCCGAAGCCGACCAGGGCCTCGACATCGGCCTTCAGCCGGGCGGGGGAGGGCGCGGCGACGGGCGTCGTGGCGGCAAGGAGAAGCGGAAGGATCATCACGCCAGACTGGCGGAGCGGAAAGGGCGAGGCAAGTGGCGGATTTCACGGCGATACATGCCCCGGCCCGTCCGCCTGGCGCGCCCCCTCGGTGGGAGAGGCGCGCGATCGTCCCATTGCGTGTAGGTGCGGATATCCGCCTTCACGCCGTTGACCGGCTGTTGCAGCCTGCGCGCGAACAGCGGGTCCGGGCTGCCGGCCCGGACGGGATATTGCGGGTGCTTGTCATGACAATGGATGGCGGGCCTCGCGTCGGTCGGGATCAGAGGAAGGGAGTGCCGCCGGTAACGGCAATGGTCGCGCCACTGATGTAGCTGGCCTCGTCGCTCGCCAGCAGGACATAGGGCGGGGCCAGTTCGGCGGGCTGTGCCGCCCGGCCCATCGGCGTCTGCTCGCCGAAGCTCTTCACCGCTTCGGGTGGCATGGTGGAGGGGATCAGCGGGGTCCAGACCGGACCGGGCGCCACCGCGTTCACGCGGATTTTCCGTTCGGCCAGCATCTGGGCAAGACCCGCCGTGAAATTGTGGATCGCGCCTTTGGTCGTCGCATAGGCGAGCAGTTGCTGGTTGGGCTTGTCGGCATTGATCGACGTCGTGTTGATGATCGACGCGCCTTCGCCCATGTGCGGCACTGCGGCCTTCGCCAGGTAGAACATCGCATGGATGTTGGTGGCGAAGGTCATGTCCCATTCCTCGTCGCTGATATCCTCGATCGCCTGGAAGCTTGCCTGATGCGCGGCGTTGTTGACCAGGATATCGACCCTGCCGAAGGTCTGGACCGTCCGTTCGACGATGGTGCGGCAATGCACCGGATCGCTGACATCGCCGGGGATCAGCAGGGCCTGGCGTCCCGCCTGCTCGACCAGCCGCTGGGTTTCGGCGGCGTCCTTGTCTTCGGACAGATAGGAGATGACCACATCGGCACCTTCGCGGGCAAAGGCGATGGCGACCGCGCGGCCGATGCCGCTGTCCGCGCCGGTGATGATCGCCTTCCTGTCGGTCAGCTTGCCATGGCCGACATAGCTATGCTCGCCATGATCGGGGCGGGGGGACATCGCCTCGGTCTCGCCGGGCATGTCCTGCTGCTGTTCGGGCTGGGGTGGGGTGGGGCGTTCGTTCATGGACCGTCTCTCCTCGGCCGGTCCAATGGCCGGGGCGGGGAGGCGTTCCAAAGAAAAGCTTTATCTTAAAGAGTATTAATCGGTATTTCGGGGTTCCCGCACGCCGCCGTGCAAGACGCTCGCCCCGTCCGATCGCGCTGCGGCCAGCCGATCGAGGATCGCGCGCTCCAAATCCTCCATCGCATCGGCATAGCTGTGCGAATCCGTCGCGATGGTCTGGATCGCGAAGGGGCGTCCTCGTGCTGCTGCGCGGAACGCCACCCCGGTCGCATCGCCGCGCGCGACGATGATCCCGGCTTCCCTGCCCCAATCGTCGATCGCGTCGAGCAACGGCGCGGCGGTCTCGCCCAGGGCAGGGGGGGCGGTGGCGATCTTGGTCAGGCCCTGGCGCACCTTGCCCAGATCGACCGCACCGCGTGCGAGGCGAAGCCACTCACCCGGATTCAGCAGCTTGCGCGCATAATGGCGGCGGATCGCGGCGGCGGGGGGTAGGGGATCGGGCTCCTCCGCAAGCCACGGATTGGAGAGCAGCACGCCGTCCAGCCCGGCCGCGCGCCCGAACAGGGCAAGCGCGGCGGCGGCATCGCAATTGCCGAAGCCGATGATCCGGCCCAAGGACGCGGCCTGCGCGAAGGCGGCGACGGCGGCGGCGATGTCGGGGCCGCTCGTTTCCCAGCCGCCATTCGAGCCCTCGCTGTCGCCCACTCCACGCCGGTCGAAGCGCAAGACGGGATAGCCCCGCGCCGCGATCCGCGCGGCGAGCATGGCCTGCCCCCGGTGCGCGCCCATGCGGAGTTCGTTCCCGCCGGATACGATCAGCAGGCCGGTATCCGACATGCCCTCGTCCAGCGTGCCGACTAGCAGCGTGTCGTCGCAGGGAAAGGAAATCAGCCTTCGCATGATGCGATCCATTCGGCGATGTCCGCGGCCAGCAGCGCGGCGAGATTCGGATCGTCTTGCGGCTCGGCGCGACGCCAGGGGGGCACGGCGTCGATGGTCCGGTCGGCGGGGGCGCGGTCATGGCCCAGCCGTACGACCCGGCGCGCGACACCCGGCTGGTCATAGGGCTCGGCCCCGGCAAGCCCGGCCAGGAAATGCGGAGACACACGGTTGCCCGCGATCTGCACCGGCGACTCGGCGCCGAACAGGCCGTGACGGTCGCCGCGCAGCCCCCCGGCCGCGCGCAGGCGGATGACGTCGCGCAACACCGCTTCGCCCGTCATCGGGGCCAGATGCCAGCGACCGGACAGCAGCGCGAAACCGTCGATCAGCGCGCCGCCCCGGATCGATACGCCATAGCAGGGGCGGTCGCCCAAAGCCTCCGCCGCCGCCTGATGGGCGTCGCGCCATTGCAGGATGCTGGCCTGTTCGGTGGCGACCAGGCTCTCGCCCGTACCCGGCCAGTCGGGCAGCGCGCCGCCGATGCCGCGATCGGCCAGATGCCGCAGCACCGCGACCATGAGGGCGCGCGTCCGGTTCGCTTCCTCCCAGAAGGGGAGCGCGACCAGCACAACCGGCCCCTGGGCAGGGCCGAAGCGCAACATCGCCTCGCGCCCGCCGGGCCAGTCATAATAGTCGATCAAGCGGGCGCCTTGGCGCTGGCGAAGGCGACCAGGCTGCCGAAACTCTCCAGCATCTCGCCGTCCACCTCGTCATCCTCGATCAGGATGCCCAGGCGATCCTCCAGCTCG
Source organism: Sphingomonas sp. (assembly GCF_039594485.1). Lineage (GTDB taxonomy): Bacteria > Pseudomonadota > Alphaproteobacteria > Sphingomonadales > Sphingomonadaceae > Sphingomonas. The sequence continues at coordinate 99,369 of NZ_JBCNNI010000004.1, read as the reverse complement.
GTCAGGACACCTGCCACCGCCATCGAATCCAGCTCGGGCAGCGCGCCGAATAACGGGGTGTTGGCCTCGAAGCCCGCCACGCGCTCGGGCGACAGCCCCAGCACATCGGCCAATACGCCGCGCACCGTCGCTTCCACTTCCTTGGTCGCCTGGAGGTCCAATCCCTGTCGCCCTGTTGTTTGCATGAATATAGCGTTAGTGCGGCGAACCGCGTTGGGCAACCGGAGGCGTCGGGCAGAGGGGCACGCTGCTCGACTTTGGTGCACCGGGCGCTGTAGATGGCGCGATGACTCTTGATCCCGTCGCGCTGCCCATCGACCATGTCCTGCGTGGAGTCGGGGACGCGCCCGCGCTGATCGGGCGCGAACAGGCGCTGGACTTCGCACAGGTGGAGGAGGCGGTCGCGCGGTTGGCGGGATGGCTGGCGGCGCAGGGTTTCGCGCCGGGATCGCGGGTGGCGACATGGCTGCCCAAGACGCGCGAGGCGGCGTTGATGCCGCTCGCCGCGCCGCGCGCCGGGCTGGCCCATGTGCCGGTCAATCCGCTGCTCAAGCGGGCGCAGGTCGCGCATATCCTAGCCGATAGCGGCGCGGCGATGCTGCTGACCCAGGCCCCCCGCGCCGCCACGCTGGAGGAGGGGGACGTGCCGCCTGGCGTTTTGGTGATGACCGAGGCGGGGCAAGGTGACGCCCTGCCGCGATCCTGCGCCGATCCCGACATGCTGGCCGCGATCCTCTATACCTCGGGGTCGACCGGGCGGCCCAAGGGGGTGATGTTGTCCCATGCCAATCTGTGGTTCGGGGCGATCGCGGTCGCGGACTATCTGCGGCTGGCGCCCGACGACCGCGTGCTGGGCGTGCTGCCCTTCAGTTTCGATTATGGGCAGAACCAGCTTTTCTCGACATGGGCGGCGGGGGCGGCGGTCGCACCGCTCGACTATCTGGCCCCGCGTGACGTGGTGAAGGCGGTGGCGCGGCATGGCGCGACGACGCTGGCCGGTGTGCCGCCGCTCTGGACGCAGCTCCTGTCGATCGACTGGCCGGACGAGGCCGTCGCGCCGATCCGGCGGCTGACCAACTCGGGTGGCGCGCTGACCCCGCGACTGGTGCGGGGCTTGCGCGAACGGTTTCCGGCCGCCGATCTCTACGCCATGTATGGTCTGACCGAGGCATTCCGTTCGACCTATCTCGACCCCGCCCTGATCGACACGCACCCGGATGCGATCGGCCGTGCCATTCCCTTTGCCGAGGTCATGGTGCTGCGCCCCGACGGCACCCCCGCCGAACCGGGCGAGCCCGGCGAACTGGTCCATGTCGGGCCCCTCGTCGCGCAAGGCTATTGGCGCGATGCAGAGCGGACGGCGCAGCGTTTCCGCCCCGCGCCGGGCCACCCCCGCGCGGTCTGGTCGGGCGACACGGTGGTCGAGGGCGCTGACGGGCTGCTCCGCTTCGTCGGCCGCGATGACGAGATGATCAAGGTGGCCGGCAACCGGATCAGCCCGCAAGAGGTCGAGGAGGCCGCGCTGGCAGGGGGCGAAGCGCGCGAGGCGGTGGCGATCGGCATCGCCGACGAGGCACAGGGGCAGGCGATCCTGCTGATCCTGGCGGGCGATCCGGCGGCCGAACCGGCCTTGCGCGCGCGGTTGAAGCGCGACCTGCCCAATTTCATGCAACCCGCCGCGATCGCGTGGCACGACGAACTGCCGCGCAACGCCAATGGCAAGCTGGACCGCGCCGCGCTGCGCCGGGCGGCCGACAAGGATATGCGACCATGAAGCCGATGGGGCCGATCCCGCCCGAATTCGCCGCCCAACAGGGCGAACTGACGATCGCCGGGCGGAGCGCACGGGACTGGATAGCCGAGCGCGAGGGGCCGCTCTTCGTCTATGATCCGGCCATCGTCGCGGCGCGGGTGGCCCGGTTCCGCGCGGCGTTCCCATCGATCGACCTGCATTATGCGATCAAGGCCAATCCCTTTCCGCCCCTGCTCGCCGCGATGGCGGAGATGGTGGACGGCTTCGATGTCGCCTCGGCCGGGGAATTGGCGAAGGTCCGGGGGCTCGGCCGTCCGGTCAGCTTCGCCGGCCCCGGCAAGCGCGATGCGGAACTGACCGCCGCACTGACCGCCGGGATCACGATCAACCTGGAGTCGGAGGGTGAGGCGGAGCGTGCGCTATCGATCGCCGCCGGGCTGGGGGTGACGCCGCGCCTGGCCGTGCGGGTCAACCCGGATGTCGAGTTGCGCGGATCGGGGATGAAGATGGGCGGACGGCCATCGCCCTTCGGGATCGATGCGGGCCGGGTGCCCGCGCTGGTCCGCCATCTGGTCGCGGCGAGGGCCGACTGGCGCGGCTTCCACATCTATGCGGGCAGCCAGGCGCTCGACCCCCAGGCGATCATCGACACGCAGGCCGCGACCGTCGCGCTCGCCGCGCGGCTGGCCGAAGAGGCGGGGCAGGCGCCACCGCTGGTCAATCTGGGCGGTGGGTTCGGCATACCCTATTTCGCCGGGGACGTATCGCTGGACCTGGAGCGTGTCGGCGTTGCGCTGGAGGCCACCCTCGCCGAACGGCCCGCGATCCTGAAGGACAGCCGCTTCGCGATCGAACTCGGCCGCTGGCTGGTGGCGGAGGCGGGCGTCTATCTCGCGAATGTCGTCGATATCAAGGAAAGCGGCGGCGAGCAGTTCCTGATCCTCGACGGCGGCCTCAACCATCAACTGGCGGCCAGCGGCAATTTCGGGACCGTGGTGCGGCGCAACTATCCACTGGCGCTGGCTCGCGCGATGGGCGCGGCGGTGAGTGGGACCGTGTCGGTGGTTGGGCCGCTCTGCACGCCGCTCGACCGGCTGGGCGACCGGGTCGGATTGCCGCCCGCCCGCATCGGCGACGTGGTCGCGATCTTCCTGGCGGGAGCCTACGGCGCGACCGCCAGCCCTTCGGCATTTCTGGGTCATGGCCCGGCCGACGAGGTCCTGGGCTCCGGTCCGCCTGAATAACGCTATGTTCACCACTTGGGGGGCATAGCGATCTTCGCGCAATTGCCTTTTGTTCGTTCGGCTTGTCCCGTCGGAACAGGAGGTTCTGGAGACTCGTTCGCATGGCATCCTTCGCCCGCCCCCTCTTGTTCGCAGGTTTGGCCGCCTCGACGCTGAGCGCCTGTTCGACGAATCGCGGCAGGCCGGAACTGCCCTCGGCGGGCTATGTCGCGCGCAAGGAGCAGCCGGGCGAGGAATATGTCATCGGGCCGCTCGACCAGCTCAATATCTTCGTCTGGCGCAATCCCGAACTGTCCACCAAGGTCCAGGTGCGCCCCGATGGGCGTATCACCACGCCGCTGGTCAACGATATGCCCGCCGTCGGCAAGACGCCCGCGATGCTGCAGGACGATCTGAAGAAGGCATTGTCGGAATATGTCTCCAACCCGATCGTGTCGGTGATCGTGGAGAATTTCTCCGGCACCTATAGTCAGCAGGTGCGCATCGTCGGCGCGACCGAGCGGCCCGCCAGCATCCCGTACCGCGCCAACATGACGCTGCTCGACGCGATGATCGCGGTCGGCGGGTTGAACCAGTTCGCGGCGGGCAACAAGGCCAAGCTTGTGCGGACCGACCGAGAGACCGGCAAGCAGCGCGAATATGCGCTGCAGATCAACGATTTGCTCCGCAAGGGCGATTCGAGCGCGAACGTTCGGCTGGAACCGGGCGACGTGATCATCATCCCCGAGTCGATGTTCTAAGGTCGCCGCCCCGCATGTCGAATATCCAGGACGAAATCCGCATTGCGATCCATGCGATATGGACCCGGCGCTGGCTGGCGCTGGGCGTCGCATGGGCCGTGTGCATTGCGGGCTGGCTGTTCGTCTCGCAAATCCCCAGCCGTTATGAGAGCCGGGCGCGGATCGCGGTCCAGAATTCGCAACTCCTGCCCGATGGTATCGCAACGACCCAGGCCAGCCAGATGGGATCGATCGACCAGGTCCGCCAGACGCTGATCTCCGCGATCAACCTGCAAAAGGTGGTGCGCGGCACCGACCTGGCCAACACGGTGTCGAGCGATGCGGATGTCGCCGCGCGCGTCTCCGCCCTGGCGAAGGCGATCAAGATCGAGAACCAGCAGGATATGATCTTCCAGTTGACCGTCACCCAGCCCAGCCCCAAGCTGGCGCAGCAGGTGGCGCAGAAGCTGATCGACATTTTCGTCGAATCCAATCTGGTCGGCGATCGCAACAGCACCAACCAGAGCCTCGCCTTTCTCGACAAGCAGTTGAACGAACGGCAGAAACAGCTCCAGATCGCGGAAACCAAGCGGGCCCAGTACCAGAATCAGTTCATGGGCGGCCTGCCGGGCAGCGGATCGGTCGCGGACCGGATCGGACTGGCCCGGTCGCAGATGGCGCAGGTCGACAGCGATCTGGCCGCCGCCCAGTCGAGCGTGGCGGCGGTGCAGGGGCAGTTGGCGGGCACGCCGCGCACGGTGGGCGAGGGCGGCGGCGTCGCCGGGCCTGCCCGGGTGCGGCTGATGACGATCCAGGGACAGCTCGCCGATGCCAGGGCGCGGGGCTATACCGACAATCACCCAGACGTGATCGCCCTGAAGAACCAGCTCGTTGCCGCACAGGCCGCCGCCAAGGCCGAACCGGCGGGCGGCGGGGCGGGGGGGCAGGCCAATCCGCTCTACATGTCGCTCCAGTCGATGGCCGCTGAAAAACAGGCGCAGCTCGCCAGCCTGAAGATGCGCAAGGCGCAGTTGCAGAACGATCTCGACCGGCTGAACGCCAGCCTGGCCACCGATCCCGAGGCGGCGGCCGAGCAGGGTGCGATCGACCGCGATTATCAGGTGCTCAAGGACAGTTACGACCAGTTGCTGCGCCAGCGCGAACAGGTGGCGTTGCGCGGTCAGGCGCAGAACCAGACGGATTCGATGCGCTTCTCGCTGATCGATCCGCCGACCTATCCCCGTGCGCCCACCGCGCCGAACCGTATTCTGCTGCTCACCGTGGTGTTCGTCACGGGGCTGGGGCTGGGCGTCGGCAGTGCCTTCGCCTTGTCCAAGCTGCGTCAGACCTTCACCACCCCCCAGGCCTTGCAGCGTACCATGGGCATGCCGGTGATCGGCGCGATCGGCGAAGTGGTGACACGCACCCAGGCCGCCACGCGCGCTAAGCGCATGAAATTGTTCCTTGGTGGGACGGCGGCCCTTGGTGCGGCCTATGGGATGGTGATGGCAATCGAGCTATTGCAGCGGGGATTGGCGGCGTGAGCAAACCCTTGAAACCAACCAGACCCCGCCGGGAACCGTCGCTGCTGGAACGCGCGGCGACCGTCTATGACTTTCAGTCCTATGTCCGCGGACCCGATGCGGCGGAGGATCCCGCGCGCGCCGTGCCGCCGTTTGCCGATGTGGCTCACGTTGCGCCACCGCCATCCGCAGGGCCGGTCGAGGCCGTCCCGGCTCCCGCTCCCGCCGCCGACATTCCCCCGACGCTCAGCGCGATCCCGCCGGAATTCCTGGCCGGGCCGGACGATGAGGAGTTCCTGGCCAGCGAATATGATCCGGGGTTCAGCGACCTCGCACGCGTCGACCGCGCGATGCTGGCGGAAAACGGCATGATCGTCCCCGGCGCGCCGGTCGGCCCGCTGGCCGAGGAGTTCCGGCTGGTCAAACGCCAGCTCATCGTCACCAGCCAGCGGCTGGTCGAGAGCGGCGATGGCGACGTGGCGCGGGTCGTCCTGATCTGTTCGGCGCGGCCGCAGGACGGCAAGACCTTCTGCGCGGTCAATCTGGCGCTGTCGCTGGCCGCCGAACGCGATACCGAGGTACTGCTGGTCGACGCCGATGTGGCCAAGCCTGATGTGCTCGGCCGCCTGGGTCTGGCCGAGGGGCCGGGTTTGCTCGATGCGCTGGACGACAGCAGCATCGATGTCGAGGATCTGGTGATCCGCACCGACGTCCCGCATCTGTCGGTCCTGCCGTGCGGGACGCGAACCGCCAGCGATACCGAATTGCTCGCCTCGGTGCGGACCCGCCACGTCCTTCAGCGTCTGTTGTCGGCCAATCCGCGCCGCCTGGTCATTTTCGATTCGCCGCCCGCGCTGGCGGCATCCCCCGCCTCGGTGCTGGCGATGCTGGCGGGACAGGTGATGATGGTCGTTCGCGCCGATCGGACCCCCGAAAGCGATGTGTCGGCCGCCGTCGCGCTGCTCGACGCGTGCGATAGTATCCAGCTTGTCCTCAACAGTGTCGCCTTCGTGCCCGGCAGTCGCCGCTTCGGCTATTATGGGCATTACGGGCAGGGCGGGGCGCGGGGATGACGCCGCGTGCGCCGGTCCTGATTGCCTTGTTTGGGGCGCTGGCGTGCCCCGCGCCGCTCTGCGCCCAGAGCCGGGACGGCGCGCTGGCGGGCAATGCGTCGGGGGTGCCGGACAGGGCGGCGACATCCGTATCCGATGCCCCGACCGCGGCCCCGGCGCCCGCCAGCGGACCGCGTGCCTATGTGACGCCCTATATCGAGCTGGGGCAGTTGCTCACCGCCGACCTCAATCGCGGCGACGTGGTGACCTATACCAATCTCGCGGCCGGGGTGAACGCGCAGGTGCGGACCGCGCGGGCCGAGGGGCAGATCAGCTATCGCTACGAGCATCGCTTCGGTTGGAACGACCGGACCGGCGACGGCGACATTCACAGCGGGCTGGCGCGTGGGGCCTATCGCATCACGCCCGAGCTGACGATCGATGGCGGTGCACTCGCCACCCGGTCGCGCGCCGATATTCGCGGGGCGGCGCCGGGCGTGCTGGTCGGCGATGTCGGCAACATCTCGCAAGTCTATTCGGCCTATGTCGGGCCGATGCTGTCCACGCGGGCCGGGCCGGTGCAGATCGGCGCGGGCTATCGGCTGGGCTATACCCGGGCCGACACGCCCGGCTTTGGCGGTCTGGCACCCAACCAGCCCAGGCTCGACTATTTCAGCGATAGCTGGAACCACATGGCGACCTTCAGCGCCAGCACGCGGCCGGATACGCTCCTTCCCGTCGGTCTCTCGCTGAACACCGCGTTCGAGCGTGACGATGCGGGGCAATTGGCGCAGCGTTATCAGGGCTGGTTCGTGCGCGGTGACGTGCTGAAGCCGATCTCTCCCTATGTCGCGCTGACCGCGGGCGTCGGCTATGAGCGAATCGAGACGAGCCAGCGCGACGCGGCGGTGGACGCGGCCGGGCGACCGCTGGTCGATGCCCATGGCCGCTTCATCACCGCCCCCGGCGGCGCGCGGCGGATCGCGTATCGCACCGACGGCGTCTATTACGATGCGGGCGTGATCTGGCGCCCCAACCGGCGGACCTCGGTCGAGGGGCATGTCGGGCAGCGTTACGGCTCGCTCAGCGTGACGGGGCTCGCACGGTATCAGGCGACGCGGGACCTGATGGTCCAGGCGGCGGTCTATGACGGCATCCAGACCTTTGGCCGCCAGTTGCGCAACGGCCTGTCCAACCTGCCGACCGATTTCATCGCCGAGCGCGACGTGTTCGCGCAGCAATTCAACGGATGCGTCTTTTCCGCCAACGGCACGGCGCCCGGCGGATGCCTGAACGACGCGCTGCAATCGGTGCAGACATCCGTCTATCGCGCGCGCGGGGTGGATGCGATGGCGTCGATGGTGCGCGGCCGGACCAGCCTGGGCTTGGGGATCGGCTATTCCCGCCGGAATCTGCTCGCGCCCCAGGGGGCGCCGGGGATCATCGTCTACGGCGTCGACGATCAGAGCTGGTACGCCCAGATTTTCTTCGGTCGGTCGTTCAGCCCGAATTCAGGGCTTAACGTGAATGGCTTCGTTAACTATTATGTCTCTAGGCTGGCGGGGGCCGAGGATGTGGTGTCGCTGGGATCGACCGCCAGTTACTATCGCAATTTCGGTCGGCTCGGAACAACCGCGTCGGTGGGATTGTATCACTTCACGGTCGGGGACCTGACCAACGCCTTCTCGGCGCAGGCCCTGATCGCCGCAAGGTATCAATTCTGACCGGCCGAAAGGCACGATGATGTACGAGACGCATTTTGGTCTGGGCGAACGCCCGTTTCAGCTGACGCCGGACCCGCGTTTCTGGTTCGAGACCGCGACGCATGGCAAGGCGATGGCCTATCTCGGCTATGGCCTGGCCCAGGGTGAGGGCTTCATCGTCATCACCGGCGATGTCGGGGCGGGCAAGACGACGCTGGTCGGCCATCTGGTCGAGACGCTGGATACGCGGCGGTTGCGCGTCATCCATATCGTGTCGACCGCGATCGAGCCGCATGATCTCCTCCGTGTCGTCGCGGGGCAGTTGGGGGTCGACAGCCACGGCCTGACCAAGGCCGCGCTGCTGAGCGCGATCGAGCGGGCGCTGAACGGCGTCGCGCGCGAGGGGCGCCGCATCCTCCTGATCGTCGACGAGTCGCAGGCTTTGCCGCTCGCCTCGCTCGAGGAACTGCGCATGTTGTCCAATTTCCAGGTGGGGGGGCGTGCGCTGCTCCAGATCCTGCTGGTCGGGCAACCCGAGTTTCGCGAGCGCCTGCTGGGTTCGGCCGCCATCGAGCAGCTCCGCCAGCGGGTCATCGCCATCCATCATCTCGATCCGATGGATCCCGAGGAAGTCCCCGACTATATCGCGCATCGCCTGGCGGTGGCGGGTTGGACCGGCCGGCCGGATTTCGCCGCCGATGCGTTCGACGCGCTGTACGAGGCGACGGACGGCGTTCCCCGCCGACTGAACGTGCTGGCGGGGCGCGTCCTGTTGCAGGCGGCCGTCGAGGGGGTCGAACTGATCGACCATCATCTCGTCGGCATGGTTGCCGCCGACATGGCTGCCGATATGGGGGGCGACATGGGGGGCGACGCGCCGACTTCGGCACCGGCTGCCGCATCTGGTCCGCAGACGGCCGACCCCATCATCGCGACCGGGCCGATGCCGGTCCCATCGCGTGCCTTCGATCCTTTGGTCTTCGGGGCGGGCAGCCTGAACGGGATCGGGCGGGCCGGCGCCGCGCCCGTCGAGACGCGGCGTGCCGGGCTGTCCGCCAATGACCATCCACCCGCCGAGGCCATTCATGTCCCGGACCCGATCGTCCGAACCCGCATCATGCCCGATGGCGAAGCGGCGCAGCGCGGCGCACACCGTGTCGTCGCCCCGCCGCCCGCGCCCGAACCCGTCTCGCTTCGTCCCATCCCGGAACCCCGGCCGGTTCCCGAGGCGGCTCCTACGCCTGCGCCTGCGCCTGAACCGGAACGCACCAGCAAGCCGGCGGATATCGCGGCGTTGGAAGACCGTGTGGCCCAGCTCGAGGCCCGGCTGGAGCAGCAGGAGGCCGCGCTTCGCCGCGTGCTGACGCTGTTGGTCGACTGGGCCGAGATCGACAATCGCAGCGAGCCCCGTCGCGAAGGCCCGTCGACCATCCGTCCGGGAGCCTGGGGCCATGCCGCCTGAGGGCGTGAAGGCGCGGCCGACCAATGCCATGTCGGTCGATGTCGAGGAATGGTTTCAGGTCGGCGCGTTCGAACGGACGATCGACAAGGCCGACTGGGACAGGCTGGAAAGCCGTGTCGAGGCCAATACCGACGCCGTGCTCGCACTGTTCGCCGAAACGGGGGTGCGTGCGACCTTTTTCACGCTGGGCTGGGTGGCGCATCGTCATCCCGCGCTGATCCGCCGCATCGTGGATGCCGGGCATGAGATGGCCAGCCATGGCTGGGACCATCAGCGCGTCTTCACCATGACTGCCGACCAGTTCCGCGCCGATCTCGCCCGGGCCAGGGCGGCGATCGAGGATGCGGGCGGGCAGGCCGTCACCGGATACCGCGCGCCGAGCTTTTCGATCGACAGTCGTACCCCCTGGGCGCATTCGGTGCTGGCCGAGGCGGGCTATTCCTATTCGTCCAGTGTCGCCCCGTTGCGCCATGATCATTATGGCTGGGCCGGATCGCCGCGTTATGCCTGGCGGCCGCTGGCCGATGGCGATCTGGTCGAATTGCCGGTGACCGTCGCCCAGTGGGGCGGAAGGCGGCTGGCGACGGGGGGCGGTTTTTTTCGCATGCTGCCGGCCAAGCTGACCGATTTGGCGGTGGGCCAGGTCAATCGGGATGCGCACGGCGCGATCTTCTATTTCCACCCCTGGGAGGTCGATCCCGACCAGCCGCGTGTGGCCCATGCCCCGCTCCGCTCGCGTGTCCGGCATTACAGCCGCTTGGACGCGATGGCGGGCAAGCTGCGCGGACTGCTCGCACGGCATGACTGGGGACGGGTCGACCAGCTTGCGGCCGAGGAAGCGGCGCGGCTGGCGTGACCGGCCCGTCGCCGATGATCCGCGTCGCCGATCTGGCGCGCGGCGACGAGCGTGAGCGCATCGACGCCTTTGTCGATGCCGCGCCCGGCGCCACGCCCTTTCACCGGACCGGCTGGCTGCTGGCGGGCGCGGCGGGGTGCGGCCAGAAGGCGCATTATCTGCTCGCCGAGCGCGGCGACGGCATGATCGCGGGCCTGTTGCCGCTCAGCGAAATCCGCTCGCCCTTGTTCGGCGCGGCGATGGTCTCGACCGGTTTCGGCGTCGATGGCGGCGTGCTGGGCGAGGGGGGTGACGAACTGGCCGAGGCGGCGTGGAATCTGGCGCAAAGCGCCGGGATCGCCTCGGTCGAGCTGCGCGGTGGTCGGGCTCCGACCGGCTGGGCGACCGATGCCGGAAGCTATCTGGGTTTCGTGCGGCCGATCGCGGCCGATGACGAGGCCGAACTGAAGGCGATCCCGCGCAAGCAGCGTGCCGAGGTGCGCAAGGCACTTGCCAACGCATTGACGGTCGAGATCGGCGCCGACGCCCGGATGCAGGCGGAGCATTACCGCATCTATGCCGAATCGGTGCGCAACCTGGGCACGCCGGTCTTTCCCGCGCGCCTGTTCCGCGAGGCGATGGCGCGGCTGGATGCCGATATCCTGACCGTGCGGCACCGGGGACGCGCGGTGGCGAGCGTGCTGAACCTCTATGCCGGGGGCGTCGTCTATCCCTATTGGGGCGGCGGCACCCATGAGGCGCGGGGGCTGCGTGCCAACGACCTGATGTATTTCGCGCTGATGCGCCATGCCCGCACCCGGGGCTGCCACAGCTTCGATTTCGGACGGTCGAAGGTCGGAACGGGCGCGGCGGCATTCAAGAAGAATTGGGGCTTTGAGGGCAGGCCGCTGACCTATGCGAGCCGCAGCGTCGATGGGCCGCGCGCGATCAATCCGCTCAATCCCCGATATGCAATGATGATCGCGATGTGGAAGCGGCTGCCGGTCTGGGCGGCACGGCTGGTGGGCCCGCCGATCGCGCGGGGGCTGGGGTGAGGGACCTGCTGTTCCTCGCGCATCGCGTGCCCTTTCCGCCCGATCGCGGCGACAAGATCCGCAGCTTCCATGTCCTGCGTCATCTCGCGCGCGACTGGCGCATCCATCTATGCGCCTTTGCCGACAGCGCCGGTGATCGCGACCCGTCGCCCGTGTTCCGCGATCTGCTGGCGAGCTGTCGCATCGTCCCACGCGAAAAAGCGATGCCGCTCGCCGCGCTTCAGGCGGTGGCGATGCGCAAGCCGGTTTCGCTGACCGCCTTTGCCAGCCCCGCCATGGCCCGCGCCGTCGCCGAGGTGCGGGGCGGGGGTGTGACGGCGGCCTATATCTTCTCCGGCCAGATGGCGCAGTATCATGGGCCAGAGCCGACCGTGATGGACATGGTGGATGTCGACTCCGCCAAGTTCGCGGCGCTGGCGGATGCGGCGGCCGCACCGAAGGCGATGATGCTGGCGCGCGAAGCCCGGTTGCTCGGCGCGTTCGAGCGGGAGGTGGCGGCTGGGGTCGCCGCAACCCTGTTCGTCAGCGAGGCCGAGGCGGCGCTGTTCCGCGAAGGCGGCGGCCGGGGACGGATCGCCGCGGTCGAGAACGGCATCGATGCCGGTTTCTACGACCCCCAAGCGATCGGAGCGGTCGAACCGGGCGGGCCGTTGATCGTCTTCACCGGCCAGATGGATTACCGGCCCAATGTCGATGCGGTGGTCCATTTCGCGCAGCGCATCCTGCCCCATATCCGGCGCACCCACCCGGACGCACGCTTCGCCATTGTCGGCCGCGCGCCGACCCCGGCGGTCCGGCGGCTGGCGGGGGAGGCGGTGATCGTGACCGGCGAGGTGCCCGATACCCGGGTCTGGCTGGCGCGCGCGGCCGTCTGCGTCGCGCCGCTGATGCTGGCGCGCGGTATCCAGAACAAGGTGCTGGAGGCGATGGCGATGGCGCGGCCGGTCGTCGCCTCCGCCGCTGCCGCCGAGGGGATCGGCCATGGCGGCACCATCGCCGTCGCGTCGGACGATGGCGACTTCGCGGCAAAGATCATCGCTGCGCTGGACGGTCCCACCGGCAACCCGGCCGCGCGTGCGCGCGTGCTGGAGCGCTATGACTGGGCCGCACGGCTCGCCCCGCTCGACCGGATTCTTCAGGACATCGCATCGTGACGGGGACGGAGCGGATGAAGCCGGGCCGCTGGACCTTTCACCTGGCGCTGTTGGGCGCGGCGGCGCTGATCGTCCTGATCCTGTTCCGCCGCGATGCCGCGCATCTGGCCGAGATATGGTGGACCAGCACGACCTATGGCCATTGCCTGTTCATCGGGCCGGTCGTCGGCTGGCTGATCTGGCAACGCCGGGCGGAACTGTCGCGCCTGACCCCGGTCGCCTGGTGGCCGGGGCTGATCCTGGTCGCGGGCGGCGGGTTGCTCTGGCTACTGGGCGAGTCGGCGACGGTCGCGCTGGTTCGGCAATTGGGGCTGGTCGCCGTGCTGGAGGGGTTGGTCGTCACGCTGCTGGGGCCGATGGTCGTGCGGGGGATGCTGTTCCCGCTCGCCTATGCCTGGTTCCTCGTGCCCTTCGGCGAGGAACTGGAAAAGCCGTTGCAGCGGATCACGGTCGCGATCGTCATGCCGCTGCTCGACTGGACCGGGATTCCGGCCAGTGCCGACGGCGTGCTGATCCACGCCGGGCGCTACTGGTTCGAGGTGGCGGAGGCCTGTTCGGGGTCGAAATTCGTGCTTGCGATGATCGCTTTCGCCGCGCTGGTCGCCCATCTCTGTTTCCGCTCGCCATGGCGACGTGCGATCTTCATGATCGTGTCGATCGTGGTGCCGGTGCTGGCCAATGGCGTGCGGGCCTGGGGGACGATCTTCGCCGCCGACAAGACCTCGATCGAGGTGGCGGGCGGGGTTGATCACATCATCTTCGGCTGGGTGTTCTTCGCCTTCGTCATGGCGGCGGTGCTGGCGATCGGCTGGCGGTTCTTCGACCGGCCGCCCGATGATCCGGCGTTCGACCCCGTCCGGTTGGCGACGATCCCGCGCCGTCGCATCGACCCGCTCCTGGCGGCGATCCTGTCGGTGACGATCACCGCCCTCTATCCGAGTTGGGCCGGTTATGCCGGATCGCGCACCGCCATGCTGCCGCTCGACATGGCGCTGCCCGATGTGCCCGGATGGACGCCCGCCGGACAGAGGAGCCCATGGCGTCCCTATTATCCCGGTGCCGATGCGGTGCTGGTCCGCAGTTATCAGGACGGGCAGGGGCATCAGGTCGACCTGGCGGTCGGCGTCTATTCCCGCCAGCGCGAGGGGGGCAAGCTGGGTGCGTTCGGGACGGGTATCCTGCATGAAGGGGGAGGATGGATCCGGGTTGCCGATCTCGGCCGCATCGCGGGCGGCGATGCGACCCGGTTGATATCCACCGATCCGCATGGGCGATCGATGCAACGCGACGTTGCGACCTGGTACAGGATCGGCGATAGGCTGACCCCGGATATGCGGCGCGTGAAGATCGAGACGATGAAGGCCCGGCTGCTCGGCCAGCGCCAGGCGGCGGTCGCCATCCATGTGGCGAGCGAGGGTGACGATCCCCAGGCGATCGAGGCGTTCGTGCGCGCGCTGGGGCCGATCGACCGGTTCGCCGACCGCCTGACCGGGAATCCCTGAACGCTTATGTGCGGTATCGCCGGCCTGTTCCATCCCGCCACGCCCAAGCCGGTCGATCCTGCCCGCCTGCGTGCGATGATCGCGGCGCAGGCGCATCGCGGGCCGGACGGGCAGGGCATATGGACCGCCCCCGGCATCGGCTTCGCCCATGCGCGCCTGTCGATCATCGATGTCGCCGGGTCGCCCCAGCCGATGGTCGATGGTGAGGTGGCGGTCTGTTTCAACGGCGAAATCTATAATTACCGCGAACTGCGCGAGGAGTTGCGCGCGCGTGGGGCCGTCTTCCAGACCGATGGCGATACCGAGGTGCTGTTGCACGGCTGGCGTCACTGGGGGCCATCGATGCTGGACCGGCTGGTCGGCATGTTCGCCTTCGCCGTTCACGATGCCAGGGCGGGGGCGCTGTTCCTGGCGCGGGACCGGCTGGGGGTGAAGCCGCTCCACTGGGCCGAACTGCCCGACGGCGCGATCGCCTTCGCCTCGGAGATGAAGGGGGTGCTGGCGCATCCGCTGTTCCGGCGGCGGCCCGACATCCGGGCGGTCGAGGATTATCTGGCGCTGGGCTATGTACCCGATGACGCCAGCATCGTCTGTGGCGTCCACAAGCTGGCGGCGGGGCATTTCCTGCTGATCGAACGCGGGCGTCCCATGCCGCGTCCACGCCAATGGTGGGATGTCGATTTCTCGAACCGCGAGGGCGGCTCCGCCGCGCAACTGGGCGACGGGCTGCTCGCCCGGATGCGCGAGGGCGTGGTCAGCCGCATGGTGGCGGACGTGCCGCTGGGCGCGTTCCTGTCGGGCGGGGTCGACAGCTCGGGCGTGGTCGCGCTGATGGCGGAGGCGAGCCCGCGTGCGGTGCGCACCTGCACCATCGGGTTCGAGGAGGCGGGCCATGACGAACGCGACTATGCCCGCACGATCGCGCAGCGTTTCGCCACCGACCATGCGGAGCGCGTGGTGCGCGCCGATGACTTCGCATTGATCGACACGCTCGTCGCGCAGTTCGATGAACCCTTTGCCGACGCTTCGGCGCTGGCCACCTATCGGCTCTGCGAGATGACGCGCGAGCATGTGGCGGTGGCGTTGGCGGGGGACGGCGCGGACGAGATCATGATGGGATATCGCCGCCATGTCTTCCATGCGGGCGAGGAGCGCGTGCGCGGGCTGTTCCCGGCGGAGATGCGCGCGCGGCTGTTCGGGACGCTGGGCCGCCTCTATCCCAAGGCCGATTGGGCGCCGCGACCGTTACGCGCCCGGACGACGCTGCTGGCGCTGGGAATGGACGGGGCGGAGGCCTATGCGCGCGCGGTCGGCGTCACCGGCCCGGAGGCCCGCGCCCGCCTCTTCTCGGCCGAGGCCAAGGCCGCGCTGAGCGGGCATCGCGCCGAGGATCGCTATATCGCGGCGATGCGCGACGCGCCCGCGCGCGACGCCCTGGACCGGATGCAATATGCTGATCTGAAGATCTGGCTGCCCGGCGATATCCTGACCAAGACCGACCGCATGTCTATGGCGGTCGGGCTGGAGGCGCGAGAACCGCTGCTCGACCACCGGCTGGTCGAATATGCGGCGCGGTTGCCCGTTGCGATGCGGCTGCGTGGGCGACAGGGCAAATGGCTGATGAAGAAGGTGCTGGAGCCCTATCTGCCGCGCGATATTCTCTATCGGCCCAAAATGGGCTTCGTGACGCCGATCAGCGCGTGGTTCCGGGGCGCGCTGGCGGATGAGGCGGCGCGGCTGGAAAAGTCAGGGCTGCTGCGGGAGACAGGCTGGTTCGACCTGGCCGAACTGGGGCGGATCGCCAGCGATCATCGCGCCGGGCGGGCCGAGCATGGCCGGACCCTGTGGCAGATGTTGATGCTGGAGCGGAGCCTGAAGCGCCTGTTCCCCTGATCTGTCAAATACGGCGCGGCGAGCGATCGCCGCGTCGGTGAGGGTGGGGGCGTCTCCTGTGTTGGCGACGCCCCCTGATTTCGGCGCTGGCGGCCGCTTAGGCCTGCTTCAACGTCTGCGCGATCCAGCGGTCGAACAGGTCGGGCCACAGCCGCGCGGGCGAGCCCTGCGGGGCGCTCAACGCGCCGAAGCCATGGCCGCCGCGCTCGAAGAAATGCGCCTCGACCGGAACCTTGGCGGCTCGTGCCTGGGTCAGGACGTCGATCGACTGGTCGAGCGGTACCAGTCCGTCATCGACCGCATGGACCAGGAAGAGCGGCGCCGTGGTCGGGTTGATGCGGCGCGGCGTGTCGTAGCGTGCCTTGGTCGCGGGATCGGGATTGGGGCCGAGCAGATTGTCGCGCGAACCGGGATGGGTATGGGGTGTGGAGAGGCTGGCAACCGGATAGACCAGCCCCGAAAAGGCGGGTTTGGCGGATTGCCGGTCGGCGGCGTCGATCGCCGTATAGACCTTGTCGTCATAACCGACCGTCAGCGATGCGGCGAGGTGACCGCCCGCCGAGAAGCCGACGATCCCCAGCTTGGCGGGGTCGATGCCGTACCGGGCGGCATTGGCGCGGATCAGCCGCATCGCGCGCTGCGCATCCTGGAGCGGTACGTTCGCCTGATCGTCCCATCCCTCCGATGGCAGGCGATAGGAGAGCGCGAAGACGGTGATCCCATGCGGGTTCAGTGTCTTCGCGACGTCGATCCCCTCATTCTGGATCGATACGAAGCCATAGCCGCCGCCGGGGATGGTCAGCACCGCGCGCCCGTCGGGCCGTTCGGGACGGAAGACCGCGACGATCGGATCGGCGGTGCCGCGCAGCCAGAGTTCCTGCCGACCGGCGGGGCCGTTCATCGAGGGATTGGGCGTAGGCAGCGTCGCGCGTGCGCCTGGCGGGCGGCCCGGCCAGAGCGGGAAATGCTCGCCGGGTGGCCAGGGCGTCATGCTGGTGCTGGCCGGCGCGGTCTGCGCCGTCACGTGCCCGGCCAATGGCACGGTGGCCATGGCCCCGATCAGAGAGCGTCGGTCGATCACTTGCATCCCCTCGTCCAGCTGCGCCTGATGGCGCTATACCGAGCGAGGGTGCCGGGTCCGGCAACGCCGGGCAAGCGAAAAGGACGGGCAAAGGAAAAGGGGCGGAACCTTTCCGGTCCCGCCCCGATCTCAATGGCCGTATTTCTTGATCCCGCGACGGCGCAGCTTTTCGCGCTTGCGCCGGCGGCTATAGGGGATCGCGAAGGCCAAGACCGACAGCAGCACTGCCCCAATTATGAGATAGGCAAGCTGCTCCCGTTCCAGAAATTGCAACATTAGTCGAAAATCGCTCCCCAACGACGCTTGGCGCGCTCACGCCAATGGCCGCGATGATAAGCGTCCGAAGCGAGGAGCGGCATGACAGAACCAGCTTCGGCGAATACCATCTGTTCAAGGGCCGTGTCTACCTTGCCCCAGCTCGCCGCTTCCTTCAGCGTCGAAGACGAGCAGGCGCCGTCGCGCACATCGGCGACCGTGATCTGCACGGCATATTTGTGCATCTCGACATCTTCATGGCCCAGGATTTCGGCGCAAACCACGGTATCCTGGATGAAATTCTTCGGCACGCCGCCGCCGATCATCAACAGGCCGGTGGTGCCCGCCTTGATCTTGATATCGGTCAATTCGCGGAAATCGGCGATAGCATCCAGCACCATATAGGGCTGATTATTTTTCATCCGCTCGACCTGATGCTTGACCAGACCAAAGCCCGCCGACGAATCGACAAAGGCCGGGCAGAAGATCGGCACGTCATGCTCATAGGCCAACTTGACGAGGCTGTTTTCCTTCTTTCCATGCTCGGACAGATACTTGCCCATCTCACGGATGAAGGCGCGGCTCGAATAGGCCTTGGGCTCCAGCGAGTCGGCGATCTTGCCGATCGTGTGGTCGCAATCCTGAAGCTGCTCTTCGTCGATATAGGTGTCGTAGATGCGGTCGATGTAGAGCGAACGCAGCGTGTTGTCGTCCGGCACTTCCAGCGCCTGGTAATGCTTGTGACCCAGGCCCTCGAAGAAATCCATGTCGACGATCGACGCGCCGGTCGCGACCACGCCGTCGATCATGTTCGAGCGCAGCAGCTCGGCATACAGGTCCATGCAGCCGCCGGCCGAGGTCGAACCCGCGATAACGAGGAAGATCGAGCAGTCCTTGTCGGCCAGCATCTGGTTGTAGATGCCGGTCGCGCGCGCCAGGTCGCGGCTGGTGAAGCTCATCTTGCCCATCGAATCGATGATCGGGCGGGCGTCGAACTTGGTGATGTCGATATGCTCGACCACGCTGGAGAGCAGCTCGGCCTTACGGTTGTCGTTGATCGTGTCGGTCATGATGGTTCCATCATCATCGAGAAGCCGTCGTCGTTATTGGGGACGCGGTAACCCGGCTGGCCCGGACCTGCGGCGTGCGCGGGACCGGAATGGGAAGGGGCCTTATCGCGGAGATGCCCGCAATGCCACCCCATTCCCCTTCCGCCGGAGCGGAAGGGGATAAGGCAGTGCTAGAGTCGCTGGGTTACAGCTTGACGACGTTGGCGGGCAGCGCCTGCTCGGCCTCGTCGCGATAGACCGAGAGCATCGGCTCATCGTCGGTCACGACGAATTCGTGGCAGGTGAAGCCGTTGAACTGCGTGCGCATCGCCTGGCCATAGGCACCCAGCATGCCGATCTCGAAATAATCACCGGTGCCGGTGTCCGCTGGCAGCGGGAACGGACCCTGCATGAAGTCGAGATCGTCGCAGGTCGGGCCCCAGAAGCTGAAATCCATGTCCCGCGCGTCGGAATCCGGCTCGCGCAGCAACTGGACGGGGTACTTCCACCCGATATGCGCCGCATCGAACAGCGCGCCATAGGCGCCGTCGTTGATGTACAGCTCATGCCCGCGCCGACGCTCGACGCGCACCACGACCGACGAATATTCGGCGCACAGCGCGCGGCCCGGTTCGGCCCAGAGTTCGGCCGAATAGGACACTGGCAGGCTCTCGAACGCGCGGTGGATCGTCTCGAAGAAACGCTCCAGCGGCGGCGGGGTCATGCCGGGATAGGCCGAAGGGAAGCCGCCGCCGACATCGATCACGTCGACCGTGACCGCCGCCGCGACGATCGCCGCACGGACGCGCTCCATCGCCGCCGAATAGGCGTCGGGGGTCATGGTCTGGCTGCCGACATGGAAGCAGATGCCCAGCGCGTCCGCGACCTGGCGGGTCGCGATCAGCAGCTCCTTCGACTCTTCCAGGCTGACGCCGAACTTCGATCCCAGGCTGAGCTTCGCATATTCGGACGACACGCGCATACGGACGCACAGGGTCAGGTCGGTCGCGCCGTTGGTGGCGCGAACGATCTTGCCCAGTTCTTCCAGGCAGTCGAGCGAATAGGTGCGGACGCCGTGGGTGAAATAGGCCTCGGCGATCGCCTCTTCCGATTTCACCGGATGCATGAAGCAGCAGACGGCCTGGGGAACGACCGACTTCACCATCCGCACTTCCGCGATCGAGGCGGTGTCGAAATGGGTGATGCCATTGTCCCACAGGATCTGGATCAGATCCGGTGACGGATTCGCCTTCACCGCATACATCGGCCGGCCCGGAAACTTCTCGACGAAGAATCGGGCGGCGCGCGCAGCGGCGTGCGGGCGAAGCAGCGTGACCGGATCAGCCGGACGACGCTTGGCGATGTCGATGCCGCGCTCCAGGTTGGAGGGGACGGCGGTCGAACGGGCAGCTAGCCCCAGCGCGCGATGATTCTGGTGCAACTCAAGGGACCTCCAATTGCCTGACGGCATACGGTGACAAAAGCTGCCTTGCGGTTGGAAGTCCCATGGGGCAGCGGAGGCGCGAAATAGGGTCCGCTTTTTCGATTGTAAAGCGGTAGAGAGGGCGTCGGAGATAAAAAGTGACAATCCTAAGACAGCCGACAAAAGCAGGGGTTCGCGACGCCGCCGAAAAGATCGCGCGGGTGTTACCACCAAGCCCAATTTTTCCTTTATCTATCAATGGGAAGGGTGTGGTTTTCAAGGCCGAGTGCCTGCAACCCATCGGAGCGTTCAAGCTGCGCGGCGCATGGCATCGATTGACCGCCCTGGACGAGGCCGCGCAGGCCCGCGGCGTGGTCGCCTTCTCCTCGGGCAATCATGCGCAGGGAATCGCCTGGGCCGCGCGGCGGCTGGGGATCGCCGCAACCATCGTGATGCCCGCCGATGCGCCCCCGTCGAAGCGCGAGGGGACGCTCGCCCTGGGGGCGGAGATCGTCGACTATGACCGTGCGACCGAAAGCCGTGAACGGATCGCCCGGCGACTCGCCGAGGCGCGTGGCGCAACCCTGGTACCGAGCTTCGATGATCCGTGGGTGATCGAGGGGCAGGGTTCGGCGGGTATCGAGGCCGCGGCACAGATGGCCGCGTTGGGGCTCGGGGCACCTACCCATGTCGTGTCACCCTGCGGAGGCGGTGGGCTGGCGGCTGGCCTGACACTGGCGCTGCCCGAGGCGCGGGTGACCGTGGTCGAGCCGGAGGGGTGGGATGATATGCGCCGCTCGCTTGAGGCAGGATGGATCGAGCCGGTGGGCGACAATCCGCCGCCCACATCGTGCGATTCGCTCCAGACGCCGCTGGTGTCGCCGCTGACCTTCGACGTGCTGTCGCGGCGGGGGGCGGAGGGCGTCGCGGTCAGCGAGTCGGAGGTGGCGTCGGCGCAGCGATTCGCCGCCGAACGGCTGCGGCTGGTGGTCGAGCCGGGCGGCGCGGTGGCGCTGGCCGCGCTGCTGGCGGGCAAGGTCGAGGCGGAGGATGGGATGCTCATCATTCTGTCGGGCGGCAATGTCGACCGCGCCGCCTATGCGCGCGTGCTGGCCGGGTGATTGAGGCGATCGCGGGGGCCGCGCCGGGCATCGCGATGCTGGCGGCCTTTGCCTGTCTTGGGGGCGGGGTCATGACGATACGACGGGGCGATCGGACGAAGGGCGTCCTCATGCTGGTCATGGCGGCGGTGCTGGTGGGCAATGTGCTGATCTGGACGCTATAACCACGTCGCCATCCCGTTGGGGGCTGGCGGTCGCCTGAAAACGATGTCGGGTTTCGCTGGGATGACGGTGCTCCCAGGGGCTCGTCGCTGCCGTGAAACCCCGTTAAGGACGTCCCCATGTTCCGCATCGCTCGCTGGGCCGTGAAGGCCGCGCTCATTTTTGTGATCGTCAGTGTCGTGTGGGTGGGCATTTATCGCTTCGTGCCGCCGCCCATCACCTTTACCATGCTGGGTGACGTCATCGGCGGGCATGGCGCGACGCGCGACTGGATGCCCTTGTCGGAGATGGATCCCGACATGGCGCGCGCGGCGATCGCGGGCGAGGATGCGCGCTTCTGTTCGCATCACGGCTTCGATTTCAAGGCGATGGCGGGGGCGGCCTATCGCAACGCACAGGGCGGCCGGATTCGCGGTGGATCGACGATCAGCCAGCAGACCGCGAAGAACGCCTTTCTGATCCAGGGTGGCGGCTATGTCCGCAAGGCGTTCGAGGCGTGGTTCACCTTCCTGATCGAAACGCTGTGGGGCAAGCGGCGGATCATGGAGGTGTATCTCAACATCGCCGAGACCGGGATCGGCACCTATGGCGCCAATGCGGGCGCGATGCGCTATTTCGGGCATGACGCATCGCATCTGTCGCCCACCGAGGCGGCGCGGATCGCCGCCGTCCTCCCCTTGCCCAAGAAGCGGGCGGCGGTCGCCCCGACCGGCTTCGTGCGTCGGCACGGCAATGTCATCGCGCGGTATGTCGGCGTCGTGCGGCGGCAGGACCTGGATGCCTGTATCCGCTGACCGCTTCTGAGCCTGCGGCTTACCGCCCCTCAAAAGCCATGATCGTGCGCGAGCATTTCGCCGTTCCCGGGGGGAGATGCCCTTGGCGCGATGTGGAATGTTGGCGGCGGACGCGATCCGCTGACCCTGGGCAGGACAATTCTGACCCGGCTGGTCGATCCCGATGCGGACATTGAGCGGCCGTCGCCGCCACCGGCCCGGCGATGATCCGCTCGGCCGGTGGCGTATCGGTTATTTTTCGTCGCCGGAAATCGCGTCGCCCGCCTTCTTGGCGGTATCGCCAACGCTCTTGGCGGCGGAGGTCACCGCGGCGTCGCGGCGGTTTTCCGCGCCGCCACGGCTGAACAGATAGAAGCCGCCGACCAGCACCGCGATGAGCAGGACGATAGCGATCGCCATGCCGCCACCGCCGCTACGCCGCTCGATGATCGTCGTATGCGGCTGGGCCCCCTGGGTTTCGGTGATGCGTTCGTCGGCCATGGCCTGTCCCTCCTGTTATGATGGAGGACGCAACGCCGTGGCCGGACAGTGCGTTCCCGAAATCAGAAGGGCAGCTTGAAGCCCGGTGGCAGCGACAAGCCGCTGGTCATCTTGGACATTTCGGTGCCGGAGGCTGCATCCGCCTTCGTCCGCGCATCGTTGATCGCGGCGGCCAGCAGATCCTCCAGCATGCCCTTTTCCGATGGCTGCATCAGCGAGTCGTCGATGGCGATGCCGATGATCCGGCCCTTGGCCGACGCCTTCACCTTCACCAGACCGCCGCCCGAGACGCCTTCGACCTCGATCGTGTCGAGATTGGCCTGCGCCTTTTGCAGTTCGTTCTGGACGTTCTGGGCCATCGCCAGGATTTCGTCGAGATTCTTCACATCATGCTCCGTTCACACTGCGTTTGCCGGGCCATTCCATCAATTCGGCCTCGGGGAAAGCCTCGCGGGCGGCGCGGACCATGTCCGATTCCCACGCGGCGGTCTTGATCGCTTCCTCGGCGGCGACCTGCTGTTCGTGCAGCGTCGGTTCGCCGGGCACATCCTCCAGCGTGATGCGCCAGATCTGGCCTGTCGCCGTCTTCAGCGCGGCGATCAACTCGCTGAGCGTATCGGCGGCGATCGGCCGTGATCCGCTGAACACGACTTCCGGGGGCGTATAACGCACGAGACGGGCCCCGTGACGCAGCCGGGCGGCCAGCGCCAACTGGCCCATATCGTCCAGCCGGTCGATCATCGCGACGAAGCTGTCGGGCAGCTTGGGCGGCTCGGGCTCGGCCGGGGGAGGGGACGGGGCGAGGGCGACCGGCGCAGCGGCCGGAGCCGCTTGATGCGTCACCGCCGGAGCGCTGGGGGCGGACACGCCGCCGTCCCGGATCTGCCGTGCCAGTTCGCCCGGATCGGGCAGGGTCGAGGCATGGATCGCGCGGAGCAGCGCCATTTCCGCCGCCTCGATCGGCAGGGCGGCACGGGCGACCTCGTCATGCCCCTTGAGGAACAACTGCCATAGCCGGTGCAGCGCCGGGAAGCTGAGCGAGCCCGCCCATTCCTCGCGGGCGGCGCGCTCCTCCAGCGGCTGGGCGGCATCGGGGGGCGTCCCGACCTTGGTCAGGGTGATGCCATGGACCGCTTCCAGCAGCGAACGCAGCACCGATTGCGGATCGACGCCATAATCATATTGCCGCCTGAGGGAGGCGAGCGCGCCCGCGCCGTCGCCGTTCAGGATCAATCCCAGCAGGTCGCGCACCGCGCCGCGATCCGAGAGGCCCAGCATCTCGCGTACGGCGCCCGCAGTGACGCCGCCGCCTTCCAGATCGGCATGCGCGATCGCCTGGTCCAGGATCGACAGACCGTCGCGCGCCGAACCTTCCGCCGCGCGCGCGACGAGCATCAACGCCTCCTCCTCGGCGGTGACGCCTTCCTTGACGCAGATGTCCGCGAAATGCGCCGCCAGCTTGTCCGCCGTGATCCGCCGCAGGTCGAAACGCTGACAGCGCGACAGGACGGTGATCGGAACCTTGTTCACCTCCGTCGTGGCGAACAGGAACTTCACATGCGCGGGCGGCTCCTCCAGCGTCTTCAACAGCGCGTTGAAGGCGTTCTTGGAAAGCATGTGGACTTCGTCGACGATGTAGATCTTGAACCGCGCGGATACGGCGGCATAGCGCGACGCCTCAATGATCTCACGCACGTCATCGACGCCGGTATGGCTGGCGGCGTCCATCTCGATCACGTCGATATGACGGCCTTCGGCGATCGCCCGGCAGGGCTCACAGACGCCGCAGGGGCTGATCGTCGGACCGCCGGTGCCGTCCGGGCCGACGCAGTTCAGCGCCTTGGCGATCAGTCGCGCGGTCGAGGTCTTGCCCACACCGCGCACGCCGGTCATCAGGAACGCATGGGCCAGCCGGTCGCGCTTGATCGCATTGCCCAGCGTCTGGACCATCGCGTCCTGCCCGATCAGCGCGTCGAAGGTCTGCGGCCGGTATTTGCGTGCGAGGACGCGGTACGCTTCGGCCTTGGCAGGCGCTTGAACGGGCTGGGACGGTTCGCCCAGGTCGAACGAATCAGCCATGTCGGGCCGGGAAGATCGGATTGAAGGAAATCATCACCGACCAACATAGGCATTCCGGCACGCGACGTCAGGTATAATCGTGACGCGATGCGTCGTCAGCCGGTGGGGTCGCGTCATGCGCGTGCCCACGGCGTATCCCGAAAAGCCTGTCGATATGCGGAAGGTGGGAGCCGGGACGACCCGCAGCGAAATCGTTGCGGCTGCTTCCGTCAGGACCTGACCGGGTTGGCGATGACTACGTCCGCCCGACTCCCGCCGCGCATATGGCGAAACGGGGCCGGGGGATCAAGTCCTTATCCCACCGGCCCCGTCGGTCATTTCAATGCATCAGCGGCGGAAGCACTGACGCCGCGGTCCATCCCATGTCCGCACCCAGCGGCAGGTGACGCGCGGCCGGTCATAGCCCCGCCAGCCCGGCCCGCGATCCCAGCGTGGTCCGCGATGCCAGCCGGGACCACGGTCCCAACCCGGTCCCCGGTGGTGCCAGCCCGGCCCACGATCCCAGCCGGGACCACGACCGGGTCCCGGACCCCAGCGGTCATGCGGCCCATGCGGCGCGGCGACGGCGGGGGTTGCGGCGGCGACGCCCGATATGGCGATCAGCCCGGCACCCAAGACAGCAAGAAGTTTCATGACGCTTTACTCCCGGTAGGCCCGCCCTTCGGCGAGCATGGGGAGAGAATGCCGAATCGGCGATGATTGCGTGCTGAACCAACTCGTTATCGGGTGTTCAGGGAAGGCGGGCGGTCAATCCGTCGAGTTCGGACGTCACCCGGACCTGACAGGCGAGGCGACTGGAGCGGGTCGCTTCCGGCACCAGATCCAGCATGTCCTCTTCTTCCGCGAGAGGAGGCATCAGGCGATCGAGAAAGGCCGGGTCGATCAGGACATGGCAGGTGGCGCAGGCCATCTGGCCGCCGCATGTGCCCTCCATCGGCTGCCCCGCCCGCTGCCCGGCCTGGAGCAACGTCTCGCCCGACGCGGCTTCGGTCCGAACGGCGTCGCCATCGCGCGTGATGAAGGTCAGCGCGATCATGGACGCTGACCCTCGGCCGCTTCGCGAAGCCGATCGATTGCCTCGACCAGTTCCGCCTCGGTCGTGTACCGCCCGAAACCCAGCCGGATCGAGCATCTGGCCTGCCCCCCAGTCAGGCCGAGCGCGGTCAGGACGTGGCTGGGGCGTCCCGATCCGCTGGCGCAGGCGCTTCCCGCCGAAAAGGCGATGTCGCGGCAATCGGACATGAGCCGCCCGACATCCAGCCCGTCGCGTCGGACGTTGAGATTGCCGCGATAGCGCTGCGTGGCCGATCCGCTGAGCGTCCAGCCGGAGCTGAGCCGATCGATGGCCAGCGACCACAGCCGTTCGACATGCGCGGCGTCCTCCTCGGAGCGGGCCGCCATCAGCTTGGCCGCCGCGCCAAAGCCCGCGCACAGGGCTGGGCTGAGCGTGCCGGAGCGCCCGCCCTCCTGATCGCCACCATGCAGCAAGGGCGGCAGGGTGATCCCGTCGCGAATCCACAGCGCGCCGATCCCCTTGGGACCGTGGATCTTGTGCGCCGACAGCGCGATCAGATCGACATTTCCGGGGATGGCGACCCGGCCATAGCCCTGTACCGCATCGCACAGCATCCATGCGCCCGCCCGGTGCGCTTCCTCCGCCAGCGCGGCGACGGGCTGGATGGTGCCGATCTCGTTGTTGACCAGCATCGCGGCGACCAGTCCCACGCCCCGACCGACCGGCTCGGGCGAGACCAGCCCCTCGCCATCGACGGGCAGGATGGTCAGCGATCGTCCCGTCGCGGCGGCGGTGTCGAGCACCGCCGCATGTTCGATGGCGGTCGTGATGATGCCGCCGCCCGCCCCCTTGATCGCCCAGTTGAGCGCTTCGGTCGCGCCGCTGGTGAACACCACCCGTCCGCCGGGGGGAAGGAGTGCCGCGACCTGATCGCGGGCCACCTCGACGGCGGCCTTTGCCTGTCGTCCGGCCCGGTGGGGGGAGTGGGGGTTGGCGTGACCCTGCTCCAGCCAGGGGAGCATGGCTTTCAACGCCTCGGGCGCGAGTGGTGTCGTCGCCTGGTAATCGAGATATATCATGCCGCCTCCACGCGCTTCCCCCGCGCGATGGCGCGCCAGGCGGTGACGAAGCGGTCGACATGCGCGCGCGTCGTGGAACGGCCGAAGCTGACCCGCACCACTTCGCGCCCCGCCTCCACGCCCCAGCCGAGCGCGGAGAGGACGTGGCTGGGTTTCAGGCTGCCGCTGGCACAGGCGCTGCCCGCCGAGACGGAAATCTGCGCGAGGTCGAACTGGATCAACTGCGCGGCGGAGGGCTTGCCCGGCATGTGGTAGCTGGCGATGGCGGGATGGCGGCGGCTGGCGTCCGCCACCACGATTCCCCCCGAACGCCGGATCGCATCGTCACAATGCGCGCGCAGTTCGCTGTGATCGGGCTCCGGCTCCGCCAGCGCGGCGGCATAGCCAAGGACACCCGGCATGTTCTCGGTGCCGGGGCGATAGCCGCGCTCCTGCCCGCCGGTCGGCTCCAGCAGCGCGAGATCGCGGACCAGCAGCGCGCCGATCCCAGGCGGTCCGCCGCGCTTGTGCGCCGACAGGGCGACCAGATCGGCATGCTCGATCACCTCGGGATCCGCGCTCGCGGGCATCTGCGCGGCGTCGATCAGCAGGATGTGACCGGCGGCGTGGATCGCGCGGGCGAGTTCGGCGATCGGCTGGCGTACGCCGGTTTCGCTATTGGCCCATTGCACCGTGACGACGGCGCGCGCGCCGCTCAGATCGGGCAGGCGCAACACGCCGTCCGGTCCCACCGGCATGACGATCGCATCCGGGGCCGCGCGCAGCACCGCATCATGGTCGATCGCGCCGACGAAGCGCCGCTCCGCCATCGTGCGGGTCAAGGCGATGGACAGCGATTCGCTGGCGCCGCTGGTGAACAGGACCTCGTGCCTCCAGCCCAGCGACCGGGCGATGGCGGCCCGCGCCTCCTCCAGCGCGCGTTTGGCGGCGCGCCCCTCGGCATGGGGGGAGGAGGGGTTGGCCCAGATCGCGCACCCTTCGCCCAGGGCCGCGCGGGCGGCCTCGGTCATCGGGGTGGTGGCGGCATGATCGAGATAGAGGCGGGACAGGGTCGGTTCCGTGGCTGGAATGATCGAACAATTGCGAAAATGACGTGTCCGCCTATATAGCGCAACGCTCCGGGTGCTCCACCAGCGCCCTTCCAGATCGGCGAGTTTTGATGCCCGAAGTCATTTTTCCCGGCCCCGAAGGCCGCCTCGAAGGCCGTTTCGCACCCGCGCCCCGTCCGCGCGCACCCGTCGCGATGATCCTGCACCCGCATCCCAATGCGGGCGGCACCATGAACAACCGCATCGTCCAGGAACTCTACAAGACCTTCCAGCGGCGCGGTTTCGCCACGCTGCGCTTCAACTTCCGGGGTGTGGGCAAGAGCCAGGGTACGTTCGACAATGGCATCGGCGAACTGTCCGACGCGGCCTCGGCGCTCGACTGGGTGCAGAGCTTCCACCCCGAAGCCTCGACCACCTGGATCGCGGGCGTCAGCTTCGGCGCGTGGATCGGGATGCAGTTGCTGATGCGCCGCCCGGAAATCCGCGGCTTCATCTCGGTCGCGCCGCCCGCCAACATGTATGACTTCACCTTCCTGGCGCCGTGCCCCTCCTCGGGCATCATCATCCAGGGCGAGGGCGACGAAGTGGCTACCCCGGCGGCGACCCAGAAGCTGGTCGACAAGCTGCGCACCCAGAAGCACATCACCATCCATCACGACACCATCCCCAAGGCCAACCATTTCTTCGAGCATGAGATGCCCGAGCTGATGGGGTCGGTGGACCGGTATCTGGACATGCGGCTGGACCCGAACTCGCCGATCCGGTGAGGTGATCGGATCGTGAAATGGAAATGGGCCTCGGCGAAAGTCGGGGCCTTTTTCATATCCCTGTCGTGGAGCCGATGGCATGATGGCGGCCAAGGTATCGGGGGAAACGATATGGAGCCGACGCGGCGCTTGTTGATCGGTGGACTGGCGACCGTTGGTTTGACCGGGATGGCCTGGAAAGATGTGCCCATGTCGCAGGACGTTCCCACGCCGCCGCACCCCGATCCGCAAGCGGCGGCACAAGCCATGCGGGTTCGCATGATGGCGGCGCTCCGTTACGAGAAAGTCACCGTTCCGGGGGCCAATGCGCTGGCCGAATGGGAAAAGCTCCGCGCCGCGAAGCGGGGATGGCCCGTCGTGATCGGCGGTGACGCCGATCTGGAGCGCATCGCCGACCAATTCAGCTTTGACGATCCCACCGTGTCCGGTACCTCGGTCAAGACCGTGGCGCCACGCTCCGCCGACCGGCTCCTGGCAGCGGCGGCGAAGGTCCAGTTTCCCGCCGATCTCTACAAGGTGGCGGAGACCTCACCGCCCAAGGACGGCGAAGCGCTCCCTGCTACAGGGCCTGCACCCTCGGGCGAAGCGCCACCGGGGCTGACGGCGGCCGAAGACGTGCAGACGGGACGACCGCTGGAAAAGGTGCACATCCTGATCCTTCCGACCGACAAGAGTTGGGAAGTGCCCGCCTATCTCCATTGGGGCGGCTGGAACGCCTGTCCTGACCCCGAACTTCATGTCGCCGCGCTGCGATCCTGGCATGAGCGTTTCGGTGCGGAACTGGTCGGTATCAACGGCGACACCATGAATGTTCGGGTGCGAAACCGCCCCAAGGATCGACGGCAGGCCTGGCAGCTTGCGCATGAACTTCACGCCTATTGCCCCGATATCGTCGATCAGGGGCTGGGATCGATGGCGGCTTTCGCCAGCGAACTGATGCGGAGCGATTGGTGGTTCTTCTGGTGGGATTAAGGGCGGACGTCATCGGTCAATAGCGACCGCGCCGCGCTCAAGCCGGTTTCATAGGCTCCATGCGCGGTCGAGAAATCGTCACGCGAGCAGGCCTCGCCCGCGAACAAGAGGCGGCCATCGATCGGCTCGGCGAGTGTCTGGCGCGCATCGGCATGACCCACCTCGGCATGGCTGTAGCTGCCACCGATCAGCGGGACATGCCGCCAGCGGGTCGCGCCCATCGGCGTGAAGCGCCGTCGCCAGTCGCTACCCAGCAGCCCGACCAGTTCGTCGATCGCGAAGGCCGCCGCCGCGCCGTCTTCTTCCAGCATTTCGGCGCAGGGGCCACCGAAGAAGCTCTCGACGATCGGCCAACCGAAGGGGGAGAGGCGGTGGCTGGCGGTGCAGGCGCTGTGGGGGTTGCCGGTCAGATGCTGATGAGCAGGCCAGGGCAAGGGGCCTTCGACCGACAGGAAGACCTTGTCGGCGATCCCCAGCGGCAGGGCGGCGGCGGCGTCCCGCTTTTCGGGAAGAGGCGGGTCGAAGACGATCTTGCCCTCGGCCAACACCGTCGTGGGGACGGCGATGATGACGTGATCGGCCTCGATCGTGCCGTGCGAGGTTTCGATGCGGAGGGTCTTGCCGCGATGGTCGATCCGGGTTGCCGCCACGCCGGTCCTTACCGGCACTCCGGCGGCGTGGTTTGCGACGACCGTGCCATAGCCTTCGACCACCGCCCAATTATCGTCGGTCGCGGCATTTTCATAAGCCGCCCAGTCGTGAAGCGACACCGCCGCCAGTTCCGCACCGTTCACATAGCCAGAGATCGCCTCGATCATCGGCCGCCATGGATCGCCCTTCTCCACGAAGTCGGACAAGGGCCTGTCCGGGCCATGGCGAACGGCGAGCGCGGCCTGCTCGAACCTTGCAAAGGCGGCATCGGCGGCGCGCTGGTCGTCGGGCGGGAAACCCAGATCGCGCCATTGGCCGTCCCAGTTCGGGCGGCGTCGATCCACGGTGAAGCCGGCACGTTCGGCGATTTCCGTCCACGGGTTGCGCCGGGCCGAATGGAGCCAGCCGCAACCATGATCGACGACATGCCCGGTCGGCAGCGCCACGCTCTGCGCCCGCCCGCCGAGCCGCTCCGCCGCCTCGATCAGCAGAACCTCTCGCCCCGCGTCGTGCAGCGTCCGCGCCGCCGCGATCCCGGCCGCGCCGCCGCCGACGACGACGGTGCGGCCGGTCATGCTCAGGCGGCCGCCAACAGCCGCTTTTCGCCAGCGATGCGCATCATCGCCTTTTGCAACTTCTCAAAGGCGCGCACCTCGATCTGGCGGACGCGCTCGCGGCTGACGCCGTAAACCTGGCTCAGTTCTTCCAGCGTCTTGGGATCGTCGGTCAGGCGACGCTCGGTCAGGATGTGCTTCTCGCGGTCGTTCAGGTCGTCCATCGCGCTGACCAGCATGTCGTGGCGGACGTCCGCCTCCTGCTGCTCGGCGACGACCGTGTCCTGCAGCGGCGCGTCATCCGCCAGCCAGTCCTGCCACTGGCCTTCGCCATCCTCGCGCATCGAGACGTTGAGCGAGGTATCGCCCCCCATCGCCATGCGGCGGTTCATGCTGATGACCTCGTCCTCGTTGACGCCCAGATCGGTGGCGATCTTGGTCACGTCCTCGGGGCGCAGATCACCGTCCTCGAACGCGTCGAGCTTCGACTTCATCCGGCGCAGGTTGAAGAACAGCTTCTTCTGCGCCGCGGTGGTGCCCATCTTCACCAGGCTCCACGACCGCAGGATATATTCCTGGATCGAGGCCCTGATCCACCACATCGCATAGGTGGCGAGGCGGAAGCCGCGATCGGGCTCGAATTTCTTCACGCCCTGCATCAGGCCGATATTACCCTCTGAGATCAGTTCGGAGGTGGGCAGGCCATAGCCGCGATAACCCATCGCGATCTTCGCCACGAGACGCAGGTGCGAAGTGACGAGCTGCGCCGCCGCTTCCGGGTCGCCATGCTCCTGGAAGCGCTTGGCGAGCATATATTCCTGCTCCGGGGCAAGGATCGGGAATTTCTTGATCTCGGCCAGATAGCGGTTGAGCGATTGCTCCCCGCCGAGCGCAGGAATCGTCGCCGGGACGTTGCTGCCTTTTGCCATGATCCTTATCTCCCTTTCTGGAGCGTCATTCCGTTTCGCCCCGTCGTCGGGCGCGAGGCGGTCTTCTGCTATACGTGAAGCCGACTGAACAGTTCCTGCATATCGGCGGGCATCGGGCTCTCAAACGCCAAAGCGTTACCACTTATGGGATGAATAAAGCCCAACCGCGCCGCGTGCAGGGCCTGGCGCCGGAAATCGAGCGAGTCGAGCAGGGCTTTCTGAGCACCCTTTGTTCTACCATAAACCGGGTCGCCCAGCAAGGCGTGACCCAGCGACTGCATATGCACGCGCACCTGATGGGTCCGCCCGGTCTCTAGCCGGCACTCGACCAGCGCGGCGTTGTTGAGCTTCTCGATGGTGCGATAGTGAGTCACGGCACGCTTGCCGCCCTGTACGATCGCGACCTTCTTGCGGTTCTGCGGGCTGCGCGCGAGCGGGGCGTCCACCGTGCCCTCTGCCGGGCGGGGGATGCCGCCGGTGATCGCACGGTAGCGGCGGTCGATCGTGTGCGCCGCGAACTGCTTGGCCAGCCCCTCATGCGTGCGGTCGGTCTTGGCCGCAACCATCAGCCCGGAGGTGTCCTTGTCGATCCGGTGGACGATCCCCGGCCGCGCGACGCCGCCGATGCCCGACAGCGAACCACCACAATGATGCAGCAGCGCGTTGACCAGCGTGCCGTCGAGATTGCCCGCCGCCGGATGAACGACCAGCCCGGCGGGCTTGTCGATGACGATCAGATGTTCGTCCTCATAGGCGATGACGAGCGGGATATCCTGCGCCTCGTTATGCGCAGGGATGGGGGCGGGCACGGCGACCTGGAACTGATCGCCCGCCGCTGCCCGCTTGGCGGGGTCGCGCGCCATCACGCCATCGCGCGTCACCGCGCCGCTGGCGATCAACACCTTCAGCCGTTCGCGCGATAAAGTCGGCACCGCATCGGCCAGCGCACGGTCCAACCGCCAGCCATCCGCTGTGGGCGCGATCCGCGCATCGATGATGGAAACCCCCCGGTCCATAGGCTACCCCATTTGGGCATGACCGTAACGATTTCAAGCGATACGCTGGACTTCATTCGCATCGCGGAGGCCGCTTCGCCCGACCGCGAGGTGTGCGGCCTGCTGCTCGGCGAGGGTGATCGGATCGTGACGGCCATGCCCTGCGCCAATGTCGCGGCCGAGCCGTGGCACCGGTTCGAGATCGATCCCGCCGCGCTGATCGCCGCGCACCGGGCGGCGCGCAGCGGCGGCCCCGCGATCATCGGCCATTATCACTCGCACCCGACCGGCCTTGCCGAGCCGTCCGCACGCGACGCCGCCGATGCCGCCCCCGACGGCACGATCTGGCTGATCGCGGGCGGCGGCCTGGTCACCGCCTGGCGCGCGGTCGCGGCGGGTCGGCGACACGGGCGGTTCGATCCGCTTGACCTTGCTTGCGCGGAACCGACACCAGCGTCACAAAGGGATGTTTCGTCGAAGGATTTTTCATGACCGTCAGCCCGGTGGATTTCGCGAGCTTGCTCTGTTCGCGATTGTGCCACGATCTTTTGTCGCCGGTGGGCGCGCTCAACAACGGCCTGGAACTGCTTGCCGACGAAACCGATCCCGCGATGCGACAGCGGTGCATGGAATTGCTGGCGGACAGTGCACGCGCCTCCGCCAACAAGCTGAAATTCTTCCGGCTGGCATTCGGGGCGGGGGGCGGCTTTGCCGACCGCGTCGACATGATGGAGGCCAGGGCGGCGGTCGAGGGGCTGCTCGCCGACAATCGCCGCACGACGCTGGGCTGGCTGGTCGAATCGCCCGCGCTGCCCAAACCCGCGGTCCGTATCCTCGCCAATCTGGCGCTGATCGCGTCCGAGGCGCTGGCGCGGGGCGGCACGATCGATATCGGGGCCGAGGCGGGGCGCGAGGCGATCGAGATCGCGATTCGGATCGAAGGACCGCGCATCCTCCTCGACCCCGAAGTCCGTCGCACCCTGATGGAGGGACAGGGGGCCGAGCCGCCGGGCTCGCGCACCGCGCCCGCGCTCCTGGTCCACACGCTGACCGTCGAGCATGGCGGCATGACCCTGGTCACCGAACCAGCGCCCAACACGATGATCCTGGGCGCGGCGATCCGCGCGGGGTAAACATCCTTTTAATCTTGTGGCGGCATGAGGGAGCGCGAAGTTGCGTTCCCTCGGGGATTTATGGACGACCTGCTGCAGGAATTCATTGCCGAGACCCGCGAGACGCTGGAGGCCCTGTCCGGCGAGATCGTCGCGTGGGAAGCCGCGCCGAACGACCGGGCGCGCCTCGATGCGATATTTCGCTTCGTCCATACGGTGAAGGGAAGTTGCGGCTTCCTGGATCTTCAGCGTCTGGCCCGGTTGAGCCATGCGGCCGAGGATGTCCTCGCCGCCTTGCGTGACGGGCATCGCACCGCCGATACCCGGATGGTCAATGCGGTGCTGGCGATCGTCGACCGGATCGGCGCCGTCGTCGAGTCGATCGCGGCGGGCACGGCGCATGACGATTCGGACGACGACGATCTGATCGCCGCCTTGGCCCAGCCCGAAGAGAGCCCCGCCGCCGCGGTCCTGCGCCCTGTCGTGCCCCCACGCACGGCACCACGCAGCATCCGCCTGAGCGTCGATCTGCTCGACCGGATGATGAGCGGCATGTCCGACATGGTGCTGGCGCGCAACGAACTCGCGCGCCGCCTGCGCGACGATGTGCTCGAACCGCGTGTCGAGGCGGCGCTGGATCGGTTGTCGCTGACCGTCGCCGATATGCGCGACACGGTCACCCGGACGCGGATGCAGAAGGTGGACGGGCTGTTCTCCGCTCTGCCCCGCATGGTCCGCGACACGGCGGCCGAACTGGGCAAGGCGGTGGCGTTGCGGATCGAGGGGGCGGACGTCGATCTGGACCGCGAGATGATCGAGATGATGCGCGACCCGCTGGTCCACATCATCCGCAACGCGATCGACCATGGCATCGAGACTCCCGCCGAACGTCGCCGCAAGGGCAAGTCGCCGACCGGACAGATCGGCGTCACCGCGCGTCAGTCCGGCAACCAGATCCTGATCGAGATCGCCGACGACGGCGCGGGCATCGACGTGGCCCGCATCACCGCGAAGGCGGTGGCCAGCGGCTTGCGCGACGTCGGCGAAGTGGCGGCGATGAGCCAGGCGGACAAGCTGAAGCTGGTGTTCGAGCCCGGACTGTCGAGCCGAGAGACCGTATCCACCATGTCGGGGCGCGGCGTCGGCATGGATGTGGTCCGCGCCAATATCGAGCATGTCGGCGGCCGCGTCGCGCTCGACAATCGCCCCGGCCAGGGACTGACCATTACCATCCATGTGCCGCTGACCCTGTCGATCATGCCGACCATCGTCGTCGCGGTGGGAGGACAGCGCTTCGCCATCGCCCGTCAGTCGATCGAGGAGATCGTCAAGGTTCGGGGCGACCAGGTGCGGATCGATCCGGTCGGTGCGGTCCGCATCGCGACCGTGCGCGGGCGACGCCTGCCGATGCTGCCGCTCGGCCCGTTTCTGGGGGTTTGCGAGGACGATCCCTCGACTTTGGTCATCGTATCGACGCGCGACGGCGATTATGCGCTGGGCGTCGACGATGTGCTCGACACCGAGGAGGTGGTGGTCAAGCCCGCCGCACCCGCGGTCATGGCGATGGGCCTCTATGCCGGCCAGACCCTGCCCGACAGCGGGCTGCCGATGCTGCTGCTCGATGGCGGCGGCCTGGCCCATGCGGCGGGCCTTTGTTTCCATCGCGAGGTCATCGCCGCGACGGAGGAGGCGGAGGAGGACAGTGCGCAGCCCGCCCTGCTGTTCGAGGATATCGACGGCGTGCGCCGCGCGATCCCGCTGGGGGCGATCGACCGGGTGGAAAAGGCCGCGACCCGTGCGATCCACCGGTCCGGTGGCCGCGTCCGGCTGGTCGTCGGCGACACGACGATCCCGCTGCACCACGCCCTGGAGGTGACCGTCGAGGATTTGCTGGCCGAGGGCGAGATCGAGGTGCTTCGCCTGACCGATGGCGATGCCGAATGCGCCTATGCCATGGCCGCCGCGCTGGAGATCATCCAGTTGTCCGGCGACATCGCGGCCGCGCCGGGTGCGGGCCCTGTCCTGGGCGTGACGGTGTGGCAGGGAGAGGCGATCGAGATCGTCGATCCGCTGGCCTTGTTCGTCGATGCGGGGGACGCCCCGAATGCCGCCGCGCCGCCCCTCTGCCTGCTCGATGGGACGGGGGCGCTGTGGATGGACCGATTCCTGCGTCCGGTGCTGGAGGCGAACGGCTATCGTTGCGCCCTGACAGCGGAGGCAAATGACACGCCTGCGGTTCGCCTGATGATGGATGACGACGCCGTGGTCGGCGACGGATCGGGTGCGCCGGTCGTGCGGTTGCGACGCGACCGTGACGGGCTGGACGATCCCGACACCATCTATCGCTATGATCGTCCCGCGCTGATCGCCGCGCTTGCCGGTCATGCCCGCCGGGGTGGTCGCTGATGCCGCTGTTCCTGATCGCCCGAATTGCCGACCAGGGCGTGGTGTTCGACGCCGACCAGGTCGATTCGGTCGTCGATATCGGCGAGGTCGTGGCGGTGCCGCGCGCCGAGCCCTCCGTCCGTGGGCTGACCGCCTTGCGAAGCCGCGTGATCACCGTGGTCGACACGCGGCTGGCGCTGGGGCTGGAACCGACGGCGGCGCATATCCGTCGCGCGGTCATCACGCTGCAGGACGGTCATTATTACGCGATGCTGGTCGACGCGCTCGACGATATCGAAACCTTCGACACCAGCCCGATGCCGCATACCACGGTGCGCGAGGGCGGCTGGTCGCGCGCCGCCGCCGGCCTGGTGGTGCGCGACGGCGAGCCGCTACTCGTGCTCGACCTCGCCCGACTGGTCCCGCCGCCGATGGCGCTGGCCTGCTGATCCGTTAACTCGGTCCTTACTTCTGTGCGCTAGACTGGCGGATGGGCCCATCGGGTTCGTGCTGTTACTAGGGCGTTTTCCTTCATGAAGACCTGTCTCGTCGTCGATGACTCCAAGGTGATCCGCAAGGTGGCGCGTCACATATTGGAGACGTTGGACCTTCAGGTCCGCGAAGCGGGCGACGGGCGGGAGGCGCTGGAGGCATGCCTCGAATCGGTCCCCGACGTCATTCTGCTCGACTGGAACATGCCGGTGATGAGCGGGATGGATTTCCTGCGTGCGCTGCGCGAGGCCAAGCTGGAGCGGCGACCGCGCATCGTGTTCTGCACGACCGAAAACGGCATGGCGCATATCCGCGCGGCGATCGACGCCGGGGCGGACGAATATATCATGAAGCCGTTCGATCGCGACACGTTGGAGAGCAAGCTCCAGCTGGTCGGCATCATCTGAGCCCCCTCGGTCAAGCGCGCGTTCGGGACCGCCACGGCATGGCCTCATCCGCCTTTTCGCCCCCCCAGGCCGGGCGGGATGCCGGGATCGAGGCCAGGGTTGATGACCGCGCACCGGCCCGCATCCTGATCGTCGACGACTCGGCGGTGGCGCGGGCGCTGATTGCGCGCGCGATCGAGCCGCACGCCCGCTTCGCCGTGGCGGGCGCGGTCGCGCATGTCGAGGCGGCGCTGGCGTTCCTGACCGAGCATAAGGTCGACATCATCCTGCTCGACGTCGCGATGCCGGGCATGGACGGCATCACCGCGCTGCCCCGTCTGCTGGCGGCGGGACAGGGCGCGCGCATCATCATCGTGTCGGCATCGACCTCGGACGGTGGCGCGGCGGCGGTGCAGGCCATGGCGCATGGCGCGGCCGACACGCTGGTCAAGCCCAGGCCCCAGGGCCTGGCGGAGTTCGGGGCCACGCTGCTCCAGAAACTCGATGCGCTGGCCGGCCCCACGGAACGCACCGTGGCGGCGCACCCCGGGACGCCCTCGCCGGTCGCCACCTCGCCAAGACCGGGCCTGCCGCTGATCATCGGGATCGGCGCATCGACCGGCGGCATCCATGCTTTGGCCAAGCTGCTGGAACTGGTGCCGCCGACGCTGACCGTCCCGATCGTCGTGACGCAGCATCTTCCGGCCACCTTCATGACCTTTTTCGCGACGCAGCTCGCCGCCGTCGCGCGCCGCCCCTGCGACATCGCGGCGGATCATCTGCGGCTGCGCCCCGGCCGCATCGTGATCGCACCGGGCGACGCGAACATGACCTTCGCACGCCTGCCCGACGGTGGCGCGGCGATCCGGTTGCGGCGCGAGCGCGCCGCCAGCGGCTGTCTGCCCTCGGTCGATCCGATGTTCGCGTCGATGGCGAAGGTGTGGGGCGAGGGAGCTTGGGGCATCGTGCTGACGGGCATGGGCCGCGACGGGCTGGAGGGGGCACGGGCCTTGAAGACGGCGGGAGCGACGGTCATCGCGCAGGATCGGGAAAGCTCGGTCGTCTGGGGCATGCCCGGTGCGGTCGTGACGCGGCATCTGGCCGATGCCGTCCTTTCGCCCCAGGCGATCGGCGCGATGCTGGCGATGAAGGCAGGGGGACGGCGATGACATCTGGCATCGGCCTGCCTTCGGCCATCCCCGCCCGGACCATGGCACCGCCGCCGCAAGCCGCCATGCCGTCGCGCGCGCTCAGCGTCCTCACCGCGCTGCTGGAGGCGCGGACCGGGCAGCAGATCGTCAGCCATCGCTCGCTGCGGGTCGATACCGTGCTGCTGCCGCTCATGCGCGAGCGGGGCCTGGATACGCTGGACCAGCTCGTCACCGCGCTGCTCGATGGACGCGAGCCGATGCTCGCGAACCGCGTGGTCGATGCCCTGGTCAATGGCGAGACATCCTTCTTCCGCGACATCCACGTCTTCGACCATATCGTCGAACTGGTCGCCGAGGTGGAGCGGACCGGCCGCCGCGCGCGCATCTGGAGCGCGGGCTGCTCGACCGGGCAGGAACCGTTGTCGATCGCGATGCTGTTCGCCGAGCGCAGCCCGAATACCGACACGCCCATGCCGGAGATCATCGCGACCGATGTGTCCGACGCCGCGATCACGCGCGCGCGGACCGGCATCTTCACCCAGTTCGAGGTGCAGCGCGGCCTGCCGATCCGGCATCTCGTCCGTTGGTTCGAAGGGCGGCCGGGCAATGAATGGGCGGCACGCCCCGAATTGTTGCGCCATATCCATTTCCGCCAGACCAATCTGGTCGCCGATGCGCCCCCGGCGGGCGGCTTTGACCTGGTGCTGTGTCGCAACGTCATGTTGTACTTTGCACCCGAGGCCAAGGCCCGCGCCTATCGCACGATCGCGGAGGCGATGCGTCCCTCGGGCTGGCTGATGCTGGGGGCGGGCGAGACGGTGCTGGGCCAGACCGACCTGTTCCAGCTCAGTTCGGCGGGGCGCGGCATGTATGAGAAGAGCGCGGCCGCCGATCCCCTCACGGCTGCATGAGGCCATATCCTTCGCGCGACGATGCGGCTAACAGGGGCGTCGGGCATGGCACCAAATGAGGGCCGTGCAGGAGGTTGCATGACGATCGTCGACACGCCGTCACCCAATTTCGACGCGCGTACCCTGCCCATATCGATGATCGTGTTGCACTATACCGGCATGCAGGACGCCGAATCGGCGATCGCGCGACTGCGCGACCCGGAGGCCAAGGTATCGTGCCATTATCTGGTCACCGAGGACGGCATGGTCCTGCGCATGGTCGCGGAGGAGCATCGTGCCTGGCACGCGGGCAGGTCGCATTGGCGCAGCATCGACGACGTGAATTCCGCGAGCATCGGGATCGAGATCGTCAACCCCGGCCATGACTGGGGCTATCGCCCGTTTCCCGACGCGCAGATGGCGGCGGTGATCGAGCTGGTCGCCGATATCCAGGCGCGCCACGGCATCACGCGCGGCAATATCGTCGGCCATTCGGACATCGCGCCCGCCCGCAAGCGCGATCCGGGTGAGCTGTTTCCCTGGGGTGTGCTCGCCCGGCGGCGACTGGCGCTGCCGCGCCCGACGCGCAACCTGATGGACCCGATGTGGACCGAGGCGGGCTTCTGCCTCGCGCTGGAGCGCTTCGGTTATGACGTGACCGACCGGATGGCGGCGATCATGGCGTTCCAGCGGCGCTTCCGCCCCGAACTGATCGATGGGGAGATCGATGCCGAGTGCCGGATGATCCTGCTGGCGCTGCTCCTGCCGCGACCGCAGGGGGATGATTGAGGGGGGCGAGGCGAAGCCCATCCCGAAGCCTGACCCACAAACCCCTTGCCCTCGCCGCCAATAAGGCTACATCCGCCCCCAGTCAGAGGGCCGGGCGGCCGCGGCCTCGGGAAACCGGGGGCGAGGAAAGTCCGGGCTCCATGGAACGACGGTGCCGGGTAACGCCCGGCGGGGGTGACCCCAGGGACAGTGCCACAGAGAGCAGACGGCCACGGCTTCGGCCAGGTCAGGGTGAAAGGGTGCGGTAAAAGCGCACCGCGGGTCCGGTAACGGAAACGGCATGGCAAACCCCACCGGGAGCAAGACCGAATAGGGATGGCATGGCGCGCAAGCGTCGGGGCGTGTTCCCGCCCGCTGTCCGGGTTGGTTGCTTGAGGCGATGTGCGAGCATCGTCCTAGAAGAATGGTCGCCCATCCGGCTCTGCCGGTGGACAGAACCCGGCTTACAGGCCCTCTGGCTGACGTCACGGACCCGCGCCGCATGGTGCGAGGCACATCATGCGGCGCGCGACGGCCGATCAGATCAGAACCTTGTCCGGCCGCTCCAGGCTGTCGAGATCGGTGCTCGCGTCGATCTCCAGCAGGGTTTTGATATGCCCGTCGCGAATGTCATAGACCCAGCCATGCAGCCACAGCTCCCGCCCCGCGGCAAAGGCCTTCTGGACGGTATCCAGCCGGGCGAGATGGCGGAGCTGCTCCATAACGTTGACCTCGACCAGCCGGTTGATCTTGGCCTCCTGGTCCGGCTGGGCGTCGATCTCTTCGCGGTGGCGGTGGAGGACGTCGCGGGCATTGCCCAGCCACTGGTCGAGCGGCCCTGCGGT
This sequence comes from Sphingomonas sp., assembly GCF_039594485.1. Classification (GTDB taxonomy): domain Bacteria; phylum Pseudomonadota; class Alphaproteobacteria; order Sphingomonadales; family Sphingomonadaceae; genus Sphingomonas. The sequence continues at coordinate 58,990 of NZ_JBCNNI010000004.1, read as the reverse complement.
CCCGCCCTCCAGCGTCGCGCGTACCCCGCCACAGCCATGATGGCCGCACAGGATGACATGCCGCACCCCCAGCACGTCGACCGCATATTGCACGACCGACAACAGGTTGAGGTCGTCGTCGTGCACCAGATTGCCGATATTGCGGTGCAGGAACATGCCCCCGGGCGGGGTCATGGTCATCTGTTCGGGCGTGACCCGGCTGTCGGAACAGCCGATCCACAGGAAGTCGGGCTTCTGCCCAAGCGTCTGGCGCTGGAAGAAGTCGGTCTTCTCCTCCAGGAGTTCGGCTGCCCATGCCTTATTGGCGAGCAGGAGCTGCTTATATTCCCTCATGCGTAGCGCACTCCCGTCGATGGGGCCTTGATCAGGGGGGCGGTCCGCTCGGCGATGTCGCTGCGCACGATCACATGGATGCCGCGATATTCGGCGCCTTTGATGAAGGCATTGATGATGTCGATATTGTCGAGGTCGACATAGGAGGTCGACGACAGGTCGATCAGCAGATTGGCATGGTCCGGCACCCTGGCCAGCACCTTCTGCAACTCGTATTTATGGATGAAGTACAGGTTGCGCCGGGCGCGGATCAGGCAGTCCTCGCCATCGCAGGCGAAGGTCAGGGCCGGGCGGAAGTTGCGCGCCACCACGAAGACGAAGCCGACGACCAGGCCGACCACGATCCCGATCAGCAGGTCGGTGCGCAGGATCGCCAGGATCGTGACGATGAAGGGGATGAACTGGGTCCAGCCCTGCTTGTAGCGTTCGGTGAACAGCTTGGGCTTGCACAGCTTGTACCCGGTGGCGATCAGCACGGCGGCGAGCGCGGCCAGCGGGATCAGGTTCAGTACCGCCGGGATCAGCGCGACCGAGAGCAGCAGCCAGGTGGCATGCAACATGGTCGACATCTTGCTCTCGGCGCCCGAATCGACATTGGCCGAGGAGCGGACGATGACCGAGGTGACGGGCAGGCCGCCGAGCAGGCCCGAGACAATGTTGCCGCCGCCCTGCGCCATCAATTCCCAATTCTTGTCGGTGGTGCGGCGGCGCGGATCGAGTTCGTCGACCGCCTTGACGCTGAGCAGCGATTCGAGGCTGGCGACGATCGCCAGCGTGAGCGCGGTGGTCCAGACCGCCCCCAGCCCGATCGCCGAGAAGTCGGGCAGTTGGAACTGGCCGACGAACTCCGACGCGCTGCCCGCGACCGGCACCTGCACCAGATGGCTGCCCGACAATTGCCATTCGGGGCGCAGCGCGCCCAGGATCATGTTGCCGACCACGCCGATCACCACGACGACCAGCGGACCGGGGAGCAGGCGCAGCGGACCCTGTTTGGGCTTGGCATGATCCCACCAGAACAGGAAGGCGAGCGAGATCCCACCGATCAGGACCGCGCCGGGTGAGATATCCCGGCTGACGCTGGCCCACAGGTCGGTGAAGGTGTTGCCGCCGGCGCGGCTGGCATATTCGAAGCTCCCCTCGAAATCGCCGTCATAGCCGATGGCATGGGGAATCTGCTTGAGGATCAGGATCAGGCCGATCGCCGCCAGCATGCCGGTGATGACCGAGGAGGGGACGAATTCGGCCAGCACGCCCGCGCGGGTGAAGGAAAAGGCGAGTTGGAGAACACCCGCCAGCGTCACGGCGAGCAGGAAGACCTGGAAACTCGGCATTCGCTCGATCGCCTCGAAAACGATGACGGTCAGGCCCGCGGCGGGGCCGGAGACCGACAGAGGCGATTTGGACAGAAAGCCGACGACCAGGCCGCCGACGATACCGGCGATCATGCCCGCAAATGGCGGGGCGCCGGACGCGACCGCGACGCCGAGGCAGAGCGGCAGCGCGACGAGCGCCACCACGATCGAGGCCGGCACGTCCGCCCTTGCGGTGGCCAGGAAGGAACGACGGTCGGCCACGGTGACTCCTGACAGCGATGGGGTCGGCATATGTCCGATACGGACATGAATATAAAATGACGGATATGTCATGAACGAGCGGCCGATCACCGGTCAAGCATTTCCGGGTGGCATTTTCATGAAGTGCCCGCCGGGGTGCTTGCACGCGCGCGCAACTCGCTTAAATCGGCCGGTGTGGCGCGATCTTCTACCCGATCCAATGACTGGGGCTTCCCTCGCTGGCGCAGCTATGGCGCGGCGCGGGAGGCCAAGCCCGTGCGAATCTGTGACCGGCATGGGTGCGACCAGCCGGGCAATTGTCCCGCGCCCAAATCGCCCAACAGCCCCGACCGCTGGTATTTCTGCGAGGCGCATGCCGCCGAGTATAATCGCGGCTGGGACTATTTTCAGGGGCTGAGCGCGGAGGAAGCCGCCGCGCGCGAAGCGTCCGAGCGGCGGACGAGTGCCGGCTATGCCCAGTCCAAGCATCAGGCCTGGGCAGGCCCGGGGGACGGCAGCCGTTCGCGCGACGAGATGCGCGCGCTGGACGCGCTGGGGCTGGAGCCGGATGCCGAATTCGACCTGATCCGCGCGACCTGGCGCGGGCTGGCCAAGGCCAATCATCCCGATGTCCGCCCCAACGACCCGGAAGCGGCCACCCGGTTCCAGCAGGTCCAGGCCGCTTATGAGGTCCTGCGTGCCGCCGAGGAGCGGCGGAGCTGGAAGCCCGAATGATCCGCCGCGCCAAGGCGGAGTGGGAAGCGACGGTCCTGGTTTGCGGCAAATGCTCGAAAAAGGTCGGCGGTGGCTTCGGGCCGAAGGGCAAGACCCCGCTTGCCAAGGCGCTCCGGCGGATTTTCGGGAAGGGGCGCAAGGCCTCGGTCGGGGTCGTCGAGACCAAGTGCCTTGGGCTTTGTCCGAAACATGCGGTGACGCTGGTGGATGGGCGACGGCCGGGCGAATGGCTGGTCGTGACGCCCGACGAGGATGTCGAGGCGGTCGCGGCGCGACTGGGGCGGGCGGGATGATCCTTTGAGGGATATCCCTCAATAGCGTCCGGCCGTCTCCCGGATCAGTGCGATCATGTTCGGAATCCCCTGCGTCCGGTTGGAGCTTAGCTGGTTCCTCAGGTCGAAAGGCGCCAGTTGGCCCTCGATATCGGTCGCCAGAATCGCGGCAGGGGTCTTGTCCTGCACGGTCTTCAGGACGAGCGCGATGATCCCCTTGGTGATCGCCGCGTTCGAATCCGCCAGGAAATGCAGCGTCTCGCCCTCGCTTTTGGTCGGATAGACCCAGACCGACGCCGAACAGCCGCGCACCAGCGTCGCATCGGTCTTCAGCGCGTCGGGCATCGGCTCCAGCGCGCGGCCGAGATCGATCAACAGGCGGTAGCGATCGTCGGCGTCGAGGAATTCATATTCGTCGCGGATTTCGGCAAGGTCGGACATGGGAGTGTCCGCTAGCTCCTGCGTCCGCTCGGGACAAGCCGGTGGGTATATCATCCGCGGGAAGGGGGGAGGGCCATTCCCCATGCCTTCCGGCCAGGCGTCAGAGGTCGACGCCTGCGGCGATGGCTTCGAGCTTGCGGATGCGCTCCTTCAGGTCGGCCATCTCGATCCGCGATGCCGCCGAGCTGGCGGGCGGGTAGGGCATGTCGTGGCTGCGATCCAGCTCACGGCTCTTGAGCTGCAGCCAGCCGCGCCAGCCGGCAAGGCCAGCGGTGACGATCATCGCCAGTCCGGCAAGGCCAGCGGTCGCGATGACGATATAAAGATTGATGTCGGTCATGATCCGGGCTCCCTGTCCGTATCAATGGTGGGATCAGCGGTCGCGCAGGCGCTCGATCTCGCGATCGAGATCGATGCTCTTGTGCTGATCGGTGATGACGCGCTCCAGCACCTGGATACGCTCCTTGAGCTGCTGGATCTCGCCGCGCAGCGCCTGGGTGTCGCGGGCCCCTTCGCCGCGCAGATGCTCGACGATGTCGAGGCCGGGCGATCGGCGATGCTTGGCCTTGAAGATGCTGGCGATCATGACGATCGCGACGATCATGACGACCATGAACTGTGAACCGGACATGGCGGTAACTCCCCTCTGAAATCTTGTGTCAGTGTTCGATGCGGGCGGGCGTTTCGCCCGGTGCGCGCAATCCGTCGATCTCATCGCTCAGCGCCAGGCCGCGATCGGTGATGATCCGCTCCAGCACCCGGACCCACTGTTCGAGCCGTTCGGTCTGCGCGGCATATTGCGCCGCCTTTTCCGCGACCATCGTGGCTTCGGTGGCCAGCCGCTTTTCGCGATAGGCGAACCAGGGCTTGATGACGACGCCGCCGATGATCGCGACCATGCCGCAGCTGATGCCAAAGAGCGGGATCAGGATAGCGAAATCGTGCATCGCTTCTCTCCCTCAGCGATCGCGCAGCGCGTCGATGTCGCGCGCGGTCCGCTCGGCGGGGTCGGTGGCGATCCGTTCCAGGACGGCGATCCGCTCTTCCAACCGGCTGACCTGGCCGACCAGCTTCTGGTTCTCGGCGGTCAGCAGTTCGACCTTGCGGCTCTCTCCAAGGTCGCCCTTGTGGGTCATGCCTCCCCATTCATTTTCCAGGCTATAGCCGTGCTTCGCACGGATCCAGGTGGTGACCACCCACGCGATCATCGAGATCGAGATGATCGCCAGGACGAAACCGGGTCCTCCCGAAGACATAATCCATACTCCCATAGGATAGTTGATATGTGGCCCCGGCGATCAGCGCAGGCTGTCGATCTCGTCGGCCAGCTGGCGGTTGCGGCTGGTGTAATGCAGCTCGATATCGGCGAGGCGACGGTCGAGGTCGCGGAACTTCGAGCGGACCTCGGCGGTCGAACGGCGCGGATTGCTGCGCACGCCCTGCCAGAACTTGGCATCCTCGTCCGACTGGTAGAGCCCGATCGGCTTGGCGTTCGCCATCCATGCGATCAGCATATAGGCGACCGGCACCCAGGGCATGCCGACCCCGGTGATGGTCAGCAGGACCGCGGCGACGCGGATCCACATCACATCGACGCCGGTATAGTCGGCGATGCCGGCGCACACGCCCTTGAACTTGGCGTTCTGCTTGTCGAGGTAGAAATTGGTGCGGCTGGCGGTCATCTCAATTCCTCCGATCGAGGCTATAGTCGGTCTGGCCGAGGCGGCCTTCGGGGCGCCACTCGGACTGAAGACCGGGTTTGAAATTGGGATTGTCGGCAGCGATGATCCGCTCGACGGTGTTCACCCGGTCTTCCAGGCGGCGCGCGAGCAGATGAAGCTCGTCGAGCAACTGCTCGTCCTCATGGGTGATCTTCGGCGCCTGCTTCCACTTGGTCACATAATGCAGGACCAGCCAGGGCAGCGCGATGAACAGCGAGACGAAGAGGACGAAGGGGACAGCGACACCTTCCATCTCACTCTCCCTTGTTCAGGCGCGCCTTGAGCGCGGCGAGTTCGGCATCCACCCGGTCGGAGGCGCGCAGTTCGGCGATCTCTTCCTCCAGCGTCTTGGGGCTGGCGCCCAGGCCCAGCGCCTCGGCGCGGCCCTCGGCCTCGTCCACCTTGCGCTCCAGCATGTCGAAGCGGCTGAACGCGTCGTGGGTCTTGGGACCATTCCACATTTCGCGCAGGCGATAGCGGTTGTTGGCGCTTTCCAGACGGGTCTGGACCGCATTCTGCTTGGTCCGGGCCTCGCGCAGCTTGTTCTGCAGCTTGGCGATGTCCTCTTCCGACGCGCGCAGCGCATCGTCGAGCACCTGGACTTCGGCCTTCAACTGGTCGGCCATGTCGGCGGCCTTCTGGCGTTCGATCAGCGCGGCCTTGGCCAGATCCTCGCGGTCCTTCGACAGCGCCAGCTCGGCCTTCTCCGTCCAACTGTCCTGAAGCTGGTCCAGCTTCATGATGTGGCGGCGGATTTCCTTCTGGTCGGCGATCGTGCGGGCGGCAGAGGCGCGCACCTCGACAAGCGTCTCCTCCATTTCGAGGATGATCATGCGGATCATCTTCGCGGGGTCTTCCGCCTTGTCCAGAAGGTCGGCGAAATTGGCGGCGACGATGTCGCGGGTGCGGGAGAAAATGCCCATCGGATACTCCTTGATGGCGGCTATTCGGGGATTATGCGGTCGGTGCCTCGATCGCCGCAACCGGAGCCGTGGTGGTGGCGACATGCGCGGGGGCGAGGGCGCCCATCAGGCAGGTGGCGCTCATCACGACGGTGCAGGCGATGGCGGCGATCTGGCGGGTGAAGTCGGTGGTGAACATGGTGGAAACTCCCTGATTTCTGTGTCTCGGTCCGCTCGATGGCGGGATGACAGAAGCATTGCAGGAGGCGTGCCAATTTCAAAAATGGCGGGAATACGCGGGTTTTCCCCAATAGTTGCGCAGGCCGAACGATTACACCCTTGCCAAGCCTTGGGAAAATCCGCCACCTGTTGGGAATGGATCGGACAAGTCAGGTCATCGGCCAGTCGGGGGCCTTTCTGGATGCACTGGAACGCGCCAGTCGTGCGGCGGCGCTCGACCGCCCCGTGCTGGTCATCGGCGAGCGCGGGACCGGCAAGGAACTGGTCGCAGAGCGCCTCCACCGGCTGAGCGGACGATGGGACCAGCCGCTGGTCGTGATGAATTGCGCCGCGCTTCCCGAATCGCTGATCGAGGCGGAGTTGTTCGGGCATGAGGCGGGTGCCTTCACCGGCGCGACCAAGGCGCGCGCGGGGCGGTTCGAGGAGGCCAATGGCGGCACGCTGTTCCTCGACGAACTGGGCACGCTGTCGATGGCGGCGCAGGACCGGCTGTTGCGGGCGGTCGAATATGGCGAGGTGACACGGATCGGCTCGTCGCGGCCCATGCGTGTCGATGTGCGGATCGTGGCCGCGACCAACGAGCATCTGCCCGACAAGGTCGCGGCGCATCAATTCCGCGCCGACCTGCTCGACCGGCTGTGCTTCGAGGTGGTGACCTTGCCCCCCTTACGCGCGCGCAAGAGCGACATCATGGTCCTGGCGAATCATTTCGGGCGGCGCATGGCGGCGGAAATCGGCTGGGACGACTGGCCCGGTTTCGGTGCGGCGGCGACCGATGCGCTGATGGAGCATCGCTGGCCGGGCAATGTCCGCGAATTGCGCAACGTGGTCGAGCGGGCGGTCTATCGCTGGGACCGGGAGGGGCCGGTGGACGCGATCGAGATCGATCCTTTCCGCTCGCCCTATCGCCCGCAAGGCCAGTCGCCCGCCGCCGCCAAGAGCGAACAGGCCAGTCCGTCCGCGTCTGCGCCGATGAGCGACGGTGACGAGGTGGCGGCCTGTGATGTCGGGCCATCCGACTTCAAGTCCCGCGTCGCGCGGTTCGAGCGCGAGCTGCTGACCAAGGCGCTGGCCGAGAATCGCTTCAACCAGCGGACCACGGCGGAGGCGCTGGGGCTCAGCTATGACCAGCTTCGCCATGCGCTTCGTCGTCATGATCTGATCGGAACGGTTGCGTAACGCGGTTCGGGGAGCCATTTGGGGTGTCCGGCGTTGCCACAGGCAAACCCAAAGGAGCATTTACGATGGCTTTCGAACTGCCGCCCCTTCCGTACGACTATGATGCGCTGGAGCCGGTCATCTCCAAGGAGACGATGACCTTCCACCATGACAAGCATCATGCCGCCTATACCAACAAGCTGAACGAGGCGGTCGAGGCCGATGCCTCGCTCCAGGGCAAGTCGATCGAGGACATCCTGGCGAACATCTCGGCGGCCCCAGCCGTCGTCCGCAACAATGGCGGTGGTTTCTGGAACCATGACTTCTTCTGGAAGATCATGACCAAGCCCGGCACGACCCAGCCCTCGGGCAAGCTGGCCGAGGCGATCGAGGCGTTCGGCGGTCTCGACAAGCTGAAGGACGAATTCAACACCAAGGGCGCGGGCCAGTTCGGTTCGGGCTGGGCCTGGGTGATCGCGGACGCCGAGGGCAAGCTCAAGGTCACCTCGACTCCGAACCAGGACAACCCGCTGATGGACGTCGTCGCCGACAAGGGCACGCCGATCCTGGGGAATGACGTGTGGGAGCACGCCTATTACCTGACCTATATGAACGACCGTCCGGGCTATCTGAAGGCCTGGTGGGACGTGGTGAACTGGGACGAGGCCGGTCGCCGGTACGAGGCGGCGGTCGCGTAAATTCGCGGTTGTCCGTTTCGGACAAGGGAAAGGGCGGCTCCGATGGAGTCGCCCTTTTTGTTTTTGAATCGGATTTATACTCCGTATCTTCTCGGAGTATTTATAGTGGTGCGGAGATCATTACGCCTTGGTGCCGCCTGCATTAAAGAGAAGTGGCTTATTTATTCCCAGTCATCCGTGCATTTCACAATGCTCGAAGAGGATGTATAGTCTCTCCAAAGGAATCTTCGGATAAATCCGTAGTGCCGGGTGAGAGGGAGGTGGTGATGCGATCCAAGTATTTGGTACTTGGCAGGATCTTCGGAAATGTCGCCATCCTGGGAGCATCTTTGATCGCGGCAGGTCCGGTCTTTGCGCAAACCGGCGCATCGTCACCCGCCAAGGCGACATCGTCCGCTTCCCAAAGCGTCGTGGCGAAAAAGCCCGCGACAGACGAGCAGGGGCCGGTCGAGATCGGCGCGGACAACACGATCGTCGTCCTCGGCCGACGTCTACGTCTGCCCGCGGCCGAGGCACCGAAATGGGCGATCTGTGCCGTTATCAGCCGTTTACCAGGGTATTCCTTGATCCTGCGGCAAAATGCTGACGCGCTGCCGCCGATCATCCAGCCAACGCGTATGCCGCGCAATCCAGATTACAAAGCACAGCCCAAAGTCCCGATCGGCTCCCCGCTTCCCACCTTGGGCAAGTCTCGTTTCGGTATGGCGGCGGGCGGTGACATCGCACTGCCAGGCGCCGATCCGTCCGTCGCTGCCGAGGCGGGAGCGCTCCCCGGTGGTTTCGAGGCCGATGGATCGGAGGCAGGCGCGACGTCACTCCAACGCGCGCAGGCCTATGGTATGGGGGCCTTATCGGCGGATAGCGCGGCAGCGAGGAACTGCGTGAGTCTTCTTGGTGGCCCGAGCGAACTGGCCCAGGTGCCGCACAGTTCGGCTACGAGCCGTAGTTCCTATGTCGCAGCCGCCGAATATGCGATGCGGGATACCGATCTGCCGATGGGCTTCGCGCTGTTCGACCAGGGGCGCTATGCCGAAGCGCTTCCCTATTTCGAGAATGCGGCGAAGAACCTGACCAACCTGAATGGTGGTGACGAAGCCGCGCTGTTCGTCGCCAAGCTGTTGCTGGCCGGTTTCGGCAAGGGCGACGAGAATAAGCGCGCGATCGAAGCACTGAAGCGCGCGGCGCTGACCAACTATGTCGAACGCTTTCATCTGCCGGTCTTTGACCCGGCCAATCCAGAGATGAATACGGCATCGGGTGAGGCCGCCATGATGCTGGGCGCCATCTATCAGCAGGGATCTTACGGGACCCGGGTCGATATGGAGGAGGCATGCCGCTGGTACCGGCGTGCGGCCTTTGTCGGCCATGTGGCTGCATATAAGACACTGGGCGACATCGAATATTTCGGCCTGGGCATTCCCCGCGATCCCAAGGCCGCCTTCGCCGATTATAAGCGCGGCGCCACGCGCCATCTTGCCTCCGCGCAGGTGGCGGTGGGCGACATGCTGCATGACGGCGACGACGGGATCGCCGTCGATCTGCCGCGTGCGATCGCCTGGTATCGTGAGGCGTTGAAGCATGACGATCCAGATGCTGCCTATGCGCTGGCGATGGCCTATGAAAGCGGCAAGGGGGTCCCCGTCGACCGCGAGGTGGCGTTCGGCCTGTACCGACGGGCGGCGCTGAAGGGGTCGATCGAGGCGCGCGTCGCGATCGGCGATTATTATCGTACCGGCACCTTCGTCCCGCGCGACGATGCCACCGCACGCCGCTGGTTCGAATTGGCGTCGCAGCAGGGCAGTCCCGACGGCATGTTCAACTATGCCGCGCTTCTGGCCAATGGCCGGGGCGGCGAGCGCGACCTGCCCCGTGCCTGGGCTTGGCTGAAGGTCGCGGCGGCGAAGGGCAAGCAGGAGGCCGCTACGGCGATGGCGGTGCTCGAGGCGCGGATGACCGCCGATGACAAGAAAAAGGCCCTGGCCTTGAGCGGCGCGCTATAGGTTATGCGATCGGACCGATCCGGTGGAGTTCGTCACTCCACCGGCGGCTCGTCGACCTTCGCCGCTTCCGCATTCAGCCCATGCTTCAGCAGCATCGGGATATTCGCGATGGCAAAGCCCAGGGTCAGCGGCATCGCGCCCCACAGCTTGAACCCGACCCAGAAATCCCAGGTCGAATTGCGCCATACGGCCTCGTTCAGCACGGCCATGAAGGCGAAGAAAAACGCCCAGTTCCTCGTCAGCTTGCGCCAGCCCTCGGGCGTCAAGCCGGAATAGACGCTGCCCAGCACCATCTGGATCAGCGGTCGCCCGGTCACGAGGCCGAAGAACAGGATGGCCGAGAACATCGCATAGACGATGGTGGGCTTCATCTTGATGAAGCGTTCGTCGTGGAAATACAGGGTCAGGCCGCCGAACACGACGACCAGCACGCCCGACATCCACAGCATCGGCGAGATGCGGCCCAGCTTCACCTTGCTGACGATCATCGACGCCACGGTCGCTGCCATGAACACGCCCGTTGCGACCAGCACGCGGGTCAGCGGGCCCATCGGCGCAAGGAAATTGACCGCGAAGAACAGGATCAGCGGACCATATTCGATCCCGGCCTTCAGGCCGGCACTCGCCTCCTTCTGGGGCGCTTCGTTTCGGGGGATGCTCATTTGCGGCCTCCCTCGATCCCGGCAATGATCCGGCTGACCTCATTGGCGTCGAAGGGGCGCAGGTCGGTCATGCCCTCGCCGACGCCGATCGCATGGATGGGCAGGCCGTATTTCTCCGCCGCCGCGACCAGCACGCCGCCGCGCGCGGTGCCGTCCAGCTTGGTCATGACCAGGCCGGTGACGCCGGCCACGTCCTTGAACACCTCGATCTGGTTGAGCGCGTTCTGGCCGGTGGTGGCGTCGAGCACCAGCAGGATGTCATGCGGCGCTTCGGGGTTCAGGCGGCCCAGCACGCGGCGGATCTTGGACAGCTCGTCCATCAGCTCGCGCTTGTTCTGGAGGCGGCCGGCGGTGTCGACGATCAGCACGTCGATGCCGGTCGCGGTCGCCTGTTTCACCGCCTCATAGACGATGCCCGCTGCGTCGCCGCCTTCCTTGCCCGACACGATCGGTACGCCGACCCGCTCGGCCCAGGTGGCGAGCTGGCCGATGGCGGCGGCGCGGAAGGTGTCGCCCGCCGCCAGCATGACGCCATAATCCTGCTCCATGAACAGATGGGCGAGCTTGGCGATGGTCGTCGTCTTGCCGGAACCATTGACGCCGATGACCAGGATCACCTGCGGCCGGGGGAAGGCGTCGATCTCCAGCGGGGTGGCGACCTTGGCGAGCGCCTTCTCCACCTCCTCGGCGACAACCAGGCGAATGCCCAGTTCCTCCATGTTCCGCTCGAAACTGCCCTCGGCCAGACGGGTGCGGATATGGCCCGCCGTTTCGGGGCCGAGATCGGAGGCGATCAGCGCTTCCTCGATCTCGTCCAGCGTATCGTCGTCGAGCCGCGCGGTGCCGAGCCCGGCGAGATTGCCGACCAGCCGGTCCGAGGTGCGACGAAAACCGCCGAGCAGCTTTTCGTGCCAGGAGGAGGATGAACTCATGCCAATTGTCCGATCAGATGGGTTTCGGTCGCCGCCATGACCCGAACGCGGGCGATGCTGCCGGGTTCGGTGGCGGGGGAAAAATGAATGTCGGCGAAGTCGGGCGCATGGCCGCGCGTCCCCGGCCGTTCGACCAGAACATCGTGGACCACGCCGACCTGAGCGGCCAGCCAGTCGCGACGGCGGCGTGCGGCGGCTTCGCGCAAGCGTGCGGCACGTTCGCGACGCAGGGGATGCGGCACCTGCGGCATCCGGGCGGCAGGGGTGCCATCGCGCGCCGAATAGGGAAAGATATGCGCATGGACGATGTGGCAATCGTCGATCAGCGCCAGCGTGTCCGCCGCCATCGCCTCATCCTCGGTCGGGAAGCCAGCGATCAGGTCCGCGCCGATCGCGATGTCGGGCCGGGCGGCCAGCAGGCGTTCGACGATGGCGACCGATTGCGCGCGGCTGTGCCGACGCTTCATCCGCTTGAGGATCAGGTCATTGCCCGCCTGGAGGGACAGATGAAGATGCGGCATCACCCGCACCTCGCCCGTCACCAGCTCGAACAGCCGGTCGTCGATCTCGATCGAGTCGAGCGAGGACAGGCGGAGCCGGGGCAGGGCGGGCACATGGGTCAGGATACGCTCGACCAGCAGGCCGAGGCTGGGCTGCCCGGGCAGGTCGTGGCCATAGCTGGTCAGGTCCACCCCCGTCAGCACCACCTCCCGATGGCCCAGCTCGACTGCGCGCGCGATGCGGTCGATGACGATCCCGGCGGGCACCGAACGGCTGGGTCCGCGCCCGGTGGGGATGATGCAGAAGGTGCAGCTATGGTCGCAGCCATTCTGCACCTCGACGAAGGCGCGGGCATGGCCCGCAAAGGCCGACACCAGATGCGGCGCGGTCTCCACGACGCGCGACAGGTCGGCGACCAGCATCGGCTCGGCCGAGGCCCAGGCCTCGGGGCGCAGCTTGTCGGCATTGCCCAGCACGCGCGCGACCTCGGGCATCGCGGCGAAGCTGGCGGGGTCGATCTGGGCCGCGCATCCGGTCACGACGATCTGCGCATCGGGTCGTGCCTTGGCCGCGCGGCGGATCGCGGCGCGGGTCTGCTTCACCGCCTCGTTGGTGACGGCGCAGCTATTGACGACGACCATGTCCTCGCGGCCCGCGGCGAGCGCGCGGATCGTTTCGCTTTCGGCGATGTTGAGGCGACAGCCCAGACTGATGATCTCGGGCCCGGAAGGGGACGACATGAGTGTTGATCTAGGGATGGATGAACGGCGTGTCCACGCGGAGGCGCGGGACATAGTCGACTTCTGGTTCGCCCTGCCACCCGAAAAGCATTTCGCCAAGGATGACGCGCTCGACCGGGTGATCGCCGAGCGGTTCGGCGGCCTGCGCGACCAGGTGCTGGCGACCGAGGCGATCGGCTGGCGCGACGATCCCGATACGCTGCTGGCGGCGATCCTGCTGCTCGACCAGTTTTCGCGCAATCTGCATCGCGGCTCGGCACAGGCCTATGCCGCCGATCCGCTTGCGCTGGAGCTGTGCCTGTCGGCGATCGATGCGGGGTGGGAATATCACTATCCGCCCGACCGGCTGGCCTTTGTCTACATGCCGCTGATGCACGCCGAATCGCGTGCCATGCAGGATCTGAGCGTCGCGAAGTTCGCCGAGCTGGGGCGGGAGGACAATCTGGCCTTTGCCCGCGATCACCGGGACGTCATCCGGCGATATGGTCGCTATCCCAGCCGCAACGAAGCGCTCGGTCGCGCCTCCACCGAGGATGAGCGGGAGTATCTCAGCCGGCCAGACGCGGGCTGGTGATGGGCGCGGCGGCAACGCCTGCGAGCAGACGCTTTTCGGCGAGCATCTGACGGACCTGCGCCACGTCCAGCGGCGGGCCGTAAAGCGGGCCCTGCCCATGCGAGCAGCCGATCTTGCGCAGGCGCGCTTCGGTTTCGGAATGGCGCAGGCCCTTGGCGGCGATGGGCAGGTTCAGATTGTCGCCGAGCTGGACGATCGCGGTCACGATCGCGCCGCTCCCCGGATCGGCGGCCATGTCGCAAATGAAGTCGGGATCGATCCGCACCCGGTCGAAGGGAAGGGCGCGCAGATGGGCAAGGCTGGAATAGCCGCTGCCGAATTCGTCGAGGGCCAGCGCGATTCCCTGATTTTTCAGGCTCACGACGATCGACTGGGCCAGGGCGAGATTGGCGAAGAGCGCGTTCTCGGTGATCTCGATTTCCAGCCGATGGGCGGGAAAGCCGCATTCGGTCAGCGTCTTGATGATCTTCTGCGCCAGCCAGGCGTCCTGGAATTGCGACGCGGTCAGCGGGAAGGACAGGGTGATCGATGGATCCCAGTCGCGCGCGCAGGCCATCGCCTGCCGCATCAGCGACAGCGACACCTCGCCGGATAGTCCACAGGCCTCGGCCACCGGCATGAAGCGGTCCGCCGTGATCGGACCGAGCGTGGGATGGTTCCAATGGCCAGACACCTCGAATCCGGTCAGCCGCGCGGTGCCCAGATCGACCTGGCAGTCAAAGCGGGGCTGGATGTCGCCCCGGGTCACCGCGCCCCGCAGGTCGGTGATGATCGCGTTGCGCTCGGCCATCGCGCTTTCCATCTCGGCGGCGAACCACAGGGGCTTGCCGTCGCCGCGCGCCTTGGCGGCGATGAGCGCCAGGTCGGCCTTGCGCACGAGCTTGTCGATCGTCTCCGACGCCCCCTCCGCCCGCGCCATCGCGATTGCGGCGCGGGGCGCGAACTCCTGGTCGTTCAGGCGGATCGGCTGGCTCAGGCGGATCGCCAGCCGCTCGGCCAGTCGTTCGATCCGGTCCGGTGCGCGCGGGTCGATCGTGGCGAGGCAACCAAAGCAATCCCCCTCGAACCGCGCGACGATCGCGTCGGACGTCGCCTCGCCACGCAAGGTCTTCGCGACGTGGAGGAGGAGGGTGTCGCCCGCCTCATGCCCGAACGATCCCGCGATCGTGCGGAAGCGATCGATGTCGATCAGCAGCAGCGCGACGGCGCGCCGTCGATGATGGGCGGTTTCCAGCAGCTTCTGCCCCGCATCCTGAAAGAAGTGCCGATTGGCGAGGCCGGTGAGGGGATCGCGTTGCTCCACCTGCTCGGCCTGGGTTGCAGGCGTGGCGGGAAGGCGGCGATAGGCGATGGTCAATGCCGTTGCGGCAGCGAACAGGAGGATCTTGGCCGGGAAGTCCATTCCCAGTTCGATCAACGCGATCGCGGCGGTCGTGAGGAAGGTGACGCCAGCCACCACCCCTGCGAAGATACGCGTCGAAGCAGGGCGTCTGGTCGCAGCCTCGGATGACCGGTACATGAGGAAGCGGTCGCACGGCAGGAGTGTATAATGTGTTAACGAACGGGGCCGTATTCGTTAACGAACGGGTCCGCCGGGCCCGACTTGCGCCGAGCGGTGTTTTGGCTTAGGAGCGCGGCCACGTTCCGTATCGGAATGCGAGAGAAGCGCCCAAGGGTGCACGCTGGCCGGCGAGGTTTCGCCCGCCGGCGCTTTTGCGTTTGGACGGATTGCATTGGGTTTGGTCCGGGCTTTTTCGGTCCGGTCGTGATGAGGTGAGGCGATGTTCGACAGCTTGAGCGATCGGCTTGGCGGCGTTTTCGACCGCCTTCGCGGCCGTGGCGCGCTGACCGAGGCGGATGTCCGCACCGCGATGCGCGAAGTCCGCGTCGCGCTGCTGGAGGCGGACGTCGCGCTGCCCGTCGCGCGCGACTTTGTCGACAAGGTGACCGAGCAGGCGATCGGCCAGAACGTCCTGCGTTCGATCACGCCGGGCCAGCAGGTCGTCAAGATCGTCCATGACGCGCTGATCGCGATGCTGGGCGCGGATGCCAGCGAGCTTCTGCTCGACGTGACGCCGCCCGCCGTCGTCATGATGGTCGGCCTTCAGGGCTCGGGCAAGACCACCACCACCGCCAAGATCGCCAAGCGGCTGTCGAGCGGCGCGTTGGGGCGCGATCGCAAGAAGGTGCTGATGGCGTCGCTCGACGTCAATCGCCCGGCCGCGCAGGAGCAGTTGGCGACGCTGGGTACGCAGGTCGAGGTATCGACCCTGCCGATCATCGCCGGGCAGCAGCCGGTCGAGATCGCCCGCCGCGCGATGCAGGCCGCCAAGCTTCAGGGCTATGACGTCCTGATGCTCGACACCGCCGGTCGTCTGCACGTCGACCAGGCGCTGATGGACGAGATGAAGGCGGTGGCGGAGATCGCCCAGCCCCAGGAAATCCTGCTCGTCGTCGACTCGCTGACCGGCCAGGACGCGGTGAACGTCGCGACCAGCTTCTCGGAGCAGGTACCGCTGACCGGCGTGGTGCTGACCCGCATGGACGGCGATGCCCGCGGTGGTGCGGCGCTGTCGATGCGCGCCGTCACCGGCAAGCCCATCAAGTTCGCCGGTGTCGGCGAAAAGATGGACGCGCTGGAAGCCTTCCACCCTGAACGGGTCGCGGGTCGCATCCTCGGCATGGGCGACGTCGTGTCGCTGGTCGAGCGCGCGGCCGAGACGATCCAGCAGGAAGATGCCGAGCGCATGGCCAAGAAGATGGCCAAGGGTCAGTTCGATATGGACGACCTGCGCGGCCAGCTTCAGCAGATGCGTCGCATGGGTGGTCTGGGTGCGCTGGCGGGCATGATGCCGGGCATGAAGAAGGCGCAGAACGCGCTGAACGATGCCGGTGGCGACAAGATCCTGCTCCGCATGGATGCGATCATCACCTCGATGACGCCCAAGGAGCGCGGCAAGCCCGAACTGATCAACGCCAAGCGCAAGATCCGCATCGCCAAGGGTTCGGGCACCACGGTGCAGGACGTGAACAAGCTCCTGAAGATGCATCAGGAAATGTCCACGGCGATGAAGAAGATCAAGAAGATGGGCGGCATCAAGGGCATGATGGCGATGCTCGGCAAGGGCGGCCTGGGTGGTCTGGGCAACGCGCTGGGCGGTCCGCAGATGGGCGAGATGCTCAACAAGGCGGGTAGCAACGGCCTGCCCGGCGGCGGTCTGGGCGGTCTGGGTGGCGGCAAGCTGCCCGACGGCATGCCAAAGCTGCCCCCTGGCTTCGAAAATCTCCTGAAGAAGAAATAACCCCCGCGCCGGACGGAATTGCCGGTAATTTCGAACTTTTTACTCCAAGGACTATATCATGGCTCTCAGCATTCGTCTGTCGCGTGGTGGCTCGAAGAAGCGCCCTTACTATCGTATCGTGGTGGCCGACGCCCGTGCGCCGCGCGACGGCAAGTTCATCGAGAAGATCGGCAACTACAACCCGCTTCTCGCCAAGGACAATGACCAGCGCGTGCAGCTCGACGCCGAGCGCGCGAAGCACTGGCTGGCCAATGGCGCGCAGCCGACCGATCGTGTCGCCCGCTTCCTGGACGCCGCCGGTGTCCGTGAGCGCGCCGCGCGCAACAACCCGAACAAGGGCAAGCCCGGCGAAAAGGCCACCGAGCGCGCCGAAGAGCGTGCCGAGAAGCTGAAGGCCGCTCAGGAAGCCGCCAACGCTCCGGCGGAAACCGCCGAGGCGTAAGTCTCGGTCCGTCGTTCCGGCCCTGGCCGGAATGGCGGAATGAATGCCCCTCACGGCATCGGAATGCGGGGTCATGCGTTTCCCAGGGCCAATGGCTTTGAAGGACATGCGCATGACCCCGCCGACCGAACCCGATCCCCGGACCGCACCCGACGATCATGACGACGCGACCAACCAAGGCGTCTCCGCCCCCGACCCCGTCGAAGGCGGCAACGACACCCCTGGCGGAGACGGCGACTCGCCAAGCGGCTGAGCCAAACGTCACCCTGGCGGTCATCATCGGCGCGCACGGCATTACGGGCGAGGTTCGGCTGAAGGTCTTTGCCGATGACGTCTCGGCCTATCGATCGTTCAACGACGGGGCCTTGACCCTGAAGTCGGCGCGCGACGGCTCGAATGGCGTCATCGCCCGCTTTGCGGAGGTGACGGACCGCAATGCCGCCGAAGCCTTGCGAGGCACGGAATTGACCGTGCCGCGCTCGGCGCTCCCTCCGCTGGAAGAGGGCGAATATTATCATGCCGACATCATCGGCCTGTCCGCCATCGCCAGCGATGGCGAGGAATTGGGCCGTGTCGCGCTGATCGAGAATTTCGGCGCGGGCGACGTGCTGGAAATTGAGCGCCCTGATGGCCGCCGCTTCATGGTGCCGATGGGCGCGCAGGCGGTGCCCGAATGGGATCAAACCCGTCTGATCGTGGAGCGCGCCTTCATCGCCTGATCGGTTGTTGCCGGTCGAGCATGTTGCGGATCGTCGTCGCCGCGACCCCGGCCTCGCCCATGGCGTGGCTGATCTGATCCAGTCCCTTCACCACATCGCCAGCGGCGAACAGGCCGGGGACCGAGGTGCGTTGGTGGTCATCCACTTCCAGGCACCCGCTCGGGTCCGCCCTAGCCCCCGCCGACACCGCCAGCTCCGACCGGATGCGCGAACCCATCGCCGGATAGACGCTGTCGAAGCGCATCCGTCCGCTTGCCGTGTCCAGCGCGAGCCGGTCGCCTTCGATCGCCCACCCGCCGCAGGGGCCATCGATCCGCGCGACTCCCGCCTCATCGAGCGCCTTCGCACAGCCGGAGTCGAGGTCGTGCGCGGCATCCGGCGCGATCAGCGTCACGTCGCGGGTAAAGCCGCGCAGGAACAGCGCCTCGCGCATACCATGGTCGCTGGTGCCGATCACGCCCACCCGCTTGTCCGTCACCTCATAGCCGTCACAGACCGGACAATAGCGCAGCAATCCCCGCTCCAACGCGGGATCGTGAACGTCGGGCAGCAGGCCCTTGGGTCGGTGGTTGACGACCCCGGTGGCGAGCAGGACGCTGCGCGTTCGATACTCCGCGTCTTCGGTGGCGACGCGAAATCCTGCGTCTTCGGGGTGGATGGCCGTCACGCGACGCGGGATGCAATGCGCCCCATAGCGCCGGGCCTGTTCGTGCATGCGGGCGAGAAGGGCCTTGCCGCTGATGCCCTCAGGATAACCCGCATGATTGTGCGTACATGGTATCATCGCCGCCCGGCTGGACCCGCTGTCGAACATGCGGATGCGCAGATGGTAGCGGGCAAGGTAGATTGCCGCCGTCAATCCGGCCGGCCCCGCGCCGATGATGATGCAATCGTCCATGGCGGGGCAAAGCATGAGCCTGCGCAACGTTCCTTCGCGGCAAGGCGAGGATGATGCACATACGGATTCGTTATGGGCGAGGACTATCGAGCCAAGGTGTTCCGCTCGGGCAATTCGCTGGCGCTGAGTCTCCCCGCCGCATTGGATCGCTTTTTCGAACATGTGCCGATATTGTCGTTCGACCAGCGCGCCGCCTCGGCCTATGCGATGATCCCGTTCCGGCGCGGTCGGTTCGATCGGCTGATCGGCGCGCATGTCCTGGCGACGGGGCTGACGCTGGTGACCAACAACGAAGCCAACTTCGCCGACATCCCCGGCCTGACGATCGAGAATTGGACGCTGTGACCTTTCGCGCAACGATATTGACGCTGTACCCGGAGATGTTTCCCGGACCCTTGGGCCATTCGCTGGCGGGACGGGCGCTGCGCGAGGATCTCTGGGCCTTGGAGACGGTGCAGATCCGCGACTTCGCCACCGACAAGCATCGATCGGTCGACGACACGCCTGCGGGCGGCGGTGCGGGCATGGTGCTGCGCGCGGATGTGCTGGCGGCGGCGGTGGATTCGGTGGCCGACGATCGGCCCGTGCTGGCGATGACCCCGCGCGGACGCCCGTTGACCCAGCCGCGCGTGCGCGAACTTGCGGCGGGGCCGGGCATCACCGTGCTCTGCGGTCGGTTCGAGGGGTTTGACGAGCGCCTGTTCGAGGGGCGGGCGATCGAAGAGGTCTCGATCGGCGACTATATCCTGTCGGGCGGCGAGATGGGGGCGCTGGTGCTGCTCGACGCTTGCGTTCGGCTGCTTCCCGGCGTAATGGGCGCGGCTTCCAGTGGAGTCGAGGAAAGCTTCGAAAGCGGCCTCCTCGAATATCCGCAATATACCCGTCCTGCGGAGTGGGAAGGGCGCACGATCCCTGAAGTGCTGCGATCGGGGGATCATGCGAAAATCGCGGCCTGGCGTCATGCCCGGGCTTGCGAGGATACACGGTCAAGGCGGCCGGACCTTTGGGAACGTCATGAGGGCGTTCGGGTCGGTCGCCCTCTGGCGCGCGGCGACGATTGAGGAATTGGTTATGAACGTGATCCAGCAGATCGAAGCTGAGCAGATCGCCAAGTTCAACGAAACGAAGAAGATCCCCGAATTCCGCCCCGGCGACACGCTGAAGGTCGGTGTGAAGGTCGTCGAAGGCGAGCGCACCCGCGTCCAGTTCTATGAGGGCGTCTGCATCGCCCGCGCGAACAAGGGCATGGGCTCGTCGTTCACCGTCCGCAAGATCTCCTTCGGTGAGGGCGTGGAGCGCGTTTTCCCGCTCTACTCGCCGAACGTCGACTCGATCGAGGTCGTCCGCAAGGGCGCCGTGCGTCGCGCGAAGCTGTACTATCTGCGTGGCCGCACCGGCAAGTCGGCGCGTATCGCCGAGCGCCGCGACACGCGTCCCGCCAAGGGCACCGCGGCCGCCGAGTAATCGGGGGCGCGGACCGTCCAGCGGTTCGACAGGAAAGGGCGGTGGCACCCAGCGGTGCCGCCGCCCTTTTTCTTTGCCCGGCCACATCCTCGACCTCCACTCTGGCTGAAGGGAGGGCGAGGGGGTGCTATCCCCCGAAATTATACAGCCACATCTTGGGCTCGCCTGTCGGCTTCGGCGTGCCGTCCAGCCGCTTGGCGGTGACGATCTGCACGGGCTTCAGGATCATCTGCCCCTTCATCGCGTCGAGGCCGCCACCCGAGGGCTTGGCCAGGATCTTCTTCACCGTGTCCATGCCCGCGACGACCCGTCCGAACGCGGCATAGCCGTCATAGCCAGGCCGCGCGTCCATGCCGGGGGTGGGGCCGACGGTGATGAAGAAATTGCCGCCCGCCGAGTTCGGCGATTGTCCCCGCGCCATCGAGATGGTGCCGTCGAGATGCTTGATCCCGGTCCTGGCTGTCGTCTCCAGCGGGAAGGGGGGCAGGATGCGGCGCGCATCGGTGCGGATGCCGCCCTGCACGAAGCCCAGTTTCGGGTCACGCTTGTCCCGCGCCGCGCGGTAGAAGACCGTGCCGTCGAACCGCCCGTCATCGACATAGGCCAGGAAGTTCTTGCTGGTCGCGGGGGCATGGCGGGTGTCGAGCGCAACGACGATCGGACCTTCCGAGGTGTTGAGCTGTACCCGGACATAGCCGGGGCGGGGGACATTCTGGTTCGCGGGCGCGGCGGCGGTCAGCAGGGCGATCAGCGGGAGCAGGCGTTTCATCCGGCTGGGATTATAGCCCCCGGCCGCGATTGTGGAGCCAAAACCCATGGGATGCGCCGAGAGGCAGCCCCGATCAGCCGGTCAGATCGCGCGTGAAGAACTGATTGTGCGGGCTTGGCTGGTAATCGGCGAAGGCATCGCAGGACTGGAAACCCGCGCTGCGATACAGAGCGACAGCAGGCTGATGCAGCGGTGCGGTGCCGGTCTCCAGGCTGATCCGGTCATAATGTCGGTGCCGCGCCTCGGCGATGATGTGGTTCAGTAGCTTGCGACCGACGCCCTTGCCCAAAAAAGCCGGGGCGACCCGCATGGATTTCACTTCGCCATGCGTGGGGTCGAGTTGCTTCAGCGCGGCGAAACCGGCCAGCGTCGGGCCGTCCCAGATCGTCCAGAACGCGATGCCGGGAGCGGCCAGCGCGGAGGCGTCGAGCGCAAAGGCGAATTCGCTCATGACGCTGCGTAGATCGCGCAGGTGATAGGCCAGCAGATCGGCGACATGTGGTGCGGTCGGATCGTCCAGGCGAATGTCCATGTCACTCCTTGCCCGGCGCGCCACGGCCCGGGTCGACTCTGTCTATCGCGGTTCGGGCGGGTGCGACATCACGAGGCAAACAAAAAAGCCGCCGACCCGGAGGTCGACGGCTTTGATCGTCGGCGCTGTGGCATCCGACCTTATTGGTCGAGGAAGCTGCGCATCTTGCGGCTGCGGCTGGGGTGCTTCAGCTTGCGCAGCGCCTTGGCCTCGATCTGGCGGATGCGTTCGCGGGTCACCGAGAACTGCTGCCCGACCTCTTCCAGCGTGTGATCGGTGTTCATGCCGATGCCGAAGCGCATGCGCAGCACGCGTTCCTCGCGCGGGGTGAGCGAGGCGAGGACGCGGGTGACCGTTTCCTTCAGGTTCGCCTGGATCGCCGCGTCCACCGGGATGATCGCGTTCTTGTCCTCGATGAAGTCGCCCAGGTGCGAATCCTCTTCGTCGCCGATCGGCGTTTCGAGGCTGATCGGCTCCTTGGCGATCTTCATCACCTTGCGTACCTTTTCCAGCGGCATGGAGAGGCGTTCGGCCATCTCCTCCGGGGTCGGCTCGCGGCCCTGCTCGTGCAGGAACTGGCGGCTGGTGCGGACCAGCTTGTTGATCGTCTCGATCATGTGGACCGGGATACGGATGGTCCGCGCCTGGTCGGCGATCGAGCGGGTGATCGCCTGCCGAATCCACCAAGTGGCATAGGTGCTGAACTTGTAGCCGCGGCGATATTCGAACTTATCGACCGCTTTCATCAGGCCGATATTGCCCTCCTGGATCAGATCCAGGAACTGCAGGCCGCGATTGGTGTATTTCTTGGCGATCGAGATGACGAGGCGCAGGTTCGCCTCGACCATTTCCTTCTTGGCGATCCGCGCCTCGCGCTCGCCCTTCTGCACCATGTTCACGATGCGACGGAATTCGGTCAGCGCCATGCCGGTCTGCTGCGAGATTTCGGCGATCTCGCTGCGGATGCGGTCGACGGTCGCGGCTTCGTTCGAGGCGAAGTTGCCCCACTTCTTGTCAAGGCCGCGCACCGTGTCGAGCCAGTTCTCGTCCAGCTCGTGACCCAGATAGCGGTCGAGGAAGTCCTTGCGGTTGACCTTGTGCCGCTCGGCCAGACGCAGCATCTGCCCGCCCAGTGCGGTCAGACGGCGGTTGAAGGCATAGAGCTGGTCGACCAGATATTCGATCTTGGCGTTATGGAACTGGACGCTCTCGACCTCGGCGGTCAGCTCCTCGCGCAGCTTATGATATTTGCGCTCGTCCGCCGACGACAGCTCGCCGCCCAGCGCCATGGCTTCCAGGCGCTGCTGCTGAACCTTCGAGAACTTCTTGTAGATGTTCGTGATATTGGCGAACTTCTCCAGCGCCTGCGGCTTGAGCGTTTCCTCCATCTGGGCGAGGCTGAGGGTGTTGTCCTCCTCCTCGTCCTCGGCGCGCGGGCCACGGCGTTCGCCACCCTCGCCATCCTCGTCGTCGATCGAGGGTTCCTCGGGCTCTTCCTCTTCCTTGAACTGGGGACCGGCGTTCTTGGCGCTGATCTCGCCATTGTCGTCGTCATCCTCCTCGCCCAGATTCTCCGGGCCGGCGTCCTTCGACAACATCGCGTCGAGATCGAGGATCTCGCGGAGCTGCATCGTGCCTTCGTTCAGCGCGGTCGACCAGTCGATGATCGCGTTGAAGGTGATCGGGCTTTCACACAGCCCCAGGATCATCGTGTCACGACCCGCTTCGATCCGCTTGGCAATGGCGATTTCGCCTTCGCGCGACAGCAGTTCGACCGCGCCCATTTCGCGCAGGTACATGCGGACCGGATCGTCGGTGCGATCGACGGTTTCCTTCTTCTTCGCCTCGGGCTGCGGGCCGGAATCGGCGTCGCCATCGACACTGTCGGCGGTGTCTTCCGCCTCTTCCTCGGACTCGCCGTCCTCGCCCTGCTCCTCATTCTCGACGATATTGACGCCCATCTCGTTGAGGGCGGCCATGATATCCTCGAGCTGGTCCGAGGACATCTGGTCCTGCGGCAGCGCTTCGTTCAACTGGTCATAGGTGATGTAGCCGCGCTTCTTGGCGCGTGCGATCAGTTTCTTGATCGACGCCTCGTTCAGGTCGATCAGCGGCGCATCGCCCGTCTCCGTCGTGTCGGTCGTATCCGCCGCCATATTCGCCTTCGCCATCAAATGCCCTCGGGTCTCAATGCCCGGCCTCTTTCACGCACGCCGCCGGTTTGGCAAGCGGGTGAGGGGGCCATGCGTAATTTTCCAGTGTGGGCGTAACTAGCCCAATATGCCCCGGATATGGGGCGTGGGGATGCCTGGATCAAGCGGCCTCCCCGGCTTGTCGGTCCGCCAGATCGCGGGCGTTCTCCAACCAGCGATAGAGCTGATCGAGCGATTGCGCGTGCGCGGCATGGCACCGCGTCTGTTCTGCAAAGCGATCCTCGGTCATGTCGGCCTGGAACGCCTGCACCGCGCGTTCGCGGTTCGCGCGCGTCTCGCTCTCCTCCAGCATCACCTCGATGACCTTTTCCAGATCGCGGACCGCGACGGCGGGATCGGTCATCTTGCTGAAGAAGCTGAAGGCGAGGTCGCGGGTATAGTCGCGCGCGTCGATCGGGTGGACGTCGGTGGTGGCCATGATCTGTTCGATCAGGCTTTCCGCCTCGGCCGCGTCCTTGCGCGACAGATGGGGATCGTTGACCGCCGCGTCGAGCAGGTGATGCCGCCAGTCGTTGAGATAGCGGTCGCCCATGTCCAGCCGGCTGATCTCGTCCATGTACCGGCACAGCACATGCGGATAGCGCATCAGCCCGAGCAGGACGGCGCGGCGCAGGCTGTATTCGACGCCGCGCCCGACATGGCGATTGGCCTCTGCCACCGCCTGATGCACCGCCGCCGCATTGACCCGCCGAATACCAAAGATGTCGAAATAGCGCGACATCATCGCGCGTTTGTATTCGTAGGCCAGATCCTTATGCGGAATCTGCTGCGCCAGTTCCTCCAGCCGCTGTTTCAGCGCGGCGCGGCCCTCTGGCGTGTCGGTCTGTCCTTTCGCAATCTCCGACTGCCAGAGCAGGTCGCTGAGCGGCATCGCGCGGGTGAGCACCGCCTCGAACCCCGCGGCGCCCTTTTCCTGCACGAGGTCGTCGGGGTCCTGCCCCTGGGGCAGGGTGACGAAGGACAGGCTCTTGCCCGGCTGGAGCAGGGGCAGCGCGCGGTGGGCGGCACGGATCGCGGCCTTCTGCCCCGCCGCATCGCCGTCGAAGCAGAGCGTCGGCACATCGACCATGCGCCACAGCCGCTCGAGCTGATGCTCGGTCAACGCGGTGCCCAGCGGCGCGACCGCTTCCTCGATCCCGGCCTGGGCGAGGGCGATCACGTCCATATAGCCCTCGACCACCAGCACGCGGCCGGACTTGCGCACCGCCGGCGCGGCGCGGTCGAGATTGTAGAGCGTGCGCCCCTTGTCGAAGAGCGGGGTGTCGGGCGAGTTGAGATATTTGGGCTCGCCGTCGCCGATGATCCGGCCGCCGAACGCGATCACCCGCCCGCGCGCGTCGCGGATCGGGATCATCAACCGACCCCGGAAGCGGTCGTAGGGCTCCTTGCCGTCGACCTTGATGAGCAGCCCGCACTCGATCAGCGCCGGGTCACCATAGTCGGCCAGCGCGGTCTTCAGCTTGCCCCGGCTGTCGGGCGCGAAGCCCAGGCCGAAGGCGCGGGCGGTGTCCGGCGTGACCCGGCGGCGTTCGAGAAGGGCGCGCGCGTCGCCGCCCGACAGGCCGCCCAGTTGCTCGGAAAACCACGACGCCGCATCCGCCATGGCGTCGTGCAGGCCCTTGGCCCGCTCCGCCTTTTGCGCGGCGCGGCGGTCCTGTGCGGGCATCTCCAGCCCCGCCGCCTGCGCCAGCTCCTTGACCGCGTCGATGAAGGGAAGGCCGCGCTGGTCGGTCATCCAGCGAATGGCATCGCCATGCGCCGAACAGCCGAAACAATGGTAAAAGCCCTTGTCGTCGTTGACGTAGAAGCTGGGCGTCTTTTCGTTATGGAAGGGGCAGCAGCCCTTATATTCCCGGCCTGCCTTTTGCAGCTTCACCGTCTTGCCGATCAGCGCCGACAGACTGGTCCGAGCGCGAAGCTCGTCAAGGAATTGCGGGGTCAGGCTCATGGCGTCCTCGCGATTATAAACCCTATCGCAAGGGAGCCGTTTTGGCAAGAAAAATGGGGTGGGGAGGGGCGTGGTTCGCCTGCTCCCCGACCGTCATGCCATCGTCACGCCAGCGCCGCCTTCACCAGTCCGCTCGCCTTGCTCATGTCCAGTACCGCCGCATGGCGGCCCTTCAGTTCGGCCATCACCCGGCCCATGTCCTTCATACCGCTCGCCCCGATCTCGACCTTGATCGCCTCGATCGCGGCCTTCGTCTCATCCTCGGTCAGCGTCTGGGGCAGGAAACGCTCGATCACTGCGACCTCGGCCTTTTCCTGGTCGGCCAGTTCCTGGCGACCGCCCTGTTCGTACATGGCGATCGATTCGCGGCGCTGCTTGACCATCTTTTGCAGCACTTCGATCACGACCATGTCGTCATCGGCGGGCGCTTCGCCGGTGCGGAGTTCGATGTCGCGGTTCTTGATGGCGGCCTGGATCAGGCTGATGGCGGCGCGGCTTTCCTTGTCGCCAGCCTTCATGGCGGCCACCTGCGCGGCCTTGATGTCGTCGCGAATCATGTTTCGTCCGTCTTGTCTGAAAGGCGGGGACAATAGCCGATGGAACCAATTCCGTGAACCGGTTGACGGGACGGCCCGATGGGCCTAGCGGACGCCACTTAGCGACATTGCAGACATTTTAAGCAGGAGTGCCCGCCGATCATGGCCGACGCCAAGCCATTCGCCATGCCCGAAAAGCCTGAAGGCGCCACGGGCGTTCTCGTTCTGGCGAACGGAGACGTGTTATGGGGGCGCGGTTTCGGCGTCGAGGGTGATGCCGTTGGAGAGGTGTGTTTCCACACCGCGATGACCGGCTATCAGGAGATCATGACCGATCCGTCCTTCGCCGGGCAGATCATCACCTTCACCTTCCCGCATATCGGCAATGTCGGCGCGAACCCCGACGATATCGAGGCGGACGCGCCGCACGCGCTGGGCATGATCGTCCGCGAGGACCCGACGGCCCCGTCCAACTTCCGCGCGATGGAAAACCTCGCCGGATGGATGGCGCGGCACAACCGAATCGGCCTGGCGGGCATCGACACGCGCGCGCTGACCCGCCGCATCCGGGCCGCTGGCGCGCCCAACGGCGTGATCGCGCATTCGGCCGCCGGTGAATTCGACATTGCCGCACTGCTCGATAAGGCACGCGGCTGGCCGGGGCTGGAGGGCATGGACCTCGCCAAGGACGTGTCGACCGAGTTGCATTATGGCTGGGGCGAGACGCGCGAAGGCGGGTTGTGGCGGCTGGGCTTCGGCTATGCCGGTGCCGAGGGCGAGGATCGCCCGCACGTCGTCGCGATCGATTATGGCAGCAAGCACAACATCTTCCGCAACCTGGTCCAGGCCGGGGCGAAGGTGTCGGTGGTCCCCGCCACCGCCTCGTTCGAGGATGTGATGGCGCTGAACCCGGACGGCATCTTCCTGTCCAACGGCCCCGGCGATCCGGCGGCGACGGGCGAATACGCCGTGCCGGTGATCCGCCAGCTGCTCGATACCGGCAAGCCGCTGTTCGGCATCTGCCTGGGCCACCAGCTTCTGGGTCTGGCGGTCGGCGCCAAGACCACCAAGATGCACCAGGGCCATCGCGGCGCAAACCACCCGGTCAAGCGCCTGTCCGACGGTCTGGTCGAGATCACCAGCATGAACCACGGCTTCGCGGTCGAGCGTGAGACGCTGCCCGCGAACGCGCGCGAGACGCATGTATCGCTGTTCGACGGGTCGAACGCGGGTCTGGAACTGACCGACCGCCCGGCCTTCTCGGTCCAGTACCACCCCGAAGCCTCGCCGGGGCCGCAGGACAGCTTCTATCTGTTCGAGCGGTTTGTGGGGTCGCTTCGGAAATGAGCGTGCTGCTCGCACTTGCCTTGCAGGTCGCGGCGCAACCGACCCGGCCCCAGCGTCAGGTGAGTAAGGCTGACCTGAACGCCATGGCTGACGCGTGCCACGCGCCGCGCAGCTGGTTGGTGTTGAGAGGCCGTGAGGTCGTGTTTCGGGGAAGCCCGAATGCCGATTTCGCCAAGATTGAGTGCGTGCTCAAGAAAGTCAGCGCCGTCGTGCCGATGAACAAGAACGGCTTCATCGGCAACGCACAAGCTTCGGAAGAAAAGTAATGCCAAAACGCACCGACATCTCCTCCATCCTCGTCATCGGCGCTGGTCCGATCGTCATCGGTCAGGCGTGCGAGTTCGACTATTCGGGCACGCAGGCGATCAAGGCCCTGAAGGAAGAGGGCTATCGCATCGTCCTGGTCAATTCGAACCCGGCGACAATCATGACGGACCCTGAGCTGGCCGACGCGACCTATGTCGAGCCGATCACCCCCGCCGTCGTCGCCAAGATCATCGAGAAGGAGCGTCCCGACGCCGTCCTGCCGACCATGGGCGGCCAGACCGCGCTGAACACCGCGCTGGCGCTGTTCCATGACGGCACGCTGGAGAAGTTCGGCGTCCAGATGATCGGCGCCGATGCCGAGGCGATCGACAAGGCCGAGGACCGGCAGAAATTCCGTCTGGCGATGGACAAGATCGGGCTGGAATCGGCCCGCTCGGCGATCGCGCATACCGAGGCGGAGGCGCTGGCGGGGCTGGAGAAGGTCGGCCTGCCCGCCATCATCCGTCCCAGCTTCACGCTGGGCGGCACCGGCGGCGGCGTCGCGTATAACCGCGAGGAGTTCATCGCGATCGTCCGCGCCGGGCTCGACGCCTCGCCGACGACCGAGGTGCTGATCGAGGAATCGCTCCTCGGTTGGAAGGAATATGAGATGGAGGTCGTGCGCGATCGCAACGACAATTCCATCATCATCTGCTCGATCGAGAATATCGATCCGATGGGCGTCCACACCGGCGACTCGATCACCGTCGCGCCCGCGCTGACCCTGACCGACAAGGAATATCAGATCATGCGCAACGCCAGCCTGGCGGTGCTGCGTGAGATCGGCGTGGAGACGGGCGGCTCGAACGTGCAGTTCGCGGTCAATCCCAAGGACGGCCGCCTGATCGTCATCGAGATGAACCCCCGCGTGTCGCGCTCCTCGGCGCTGGCGTCGAAGGCGACCGGCTTCCCGATCGCCAAGGTCGCGGCGAAGCTGGCGGTCGGCTATACGCTGGACGAGATCGAGAA
Organism: Sphingomonas sp.; assembly: GCF_039594485.1. GTDB lineage: Bacteria > Pseudomonadota > Alphaproteobacteria > Sphingomonadales > Sphingomonadaceae > Sphingomonas. Next base: position 30,080 of record NZ_JBCNNI010000004.1, on the reverse strand, counting down.
CGACATCACCGGCGCGACCCCGGCCTCGTTCGAGCCGACGATCGACTATGTCGTCACCAAGATCCCGCGCTTCGCCTTCGAGAAGTTCAAGGGCTCCGAGCCCTATCTCTCGACCGCGATGAAGTCGGTCGGCGAGGTGATGGCGATCGGCCGCAACATCCATGAATCGATGCAGAAGGCGCTGCGCGGGCTGGAGACGGGCCTGAGCGGGTTCAACGATGTCGAGCATCTGGTGGGGGCACCCCGTGCCGAGATCGAGGCGGCGCTGGCCAAGGCGACCCCGGACCGGCTGCTGGTCGCCGCGCAGGCGCTGCGCGAAGGCTTCACCGTCGCCGAGGTCCATGCGATCGCGAAGTACGATCCCTGGTTCCTGGAGCGGATCGCCGAGATCGTCGCCGCCGAGGCCGAGGTGATGCAGAACGGCCTGCCGCAGGACGCGGCGGGGATGCGTCGTCTGAAGGCGATGGGTTTCTCCGACAAGCGGCTGGCCTATCTGGCGCTGCAATCGGCCAATCTGCGCGGCATGGATCGCGGCATCGCGCGCGGCTCGGGGCTCATCCATGAAGTCGTCAAGATGATGACCGGCGGCGTCACCGAGCAGGAAGTGCGCGAGCATCGCCACAAGCTGGGCGTGCGTCCGGTGTTCAAGCGGATCGACACCTGCGCGGCCGAGTTCGACGCCAAGACGCCGTATATGTACTCGACCTATGAAGCCCCGACCTTCGGCGAGCCCGAGGATGAGGCGGTGCCCAGCGACCGCAAGAAGATCGTCATCCTGGGTGGTGGTCCGAACCGGATCGGGCAGGGCATCGAGTTCGACTATTGCTGCTGCCACGCCTGCTTCGCGCTGGCGGATGCGGGCTATGAGACGATCATGGTCAACTGCAACCCGGAAACGGTCAGCACCGACTATGACACCTCGGACCGGCTCTATTTCGAGCCGCTGACCGCCGAGGACGTGCTGGCCATCCTGGATGTCGAGAAGTCGAAGGGCGAGCTGGTCGGCGTGATCGTGCAGTTCGGCGGCCAGACCCCGCTGAACCTCGCCCGCGCGCTCGAAGCCGCCGGTATCCCGATCCTGGGCACCAGCCCCGACGCGATCGACCTGGCCGAAGACCGCGAGCAGTTCGCCGCTTTGGTCGACAAGCTCAAGCTGCTCCAGCCCAGGAACGGGATTGCGCGCAGCCGTGAGGAAGCGCTGATCGTCGCCGAGCGGGTCGGCTATCCGGTGCTGATGCGCCCCAGCTTCGTTCTGGGCGGTCGCGCCATGGAGATCGTCGATGGCCCGCAGCAGCTCGAGGATTATATCCAGACGGCGGTGCAGGTGTCGGGCGACGCGCCGGTGCTGATCGACCAGTATCTGCGTGACGCGATCGAGGTGGACGTGGACGCGATCTGCGACGGCGATCAGGTCGTCGTGGCGGGCGTGCTCCAGCATATCGAGGAAGCGGGCGTCCATTCGGGCGACTCGGCCTGCTCGCTGCCGCCCTACAGCCTGTCGGCCGAGATCATCGCCGAGATCGAGCGTCAGGCCGAGGCGCTGGCGCGTGGCCTGAACGTGCGCGGCCTGATGAACATCCAGTTCGCGGTCAAGGACGGTCAGGTCTACCTCATCGAGGTCAACCCGCGCGCCAGCCGCACCGTGCCCTTCGTCGCCAAGGCGATCGGCACGCCCATCGCCAAGATCGCCGCGCGCGTCATGGCGGGCGAGAAGCTGGCCGACCTGCCGCAGATCGATCGTCACATCGATTATTATGCGGTCAAGGAAGCGGTCTTCCCCTTCGCGCGCTTCCCCGGCGTCGATCCGGTGCTGTCGCCGGAAATGAAGTCCACCGGCGAGGTCATGGGCATCGACCCCGACTTCACCACCGCCTTCGCCAAGTCGCAGCTGGGCGCGGGCACCGTCCTGCCGACCGAAGGCGCGGTGTTCATCAGCGTGAAGGACAGCGACAAGCCGCATATCCTCCCCGCCGCCAAGCTGCTGGCCGAGGCCGGGTTCGCCATCGTGGCGACGGGCGGCACCGCCGATTATCTCGATCGCGCCGGTGTGCCGGTCGAGAAGATCAACAAGGTGGCGCAGGGACGGCCCCATATCGTCGACCGGATCAAGGACGGCGGCATCACCCTGATCTTCAACACGACGGAAGGGTGGCAGAGCCTGAAGGACTCCAAGCCGATCCGTCAGGCGGCGCTGGGGCAGAAGATTCCCTACTTCACCACGGCGCCCGCCAGCGTCGAAGCAGCGAAGGCGATTGCGACCGCGGGCAGCCGTGGTCTTGAAGTACGCCCCCTGCAATCCTACTATTCGCGTTCGCACAACTGATCCCGACATGAGAACATGATGTGCTGGCGGACCGCTCTCCCGGTTGGGGAGGGCGGTTCGTACCGGGAATGCGTATGGAATTGGGGACTAGGATTATGGCGACCGTCGAAAAGATGCCGATGCTCCAGGAGGGCTATGACAAGCTCACCCAGGACCTGCGGCGTCTGAAAGAAGAACGGCCGCAGATCGTCGACGCGATCGAGGAAGCGCGTGCACATGGCGACCTGTCCGAAAACGCCGAATATCATGCGGCCAAGGAACGTCAGGGCCAGATCGAGGCGTCGATCGCCGACATCGAGGACAAGCTGAGCCGTGCGCAGATCATCGATCCGAAGGACCTGTCGGGCGACAAGGTCGTGTTCGGCGCGACCGTGACGCTGCTCGACGAGGATGACAAGCCCGTCACCTATCAGATCGTCGGCCAGACCGAGGCGGATGCCAAGACCGGCCGGATCAGCTACAACTCGCCGCTGGGCCGTGCGCTGATCGGGCGCAAGGTCGAGGAAGAGGTCGAGGTGACGGTGCCGTCGGGCGACCGCTACTACCTCGTCAGCAAGATCGAATTCATCTGATCCGATGAACTGGGCAGCGGCGCGGGCGACGACGACGATCGCGGTCGTCACGGCGGTCGTGTCGCTGATCCTGATCGCGGGCGGCCTGGTGCCCGATGCGGCGGTGGCCGCCGGGTTCATTCCGCTGCGGTTCGAGGGGGCGGCGCTGCCCCCCGATTTCGGCTTTGCGGTGCCGACGCTGCTGACGCCGCTGACCGCCACGCTGATCCATGGCGGTCTGGCGCATATCGCGTTCAATCTGGTGATGCTGGTCTATTGCGGCGCGCAGACCGAGCGGGCCCTTGGGCCGCGTGGGATCGCCGTGCTTTATGTGGTCGGCGCCTATGCCGCCGCGCTGGCGCAATATTTTCCCGATCCCCATTCGCCGATGCCGATGATCGGCGCGAGTGGTGCCATCTCCGCCATCGTCGGAGCCTATGCGTTGCTGTTCGGAAGGCGGCGAGCGACCAAAGGCGTGGCCGGTCTGTCGGCCGAGTTTACCCATGTCCTGTGGCTGGCGGCGGGGTGGATCGGCATCCAGTTGCTGATCGGCTATGCGGGCATGGGGATGGGTGCGATCGCGGTCGCCGCGCATATCGGCGGGTTCATCGCCGGGCTGGTCTTTGCCAAGCCATTGCTCTTGTGGCGCTATCGTCACGCCTGACGCGGGCCTTATCCCATGCACTCCGACGTCGCTCGGTGCGGAGGGAGGGGATAGGCTCGCGCCTCAGCCCCGTTGAGCCCGGGCGAAGTCAAGGTCACGGCCCCGACCTCGCCCGGCGACCGGATCAACCCAGCGACGGCTCCAGCAGCCGGTGCAGGTGCACGACCACGAACCGCATCTCGGCATCGTCGACGGTCCGCTGCGCCGCGGCGCGCCAGGCCTTTTCGGCGCTGGCATAGTCGGGGAAAATACCGACGACTTCGAGGGCCGAGGGATCGACGAAATCGAGAGTCTGCGGATCGCTGACGCGACCGCCGAACACGAGGTGCAGCTTGCTCATGGTGTCTCCTGAGGGATTTGCCCTTTTCCTAGCGGCAAGCCGGGCCGGTTTGAAGATGGTCTTTCGCGGGCGCAGCACTTTGTCACATGCGGTCGTCCTCCACCGCAGCCATCCGCCACGCAGCATGGGCACATGACAAAATTCTGAAAGTGATATGTTGTAACACGTCATGTCTCCCGATATGCGCGCTCCACGGGAGAATATCATGTCAATCCACCAATTGTCGGGGCGCCGTCGTCTGGCGTCCCTGTCCTTCGTCGCGCTCGTTTTCGCATCGGTGCCGGTGTCGGCGCAAACCGGAACACCAGGCGCGCCAGCCGATGCGGCGATGGACGACGATCACGGCGACATCGTGGTGCTGGGTACGCGAACGGAGCGTGATACCACGCTGGGCTCCGACCTGTTGACCCGCCGCATGTCGCAGTCGAGCCGCTCGTTGGAACGCGACCTGCTGGTTGCCAGCGGCACCTATCGCCTGTCGGATGCGCTGGAGCTGTTCAGTGGGATCAGCCAGCAGAATAATCGTGGCGGCTTCCTGGACAATTTCGCCATTCGTGGTTTCCTCGGCACGCCCGATGGTGGCGCGGAATATTATATCGACGGCTTCCTCGCCAATCGCGGGCTCGCGCCTCCACGTGATCCCGCCACGACCGAGCGGATCGAGGTGCTGAAGGGCCCGGCCGGCGCGGTGTTCGGCGACATCGACCCGGCGGGGCGCGTCAATATCGTGTCGAAGACGCCGCGCTTCACCAATGCGGTCAACGCCACGGTCCTGTACGGGTCGTTCAACACGCGGCGCGGCGAGCTGGACGTGACGGGGCCGTTTTCGGACACGCTGGCCGGGCGGATCGTCATCGCGGCCGAGGATTCGGACGGCTATCGCGACTTCACCAACCCGTCGCGGCGCGTCGTCTCGCCTTCACTGACCTGGCAGCCGGCGACCGGCACGAAGCTGACCGCGCTGGCCGAATACACCACCTTCGACTCGGCGTTCGACCGCGGGGTTCCCGCGATCGGCGGCGATGCGCTGGCGATCCCAAGCAACCGCTATTACGGCGAACCGCGCGACGGCACGACCCGCGCGCGCAACACCCGGCTGCAGCTCACCGGCGAACAGGCGCTGGGTGGCGAATGGTCACTCAACGGCGGCGTCGTCTGGCGCTATGCCACGTTGCGCGGTTTCTCCAGCGACCAGTCGCGCCTGGTCAACAACCGGACGCTGTGGCGGCAACGGCGCGAGCGGGGTTACGAGTCTGAGGATCTGGCCGCCCGCATCGAATTGGCCGGGCGCTTCGACGCCTGGGGCGTCCATCATCCCAGCATCGGGGTGAAGGGCTATACGCTGCGCTATCTGGAGCTGCTGCGCCGTCGCAATCCCAATGCCGCCAACCCCTATGCGATCGACGTGTTCGATCCGGTCTATGGTGGCACCGCGCAGCCCCTGCTGTCATTCTATGACCAGACCGAGACGCGCGCCTCCGCTGCGATCTATGCACAGGACATGTGGGATGTGACCGATCGGCTGACCCTGACCGGCGGGGTTCGCTACGACGCCTATCGCCAGCAACTGCGCCGCAACCTCACGGGGCTGGTCACGCGGACCACGGGCGAGCCGGTGAAGTTCCGTGTCGGCGGGCGCTATCGGTTGACCGACACGGTGGCGGTTCATGCCAATTGGGGAGAGTCCTATCTGCTCAACTCGGGCAGCGGACGCCCCGATGCCGCCAATCCGCAAGGCGCCGCCTTCGCGCCTGAAGAGGCCAAGGGCTATGAACTTGGTATTGCGGGGCGTTGGCCGGGGATCAATGTGGCCGCGACCTTCTTCGATATCGAGAAGCGCAACATCCTGACGAACGATCCGGTCGACCCCAATTTCCTGGCACCGGTCGGGTCGCTGAAGAGCCGGGGTGTCGAACTGGACGCGTCGCTCAACCTCGCCAAGCGGTGGCAGGTCGTGGCCAACTATGCCTATATCGATGCGCGGGCGGATGACCGGACCTTCGCCACGCCCGACGTACTGAACGTCGCCAAGCATTCTGGGACGCTGCTGGTCGTGGGGCGCTATCCGACCGGATGGGGAACGGACTGGTCGGTGACGGCGGGGGCGACCTATGTCGGCAACCGGGCCGGAGCGGTCGACACGAGCGGCCTGCGACTGCCCGCCTATACCAAGGCGAAGCTGGCCGGAGAGATCGGCGTCACCCCGGCCCTGACCCTGCGGGCCGAGGCGGACAACCTGTTCGACGTCGATTATGCGATGAGTTCGTACAGCCCTGTCTGGGTCTATCCGGGCGCGCCGCGCACCGTCCGTTTCTCGGCCCGGGTCGCCTTCTAGAACAAGCGCTTGCACGCCACCCATTCACTATGTCAGACTTAATGCAAAGGTTTGTAGGAGAGTCTGATGCGCTGGCGGAATGCGATTCTGGCGGGAGTGGCGTTGTCTGCGCTGGCGGGCCCGGTGGCGGCGAAGGTGACGGCACCCGTCGGGGCGAAGGTCTTTCGCCTCGATGGGGGCGGCGTCACCTATGCGATGGGGGTGGACGAGAAGGGGTATCTCCAGCCGCTCTACTGGGGATCGTCGCTGGCGGACGGTGATCCGCTGATCTCCGGCGATCCGGTAAAGACGGGCGATCCGGTTGTGCTGAAGGCGCCGGGCGAGCTTTCGGGTTTCGATCCGGCGGGCTCGGTGACGCTCCAGGAGTTTCCGGGGCAGGGCGAGGGGCTGGTCAGCGAACCGGGCGTCAAGGCGCTGTTCGCCGACGGCAATCGCGACCTCGTCCTCAAATATCGCAGCCACAGGGCCAGTGGCGAGACGCTGACCGTCGAGCTGGCCGATATCGGTCGCCCGCTGTTCGTCACCCTGACCTATAGCATCGATCCGACGACCGGGGTCGTCGCGCGGTCGGCCAGGGTGCGAAACGGCGACACCAGGCCCGTGCGCGTCGACCAGCTGGCGGCGGCGGTCTATTCCCTGCCAGTGGGGGATGATTATCGGCTGCACTATCTGACCGGCCGTCATGCCGCCGAATGGACGCAGAAGGTCGTCCCGGTCGAAGCAGCCGAAACCGTGCTGGAAAGCCGTCGCGGCTCGACCGGGCATGGCAACAATCCCTGGTTCGCGATCGGCCGCGAAGGACTGACCAGCGAGGAGCATGGCCCGGTCTGGTATGGCGCGCTCGCCTGGTCGGGCTCGTTTCGGATCAGCGTCGCGGCGGACAATCTGGGCCGGGTGCGGATCGCCGGCGGATATAATCCCTATGATTTCTCCTGGACGTTGAAGCCGGGCGAGACGCTGGACACGCCGGTCTTTTATGCGGGGTATTCGAACGATGGCCTGGGCGGCGCGTCGCGCACCTTCCACCAGTTCGAGGTCGCCAATATCCTGCCGCACGGGACGAAGGCAAAGCTGCGCCCGGTCCTCTACAATAGCTGGGAGGCGACCGCCTTCGACGTGACCGAGGCGGGGCAGATGGCGCTGGCGGAGAAGGCCGCCAAGATCGGCGTGGAGCGCTTCGTGGTCGATGACGGCTGGTTCGGCGCGCGCAACAGCGACAAGGCGGGGCTGGGCGACTGGACGGTCAATCCCGCCAAATTCCCGCATGGCCTGAAACCCCTGATCGACCGGGTGAAGGGGCTGGGCATGGACTTCGGCCTGTGGGTCGAGCCCGAGATGGTCAATGTCGACAGCGACCTCTACCGCGCGCATCCCGACTGGGTCCTGAACTTCCCCGGCCGTCCGCGGACCGAGGGGCGCAATCAGCTTGTCCTCAACCTGGCGCGCGGCGATGTCCGCGACCATCTGCTCGGCGTGCTCGACAAGCTGGTGAGCGAGAACGACATCGCCTTCCTCAAATGGGACTATAACCGCAACTGGACCGAGGCGGGCTGGCCCGAAATGCCGGTCGCGGACCAGCAGCGCGTCTATGTCGATTATGTCCGCAACCTCTATACCATCCTGTCCGAGTTGCGGCGTCGGCACCCCGGGTTGGAGATCGAGGCATGTTCGGGTGGCGGCGGTCGCGTCGATCTGGGCATGATCGGGCTGACCGATGAGGTCTGGCCGTCGGACAACACCGATCCCGCCGACCGGCTGACCATCCAGGACGGTTTCACCCGCGCCTATCCGGTCGCGGTCATGATGGCCTGGGTGACCGACAGTCCCAATTGGGCGAACACCCGCGTCACCAGCCTGGACTATCGATTCCTGTCATCGATGCAGGGCGGGCTGGGCATCGGGGCGAATCTCGACAAGTGGAATGACAGCGACTTCGCCACCGCGCGCAAATGGGTGGCGGCGTACAAGACGATCCGCGAGACGGTGCAGCGCGGCGCGCTCTATCGGCTGGAGCCGCCGACCGGCGACAATGCGACCTCGGCCACCATGTATGTTGGGCAGGACAGGCAGCAGGGGGTGCTGTTCCAGATGCTGCACTCGTCGATGTGGCGCGACAATCCGGCGGCGATCCATGCGCGGGGACTGGACCCGGCGCGGATCTATACGGTGCGGATGCTGGACGGCGGTGCGCGTCCGGCGGGTGTGCCGGCGCGCGCGTCCGGTGCCTATTGGATGAACCGCGGGCTGCGCGCGCCGCTCAAGGGTGATTTCGTCGGCACGGCCTTCGTGTTCGAGGCGGTGGAGTAACGGGCGGGAGGGCGTCCGTCCCGGCGATCCGCTTTCGGACGATCGCCGGGACGGAAGGCATGTCCTACAGGCCGAGCGCCTGGACCTTCGGCCTGCGGCCGCGCAGGGCGAGCAGCGTCACGACACCAAGCGTGAACAGGGCGATCGTGCCGGGTTCGGGCACCGAGGTCGGATTGGAGAAGGCGATATTGTCGATCTCGAACGAGTCGATGAGCGAGTTGAAGCGTAGCCCCCCGATCTGGCGACCCGAGTTCGGATCGATCGTGTAGGTCACATAACGATTATTGTCGCTGGCGGTCCAGGTCGGCGTCACGCGGGACGTGACCGCGCTGCCGGTGATCGTCGCGATGGTGTTGCCCAGCGTATCCAGTACGTCGAGCGAATTGAACCAGTCGATCGTGCCCCAGAGCAGGCTGACGCTGCCCCAGCCGCTATCGCTGCCGGTCGCCTTCAGCACGGCCTGGGTGCCGGAGGTCGCGCCGACCGCCAGATAGTTGCCGCTGCCGCCCGTCGGCATCAGCGCGCCCTGATACCAGCCGGTGCTGGTCGAGTCGTTCCGAATGCTGCCGCCATTCAGCGAAAAGCCGGATGGAATTCCGTTGGTGAAGTCGATCAGGGTGGTGTCCGACGCATAGGCGGGCGGGTTCAGGTAGGACGTCGAACTGACGTCCGCGAACGCCGGAGCGGCCGAGAGGGTCGCCAGAACAGCAATCGCGCCGAGAATAGCCTGTTTCATATTACCATCGTCCCCAATATTCGCTCCAAACCTAGCGAATAAGGACGAAATTTCAAAAGGTTCGTTCCACAGCCTGCCGATCTGCCCTGTTCCGATCTGAGACGCGTTTCGATCGAAGCCTTCGCCTCACCGTACCAGCGCGCGTTCTGTATCCTCCCTCGCCTGTTCGAGCAGCGTGACGGTCGCGGCGCGTGCCGCCGCCGGGTCCGCATCGGCGATCGCGGCGAAAAGCTGGCGATGCTCGGGCATCGAATCGCGGGGCAGGCGGCTGCTCCGATGCTTGTAGAGCGTGGTCCAGTGAACCGCCGCCCCGATGCTGCCCGACAGGCTGATCAGCAATTCGTTGCCGGTCGCCTCTAGGATGACATTGTGGAACGATCGGTCGGCGGCGCGCCCCTGTTCGGTATGCAGGCCGTGATCCGCCATCGCCTCCAGCGCCGCGCCCATGCGTGACAATTGGCGGGTATCGCGCTTCAGCGCGGCCAGTTCGGCGGCGGCGGGCTCGACGATCAGGCGCAGTTGGAACAGGCTCTGCACGAACCCGGATGGCGGCTCCCCCTCGAACATCCAGGCAAGCAATTCGGGGTCGAGCAGGTTCCACTCCAGGCGTTCGCGGACCCGCGTGCCGGCCTTGGGCTTGCTGAGCACCAGCCCCTTGGCGGACAACATGCGCAGCGCCTCGCGCACCACGGAGCGGGACATGCCGCGTTGCTCGGCGATCTCGACCTCGCCGGGCAGGGTCGAGCCTGGCGCGATCCGTCCCGTCACGATCGCGACGCCAAGGTCCCGTGCCAGCGCGCTATGGGCCGGGCCGCGCCGCTTCACTGTCGTCACTTGGTTGTTTCCTCCCCCGGGAACGATGGCACGCCGATCTCGGCATATGTCCGGCATCTGTTGAACGACTCTAGGGCTCGGGCCCGCGAAACGCAAAACATGCGCACGTGCCATATCTTGCCTTGATGATGGTACATTGTATCATGATTGCAATCCCCAGGTTGCTACGTCGCGAGGAGCGCGGCACGATGGGGCATAGACACGATCGAGGGGCCTCTTTTTCATGACGTTTCGCAACCTTTTGCTCGCCGCCAGCGGGCTCGCCGCGCTGACGCCCGCCGCCGCGCAGCAGGCACCGGCGATCGGCCAGCCGGTCAAGGTCGTGACCAATTCGACGGTCAGCGACATCCCGCCGAACTTCACGCCGCCGACGAACGTGGCCGAGCGCGATTATGACAAGCGGGTGGTGATGGTGCCCATGCGCGACGGGGTGAAGCTCTACACCGTCATCGTCGTGCCGAAGGGCGCGGTGAATGCGCCGATCGTGCTGACCCGCACACCCTATAACGCGGCGGGCCGGGCCGAGCGGTCCAACAGCACCCGGATGATCGAGGCGCTGCCGCTGGCCGATGAGGAGTTCGTCAAGGCGGGCTATATCCGCGTCTATCAGGACGTGCGCGGCAAATATGGATCGGAAGGCGAATATGTCGTCACCCGCCCCGTCATCGGTCCGCTGAACGCCACGAAGGTCGATCACACGACCGACGCTTATGACACGATCGACTGGCTAGTGAACAAGGCGAACCTGCCGGAGTCGAACGGTCGGGTGGGCATGATCGGATCCTCCTATGAGGGCTTCACCGTCGTCATGGCGTTGCTGAACCCGCACCCCGCGCTGAAGGTCGCCGCGCCCGAAAGCCCGATGATCGACGGCTGGATGGGCGACGACTGGTTCCATTACGGGGCCTTCCGCCTCGCCAATATCGGCTGGATCGGATCGCAGACGGGATACAAGGGCGCGGGCAAGGCGCCGTCCAGCGGCGGCTATGACGATTACGAGAATTTCCGCTATGGCTCGGCCAATGACTGGGCTCGGAAGTCGGGTTACGACCAACTGCCCTTCTGGCAGCGCATCGTTCAGCATCCGTCCTATGACTTCTACTGGCAGGGCCAGGCGCTCGACAAGCTGCTGGCGGCCAATCCCTCCAATGTGCCGACCATCTGGGAACAGGGGCTATGGGACCAGGAGGATATGTACGGCGCGATCACCTCATGGGAGGCGCTGAAGGCCAAGGGCAAGCTGGGCAACAATTTCCTCGTCATGGGGCCGTGGCGGCACAGCCAGATCAACCGCACCGGCTCCAGCCTCGGTCCGTTCCAGTGGAATGGCGACACCGCCAAGCAGTTCCGCCAGGACATGGTCCTGCCGCTGTTCAATCAGTATCTGAAGGACGGACCGGCGGCGAACCTGCCGAGCGCGGCGATCTACAACACCGGCGAAAATCACTGGGACAAGCTGACCCAGTGGCCGCTCGCCTGCCAGGACGGCTGCGCCGCGCCGCTGACCCCGCTCTATCTGGCGGATGACAAGGGGCTGAGCTTCGACAAGCCGGGGGCGGGGCAGGATGCCTATGTCTCCGATCCCGCCAATCCGGTCCCGCATCTGTCGCGGCCCGTCAATTTCGACGATGGCCGTTGGGGCGACTGGCTGGTCAGCGATCAGCGTCATGTCGATGGCCGTACCGATGTCGTCACCTACACCACGCCGGTCCTGACCAAGGCGGTGCGCGTGTCGGGTGCGCCGATCGCCGACCTGTTCGCGCGGACGACGGGCACGGACGGCGATTTCGTCGTTAAGGTCATCGACGTCTATCCGTCCGAAAATGCGGTCGATCCGAAGATGGGGGGCTATGAATTGCCGATCAGCCTCGACATCTTCCGCGGGCGCTATCGCAACAGCTTTGCCAACCCCACCGCCATTCCGGCGGGTAAGGTGCAGGAATACAAGTTCCGCCTGCCGACGGTGAACCATGTGTTCCAGCCGGGGCATCGGATCATGATCCAGGTCCAGTCCAGCCTGTTCCCGCTCTACGATCGCAACCCGCAGACCTTTGTGCCCAACATCTTCACCGCCAAGGCGGGCGATTATCGCAAGGCGACGATCACGCTGGAACGGGGCGGTGCGAATCCCAGCCGGGTATGGTTGCCGGTGGTGCCAATCGACCAATCGGCGGTGGCGCAGCGCTGATCCGCCCCGGCCGAGCGGGCGGGCGGTGGTCGCTGTCCGTCCGCTTGGCGCATCGTCAGCATCCTTTCCTCTTGGATAGGCGGGGCGGCGGCGTTATCTGGGCGGCGTGGCTTTCTCCCCGCCATTGAACCCGCCCGTGACGCTGCCCGGCGATGCGATCGGATCGGTGACCGCCGACCCGGACGTCGCGCGCCGCTATCTTGCGCTGGTGGCGGCGGCGACCGACCGGCTGATGGCGGCCGATGACCCCGGCGCGATGATCGACGCCCTGTTCGCGCTGATCCGCGAGGAACTGCAACTCGACATCTATCTGAACTTCCGTCTTGACGGCACGTCGATCCGGCTGGAGGCGTCAGGCGGCCTGTCGCGCGCGCAACGGACGAAAGTGGTGGGGCTCGATATCGCAACCTCCGCCTGCGGCCAGGCGATGCGCGAGCGGCGGCCGCTGCACCTGACCGATATCCAGGAAAGCGGCGAGGCGCGGACCGCCTTCGTCCGGTCGCTGGGCGTCGATGTCTATCTGTGCATACCCTTGCTCTACGGCCAGGAGCTGCTCGGTACGCTGGGCTTCGGGCGCCGTGCGACGAGCCCCTTTGGCGAGGATGAGCGGCGGCTCCTGCTGCTGCTGTGCCATTATGTCGCGCTGGCCAAGCATCGGCTGCGGATCGAGGAGGCGCTGCGCGAAGGGATGGAGGCGCAGGCGCGCCTGCTGGCCGAGTTGAACCACCGCGTCCGCAATGCCCTGCAGGTCGCGATCGGTCTGGTTTCGCAGGAGGTCCGCTCCGCCGCCGACCCGGCGACCCGCCTTGCCCTGTCGCGCGCGGCGGAGCGATTGCAGGTCTTGGCGAGCGCCCATCGACCGCTCTACGCCACCCCCGATCCAGGTCTGGTCGATCTGGCGGCGCTGTTCCACGATGTCATCGGCCAGCTTCGTGGCGAGGCCCCCGAGGATATCGTCGATGCGCCTGCGCCCGTCGCGGTCCCCATCGAGCGGGCGGTCGCCGCGGCGCTGTTGCTCGACACCTTCCTGGAACTGCCGCTGCCCTTGCCTGTCATCGCGTTGCGCGTCGTGGCGGAGGGCGGGAACGAAATGCTGCGTATCACGTTTCGGGGCAGGGGATGGGGTTGCCATGGCGACCTGGCCGCACGTAACCGGCTGGTCACGCGGCTTTGCCATCAACTGCGCGCGACGTTGACGAATGAGGGTGATGGGTGCCTGATCTTGGTGATGCCGCATGACGGCGAACATGGGCACCGCGATGTGGGCTGAGGCCGATTCTTCGCAATCCCGGCCACTCAAGCTGCTGATCATCGAGGACGAGGCGCTGGTCGCCATGCTGGTCGAGGACGCGCTGACGCTGCACGGCCATCAGGTCATCGGTATCGCGGACACGGTGGCGTCCGCGCTGGAACTCGCCGATGCCGAGCGTCCCGACCTGGTCCTGTGCGACGTGAAGCTGGCCGATGGCGACAGCGGGCTGACCGCCGCGCAACTGCTGGCGCATCGCGGCATCCCTTCGGTCTTCCTCAGCGGCAATTGCCCGGAACGGGGCGGCCATCCGCTGGTCATCGGTTGCATCGCCAAGCCGTTTCGCGCCGGGACGCTGGGGGCGGCGGTGCACGCCGCCTATCTGACCGCGCAGGGCGAGCGACCGAGCGATCCGCCGCCCGCGCTCAAATTCTATCACGAAACGCGATAGGGGTGGGCCCGCGTGCTTCCCTGAGAGAGGTGCGGCTCACGGGCAGGGCGAGGATTCGGATTGCGGAGGGACTTGGCGCGATCCGCCATCGACCTGTGTCTCGATCGCCTGTTCCAGCTTGTCGAGGATGCGCGCGAAATGAACGACATCATCCTCGGTCAGCAGGCTGAAGGCCTGTTCGATCAGTTCCCGCCGCAGCGGTTCGGTCTGGAGGATGACCTGGCGGCCCTTGTCGGTGATATCGAGCCGCTTGGCCCGCCGGTCGGCCGGATCGGGAACCCGCACGACCAGCGCGTCGCGCTCCATCGTGTCGATCGCCTGCGTCACCGTTCGCGGTGCCAGATCGAACCATTCGGCCACGTCGGCCGCGCGCACCGGCGCGTTGTTCGCGATATGATGCAGCATCTTGGTGCGCGCCAGGGAGGCTCCCTGCGCCGCCATTCGCCTGTCCAGCAACCGATGCAGGCGCGTATAGATGCCGCCATAGCGAGTTGCGATGGTTTGATGATCGATCATAATATGAGGTAGCTCAATAAATGGTCTTGCCTTATTGTGCAAGTGCGAGCAAATGCACCATCGAGTTTTATTGATTCCATCGACAGGGAGGCCTGGATGGCCGACGCAAACCAAGTGAATGAAGCGCAGGACGCAGAGCGGAACGAAGCGGACGATACGGAAGCCAGCGCCGCCGCGTCGCCCGCCAAGAAGCGGCGGATTCGCATCATCCTGTTGGTCGTCGCGGCGGTCGCCGTGATCGGCGGCGTGTTCTGGTACGCGAACTATAAAAGCGTCGGCCAGTATATGCAGTCGACCAACGACGCCTTCATCCAGGCGGACGCGGTGACGGTCGCGCCCAAGGTTTCGGGCTATGTCGACAAGGTGTTCGTCGCCGAGAACCAGAATGTGCAGGCGGGTCAGCCGCTGCTCCAGATCGACACCCGCGACTATCGCGCGCAGACCGCGCAGATCGAGGCGCAGATCGGTGTCGCCCAGGCCAATGCGCAGGGCGTCCAGGCGCAGATCCGCGAACAGCAGGCCGCGATCGACCGTGCCCAGGCCGAACTTCGCGCCGCGCAGAGCGACGCCGCTTTCGCGCAGGCGGAAGTGACCCGCTACACCCCGCTCGCGGCATCGGGTGCGGAAAGCCGTGAGCGCCTGTCGCAGCTCCAGAACCAGGCGCGTCAGGCCAATGCCCGCGTCGCCAGCGCTTCGGCCGCGCTCGCTGCGGCGCAGCGCCGCGTCGGCACATTGAACGCCCAGGTCCGTCAGGCCCGGTCGCAGGGACAGGCCGCCCAGGCACAGCTCGATGCCGCCGAGGTCAATCTGGGCTCCACCCTGATCCGCGCCTCGATCGCCGGGCGGGTCGGCAACAAGACGGTGCGTGTGGGCCAGTTCGTCCAGGCGGGCACCCGGACCATGGCGATCGTGCCGGTCAGCCAGCTCTATATCAATGCCAACTTCAAGGAGACCCAACTCGGCCTGATGCGTCCCGGCCAGCCGGTGAAGATCGAGGTCGATGCGCTGCCCGGGGTCGAGATCAAGGGGCATGTCGAAAGCGTCGCGCCGGGCACGGGCGCGCAATTCTCGCTGTTGCCGCCGCAGAACGCGACCGGCAACTTCACCAAGATCGTGCAGCGCGTGCCGGTCCGCATCGCGGTCGATGCCGATGCGCAGACCCGCGCGCTGATGGTGCCGGGCATGTCGGTCGAGGTGATCGTCGATACCCGCTCGGCCAAGGGCGCGCTGAAGCGGATCGCCGAGCAGCAGGACCAGCATAACGAAGCGCGGGAGGGGGCGCAGCGCCGGTGAGCGCCGCCGCCGCCCCCACAAAGGGTCCATCGGGCAAGGGCATGACGGCCGGTTCGGCCGCGCCGACGGGCGGCGCTCCGGCGAAGGCCGACCTGACCGCATGGCTGGCGGTCGCGGCGGGCAGCATCGGCGCGCTGATGGCGACGCTCGACATCTCGATCGTCAACTCCGCGCTGCCCACCATTCAGGGTGAGATCGGCGCGAGCGGGACGGAGGGGACGTGGATCGCGACCTCCTATCTCGTCGCCGAGATCATCATCATCCCTCTCTCCGCCTGGCTGGAGCGGTTGCTTGGCCTGCGGACCTTCCTGCTGCTCGCCTCGATCCTGTTCACCGGCTTTTCGGTGGTGTGCGGCCTGTCGACCAATCTGACGATGATGATCGTCGGGCGCGCGGGGCAGGGGATCACGGGCGGGGCGCTGATCCCGACCGCTCTGACCATCATCGCGACGCGTCTGCCACGCGAGCAACAGCCGATCGGCACCGCCTTTTTCGGCGTCACCGCCATTCTGGGGCCGGTGATGGGTCCGTTGATCGGCGGCTGGCTGACCGAGAATGTCAGTTGGCATTATGCCTTCTTCCTGAACATCCCGGTCGGTGCGATCCTCGTCGCCCTGCTGCTCGTCGGATTGCCGCATCAGAAGCCGCATTTGTCCGAGCTGGCCAAGGCCGACTGGCTCGGCATTGCAGGACTGGCCCTCGGGCTTGGCGGCCTGACCGTCGTGCTGGAGGAGGGGCAGCGCGAGCAATGGTTCGAATCGCGTGAGATCATCGAGCTGACCATCTTGTCGATCTTTGGCTTTGGGTTGTTGTTCGCCGGACAGTTCGTCGCGTCGCGGCCGGTCATCCGCCTGAAGCTGCTGCTCGATCGCCAGTTCGGCAGCGTCGTCATCATGGGGATCGTGCTGGGCATGGTGCTGTACGGCACCTCCTATGTCATCCCACAGTTCCTGGCCGCGATCGCCGGTTACAACGCATTCCAGGCGGGCAAGGTCGTGCTGCTCAGCGGTATTCCCAGCCTGCTCATGATGCCGTTCACCCCGATCCTCATCAAGAAGGTCGATATCCGCATCGCGGTGGGGCTGGGGCTGGGGATCATGGCGCTGAGCGCGGGGATCGATACCGTGCTGACGGCCGACTCGACCGGCAGTTCGTTCACCGACAGTCAATTGTTGCGCGGGGTCGGCACGATCCTGGGCATGTTGTTCCTGAACCAGGCGGCGATCTCCTCGGTCCCGCCGTCGGAAGCCGGGGACGCGGCCGGGCTGTTCAGCGCGGCGCGCAATCTGGGCGGCTCGTTCGCGCTCGCCGGGATCGCGACCGTGCAGGACCAGCGCAGCTTCCTCCACCAGCAGCGGTTGGCGGAATCCCTGTCGGCCAATTCCCAGGCCGTCCAGGAATGGCTGTCCGGCCTGACCCAGCAGTTTGGTGACACCGATGCGGCCTATCGCATGATCGGCAACACCATTCAGCAACAGGCGCTGGTCATGACCTATAACGACCTGTTCTTCATCCTGTGCGTCGGCATCCTGATGGTGATGCCGCTCGTCCTGTTCCTCCGCCCGCTGCCCAAGGGCGGCCCCGTGGCGATGCATTGAGGCTCATGATGGCCAAGAAGCTTTCCCTCATCCCGCTCCTCCTGCTGGGGGCCTGCACCGTCGGGCCGAACTATGCCGGACCACCCCAGGCGATCGGATCGTCCGCGACGCCCCCCGCCACGTTCGCCCGCGCCGATGCCAGTGTGGCCGCCGCCGCGCCTGCCGTCGCGGACTGGTGGACGACGCTGAACGATCCGGTGCTGACCTGGCTGGAGGAGCGGGCGCTGGCCTCCAATCCCAATGTCGCGGTCGCGCAGGCGCGGTTGAAGCAGGCGCGCTCCGCGCTGCGGCTGGAGCGTGCCAATCAGGCCCCCAATGCGAATGCCAGCGCCACCTATCTCCATGCTGACCTGCCCGCGCTGAACCTCGGCGGCGGCGGGGAAGGGCAGGGCGGCGGCCAGGGTGGTGCCAATGGCGGCGCTGCGGGTGGTTCGGGCGGCGGCACGAGCGTCGACTTCTTCAACCTGGGCTTCGACGCCAGTTGGGAGATCGATCTGTTTGGTGGCCGGCGTCGGACGGTCGAGGCCGCCCGCGCCACGGCGGCGGCGGCCGAGGCGAATGTCGCCGATGCGCAGGTCTCGCTCAGCGCAGACGTGGCGCAGGCCTATATCGGGCTTCGCGACGCGCAGCAGCGGCTGATCCTGGCGCGCGAGGCGTCGCGGATGCAGCGTGACACGCTGAACCTGACCCTTCAGCGTTTCAACAACGGCACCGCCTCGCAACTCGAGGTCGAGCGGCTGCGCAACCAGGTGGAAAGCACCGATGCGCAGATCCTGCCGCTGTCCTCGTCGGTGGAGACCTATCTCAACGCGCTCGCCATCCTGATCGGCGAGGCACCCGGAACGCTGGACCAGCGGTTGAGCCCGGCGGGCAAGGTGCCGCTGCCGCCCGCACAGGTGGCGGTGGGTGATCCGACCGCGCTGCTTCAGCGTCGCCCCGACATCCGCGCGGCCGAGCGTAACCTGGCGGCGCAGACGGCCAAGATCGGCGTGGCGGAAGCGGCCAAGTTTCCGCGCCTCAACCTGATGGGGATCATCGGCATCGGCGGCACATCGATCGATGCGCTGACCGATCTCGACAATCTGGTGACGCTGGGCGCGCCGATGCTGCAGTGGAACGTGCTGAACTTCGGACGGGCCAATGCCCGGGTCGGTCAGGCCGAGGGCGTGCGTGACGAAGCGGAGGCGCAGTATCGCGGTGTGGTGCTGTCGGCCCTGCGTGATGCGGAGGATGCGCTGTCCCGCTTTCGTGCGCGACGCAACACGGTGGCGACGCTGGCGCGCGCCAAGGCGTCTGCGGATCGCTCGGCGGTGCTGATGCAGCAGCGTTACCGTGCAGGTGCCGCGACGCTGATCGATACGCTCGACGCCGAGCGTCAGCGGGTTGCCGCCGATCAGTCGCTGTCGCAGGCGGTCGCCGGGCTGACCAACGACTATGTCGCGCTGCAAAAGGCGCTGGGTCTGGGCTGGCGCGCCACCTCCTGATCCTCGCTGCGCTTTGCCGGGAAGGGAGATCGCGCTTTGCGTGAGCGCGTCCCCTCCCCGGCGAGGGCGGGCTGGGTCGGGTCAGTTGCTCGCCGCCGCGATCCGTTCGTGCGCTTCGCGTTCGATCGTTTCCAGTTCCGCGACCGTCTGGACCAGCGCCTTCATCTGCTGGCGCAGTTCGTCCAGCCGCTCCCGGCACCGTTCGGCCAGCACGCGCATCTGTTCGACATGCTGCGGGTCTGCGTCGTACAGGCGCAGAAACTCCTCGATCTCGCGCAGCGAGAAGCCCAGCCGCTTGCCGCGCAGGATCAACTGCATCCGCGCCGTCTCACGCTTGGAATAGACGCGCGCGGTGCCCACGCGGCGGGGCTCGATCAGCCCGCGATCCTCGTAGAAGCGCAAGGTGCGCGTCGTCACCCCCAGGCTGTTGGCGACATCCTGTATGCCGCGCAACTCCTCCGTCTCGGTCACTTCGCCTGTTCCCCCACCGGCGACGCCATGGCCGCCGCCTTTGCCAATTCTTCCTCGACCAGTTCCTTTTTCGACAATTTGCCGATCAGGGTCTTGGGCAGGCTTTCGCGGATTTCGACTTCGCGGGGAAGTTCGATCTTGCTGACCTTGTCCTGCAAAAAGGCACGGAGTTCCGCTGGCGTGGCCTGATGATCGGGCGCGAGCGTGACGAACGCCTTGGGCGACTGGCCACGATAGGCGTCCGGTACGCCGATCACCACCGCCTCGGCGACGGCGGGATGTTCGTACAGGGCCTCCTCGATCACGCGGGGATAGACGTTGTAGCCGCTGCACAGGATCAAATCCTTGATCCGGTCGACGATGAACAGATAGCCGTCCTCGTCCAGATAGCCGACATCGCCGGTGCGCAGCGCACCATCGATGAACACCTGCTCGCTCTCGACGGGCTTGTTCCAATAGCCCGACATGACCTGTGGTCCGCGCGCGCAGATCTCGCCGACTTCGCCGGCGGGCATCAGCCGGTCGGGATTGTCGCGGTCGCGGATCTCGATGACGGTGCCGGGGAAGGGAAGGCCCGCAGATCCGCCCTTGTTCTCGCCGATGATCGGATTGCAGGTGATGATCGGCGACGCCTCCGACAGGCCATAGCCTTCGACCAGCTTGCCGCCCGTCGTCGTCTCGAAGGCGATGCGCACCTCGGCGGGAAGCGGCGCGCCGCCCGAGAGGCACGCTTTGATCGACGACAGGTCGACCTTGCGCGCCTCCGCCACGCCGGCGATCGCGTTGTAGATGGTGGGGACGGCCGGAAAATAGGTGGGCTTGCTGCGCGCGATCGTCTTGAGCACCTGATCCAGCTCGAACCGGGGGAGCAGGATCATCTCCGCCCCCACCCGGATCGCGAAGCTCAGCACCGTCGTCAGGGCGAACACATGGAACAGCGGCAGGACGCCCAATATGCGCTCCTCGCCGACCATCGCCTCGCCGCCGTTATGGATCACCATCCCATCGGCATTGGCAATCAGATTGGCATGGGACAGCATCGCCGCCTTGGGACTGCCGGTCGTGCCGCCGGTATATTGCAGCACCGCCACATCGTCGGGCCTGGCGGATACCGGGGTCAGGGTGCCGCCGCGCTTCGTCATCTGCGCGAAGGTCAGGTGGCGGGGTGAGGGGCCGGGGGCGGCGATCATCGACCGCTTGAACAGGCGATAGGCAAGGCCCTTGATCATCGGCAGGGCATCGGCGACCGGGCAGGATATGACGTGGCGCACCGACAGCTTTTCGGCGGCATGGGTCACACGGGCATAGATGTCGGGGATGTCGCAGGTCGCGATGATCTCCGCGCCCGAATCCTCCAGCAGATGGCACAGCTCGCGCTCGACATAGAGCGGGTTGACGTTGACGACGATGCCCCCGGCCTTCAGCGTCGCGAAGTAGAGGACCGGATAATAGATGATGTTGGGCAGGCAGAGCGCGACCCGCGTTCCCGACTTCACGCCCAGGGCCTGCAAACCCGCCGCCGCCCGGTCGACCATCGCGCCGAGTTCCTCGTAGCGTGTAATTCGACCCATGAAGTCGATGGCTGGGCGATGGCCATGTCGCCGTACCGTGGTCTCGAACATGTCGGTCAGCAGTCGGGGCTCCGAGACCAGTGGACGTCCGGTCGCCTGACCCGGTAGTCCGACTCTGACGGTTTCCCCGTTCGCTCCGATCGTCATCGCGTCACTCTCCTGTATCTTTTTTCGACCATACCCGGTTGTCGATTGGGGTCGAGTTGCTTATTGTGTTGACGTATAGGGTAGGTAACGCACCTTAACGTTAGGCCGCAAGCCCATAAAGAGAGGATTGGATGACCAACATCGTGATCGCAGGCTATGCCCGCTCTCCCTTCACCCAGGCTGGCAAGGGCGCGCTCGCACGGGTTCGTCCCGACGACCTGACCGCGCAGGTGATTCGCGGCCTGATCGAGCGCACGGGCGTCGATGCGGCGGAGATCGAGGACATCATCCTGGGCTGCGCGTTCCCCGAGGGCGAGCAGGGGATGAACGTCGCGCGGCTGATCGGCCTGCTGGCGGACCTGCCGCTGTCGGTCGGCGGCATGACGGTCAACCGCTTCTGCGGGTCGTCCATGTCGGCCATCCATATCGCCATGGGCCAGATCCAGATCGGCGCGGGCGAGGCGTTCATCTGCGCCGGCATCGAGTCGATGAGCCGGGTGCCGATGGGCGGCTACAACCCGTTGCCCAATCCCGAACTCGCCGCCGCCCGGCCGGGCGCTTATATGGGCATGGGCCAGACCGCCGAGAATGTCGCGCAGAAGTACCAGATCACCCGCGCCGAGCAGGAAAAATTCGCGGTCGCCAGCCAGAAGAAGGCCGCCGAAGCACGCTCCGCCGGACGCCTGGCCGATGAGATTGTGCCGATCCACACCAAGGCGGGCGATGTGACCGAGGACGGGCTGATCCGCCCCGACACGACCGAAGAGGTGTTGTCAGGCCTGAAGCCCGCCTTCGACAAGGACGGCACCGTTACCGCGGGCACCGCCTCGCCGCTGACCGATGGCG
Source organism: Sphingomonas sp. (assembly GCF_039594485.1). Taxonomy (GTDB): domain Bacteria; phylum Pseudomonadota; class Alphaproteobacteria; order Sphingomonadales; family Sphingomonadaceae; genus Sphingomonas. Next base: position 8,176 of record NZ_JBCNNI010000004.1, on the reverse strand, counting down.
CGGCCGCAGTGCTGGTCACGTCGGAAGAGTTCGCCAAGAAACATGGTCTGACCATCCTGGCGCGGATCAAGTCGGTCGCGATTTCGGGCTGCGAGCCCGAGACGATGGGGCTGGGTCCGATCGCGTCGTCGAAGAAGGCGCTGTCGCGGGCGGGCATCGCGTCGAGTGACCTCGACGTGGTCGAGATCAACGAGGCCTTTGCCAGCCAGGCGATCGCCTGCATCCGCGATCTGGGCTTGAAGGAAGACACGATCAACAAGGACGGTGGCGCGATCGCGATCGGGCATCCGCTGGGTGCAACCGGCGCGCGCATCGTCGGCAAGGCGGCGGCTTTGCTGGCGCGTGACGGCGGCCAGTACGCGCTCGCCACCCAGTGCATCGGCGGCGGGCAGGGCATCGCGACTGTTCTGGAGCGTGCATGATGGCTGACACGATCAACAAGGTTTGCGTGATCGGCGCAGGGGTGATGGGGGCTGGCATCGCGGCGCAGGTCGCGAATGCCGGTGTGCCCGTCCTGCTGCTCGACATCGTGCCCAAGGACGGCGCCGACCGTGATGCCATCGCCAAGGGGGCGGTGGCGAAGATGCTCAAGACCGAGCCCGCGCCCTTCATGTCGCCCGCCGCCGCCAGGCTGGTGGAAACCGGCAATATCGAGGATCATCTCGATAAGGTCGCCGAGTGCGACTGGATCGTCGAGGCGGTGGTCGAGCGGCTGGACATAAAACAGGCGCTCTATGCCCGGCTGGAGGAACTGAAGCGGCCGGGCACGGCGGTGTCGTCCAACACCTCGACCATCCCGCTCGGCCATCTGGTCGAGGGGCGGTCGGAGCAGTTCAAGAACGACTTCCTCATCACCCACTTCTTCAACCCCCCGCGCTACATGCGGCTGATCGAGATCGTGACCTCGGAGCACACCGATGCCGGTGTCGCCGCCAAGGTCGAGCAGTTTGTCGATCACCGAATGGGCAAGCGGATTGTCCGCGCCAAGGACACGCCGGGCTTCATCGCCAACCGCATCGGCACCTATTGGCTGGCGATCGCGCTCAACGCCGCGCTCGACCAGGGGCTGACCGTCGAGGAGGCGGACCAGATTGGCGGGCGTCCGATGGGCGTGCCCAAGACCGGCATTTTCGGGCTGCTCGATCTGGTCGGCATCGACCTGATGCCGCTGCTCGCCAAGTCGCTGTCCTCGACCCTGCCGGAGGGCGACGCCTATTTCGACACGATCCGCCCGCTGCCGCTGATCGACAAGATGATCGCGGATGGGTTCACGGGCCGCAAGGGCAAGGGCGGCTTCTACCGCCTCGATCGCAAGCCGGATGGGAGCAAGGCGAAGCAGTCGCTCGACCTCCAGACCGGCGAGTATCGTAGCGAGAAGAAGCCCGAGCGTCTGTCGGCCCGCGCCGAAAAGGATCTGGCCGTGCTCGTCGCGACGCCGGGCAAGGTCGGCGACTATGCCTGGGCGATCCTGGGGCCGGTCCTGTCCTATGCCGCCGGGCTCGTCGGCGAGGCAGCGGACGATGTGGTCGCGATCGATGACGCGATGAAGCTGGGCTATAACTGGAAGTTCGGTCCGTTCGAGCTGATCGACCGACTCGGGCCCGGCAAGCTGGCCGAGCGGCTGCGCGCCGAGGACAAGCCCGTGCCTGCGCTGCTGGAGACGGCGGGCGATCGGCCCTTCTACCGCGTGGTCGACGGCAAGCGTCAGTATCTGACGATCGGCGGCGACTATGCCGATGTCGTCCGGGCCGAGGGCGTTATGCTGCTTGAGGACATCAAGCTGCGCTCCGAACCGCTGCTCAAGAACGGCTCGGCGGCGGCCTGGGACGTTGGCGACGGTGTCGTGGCGTTCGAGTTTGCGGCCAAGATGAACGCGCTCGACGAGCAGGTGCTGTCGCTTCTTCAAAAGACCATCGCGCTGGTGAAGAGCCAGTATAAGGCGCTGGTCATCTATAATGAGGGCAGCAACTTCTCGGCCGGTGCCAATCTCGGCCTCGCCATGTTCGCGGTGAATATCGCGGCCTGGGGGGAAGTCGACAAGCTGGTCGTCGCGGGACAGCAGGCGTACAAGGCGTTGAAATATGCGCCTTTCCCGGTGGTCGCCGCGCCTGCGGGCATGGCGCTGGGCGGGGGGTGCGAGATCCTGCTCCATGCCGATGCGATCCAGGCCCATGCCGAAAGCTATATCGGGCTGGTCGAAACCGGCGTCGGGCTGGTGCCCGGCTGGGGTGGCAATGGCGAGTTGATCGATCGCCTCGCCAAGTCGCCGAAGATGCCCAAGGGGCCGATGCCTGCCGTCATGAAGGCGTTCGAGACGATCTCGACTGCCCAGGTGTCGCGATCGGCGGCGCTGGCCAAGGAGATGGGCTATCTCCGCAAGGACGACGGCATCACCATGAACCGCGACCGCCTGCTGGCCGATGCCAAGCATAAGGCGCTGTCCCTGGTCGAGGGCTATCAGCCGCCCGAAAAGCCGGTCTTCCGCCTGCCGGGCGCGGCCGGTCGTGTCGCCTTCAACGGGGCGGTCGCCGACTTTGCCAAGAAGGGCGTCGCCACGCCCTATGACGTGGTGGTTGCCGGCCGTCTGGCGAACATCGTCACCGGCGGCGAGGCCGATATCATCGACGAGGTGAGCGAGGATCAGCTTCTCAAGCTGGAACGCGCCGCCTTTATGGAAAGCGTCAAGGATGCGCGGACCCAGGCACGGGTCGAGCATATGCTCGAAACCGGCAAGCCGCTGCGCAATTGATCGGGAGAGGATAATCCCATGCAAGTCTATAACGCGCCGCTGCGCGACATGCGTTTCGTCCTCCACGAACTGTTCGGGGAGGACGAGTTCGGCCCCGTTGCGGGCCAGGAGGAATTCGGGCCCGAACTCTACGACGCGATCCTCGAAGAGGCCGCACGTGTCACGCAGGACGTCCTGCTGCCGCTCAATGCCACCGGCGACATCGAGGGCTGCAAGCTGGAGAACGGCGTCGTCCGCACCCCCGCCGGGTTCAAGGACGCCTATCGCCAGTTCTGCGAGGGCGGCTGGGCCGCGCTTGCCTCGCCGGTCGAATATGGCGGGCAGGGGCTGCCCGAGGCGGTGAACAAGCTGGTCGAGGAGATGATCTGCGCGACCAACCTGTCGTTCAGTCTCTATCCCGGCCTGACCCACGGCGCGACCACCGCGCTGATGGGCCATGGTTCGGAAGACCTGAAGCAATTCTATCTGCCCAGGATGATCTCGGGCGAATGGTCGGGGACGATGTGTCTGACCGAGGCCCATTGCGGCACCGATCTCGGCCTGCTCCGCACCCGGGCCGAGCCGCAAGGCGATGGTTCTTATCGGCTGACCGGCGGCAAGATCTTCATCTCGGCGGGCGACCATGACCTGACCGAGAACGTCATCCACCTCGTCCTCGCCCGCACGCCCGATGCGCCCAAGGGGGTGAAGGGGATCAGCCTGTTCCTGGTGCCCAAATATCTCCCCAAGGACGACGGTTCGGTCGGCCCCGCGAACGGCGTCAGCGTCGCGGCGATCGAGCACAAGATGGGCCTCAAGGCCTCGGCCACCTGCCAGTTGGAGTTCAACGACTCCAAGGGCTGGGTCGTGGGCGAGCTGAATAAGGGGCTGGCCGCGATGTTCACCATGATGAACACCGAGCGCGTCTCGGTCGGCATCCAGGGGTTGGGCATCAACGAGATCGCGTACCAGTCGGCCGTCACCTACGCCAAGGACCGTTTGCAGGGCCGTGCGCTGGGCGGAGCCAAGCGGCCCGACCTGCCCGCCGATCCGATCATCGTCCACCCGGACGTGCGCCGGATGCTGATGACGATGCGTGCCTATGCGGAAGGGTGCCGGGCGCTGGGCCAATGGGCGGCCCGCGCGCTGGATGCCGAGGCGCATGCGATCGACCCCGCCGACAAGTCGCGCGCGGCGGACTTCGTGGCGCTGATGACCCCGGTCGTGAAGGCGCTGTTCACCGACCTCGCCTTCGACGCGGCGAACATGGCGGTGCAGGTCCATGGCGGCCATGGCTATATCCGGGACCATGGCATCGAGCAGTTCGTCCGCGACGCCCGCATCGCCCAGATTTATGAGGGCACCAACGGCGTCCAGGCGCTCGACCTCGTGGGCCGCAAGATGCCTGCGCATATGGGCCGCTATATGCGCCCCTTCTTCCATGCGGTGTCCGAGCAGGTCGAGTCGCTGGTCCGCCATGAGGACAAGGCCATTGCGGGCTGGGCCGCGGCCATGCAGCAGGCCTTTGGCGCGCTGCAACTCAGCACGGGCATGATCGCGCAGAAGGGGATGAAGGACCCCGAGGAAGCGGGGGCGGCGGCGACCGACTATCTGCGCCTTCTGGGGCTGGTCGGGATCGGCCATTGTTTCCTGAAGTCGGCGCGGATCGCGACCGGAAAACTGGCCGAGGGAACGGACGAGGCGGCCTTCTATACCGCCAAGCTCGCCACCGCCGGTTTCTTCTTCGATCGGATCCTGCCCCAGGCGACGGCGGCCTTCCTGGCGATCAAGTCGGGCAAGCGCTCGACCATGGCGCTGGAGCTGGAGGCATTTTGAGGTGACCCGATGCCGGCCGGCACTTGATTGCGGTCGGTCGGCATTATAGTCATGAAACATTATCCTATGCGTCATCATAATGACGTATAGGGGATATCGGAAGTGATCGTGAAAAGCGGCGCTTCTCCCGGCTGACCGGGCATGGAGAGGAGAGAAGGCATGTTGTTGACCCTGACAGCCATGGCGTTGGCCGGAGCGGGCGCCGATGCGGACGCGGTGATCGGCCGGTGGCAGACCCAGACGCGCGGCGGTGTGGTCGAAATCCAGAAATGCGGCAATTCGGTATGTGGTCGTATCCTGACCTCCGAAAAGCTGCGCACCAATCCCGCTCTAACCGACCAGAACAACCGCGATGCCAAGCAGCGCAATCGACCGCTCAAGAACCTGCTGATCCTGCAAGGCTTTTCTCAGGACGGCGCGACGTGGAGCGGCGGCACCATCTACAATGCCGAGGACGGCAAGACCTATAGCGCCAAGCTGACCCCCGAGGGGCCGGATACGCTGAAGGTGCGCGGATGTGTCTTCGTGCCGCTTTGCAAGACGCAGACCTGGACCCGCATCCGCTGATGCGCCACGTCGCCATCCAAACTAAGATTCGGGGAGTAAGATCATGACCAAGCGTTTCCGGGCTCCGCTTCTGGCCTCTGCCATCCTGTCGTCCTCCTTCGCCTTCGCGGGCGCGGCGCATGGCCAGGCCTTTTATCTTCAGGAACAGTCGACCCGCGGGCAGGGCCGCGCCTTTTCGGGTGAGGCCGCCGATACGGGCGCCTCGTCGCTCTGGTGGAATCCCGCCGCGATCGCGGGGATGGAGCGCGGCGAGGCGGTGCTCGGCGCGTCCGCGATCATTCCCAAGGGCGATGTGGTCGATACCGGCACGCTGATCGTGCGCCCCGGTCAGGCCGCCCGGCCCGTCGGAGTCAATGCGGTTTCGCGCGATCCGATCAACCGCGGCATCGTCCCCTCTGGCGCGATCGCGGTTCCGCTGAACGATCGGGTGGCGGTCGGCCTGGCGGTCACCTCGCCCTACAGCTTCACCACCGAATATGACGGCAATAGCTGGGCGCGGTATAGCGCGCTTAAGACCGAACTGCGCACGATCGACATCCAGCCGTCGGTCGGCATCGCATTGCTCGACTGGCTTCGCGTCGGCGGCGCGTTGAACGTCGAATATATGAAGGCCGAACTGGGCAACGCCCTGCCCAACCTGTCGCCGCTTCAGTCCGATGGTTTTCAGCGTCTGAAGGGTGATGGCTGGGATGTGGGTTGGACGGCCGGTGTTCAGCTTCATAACGACTGGGCCACCGTGGGCATCAGCTACAAGTCGCGTATCAAGCATACGTTGAAGGGCAGCCTGGAAGTCGGTGGTCTGCAGGGGCAGTTCCTGTCGCCGCAGAACCGGACGATCGATGGCGCGACGGCGGAATTCTATACGCCCGCGCAGATCATCGTTGCGGGGCGTTTCCGCACCACCGACAAGCTGACCCTGAACGCGCAGGTCGTCCGTTTCACCTGGGCGGATTTCGACTCGATCCGGCTGGGTGCGCCGATCAATACCGCAATCCCCGAGAATTACCGCAATAGCTGGTCGCTGGCGGGTGGCTTCGATTATGCCGCCAATGACCGTCTGACCCTGCGTGCCGGTGTCCAGCGGGGCATCACCCCAACGCAGGACGGCAATCGTGATGCCCGCGTGCCGGATGCCAATCGCTGGAATTACTCGGTCGGCGGTTCGTACAAGGTAACGCCGCGCTTCACGCTGGATTCGGCGTTCAGCTATATCGACTTCGCCAATGCCAGCATCGACCGCCGCACCGCCGCCTATAACGGCACGCAATTGGTGACACCGATCCTGACGTCGGGCCAGGTGCAGAATGCGCGGGCGTTCGTGGCGTCGATCGGCGGCCGCTTCAGCTTCTGATTGAGAGAGTGGCTATGAAGATCGTCGTGCCCGTGAAGCGGGTGTTGGATTACAATGTGAAGCCGCGTGTGAAGGCGGACGGTTCGGGCGTCGACTTGGCGAATGTGAAGATGTCGATGAACCCGTTTGACGAGATCGCGGTGGAAGAGGCGATCCGGCTGAAGGAGAAGGGGGCGGCGACCGAGGTCGTCGTCGTCTCGATCGGCGAGCCCAAGGCGGCGGACACGCTGCGCACCGCGCTCGCCATGGGCGCGGACCGGGCGGTGCTGATCACCGCCGACCAGCCGGTTGAGCCGCTGGGCGTCGCCAAGCTGCTCGCCAAGGTCGTCGAGGAGGAACAGCCCGGTCTGGTCATCCTGGGCAAGCAGGCGATCGACGGCGACAACAACCAGACCGGCCAGATGCTCGCCGGTCTGCTCGGCTGGGCACAGGGGACGTTCGCGTCGAAGGTCGAGATCGACGGTGACACCGCCAACGTCACCCGCGAGGTCGATGGCGGGCTGGAGACAGTGGCCCTCACCCTGCCTGCGATCGTGACCACCGACCTGCGCCTCAACGAGCCGCGCTATGCGAGCTTGCCCAACATCATGAAGGCCAAGTCCAAGCCGATGGCGACCAAGACGGCGGCCGATTACGGCGTCGACGTGTCGCCCCGGCTGACGATCACCCATGTCGCCGAGCCCGGCAAGCGCCAGGCGGGCGTCAAGGTCGGCTCGGTCGATGAACTGGTCGAGAAACTCAAAGCATTGGGAGTGGCCAAGTGAAGACGCTGGTATGGGTCGAGCATGACGGCGGGTCCGTCAAGGATGCCACGCTTTCGACCGTCACGGCGGCCGCCAGGCTGGGCGAGGTCCACCTGATCGTCGCAGGGCAGGGCGTCGATGCAGTTGCACAAGCCGCCGCGAAGATCGCGGGCGTGGGCAAGGTCCATGTCGCCGACGACGCGGCGTACGCCAACGCACTGGCCGAGAATGTCGCGCCGCTGGTGGCCAAGCTGATGGACAGCCACGACGCCTTCCTCGCGCCATCGACCACCACGGGCAAGAACATCGCACCGCGTGTCGCCGCGCTGATCGACGTGATGCAGATTTCGGACATATTGTCGGTCGAGGGGCCGGACAGCTTCACCCGGCCGATCTATGCGGGCAATGCGATCGCAACGGTGAAGACCAGCGACAAGAAGCTGGTCCTGACGGTGCGCACCACCGCCTTTGAGAAGGCAGCGGCCGAGGGCGGCGCGGGCGTGGTCGAGGCCATCCCGACCACGGGCGATGCCGCCAAGTCCCGCTTCGTCGGCGCGGAAAAGGCCGAGAATGCGCGCCCCGAACTGACCAGCGCCAAGATCATCGTCTCGGGCGGTCGCGCGCTGGGCTCGGAGGAGCAGTTCCATGCACTGATCGATCCGCTCGCCGACAAGCTGGGCGCGGCGGTGGGGGCCTCGCGCGCGGCGGTCGATGCGGGCTATGCCCCCAATGACTATCAGGTCGGGCAGACCGGCAAGATCGTCGCCCCCGAAGTCTATATAGCGGTCGGTATCTCGGGCGCGATCCAGCATCTGGCGGGCATGAAGGACTCCAAGGTCATCGTCGCGATCAACAAGGACGAGGACGCCCCCATCTTCCAGGTCGCCGATATCGGCCTGGTCGGCGACCTCTTTACCGTCGTGCCGGACCTGACCGGCAAGCTCTGAGGCC
>NZ_JBCNNI010000039.1:0-36762 GCF_039594485.1 Sphingomonas sp. | reverse complement strand
CGATGCGGGCGAGGCTCGCGATCTTCTTCACGGTTGCGGTATCTACGGACATGGATTTGCGGCTAGCATCGCCGCGCGGCTTCGCGCAACGCTTTTGCCATCTCGGCGATTGCAACGGGGACAAGTGGGGCATCATGGATAGCAATTGCGGGCCGCCCAATTTTGCTGCACCGCACAACGGAGTGACGATTTGGCGCGCAAATTCCTTTATGTCGTGGCGGCACTCATCGTGCTGACGATCGCGGCCGCCTTTGCCTATCGGATGTTCGGCAACCAGCTACTCCGCTGGTCGACGGTCCCCTCCGAGTCGTTTAAGGCGCAGGAAGCCCCTCCGGCCGATCTATACCAGCGGCGCGTACTGTGGCTGGCGCGGCCCGATATCGCCGACAACCCTGCCCTCTGGGTTCCGGCCGGTTACGAGCCTGGTCGCCCGGGCACCGGGGCCGCCATCTTCTTCATCCACCCCACCTCGTACATCAACAAGTCGCACTGGAACGCGCCGATCGACGATCCCGAGACGAACGCGCGGGCCGAGCTGTTCCTGCGGGGACAGGCGAGCGCGTTCAACGCGGCGGGCGATATCTGGGCCCCGCGCTATCGCCAGGCGACCTTCGGAGCCTTTCTGACCAGTATCGAGGATGCCGAACGGGCCCTCGACCTGGCCTATCGCGACGTGGACGCCGCCTTCACCGCGTTTCTCGCCCAGGTCGATCCCAGGCGTCCACTGATCCTGGCAGGGCATAGCCAGGGCGCGCTGCACCTGTCGCGCCTGTTGACCGACCGGGTGGCAAAGACCCCCGCGCTCAAGCGGCGGATCGTCGCGGCCTATGTCGTCGGCTGGCCGATCTCGATGACCGCCGACCTGCCCGCCATGGGCCTGCCCGCCTGCGAACGTGCCGACCAGACCGGCTGCATCCTGAGCTGGCAGAGCTTCGGCGAGCCCGCCGACCCGTCGCTGATCCTCGACGTGTTCGACCAGACCAACGGCTATACCGGCGCACCGCGCAAAGGCACCGCGATGCTGTGCACCAATCCGCTGACCGGCACGCCCGGCGGAGAGGCGCCCGCGACCGCCAATCTTGGCACCCTCTACCCCTCCGCCGACCTGAAGACCGCCGCGATCGTCGCGGGGCGCGTGCCCGCCAAATGCGAGGGGCGCGGCATCCTGAGCATCGGCGACGGGCCCAATGTCGGGCCCTATGTGCTGCCGGGCAACAATTATCACGTCTATGACTACAGCCTGTTCTGGGCGAATGTCCGCGCCGATGCGGATCGCCGCTTGAAAGCCTTTCGATGAGCCTGATCACCACCGACCGCACCGAATTCCGCGCCGCCCTTCCCTCCGGCGGGCGGCTGATCGGGCTGGACGTCGGCACCAAGACGATCGGCACCGCGCTATGCGATGCCGGGTGGAGCTTCGCCAGTCCCGCAACGCTCATCCGCCGGACCAAGTTCACCAAGGACAAGGAAGCGCTGATCGCGATGATCGCGCAGCAGGGGGTGAAGGGTCTGGTCATCGGCCTGCCGATCAATCTGGACGGCAGCGAAAGCCCGCGCTCGCAATCGACCCGCGCCTTTGCCCGCAACTGCGCGGACCTTGGACCGATCCTGCTATGGGACGAACGCTGGTCGACGGTCGCAGTCGAGCGGACGATGATCGAACAGGATATGAGCCGCGCCAAACGCGCCGAACGGATCGACAACCTGGCCGCCGCGCACATCCTCCAGGCCGCGATCGACGCGCTCGTCATGGCATGACGAAGAATTCACCCGGTAGTTCACCGGAGAGTTCACCCGACCACCCCGATATGTCATGGATTGGCCTTATTCCCGTCGCCCCGGTGTAACGGTCGACGCCTAGCGCCCCCCTTCCATCTCACGCCTTTGGGGGGCCGGTTCCATGCAATGCTTTTCAACCCTGTCGCGATCGATGCTGCTGCTCGGCTCGGCGATCATCGCCCTGCCCGCCTGGGCGCAGCAGCAGCCCGACACCACGCTAGCCGAAACCCCGGCCAGCGGCGATCAGGTCGTCGTCACCGCCAATCGCACCACCCGCTCCTCGGTCGAGCTGGGCGCGACGGAAATCCAGAAGGTGTTGCCCGGCGCCAATCCGGTCAAGGCGATCCAGACGCTGCCCGGCGTGCAGTTCGAGACGGCCGACCCCTGGGGCAATAACGAGCAGAATATCTCGCTGTTCGTCCATGGCTTCAACCAGAACCAGCTCGGCTTCACGATGGACGGTGTGCCGCTGGGCGACCAGTCCTATGGCAATTACAACGGCCTGACGCCGCAACGCGCGGTCATCAGCGAGAATGTCGCGCGCGTCCGCCTGACCGCCGGCGCCGCCGACCTGGGCACCGCCTCGGCCAGCAATCTGGGCGGCGGGATCGAGACCTATTCGAGCGACCCGGCGGCGACGCTGGGCGTCCGCTTCGCCCAGACGCTGGGCAGCTATGACGCCAGCCGCACCTATCTGCGCATCGACAGCGGCGAGGTCGAGGGGCTGGGCGGCACCAACAGCGGCTATCTCTCGGTCGTCCGGCAAAAGGCCCGCGCCTGGGAATTCAATGCGCGCCAGGGCGGGTGGCAGGGCAATGCCAAGTTCGTCCACAAGGGCGAGAACGGCACGCTGACCGGCTATTTCGACATCTCGGACAAGGCCGAGCCCAATCAGGATTCGGTCGCGCACAATGCCGGCGGGCTGGAGCCCTATTATCGTTCGCTGCTCTATCCCAACTGGCAGGCGGCACTCGCCTATGTCGATGCCAATGGTGCGCCGCCCTCGAACAACCCCAACAACTACATGAACTATTTCGGTGATGCGCAGCGCACCGACTATCTGGGCTATATCAAGTACGAACACCGCTTCGGCGATGCCGTGACCTTCACCAACCAGGTCTATTACCATCATGACGAGGGCCAGGGGCAGATCACCGGCCCGATCGCGGCGGCGGGTCTGCCGGGCCTGTTCCGTATCTATTATCCCGGCCAGAACCTGAAGGATGTGTTCGGTGGCTCGGGCTATGCGCTGCGCACCACCGAATATGGCATCGACCGCAAGGGCCTGACCTCGACGCTGGCGATCCATGCGGGCGATCATGAGATCGAACTGGGCGGCTGGTACGAGCATAACCGCAACACCATCTTCCGCCGCTGGTACGCCGCGCCGATCGACAATCCGCCCTCGCCCTATGAATGGGCCGATCCCGCCAAGCGCCGCCTGACCCAATATGCCGCGATCACCAAATACGACCTGATCCAGACGCATGTGCAGGACCGCTGGCACGTCACCCCGACAGTGACGGTCGAGGCGGGCTTCAAGTCCAGCCTGCAATTCGCCGATGGCCGCGTGCCGACCCAGCCGCTGCCCGGCGCGCTGCCCGGCACCTCGACCGGCTATCCCGAGGGGCGGCTGAACACCAGGAAGTGGTTCCTGCCCGCGATCGGCGCGATCTGGGACATCACCGGCGACGACCAGTTGTTCGGCCATATCCAGAAGAATGTCCGCCAGTTCCAGGCCTCGGTCGCGGCGGGCCTGTCGCCCTTCGCGGTGGGCAGCCAGCAGGCGTTCGACCAGATCAAGGCGAATACCTCGCCCGAAACCTCCTGGACCTATGAGGCGGGCCTGCGTTCGCACCACGCGCTGGACCTCGGGCCGCTGACCGCGATCGAGGGGCAGATCAGCGCCTATCATGTCGATTTCGACAATCGCCTGCTTCAGATCAGCGCGACGCCGGTCATCGCCTCGGTCATCGGCGGCGTGTCGATCCTGCAGAATGTCGGTCGGGTCCAGACCAACGGCGTCGACGCGGCGGCGACGTTGCACTTCGGCCCGCATCTCTCGGTCTACAACGCACTATCCTACAACAGCTCGAAATATCGCGACAATTACATCAGCGGGACCACCACCATCCTGACCGCGGGCAAATATGTGCCGAACACCGCCAAGTGGCTGAACAAGACGGTGGTCACGATCAACGACGGCCCGTTCGATATCCAGGCGATCGGCGATTATGTCGGGCCACGCTTCGCCACCTATACCAATGACCAGGGGATCGGCGGCCGCTATCTGCTGAACCTCCAGGCGGGCTATACCCTGCCGCAGATCGACGGGCTGCCGGTCAAGAACCTGAAGCTGTCGGTCAACGTCACCAACGTCACCAACCGCAAGGGCATTTACGAACTGGTCGTCGGTGCAGCCGCCAAGACCTGGAACAGCTATGCCCAGCCGCCGCGCATGGGCTTCATCACCCTGTCCGGCGCGTTCTGACGCGAATGGTCCCGTCCCGGCCCCGGATTATCGGGGCCGGGACCATCTGCCCGCTTGCCCATCGCGCCGCCGCTCGCTACCCGGCGGCTTTAATGCAGACCTCGGATCATCGCCCCGGCACACTCATACAGGGTGGCGCCGTTTTCCCGCACCGGCATCTGACCGGAATCGACGGCCTTCAACCGCATGAGATCATGTTCCTGCTCGACGAGGCGGAACATTGGCTCGATCGCGGCGCGACCGACACGCCGGACACAAGGCTGGCGGGCCTCACCCAGATCAACGCCTTTTTCGAGAATTCGACGCGGACGCTGCTCTCCTTCGAGATTGCGGGCAAGCGGCTGGGCGCGGACGTGGTCAACATGCACGCCGCCCAGTCTAGCGTGAAGAAGGGCGAGACGCTGATCGACACGGCGATGACGCTGAACGCGATGCGCGCCGACGTCATCGTCATCCGCCACATGGCGTCGGGCGCGGTCCGCCTGATCGCCGACAAGGTCGACTGCCCGGTGCTGAACGCGGGCGACGGGCGGCACGAGCACCCGACCCAGGCGCTGCTCGACATGCTGACCATCCGCCGCCGCCGGGGCAGCGTGGCGGGGCAGAAAGTCGTGATCTGCGGCGACATATTGCACAGCCGCGTCGCGCGCTCGGACATCCTCGCGCTCACCGCGCTGGCGGCCGAGGTGCGGGTGTGTGCGCCCTCCACGCTGATGCCCAAGGGCATTGAACGCATGTTCGTCACCCCCTTCACCGATTTCGACGAAGCGATCGAGGATGCGGATGTCGTCATGATGCTGCGCGTCCAGAATGAACGGATGGCGGGCGGCTATATCCCCTCCACCCGCGAATACCGCCTGCGCTACGGCCTGACCGCCGAACGCCTCAAGCGCGCCAAACCGGGTGCGCTGGTCATGCATCCCGGCCCGATGAACCGCGGGGTCGAGATCGACTCGGAGGTGGCGGACGGCCCGCAATCGGCGATCACCGAGCAGGTGGCGATGGGCGTCGCGGTGCGCATGGCCTGTCTGGACGTGCTGACCCGCCGCGCCCGCAAGCTGGAGGGCTGGGCATGAGCGTCACCGCCTTCACCAACGCCACGCTGATCTGTCCGGTCGGCGGCGAAATTTCGGGCCGGACGCTGCTGGTCGAAAATGGTGTCATCACCGGCGTCGGTGACGTGCCGGACGGTGCGACGGTCATCGACTGCGGCGGCAAGAGGCTCGCCCCCGGCATCGTCGATCTGGGCGTCTTCAAGGTCGACAATGCTGCCTTTCGCGCGGGCGGGATCGTGCGCGTCGGCCTGATGCCCGACCAGTCACCGGTGCTCGACGATCCGGGCGTGGTGCAGCGTGCCGCACTGATCGGACGGCCCGACCTCTGGATTCATCCGATCGCGGCGGCGACCCGCTCGCTGGCGGGCACCGACCTGGCCGAGATGGCGGTGTGCGTGTCGGCCGGGGCCAGGGCGGTGGGCACCGGGCGCGGCTGGATCGCCGATTCGGGCGTCATGCACCGTGTGCTGGCCTATGCCGGCGATCTGGGCCTGACCGTCATCGTTCATGCCGAGGATGGCGGTCTGACCGCCGATGCGGTCGCGACCGAAGGCGAGACGGCGAGCCGCCTGGGCCTGCCCTCCGCGCCTGCCATCGCCGAAGCGCTGGCGATCGCGCGCGACCTGATGCTCGCGGAGGAAACCGGGGCCAGGCTGCACATCCGCCAGGTCACGACGGCGGCGGGCTTCGACCTGATCCGCGCGGCCAAGCGCAGGGGCGTCAAGGTGACGTGCGGGATCACGCCCGCGCACCTCCATCTGTCCGATATCGCGATCACCGATTTCCGCACCTTTGCCCGCCTCTCGCCGCCGCTCCGCGACGAAAGCGACCGGCAGGCGGCCCTGGCGGCGGTCACGGACGGGACGGTCGATGTGATCGGATCGGGCCACGACCCGCACGGGCCGGAAGCGAAACGCCTGCCCTTCGTCGATGCCGATGCCGGCATGGCGGGGGCGGAGACGCTGCTGCCGCTGGCGCTGATGCTGGTCCGCGACGAACGGATCACCCTGCCCCGGCTGTTCGCGCTGCTGGCGGCCAATCCGGCGAAGGTGCTGGGCCTCGACACCGGCACGTTGGAGCCGGGCAAGCCCGCCGACCTGATGCTGTTCGATGCGGAGACGCCGTGGATGGTGTCCGGCGACGCCTTTGCCTCGGCCGGCAATACGCCATTCGACGGCTTCCCGGTCCAGGGCCGGGCGCTGCGGCTGTGGAAGGCGGGGCGGGAGATCCTCTGACCACCGGCCCCAAGCCAGGGCATGCACCAAGAAAAAGCCCTCCCCGAGACATCCCGGGGAGGGCTTTTTGCTTAAGTCATGATGACATTGCGTCGAGCCGATGAGAGCCCCTCCCGCACAGGAGAGGGGTGGGTCCATCTCATGTCATCCTGCGCTGGCCACGGCTTTGCTTAGCCGCGACGGGGACCGCGCGGACCGCCCTGGGTGGGGCGCGGCGAATAGCGGCGCGGGCCGCCGGGGCCGCCAGCGGGGCGGCCGCCCGTCGGCCGGTTGCCGCCCGGACCGCGACGTGGCCCACCATGCCCCGAACCACCGGCGGGCGGGCCGTCGGCCTGCGTGATCGCGATATCGTCCTCGGCATGGTCCGCCTCGGTCCGCTTCAGCGCGGCGATGAAGCGCGATGCCAGCGCCGACGGGATTTCGAACAGCGTCTCGTTCGGCTGGATGCGGATCGCACCGATCTCGTTGCGGGTGATGTGCCCACGACGGCAGATCAGCGGCAACAGCCAGCGCGGATCGGCATTCTGGCTGCGACCGACGCTCATGCGGAACCAGGCGGTGTCGTCAAAGCCCTCGCGACGCTCGCGCGGAGCGGGCGCATCGCCTTCGATCAGTTCCTCGGCCTGGGGCAGCGCGGCGCGGTGCGCGCGGACCAGAGCGGCGGCGATGTCCTCCGGCGATTTCTCGGCGAGCAGGCGGGTGGCCAGTTCGCGATCGCCCTCGTCCACCTCGACCGGCGCCAGAAGCGCGGCCAGCAGACGCTCGCGGTCCTGCGCACGGATTTCCTCCAGCGTCGGCGCACGACGCCATTCGGCCTCGATGCGCGCCCCACGCAGCATCCCCTCGACCCGACGGCGGCGCGGATAGGGCACGATCAGGATCGCGGTTCCCTTGCGTCCGGCGCGGCCGGTCCGGCCCGAACGGTGCTGCAAAGCCTCGGCATCGCGGGGGATTTCGACATGGATGACGAGCGTCAGGCCGGGCAGATCGATGCCGCGCGCCGCCACGTCGGTCGCGACGCAGACCCGGGCGCGGCCGTCACGCAGCGCCTGGAGCGCATGGTTGCGCTCGTTCTGCGAATGCTCGCCCGACAGCGCCACCGCCGAGAAACCGCGCTCGACCAGACTGGAATGCAGATGGCGGACATTGTCGCGGGTGGCACAGAAGAGGATCGCCACTTCGGCCTCGTGCAGGCGCAGCAGGTTGACCACCGCCGCCTCGATATCGGCGGGAGCGACCGTCACCGCCTGATATTCGATGTCGCTATGGCCCTTTTCCTCGCTGATCGTCTCGATCCGCTTGGCGTTGTTCTGGTACCGCTTGGCGAGCTGTACGATCGGGCGCGGCATGGTGGCCGAGAAGAGCAGCGTGCGGCGCTCCGAGGGCGTGCCGTCCAGGATCTGCTCCAGATCCTCGCGGAAGCCCATGTCGAGCATCTCGTCCGCCTCGTCGAGCACCACGGCCTTGAGCGAGGACAGGTCGAGCGCGCCGCGCTCCAGATGGTCGCGCAGACGGCCGGGGGTGCCGACGACGATATGCGCGCCATGGTTGAGCGCCCGGCGCTCGCGCGAGGCGTCCATGCCGCCGACGCAGGTGGCGATGCGCGCCCGCGCCCCGGCGTAGAGCCATTCCAGCTCGCGGCTGACCTGCAGCGCCAGTTCGCGGGTAGGCGCGATGACCAGCGCCATCGGTGCGCCCGCATGGGGCAGCGTGTCGCCATCGAGAAGTTCGTTCGCCATGGCCAGGCCGAAGGCGACGGTCTTGCCCGAACCGGTCTGGGCGGAGACGATCAGGTCGCGACCGGCGGCGTCAGCCTCGATGACGGCGGCCTGGACGGGGGTCGGCGCGGCATAGCCACGCGCGGAGAGAGCAGCCGACAGAACCGGCGGCAGGGCAGAAAAAGGCATGGGGACTCCAACAGAAAAAGGAGCGCGTACCGCCTAACCAAGGGACCCATCCCACTCGGCTGGCGGATACACCCATGCGGCACGGGTGGATATTTGCGTTCCGTGAAAGCGTGGCCCTTTACACGATTTTCGCGAAACCTCAAGCCGCGCTTCGCCCCCTTGCGGTGAACCGAGCGCAAGGCCATGGAGCCGCGTCATGACCTTGCGCGTTGATCCCCGATGAGTGTCGCCTTTCGCCGCGAATCCGATGAGGAGCATCTCGAACCCAAGTTCGAGCTGCCGATTCCGCCCGGCCCCAATCTGGTCACGCCGCGCGGGGCCGAACTGACCCGCGCCAAGGTCGCCGAGGTCGAGGCTGCCCTGGCCGCGGCCTCGCAGGAGGACGATCGCACCCGGCTGCAACGCGAACTCCGCTACTGGAACACCCGTGCCGCCACCGCCGAACTCGCGCCGCCCCCGGTCGAGGATGAAGTCGGGATTGGAAGCATCGTGACGATCCGGCTGAACGGCCAGACCCGCACGCTGACCATCGTCGGCCATGACGAGGCCGATCCGGCCCAGGACCGCATCGCCTATGCCGCGCCGCTCGCCCGCGCGCTGATGGGCGCGATGGCGGGCGAAACGGTCGCGTTCGGGGGCAAGGCGGATGCGGTGGAGGTCGTCGCGGTGGAGAACCCGGCCGCCTGACCGGCGCGGCACCGGGCGGGTGCGGCTTCCACCTCAGCGAATCAGCCCCTAAAGCCCCATCATGCAAATCTATGACGCGATCATCCTGGGCGCGGGCGCGGCGGGGCTCATGGCGGCGGCGACCGCCGGACAGCGGGGGCGGCGCGTCCTCGTCGTCGATCATGCCGAGGCGGCCGGAAAGAAGATCCTGATCTCCGGCGGCGGGCGGTGCAATTTCACCAATATTGGCACCACGCCCGACCGCTTCCTGTCGGCCAATCCGCATTTCGCCAAGTCGGCCCTGGGTCGCTACACCCCCAGCGACTTCCTGGCGCTGGTCGAGGCACACGGCATCGCCTGGCATGAAAAGACGCTGGGGCAGCTATTCTGCGACGGGTCGGCGCGGCAGATCGTGGCGATGCTGCTGGACGAATGCGATGGCGCGGTACGGGCGGGCGGTACGGTCGACATGCTGCTGGGCCTGCCCGTCGATTCGGTCGGCCATGACGGCATGAGGTTCCGCATCGTCCGGGGCGGCAAGGCGTTCGAGGCCCCGCGCCTGATCGTCGCCACCGGCGGGCCGAGCATCCCGAAAATGGGAGCGACCGGCTATGCCTATGATCTCGCCCGGCAGTTCGGGTTGAAAGTGGTCGAGCCGCGCCCGGCGCTCGTGCCTCTGACGCTGGGCGGCGAGGAAACGCTGTTCCGGTCGCTGTCGGGCGTCGCATCGGACGTCGTCGCGCGGTGCGGCAAGACCCGGTTCCGCGAAGCCGCATTGTTCACCCATCGCGGCCTGTCCGGCCCGGCGATCCTGCAGATTTCGTCCTATTGGCGGCATGGCGAGGCGATCGGGATCGACTTCCTGCCCGATTGCGCGGCCGACTGGCTGATCGCCGCCAAGCGGACCACCCCGCGCACGTCACCGCGCCGGGCGCTGGCGCAGCATCTGCCGGACCGGCTGGCCGAGACTTTGGCCGAACGGCTGGCGCTTCCGGGCGAACTCGGCGCGGCGACCGACAAGGCCCTGGCGGCAGCGACGGCCAAACTCGCCGACTGGCCCTTCCACCCCAATGGCAGCGAGGGTTATGCGAAGGCGGAAGTAACGGTGGGGGGCGTCTCCACCGCCGGGCTGTCGTCCCGCACCCTGGAGGCCAAGGCGGTGCCCGGCCTGCACGTCGTCGGCGAGGCGGTGGATGTGACCGGCTGGCTGGGCGGCTATAATTTCCAATGGGCCTGGGCAAGCGGTCGCGCGGCGGGCGAGGCCATCTGACGTCGCCTCAGAGCGAGGCGATCCCGATGCCCGGCCGCGCCCAATGGGCCATGCGATCGTCCGCTTGACGACGCACGAAGCACGAACCGCCCTCGACGCGATAACGGCCGCATAAGCTGTCGGCATCGGCCCTGCTCATCCCGCCGACCGACAAACGATAGAGGGGGCCGCCCGGGCGATCCAGGGTGCCGCTTTGCGGCACATAACCCGCCAGGTCGGCGAAGCGGCGGGTCAGGGCGGCCCAGGCCCTTTGCGCCCCCTCTTCCTTGCCGAACGCGCCGAGCTGGACATTCCATTCGCCGGTCCGCTCAGTCAGCCCGGTCCGCCCGGTCTTGCCGCGCTGCTCGGCTCGGCGGAGCAGGATGGACCCGCTGGCCGGTGCCGCCGCCATGCGTTCCAGACGCGCCTCGCGCGGACGGGCGAGAAGCACGCTCGACACCGGCGCGCTTGCGGTCCTTAGCGAGGGGCGTTCCGGCGTCACGGGCAGGGGCTGCACAACCTCACGACGCGCGGCGAACAGGATCGGGCCGACCGGCGATTCGGGGCGGGCCGGTGCCGCCACCGGCTCCACAGGGACCATGGCGACCGCAATGGGGGCGGTTTCGGCCGGGGCAGCGGGCTGCGGCAGGGCACGAACCATGTCCTGTACCACCGCCGCCGAGGGTGCGGCGTTGAGCGCCAGCGTCAGCGGCTGGCCGGTATCCGCCACCGGGCGCACGCCCAGCAGCGCGGCGACCTGCGCGGCGGGGTTGGCCGTTCCGGCAAAATCGGCCCATTCCTGCATCCGTACCTCGACATCGGCGGGGGCCATGTCGGCCGAGGCGGCCATGCGTGCCATATCCCATTGTCCGGCCAGCGCCAGCGACAGGGCGAGGTTCTGCCGAGTCTTGACGGTCGCACCCGGCTCCCGCGCGGCGGCGGTCAGGATGCGGACGCCGTCGATGGGTGCCCCGGAAAGCGCGACGGCCAACCCCAGATCGGCCGCCGGGATCAGCGCGGCATATCGCTCCAGCATCGCCCTTGCGCCCGCGCCATCCCCCCCGGCGACCATCGCCAGCGAAAGGTTCAGCGCCGAACGCCCGTCCTGGGGATCAAGCTGCAACGCGTCGGTAAAGGCCTGGCGCGCGGAGGCGAAGCGACCGGCCTGAAGATAGCTTTGGCCCAGAAGCGCGCGGTACGTCGCCTGATGCGGATCGGCCTTGGCCAGGCGCTCGGCAAGCGACACCGCGACATCGCCGTCGCGCTGCGCCAACGCCCGTCGAGTCTGGTCGGCAAGCGCGGCAGTGGCACGCATCTCCCCTGCCCGGCCCGCTCCTTCGTCCAACCGCGCGGCGCGGCGCTCGCCGACGGTACAGCCGGTCAGGCCGCCGCTAACGATCAGGGCCCCGACGCTGCAGGTGAGGAAAGTGCGGATCGTCGTCATGAGGGTCACCAGTTCGAAGCAAGAGGAAGACGCATCGGGATCACCTCCACACCGCCCGCACTGCCGCGGTCGCATCACGGGGCCAGGCAACAGGCCCGGCCGGCAGGGCTCGACGCGCGGCGCGCATTGGAGGGTGCATGATCCCGTTTCCTCGATTGCCGGGCAGGCTAGGCCCCAACCGTCTAAGGAACGGTTAAACCGCTGCACCCATTGGTTTGCCGGCTTTACCCGCATGGCCCGGCGGGGCATGGATGGAGGGGTGATGGTCTCGGGGAAGGACGAAGGATGATGCGCAGGTTCCCGGTCGTCGGCGCGGCGCTGGCCGCGATCGCCATGTGTCTGGTCGCCATGCCCGCGCTGGCCGATGTGAAGGACGGTGTCGATGCCTGGGCCAAGGGCGATTATCGCAAGGCGGTCGAGGAATGGCGCGGCCCCGCAGTCGCGGGCGATGCCGATGCGCAATTCAACCTGGCGCAGGCCTATAAGCTGGGTCGCGGCGTCCCCCTGGACCCGGCGCTGGCCGAAAGCTGGTTCCGCAAGGCCGCCGCGCAGGGCCATGTCCCCGCCGCCGACAATTACGGCCTGGCGCTGTTCCAGTCGGGAAAGAGGGCCGAGGCGGCGCCCTGGCTCGAAAAGTCGGTCGCACGGGGCGAACCGCGCGCGCAACTGGTGCTGGGCACGATGCTGTTCAACGGTGACGGTGTGCCGCGCGACTATCCGCGCGCCTATGCGCTGATGACGCTGGCGTCGCAGGCCGGGCTGAAATCCGCGTCCGAGACCCTGGCGCAGATGGACCAGTATATCACCCCGGCCGATCGCCAGCAGGGTACGCGGCTGATGCAGCAATATAGCGCGCAGCTCGCCGCCGCGCCTGCCGCGCCTGCCGCGCCCGCCCCGGTCGTAACGGCGAGTGTGCCCGCCGCGCCGCGCAGGCCGCAGGCGATCCAGCCGGTGCCGATCCCTCCCTCTCGTCCGGCCAGCCCGGGCTATGGTGCCGGCTATCCGGTTCCCGGCACGGGCGGCCCGACCCTGCCCCCCGAAGGAGCATCGGATCGGCCCCAGGCCGAAACGCCCTCGCCCCGCCCTGCCCCGAAGGCCACCGCCAAGGCCCTCCCGACCCGCGCCACGCCCAAGCCGGCACCACGGACGGGCGGCGGGGCATGGCGTATCCAGCTTGGCGCATTCCGCGATCGCGGCAATGCCGACAGCCTGTGGCAGCGCGTGCGCGGTCGTCTGGCGGGCGCGCAGCCCTTCTATGTCAGCGCGGGCGGCGTTACCCGGTTACAGGCGGGCGGTTATGCCAGCAGAGGCGAGGCCCAGGCCGCCTGCAGCCGCTCCGGCCAGCCCTGCGTCGTGGTCGCGCCCTGAATTCCACCATGAGCGGCGCCATTTACCGCCGGGTCGCCGCCCCGTGTTGCCGGATCGGTGCCGCGCCGCGTCAGGCCGTGCCCCACTCCGCGCTGGGAATGCCCTGGGCATAAAGGAGCGCGGTCAGGTCGCCATGATCGACCCGTGCCGCCGCCGCCCCTGCGACGATCGGCTTGGCACGATAGGCGACGCCCAGACCCGCGCGGCGGATCATCGCCAGATCATTGGCACCGTCGCCCACCGCCAGGCTTTCCGAGGCGTCCAGCCCCAGTTCGGCCAGCGCCGCGACCAGCGTCTTTTCCTTGGTGTCCGACCCCACGATGGGCTTGCGCACGGTGCCGGTCAGCGTGCCATGCGCGATCTCCAGCACATTGGCGATGGCGCGGTCGAAGCCGATCTCGGCGGCGACCGGCTCGGCGAAGCGGGTAAAGCCGCCGGACACCAGGATGGCATGACCACCGCGCGCCTTCATCGTGCGGACGAGCGCGCGGGCACCCGCCATCAGCGTGACCCGCTCCGCCAGGCATTGTTCGATGACGCGCTCGTCCAACCCTTCGAGCAGCGCGACGCGGGCATCCAGTGCGGCGGCGAAGTCCAGTTCACCACGCATCGCGCGTTCGGTGACTTCGGCGACCTGTTCCTTGATCCCGGCGTAATCGGCCAGTTCGTCGATGCACTCGACGGTGATCATGGTCGAATCCATGTCGGCGACCAGCAGCCGCTTCTCGCGGCTCGCAGCCGGCTGAACGACCACGTCCGTCGCGTCGAACTGCCCCTCCAGCGCCTCGCGCGCCGCCAGCGGATCGCCGGTGAAGTCGAGGTCCGCGGCCACGCCCGCATCGATCCAGCGCGTGGCGGAGACGGTGGCGCCCGCCGCTTCCAGCTTTCCGCGCGCGGTCGACAAATCCTGATCGGCCAGTTGGCCCTTGGCTGCTATCAGCGTGGCGATGAACATGGCGAACTCCTCTGACCGACCCAGGGTGGCGCTCATCGCAGGGCCGACCGCCAGCGGCAAGTCCGCATTGGCGCTCGATCTGGCGAAGGCGATTGGCGGCACGATCATCAATGCCGATTCGGCGCAGGTCTATCGCGACCTCTCGATCCTGACCGCCCGCCCCTCAGGCGCGGAGGAAGCGCAGGCCCCGCACCGGCTGTTCGGCCATGTGGACGGCGCAGATACCGGCTATTCCGCGGCACGCTGGGCAGCGGAGGCGCGCGGGGCGATTGAAGACAGCGTCGCGGCGGGGGCGCTGCCGATCCTGGTCGGCGGCACCGGCCTTTATATGCGCACCCTGCTCGACGGCATCGCGCCGGTGCCCGAGATCGATCCCGCCATCCGCGCCGAGGTCCGTGCGCTGCCCGTCGCCGATGCCCACCTGGCCCTGTCGCGCGAAGACCCGCAGGCCGCCGCCCGGCTCAACCCCGCCGACACCACCCGCGTCGCCCGCGCGCTGGAGGTGGTCCGCTCGACCAGCCGCCCGTTGCATGAATGGCAGGCGCACAAGGAAGGCGGGATCGGCGACCATATCGCGCTGTCCGCCGTCATCCTGCTGCCCGAGCGCGAATGGCTGAACGCCCGGATCGACCGGCGTTTCGGCGAGATGCTCGACCAGGGCCTGGATGAAGCCGCCGCCCTGCTGGCCCGTCCAGACCTGCCCCTCGATGCGCCCATCCGCCGTGCGATCGGCGTGCCGGAAGCGGCCGCGCTGCTTGAAGGCCGCATGTCCCGCGCCGATGCGGAGGCGGCGGGCGCTCTGGCGACAAGGCGTTATGCCAAAAGGCAATTTACCTGGTTCCGCCATCAGCCCGGCCCCGGATGGACCGCGATTTCGGAAACCGACGCCCGTGTGCGCCGCAACACAATCGAAACATTGTTGCGCCGTTGACGGTTGACGCGCACTTTTTAAACCTGTAGCCGCACCTTTCCCGACAAGCCCCGACACAGGGGCACGGACGCAGAAGGACAAAGACGATGACCGAGAAAAGCGGAGCCGATATCCTGGTCGAGGCGCTGTGCGATCTCGGCGTGGAGGTCGTCTTCGGCTATCCGGGTGGTGCGGTGCTGCCGATCTATGACGCCATGTTTAGGTCGAAGCGCATCCGCCACATTCTGGTCCGCCACGAACAGGCGGCGACCCATGCGGCGGAGGGCTATGCCCGCTCGACCGGCAAGCCCGGCGTGGTGCTTGTCACCTCCGGCCCCGGCGCGACCAATGCGGTCACCGGCATCACCGATGCGCTGCTCGATTCGATCCCGATGGTGGTCATCACCGGCCAGGTGCCGACCGCGCTGATCGGCACCGATGCGTTCCAGGAAGCCGACACGGTCGGCATCACGCGCCACTGCTCCAAGCATAATTATCTGGTGAAGGACCCTTCGCGTCTGGGCGAGGTGGTGCATGAGGCGTTCCACATCGCGACCTCGGGCCGCCCCGGTCCGGTCGTGATCGACATCCCCAAGGACGTGCAGGTCGCCACCGCCCGCTATCAGAAGCCGGGTCCGATCCGTCACAAGACCTATCGCCCGCAGGTGAAGGCCGACCAGAGCCAGATCCAGCAGCTGGTCGACATGCTTGCCGCGGCGGAACGTCCGATCCTCTATACCGGCGGCGGCATCATCAATTCGGGTCCGGCCGCGTCGCAACTGCTGCGCGAACTGGCCCGCATCACCGGCGCGCCCGTCACCTCGACCCTGATGGGTCTGGGCGCCTTCCCGGCCAGCGATCCGCAATGGCTGGGGATGCTGGGGATGCACGGCACGTACGAAGCCAATATGGCGATGAACCAGGCCGATCTGGTGGTCGCGCTGGGCAGCCGGTTCGACGACCGCGTGACGGGCCGTCTGGATGCGTTCAGCCCCAACAGCCGCAAGGTCCATGTCGATATCGACCGGTCGAGCGTGAACAAGAATGTCCGCGTCGACCTGGCCATCATCGCCGATGTCGGCCACGCGCTGGAGGATGCGGTGCGCATCTGGAAGTCGCGCCAGCATCCCAAGCCCGATACGACTGAGTGGCAGCGCCGCATTGCGGGCTGGCGCGCGGTCGGCTGCCTCTCCTTCCCGGAGACCGGCGACGCGATCATGCCGCAGCGGGCGATCCGGGCGCTGTACGACGCGACCAAGGCGCGCCAGCCGATCATCACCACCGAGGTCGGCCAGCATCAGATGTGGGCCGCGCAGCATTTCGGCTTCGAAAAGCCGAACAAGTGGCTGACTTCGGGTGGCCTCGGCACGATGGGTTACGGCCTGCCCGCCGCGATCGGTGCGCAGCTCGGCAATCCGGGGACGCTGGTGATCGACATCGCCGGTGAAGCCTCGATCCAGATGAACATCCAGGAACTGGCGACGGCGACCCAATATCGCCTGCCGGTCAAGATCTTCATCCTGAACAACGAATATATGGGCATGGTCCGCCAGTGGCAGGAACTGACCTATGAGAGCCGCTATGCCGAAAGCTATTCGGACTCGCTGCCCGACTTCGTGAAGCTGGGTGAGGCTTACGGCTGGAAGGGGATCCTGATCGAGCATCGCGATCAGCTTGAGGACGGCATCGCCGCGATGCTGGACCATGACGGGCCGGTGATCGTCGACTGCCGCGTGGCCAAGCTCGCCAACTGCTTCCCGATGATCCCGTCGGGCGCAGCGCATACCGACATGATCCTGCAAGCCAATGAGGTATCGGGCACCATGGACGACGAGGCCAAGGCGCTCGTCTGATCGGACCGTCGCCCCAGCGAAGGCTGGGGCCTCAACGAAGCATGGTTAGACAAACAGGGAGATCCCGGCCTTTGCCGGGATGACGACCGAATGCACATCAAGACCGAACAGGTGGAACGCCACACGCTGGCGGTGATCGTCGACAACGAACCGGGCATCCTCGCCCGGATCGCGGGTTTGTTCACCGCGCGCGGCTATAACATCGAAAGCCTGACCGTGTCGGAGATCACCGCCGACAAGGCCGTCAGCCGCATCACCATCGTCACCAGCGCCTCGCCGCCGGTGATGGAGCAGATCATGGCCCAGCTCGACCGGCTGGTCCCTGTCCACAAGGTCGCCGACCTGACCGTGCAGGGCGACCATGTCGAGCGCGAGCTGGCGCTGGTGAAGGTGGTGGGCACCGGCGAACGCCGGATCGAGGCGCTGCGCCTCGCCGAGGTCTACCGCGCCCGCGTCGTCGATGCGACGATCGGCAGCTTCGTCTTCGAGGTGACCGGCACCATCGCCAAGATCGACAAGTTCGTCGAGCTGATGGGCGAGGTCGGCCTGGTCGAGGTCGCCCGCACCGGCATCGCCGCCATCTCGCGGGGCAAGGACGCGACCTGAGCCCCGCTCCATTTCCAGACCATCATGAGGCCCGACGCGGCCCACACATTCGAAAGGGAAGTCCAAATGCGTGTGTATTACGATCGCGACGCCGATCTGAACCTGATCTCCGAGAAGAACATCGCCATCCTGGGTTACGGCTCGCAGGGCCATGCCCATGCGCAGAATCTGCGCGATTCGGGCGTCAAGAATGTCGCGATCGCACTGCGCCCCGGTTCGGCTTCGGCCGCCAAGGCGGAAGGCGCCGGCTTCAAGGTGATGTCGAACAAGGAAGCGGCCGCCTGGGCCGACATCCTGATGATCCTGGCCCCCGACGAGCATCAGGCCGCGATCTATGACGCCGACCTGAAGGGCAATCTGAAGCCCGGCGCGGCGCTCGCCTTCGCGCATGGCCTGAACGTGCATTTCGGCCTGATCGAGCCGCCCGCGGACATCGACGTCATCATGATCGCTCCCAAGGGCCCCGGCCACACCGTGCGCAGCGAATATGTGCGCGGCGGCGGCGTGCCCTGCCTGATCGCGATCCATCAGGACGCCAGCGGCAACGCGCATGACGTGGCGCTCGCTTACGCCTCGGGCGTCGGCGGCGGTCGCTCGGGCATCATCGAGACCAATTTCCGCGAAGAGTGCGAAACCGACCTGTTCGGCGAGCAGGCGGTGCTGTGCGGCGGCGCGACCGCGCTGGTCCAGGCGGGCTTCGAGACGCTGGTCGAGGCGGGCTATGCCCCCGAAATGGCCTATTTCGAGTGCCTCCACGAACTGAAGCTGATCGTCGACCTGATGTATGAGGGCGGCATCGCCAACATGCGCTACTCGATCTCGAACACCGCCGAATATGGCGACATCAAGACCGGCCCGCGCATCATCACCGAAGAGACCAAGAAGGAAATGAAGCGCGTCCTCGCCGACATCCAGTCGGGCCGCTTCGTGAAGGACTTCGTGCTCGACAACCGCGCCGGCCAGCCCGAGCTGAAGGCCAGCCGCATCGCCGCCAAGCGCCACCAGATCGAACAGGTCGGCAGCGAACTGCGCGCGATGATGCCGTGGATCGGCGCCAACAAGCTGGTCGACAAGGCGAAGAACTAAGCCAAACAGCATGGTGGAGGGGTGTCCCGCTCTCGAGAGGCGGACACCCCTCCGTCAGGCCTGATGGCCTGCCACCTTCCCTTCCAGGGGAGGAATTGGTTTGAGGACCTACCCAACGGAAACGCATCGTTGCGACCTTGGCCTTTGACGTGCGTTATGCGCATCGACCAAAGAAGCTTGGTCCAACAGGGAGTTCCTGACTCATGCGTTTCATCCTTCCCGCCGCTATGGCGCTCGTCCTCGCCGCTCCCGCCGTCGCCCAGACCGCTCCGGCGGGGATGCCCGGAGCGCCGGTCGCATCGCGCGTCGTCGCGGGCACCTATGCCGTCGACCCCGCCCACACCCAGGTCACCTGGTCGCTCAACCATATGGGCTTCTCGGTGCTAGAGGGGCAGTTCGGCGCGTCGGAAGGCACGCTGACCATCGATCCGGCCAAGCCGCAGGCCGCCAAGGTCGACGTGACCTTCAAGATCGACGACCTGTCGGTGACCGCCGCCCCCTTCGCCCATCACCTGAAGTCGAAGGACTTTTTCGACGCCGCGACCTATCCGACCGCGCGCTTCGTCTCGACCGGCGTCAAGGTCATGGGCACCAAGGCGGTCATCACCGGCAACCTGACCATCAAGGACCAGACCAAGCCGGTCACGCTGAACGCCACCTTCTTCGGTGCAGGCACCAACCCGATGTCGAAGAAGCTGAACATCGGCTTCCGCGCGACGGCCAAGATCAAGCGTTCGGACTTCGGCGTCGGTGCCTATGCCCCCGTCGTGGGTGACGACGTGGATCTGACGATCAACGCGGCCTTCACCGCTCAGTAATCCCACCACCCTTCCCATCCGAAAGGCGAGGTCGCTTCCCCCAGGCGGCCTCGCTTTTTTTGTGTCCGACGCGCGCCATGACGGTGGAAAGCAATCGGACGTCATCATTCTCGATATGGACAAGGCCGCGCCGACGCGGCATGAACCCCGCCATCATGATCGCCGCGCTGCTGCTCCGTTCGCTTCGACTTATCCGCCCTTAGGGGAGGATCGGCGTGGCCATGCGCGACTTCCCTAAGGGCTGAATGAACCGATAAGCCTATCCCCGCCGTGCCTCTGGCCAGACGCGGCCGAGAATGCTGGAAGACCCGATCATGTTGCGCGACCCTTCGACCAAATACCGCCCCTTCCCCCCCATCGCCCTGCCCGACCGGCAATGGCCGAACCGCACGATCACGAAAGCCCCGCGCTGGCTGTCGACCGATCTTCGCGACGGCAATCAGGCGCTGATCGATCCGATGGACGCCGAGAAGAAGACGCGGATGTTCGACCTGCTGGTCAAGGTCGGGCTCAAGGAGATCGAGGTCGGCTTCCCGAGCGCGGGGGCGACCGAGTTCGACTTCATTTCCGGGCTGATCCGTGACGACCGCATCCCCGAGGATGTGACGATCCAGGTTCTGACCCAGTCGCGCCGCGACCTGATCGAGCGCAGCTTCGAAAGCCTGGAAGGCGCGCGCACCGCGATCGTCCATCTCTACAATGCGGTCAGCCCGGCCTGGCGCAAGATCGTGTTCGGCATGACCCGCGACGAGGTTCGCCAGATCGCCGTCGAAGGTGCCAAGATCCTGCGCGACGAGGCCGCCAAGCGCCCGGATACCGACTGGTTCTTCGAATACAGCCCCGAAACCTTCTCGACCGCCGAGCTGGATTTCTCGGTCGAGGTCTGCGCCGCCGTCATGGACGTGCTCAAGCCGACGCCCGACCATCCGCTGATCCTGAACCTGCCCGCCACCGTCGAGTGCGCGACGCCCAATGTCTATGCCGACCAGATCGAATGGTTCGGGCGCAACATCCCCAACCGCGATTCGGTGGTCATCTCGCTCCACACCCATAACGACCGCGGCACCGGCGTCGCGGCGGCCGAACTGGGCGTGATGGCGGGGGCGGACCGGGTCGAGGGTTGCCTGCTCGGCAATGGCGAGCGGACCGGCAATTGCGACCTCGTGACCGTCGCGCTCAACATGTACACGCAAGGGGTCGATCCGGGGCTGAACCTGTCGGACATCGACGAGGTGGTGAACACGGTTCAGTATTGCACCAACCTGCCCGTCCATCCGCGCACGCCCTATGCCGGCGAACTGGTCTTCACCGCCTTTTCGGGCAGTCATCAGGACGCGATCAAGAAGGGCTTTTCGGCGCAGGCCGCCCGCAACGACGATCTGTGGGAAGTCCCCTATCTGCCCATCGATCCCGCCGATCTGGGTCGCAGCTACGAAGCGGTCATCCGCGTCAATTCGCAGTCGGGCAAGGGCGGCGTCGCCTGGGTGATCGAGCAGGACAAGGGGCTGAAGCTGCCCAAGCGGCTCCAGGCCGATTTCAGCCGCCATGTCCAGGCGCTGGCCGACGCCACCAGCCGTGAACTCAATGCCGCCGACATCTGGGCGGGCTTTGAGGCGACCTATCTGCCGCGCGACGACGACCGGTTCGTGCTGCGCGATTATGAGGAAAGCGGCTCGGCGGGTCAGCGGACCTTTATCGGCCGGGTGCAGGTGGACGGCGAGGAAAAGTCGATCTCGGGTCGTGGCAACGGCCTGATTTCCAGCGTGATCGCCGCGCTCGCCGACACGACCGGGCCGATCCTGGAGGTCGTCGACTATAACGAGCACGCCATCGGCCACGGTGCCGATGCGCAGGCCGCCGCCTATGTCGAGGCACGGACCGCCGATGGCCGGATCGTGTTCGGCGTCGGGCTCGACACCGACATCGCCACCGCCAGCGTCCGCGCGGTGCTGTCCGCCGCCAACCGGGCCTGATCACCATGCGCACCGTCCCGCTCTCCGCCAAGACCGTCGTGGAGAGCGGGACGGCCCTGGCGCCATCGGCCTGAGGCGCATCCATCATGGCGGTCCTGGCCCGTCTGCCCGAACGCTATCGCGAAACGCTGCGCGAACGGGGGGCGTCGATCACGCTGACGGTGCTGGCGCATCTGCTGCTCGCCTGGCTGCTCTTCCACCTCGCGCCCAAGCTGATCGAGCCGGAAAAATCTTCCTCGCTCAGCACCTTCTCCATCTCCCCCTCGGACAAGGAGGCGGGGGCGCCCGTCCCGGCGACGCGCAGCCCCACGCGCAAGCCGGCGGCGGCGGGGGGATCAAAGGCCCCCGTCACCCCGAAACAGCCCGACACCCCCAATCCGCCCACCGAAAAAAAGGCCGACACCTCCGCGCCGACGCCATGGCAATGGGGTGACAAATCGCTGTTCGACGCGGGCAATATCGCCGCCATGCCCAAGGGTTCGGGCAAGGGCGTCGGGTCGAGCGACGGCGACGATCGCGGGCAGGACACCGCCTCCGCCTATGGCCCCGGCGAAGGACCGGGCGGCCAGCGGCTCTACAATGCGGAATGGTATCCGCGCCGCCCCACCAATGCCGAACTGAACGGCTATCTGCACAGCCCGCCGCCGCCGGGCAGCTGGGCGCTGATCGCATGCCGGACGATCCCGGACTATCGCGTCGAGAATTGCCAGATCCTGGGCGAATCGCCGCGCGGATCGGGCGTCGCGCGGGCAATGCGCGAGGCGGCATGGCAATTCCGCATCCGCGCACCGCGCATCGGCGGCAAGGTCATGGTCGGCGAATGGGTGCGCATCCGCATCGATTTCACCAGCGCCGGCGGCAGCGATGGCGACTGACCCTCAATAGGTGAATTGCAACTGGGTGCGGATCAGGTCGCCGGTCGCTCGGCCGATCCGCCGGACATCCGCCTCACGCCGCTCCATCCGGGCATAGGCGATGGTCAGTTCCAGCGCCTCGACCAACTGGATTTCGCTGCCGAGTTCCCATTCGTCGGTTTCCAGGCGCGGCGCATCGACATTGGCCTTCCACCCGCCGCGATAGCGTTGCCACCGGGCATAGGGGATCATCCGTCCGATCGGGGTCTTGCCCGCATCCGCCATCAACTGGACATAGCCGCCGCCCGCCCGGCTGTTCCGAATGACGCCCGATGCGCCGTCATATTGCGGAGCCCAGCCGGCGGTCCATTCGGTCTGGATACCAAAGGGCTGCGGATAGAGGATGGCATGGACGGCCACCCGGTCATCACGATAGTCGATCGGCGTGACGCCGCCGCCCCGCAGCTCGGGACGAAAGCGGTTGAACATCGCCGATCCGCCGATCTCCAGCACCTGCCCGCGGAAGAGCGGCCCCAGCGCATCGAGCGCAAAGGGCCAGGTCGCCATGGCGACCTTCATCAGGCTGTCATTGCGCTCGGTGCGGTTCGTCCCCTGCCCATTATAGAGCGCAACGCCGAACGCGCCGTAATTGCCGAACAGCTTCTGCTTGTTCCTGGTCAGGCGGTCCCAGATTACCTGCACGGCGTCGGGGGTATAATAGGCGTTGACCCCGACATCACGCTCGCCCGGCACCCCGCTGTTGATCGCATCCGACCGGTCGAGCGGCAGGCGGTTGGACGAGGATTGCAGATTCTCCCAACCGAACGGCACCTTGGACTGGCCGAAGCGCAGGCGCAGGCGGCGTTCGGGATCGAGGAACCAGTCGACATAGACGTCGCGCAACTGCCCGAAATTCTCGCGCCGCTCGGCGCTGGACTGGTTGTTCACCGCCGTCCCGAAGTCATGCTGGAAATAGAGTTGCAGCCGATCGGTGATGTCGCCCTGCAGCACCAGCCGGACCCGGCGCAGCAGGAAGCCGCCATCGTCGTTGATCGAACTGTCGTGCACCGAACGGAGGCGCGAGCCGGTGATGGACAGCGGTTCCTGCGAATCCAGCACGGCATTGTAGCGAAGCTGCGTATAGCCGCGCAGGCGCATCCGCTCGTACCAGGGCGCGCGGGCGGACGGCGGCTTGGGAATGCTCGCCACGCGTTGCGGCGCGGGTGCGGCCGTGACGGGGGCGGCATTGGCGACCTGCGGAGCCGGCGAGACGGGCTGCGCCGGGATCGACGGGACCGGGGCGACCGGCACTACTGTCGTCATGCCCTTCTGCGCGTCGGTCAACGCCTTGATCTGCGCCTTCAGTTCATCGATCTGGCGCTGCAATTCCTGCACCGTCTGCGCGGCGGCAGGCACAGGACAGCACGCCAGCAGCATGGCGACGGCGACCCGGTAACGGCCCCGATAAGGTCTCGACGTGTTTGCCATGCTTGTCCCACCCGGTTCGGCGGCGCCTTTAGGCCGGGACCGGTGCCATTCGCAACAGATTGATGACAGTCTCGTGGCAAATCGATGACGGTGACGATGAGCGGGCGATCAGCGCGTCCGCACGATCTCGCAACCGACGCGCGCATCGGGGTAGATGCCGGTCTTCATCGACCGCACCGTGACCGCCGTCACGCGCGCATCCGCCAGGCACAGCGCCGCCACCGCCTCGCACAGGCTTTCCTGCAGGGCGAAGCCGGGGCCCTGCGCCAGCGCCCATATGCCCTCGCGCAGAAAGTCATAGTCCAGCACCTCGTCGATCCGGTCGGCGGCGGGCGGTGCGGGGTAGCAGACGGTCATCGCGACCGACAGGCTGACCGGCTGCGGCTCGGTCTCATGCGGGTGGATGCCCAGCCGCATCGCAACCCTCAGATCATCAAGCAGGATGGTGTAGGTCGCGCTCATCGCCGTCCCTCGAACATCACGTCCCCGTCACGGCGGCAAAAGCGCTGGCCGCAATCGACATAAAGCGTCTGCCCGCGAAGTTCGCGCGCGGTCAGCAGGAAGGATACCGCCTCCGCCACCGCATCCGCACCGATCGGGCGGCCGAGCAGATTCTTGACCGAGGCCTGGGCGAATTCCTCATCCGACTGATCGCCGCTTTGCAGGGTCAGGCCGGGCGCGACGGCGTTGACCGCGATGCGCGGGGCCAGGGCCTGGGCGAGCATGATGTTCGCCCCCGCCAGCGCGAACTTGGCGCAGCTATAGGCGAAGAAATCAGGATTCGGGTTGGCGAGCTTCTGGTCGAGGATATCGACCACCGCCCCGTCCGTCACATCATCCTGCCGCGCCAGCGCCGAGGCGAGCAGCGCGGGGGCCGCGGCATTGATCGCATAGAGCTTCGCCATCAAGGCCGCGTCCGTATCGGGTGGGCGATCGAAGACGAAGGCCGATGCGCTGTTGATCAGTCCGTCGATCGGGCCACCCGACGCATCCCGCGCACGGGCGAACAGCGCATCGATATCGGCAGGATCGGACAGGTCGCCCCGGACAGACGGCGCGTCCAGCTCGGCGGCCAGCGCCTCGGCCTCGTCCCGCGAATCGTTATAATGCAGCACCACCCGATGCCCGTCGGCCGCAAGGCGCCGAGCGATCGCAGCGCCCAGCCTCCTGGCCGCCCCGGTCACCAGAACGGTGCGGATCATCATCCATCAAGGCCCATCAGCGACAGGACTTCCTTGCGGCTGCGATCATCGTCGCGGAACACGCCCATCATCCGGCTGGTGACCATCGAGACACCCGGCGTCCGCACGCCGCGCGCCGTCATGCAGGCATGTGTCGCCTCGATCACCACCGCGACGCCCAGCGGCTTCAGGTTTTCCCAAATGCAGTCGGCGACCTCGGCGGTCAGCCGTTCCTGGACCTGCAAGCGGCGGGCAAAGCCGTGCAGCACGCGGGCCAGCTTGGAGATGCCGACGACATGATTGCGCGGCAGATAGGCGATATGCGCGCGGCCGATGATCGGCGCCATGTGATGCTCGCAATGCGACTGGAACGGAATGTCCTTCAGCAGCACGATCTCGTCATAGCCGCCGACCTCCTCGAACACGCGCGACAGGTGGACGGCTGGGTCGTCGCCATAGCCCGCACAATATTCCCGCCATGCCCGCGCGACCCGCCTGGGGGTATCGACCAGCCCCTCGCGCGTGGGATTGTCGCCCGCCCATGCGATCAGCGTGCGGATGGCCTCTGCGACATGATCGGGAACCGCGACCTTGCCGTCCTCGCCGATCAGGTCGCCATCCTCCGGGTCGCCATGGGCGCAGCTCATATCATGTCCTTCATGCCAAAGCCGGTGCGATAGCGGATCGATTGCCGGGGTGCAAAATTCGGGCGGCGAGTGAAACGACCTGCCACAAAGGGGTTGGGGACCTAGCGGGACGGGGGCGGGATTATCGCCGCAGCCGCTCCGCCGCCCAGGCGACATGGTCGGCCATGAAGGTCGAGATGAAGTTGTAGCTGTGATCATAGCCCGGCTGCATCCGCAGGGTCAGCGCGATCCCCGCCTCCTCGCAGGCCTTGGCCAGCAATTCCGGCCGCAACTGCTCGGCCAGGAACTGATCGGCATCGCCCTGGTCGACCAGCAGGTCGGGCACCCGCGCCCCGTCCTCGATCAGCGCGACCGCATCCGCCTGTCGCCACACCGTCCGGTCCTGCCCCAGATAGCCACCCAGCGCCTTTTCCCCCCAGGGCACCTGGGACGGCGCGACGATCGGGGCGAAGGCGGATATGCTGCGGAAGCGATCCGGGTTGCGCAGGCCGATGGTCAGCGCGCCGTGGCCGCCCATCGAATGGCCGGTGATCCCTTGCGCGTCCATGTCGGCTACGGGGAAATGCTCCGCGATCAGCGCGGGCAGTTCCTGTTCGATATAGCGGCGCATCTGGAAATGCTTCGCCCAGGGTTCCTGCGTGGCGTCGACATAGAAGCCCGCACCCTGCCCCATGTCATAGGCCTCGTCATTCGCCACGCCTTCGCCGCGCGGCGAGGTGTCCGGCGCGATGAAGATCACGCGATGCGCGGCGCATGGTCCCCGGAACTCGCCCTTGTCGGTGACATTGGCATGGGTGCAGGTCAGCCCCGACAGATACCAGAGGACGGGCAGCTTCTCCCCCGCCTCATGCTCCGGCACGAAGACCGAGAAGGTCATGCGCGTGCCCGTCGCCTCGCTGTCATGGGCATAGACGCCCTGGATGCCGCCATGCGCCTTGGAAGTCGAAATCGTCTCGATCGTCATCGGAACACCACCGTCCGGTTGTCATTGAGGAAAACCCGCCGCTCGCCGACCCAGGCAACGGCCCGAGCCAGCACCTGCGCCTCGATATCGCGGCCGATGCGGATCAGGTCGTCGACGCTGGCACGGTGATCGACACGCTCCACCGCCTGTTCGATGATCGGCCCTTCATCGAGGTCCGCCGTCACGAAATGCGCGGTCGCGCCGATCAGTTTCACGCCGCGCGCATGAGCGCGGTGATAGGGCTGCGCACCCTTGAAGCCGGGCAGGAAGCTGTGATGGATGTTGATGCACCGCCCCGGCAGCGCCGCCACCAGTCGCTCGCCCAGCACCTGCATATAGCGGGCGAGGACGAGGTAATCGGCCCCCGTGCTCTCGATCAGGGCAAGCATCGCCGCTTCCTGCTCCGCACGGTTGGCATCGCCGACCGGCAGGTGATGCCAGGGCAGGCCGTGCCATTCGACCAGCGGGCGCAGGGAATCATGATTGGACACGACGCCGACGATTTCGACCGGCAGCGTGTTGGTCCGCCAGCGATGGAGCAGGTCGTTCAGGCAATGCGACCCCTTGGACACCGCGATCAGCATCCGGGGGCGTTCACCCGAGGGTGCGACATGCCAGTCGAAACCAAACCGCGTCGCCGGTTCGGCAAACGCCGCCCTCACCTCCTCGACCGAGGCGGGGAAACGCTCGCCCTGGCCGGTGAAGACGATCCGCAGGAAGAAACGCCCCGTCTCCAGATCGGCATATTGCTGGCTGTCGAGGATGAAGCCATCGATCCCCGCCAGCGCGCCGGACACGGCGGCGACGATGCCGACCCGGTCCTGGCACGCCAGCGTCAGGATATAGTCGGCTTGGCTCATGCGGCAGGCAGGCGGCAACCCAGGCAAAGCTTGTTGCCGTCCGGGTCGCGCAGATAACCGAGATAGGCCTTGCCCATGCCGGTGTCGCGCTCGCCGACCGGCCCCTCGATCGCGGTGCCGCCGTTCGCGACGCCCGCCGCATGGGCTGCCTCGACCTGAGCAGGATCGACGGCACCCAAGCCGATCGTGCCGCCATTGGCATGGGTGGCGGGCTGGCCATCGATCGGGCGGGTCACGATGAAGACCGCACCATTGTGCAGATACATGACCCGCTCGACCTTGGGGTCCTGCATGCCGGGCTTGCCGCCCAGCGCGCCGAATACCGCGTCGTAGAAGGTCTTGGACCGCGCAACGTCGTTCGATCCGACCATGATATGCGTGTACATGTCTTTCCCCTCTCGAGAAATGGGATCAGGCCGCCGGAACCAGATAGCGGGCGCACAGCTTGTTGCCGGTCGGATCGCGCAGATAGGCCAGATAGATCTTGCCGACCGGCGGATAGCGATAGCCGGGCGGATCCTCGATCGCGGTGCCGCCATGCGCCACCCCGGCCGCCTGCCAGGCATCGGCCTGTTCGGGCGATTCCGCCACGAAGCCCAGTGTTCCGCCATTGGCGTGCGTGGCGGGCTCGCCATTCAGGGGCCGGGTGATCAGGAAGCGCGAGCCGTTATGGCTGTAGACCAGCCGACCCCAGGGATCGATCACCCCCTCGGGCGCGCCCAGCACGCCCAGGATCGCGTCATAGAAACGCTTGGCCTCGTCGATATCGTTCGCGCCCAGCACGACATGGCTGAACATCAGAAGATCACCACGCTGCGGATGCTTTCGCCCTTGTGCATCAGGTCGAAGCCCTTGTTGATCTCCTCCAGCGTCAGGCGGTGGGTGATCATCGGGTCGATCTGGATCTTGCCGTTCATGTACCAGTCGACGATCTTGGGCGTGTCGGTCCGCCCGCGCGCGCCGCCGAACGCGGTCCCGCGCCAGTTGCGGCCCGTCACCAGCTGGAACGGCCGCGTGCTGATCTCCTTGCCCGCCTCGGCCACGCCGATGATGATCGAGGTGCCCCAGCCGCGGTGGCACGCCTCCAGCGCGGTGCGCATCACCTCGGTATTGCCCGTCGCGTCAAAGCTATAGTCGGCACCGCCATCGGTGAGTTCGAGGATCTTGGCGATCGTCTCCTCGCGGCTCAGCCCCTTGGAGTTGAGGAAGTGGGTCATGCCGAACTGGCGGCCCCATTCCTCGCGCGCGGGGTTGAGGTCGACACCGATGATCCGGCCCGCGCCCGCCAGCCTGGCGCCCTGGATGACGTTCAGGCCGATGCCGCCCAGGCCGAAGACGACGACATTCTCGCCCGGCTGCACCTTGGCGGTGTTGACCACCGCGCCCACGCCCGTCGTCACGCCGCAGCCGATATAGCAGCTGGTGTCGAACGGCGCGTCCTCGCGGATCTTGGCGACCGCGATCTCAGGGAGCACGGTGAAGTTGGAGAAGGTCGAGCAGCCCATATAGTGGAAGATCGGCTGTCCCTTATAGCTGAAGCGGGTCGTGCCGTCGGGCATCAGGCCCTTACCCTGCGTCGCGCGGATCGCGGTGCACAGGTTGGTCTTGCCCGACAGGCACGACTTACACTGGCGGCATTCCGGCGTGTAGAGCGGGATGACATGGTCGCCCGGCACCACGCTGGTCACGCCCGCGCCGACTTCGCGCACGATGCCGCAGCCTTCATGGCCCAGCACGCTGGGGAACAGGCCCTCGCTGTCCAGACCGTCGAGCGTATAGGCGTCGGTGTGGCAGATGCCAGTCGCCATGATCTCGACCAGAACCTCACCCGCCTTCGGGCCTTCCAGATCGAGTTCGACGATTTCGAGGGGCTTCTTCGCCTCGAAGGCGACGGCGGCGCGGGTCTTCATGGGTCTGGGTCTCCTTGGATGGCGCTCTGATGCCCCGAGGCACGCGATGGTGCAACCGGCGAAGGCCTCGGGAATTGATAGGCATCACTATATGGGAGAGCAGGAATGACGGAGTTTAGAAAGAACGATCGCGTCACCTGGAACAGCCATGGCGGCACCGCCGAGGGTAAGGTCGTCAAGAAGCAGACGAGCGACACGACCATCAAGGGCCACACCGTCCGCGCATCGCAGGATGCGCCGCAATACATAGTAGAGAGTGACAATGGCGGAAAGGCAGCGCACAAGGCGGACGCGCTGAGTAAAGCGTGATTCACGCGCGGCCCGCCGACATGGCTGGGCCGCAGAAGGATTATAGGAAGGAAACACATGGCCACCGCAACCACGGGCACCGGCATCCACGCTCCGGTACAGCCGTCCGAGGAACTGGGCGCGATCGTCGGCAACGAGAAGCTGCCGCGCAGCCAGGTCATCAGCAAGGTGTGGGACTATATCAAGGCCAACAACCTGCAGAATCCCGAGAACAAGCGGGAAATCCTGGCCGACGACAAGCTGAAGAAGGTGTTCGGCAAGGACAAGTGCACCATGTTCGAGATGAACAAGTTCATCTCGGCGCACCTGAAGAAGTAAGCCCTTCCCGGCGCTCCGGCCGCTGTGCCGGAGCGTCGAACGCGCCCGCTTCGCGCCGCTATCGCAGGTCGAGGACCAGCGGTTTGCGCGCGGGCGGTGTCGCCGTCGCTGCCGGCTTGGGCGCCGGTATACTTTTCCCCCCATTATGACTCGAAGCCGGCAAGGGCGAAGGCGCGGGCGATCCGCCGGCCGGGGAAGCTCCAGCCACCGCCAGATTCTGTGCCTCGATCTGGTTCAGCCGCTGCTCGACCAGCTGCGCATCGAGCAATTTGCGATCCCCCTGCATCGCCGCGACCTGCGCCTCCAGCGCCGCGATTCGTTGTTCCAGCATCTTGACCCGGACCTGATCCTCGGTCTGGGCGACCATCTCCTTCGCCGACTGTTCCTGCCGCACACGCTCCTGTCGATCGGCATCGGCCAGCCTATCGTCAGCACCTCGCCCGACGCCCTGCCCGCATCCAGCGATCGTCAGAGCCATCAAAGGGAAAAGCGACAGACAGGCGGCGCGGCGCATCATGGGTCTCGAGTCAGGAACGGGGCCAGTGACTTAGCTTCACGCCGGGACTTGGGGAAGCAGCGAAGGCGCGCGACCATCGACCTGGGTGCGGAGCGGGGTTCGGGAACCCGCGGGACGATCAGGGTTGCGCCATCACCCCGCATCGGTTGACGCTGGATAAGGTCAAAGCGCGCACCTCCGCGCACGGAAGCATGTCGCCCCTTGCCATTTGCCAAGTAACGAAATCACTCACCAGGCAAACTGGCAAAATACCACACAATAAACCCTAAACATCTTTTGCGACAGCATCATGCCAATGCGATGACATTTTCGCGACTCTATTGCGAAATTCTCGCATGAAACACATCGCATGTCGTGAAATTGTCATCGCCTGCTGCAAACAGGGGTCGCATCGTCGCACAACGGGATGCCCCTTCGATGGCAACGCAGATGAGTACCGCCAGCGTCACCAAGGCCTATGACCGCTGGTCGCCGGTCTATGACATGGTTTTCGGCCCCGTCTTCAGGAAGGGGCGCTCCGCCGCGATCGTCGCCGCCGAACGCATCGGCGGCCGGATCATCGAGGTCGGCGTGGGCACCGGCATTTCGTTGCCGCAATATTCGTCGCGCAACCGCATCGTCGGCGTCGACCTGTCCGAACCCATGCTGGACAAGGCGCGCGAACGCGTGAAGCGCGGCAACCTCTCTCATGTCGAGCAGATCGCCTATGGCGATGCCGAAGCGCTGCAATTCGCGGACAACAGCTTCGACGTGGTGGTCGCGCAATATGTGATCACCGCCGTCCCCAATCCTGAGCGCGCGCTGGACGAGTTCGCCCGCATCTGCCGCCCCGGTGGCGAGATCGTCATCACGACGCGGGTCGGCGCGGGCGACGGGCTTCGCGGTCGAATCGAAAAGACGCTGATGCCGATCACCAGCCGCCTGGGCTTCCGCACCGATTTTCCCTTCAGCCGCTATACCGACTGGGCCGCGACGCGCGGCGATGTGGAACTGGCCGAAAGCCGCCCCCTGCCCCCGCTCGGCCATTTCTCGCTGGTCCGCTTCGCCAAGCGCCAGCCCCAGCCTGTGTTTCAGCCCGAGTTTCAGCCTCAAGGACATGGTCAATGACGGGTTTTCGCGCGCAGCTCGCCGAACAGCGGTGGGACGATCATCGTTACTATCACCACAGCCTGGTCAACCAGAGCCTGCACTTCGTCAGCGCCTGCACCTTCCTGACCGCCTATGTCCTGCTGTTCATCGATCCCGCCGTGGCCAGCCTGCTCGCCTGGGGCGTGGCGATGACCAGCCGCCAGGCCGGGCACTTCTTCTTCGAGCCCAAGGGCTATGACCATGTGAACAAGGCCAGCCACGAACATAAGGAAGAGATCAAGGTCGGCTATAACCTGGCCCGCAAATATGTGCTGATGGGCATCTGGGGCGCGATCCCGCTGGTGTTGCTGGTCCAGCCGACCTTGTTCGGCACGCTGGAAAGCCCCGAAGGTTTCATGGGCTATCTGCGCCATGTCGGTATCGGCTGGCTGGGCCTGGGCGTCAGCGCGATCATCGTGCGGGTGCTGCAGCTCTGGATGAAACGCGACCTGGAAACCGGGCTCGTCTGGGCGACCAAGATCGTCACCGACCCGTTCAACGACTTTAAGATGTACCGCAGCGCGCCGCGCCGCCTGATGAAGGGTGAGCGGATGGAACAGCACGACGCCGATGATTTCGAGGATCTGAAGGCGGCGTAACGCGCCCGCGCACAAGACGGAGCGGCGGTTCGACAAGGACCGCCGCTCTTTTATATCTTGCGTCATCCCGCCATCGGGAAAGGCCCCGGCCCGCGCCGGGGCGACGGTCAACGACCCAGCCGGTGCGCCAACGACTCCTTCAATATCCGCCGCCGGATCGCCTTGTTCGCCAGCTTCAGGTCACTCGGCGCATCGGGGGAAGTCCACCACCAGCCATCGTCACGCATCTGTTGTCCCGCTGCAACGAAGCGGTCGCAAATTTCCGCGAACAGGATGTCGTCGATGTCGAGACTGAAGATCAGTCGTCCGGTCCCGACCCAGCTCAACGCCAAGCCCTGCGCCCGGAGATAATATTGCAGCATCCAGTTATAGGGCGAGGCGACCGAATAGAGGATGGTCCAGATCGTCTGGACATGCGCGACCGAGATCGGCAGCCCCGCCGCCGCCATCCGCGCATTGAACATCGCGGCCCGCGCATTCCATCGCTCGTCCAGCCCCTGGTACAGCGCCGCGACCTCGGATGTGTCCAGCCGCCGGAGGAACGCGTTCATCGCCCCCATGACCATCGGGTGCGAGTTGAACGTGCCGCGCGCGAAGCAGATGTCGACGGGCCGATCCTCGCGCCAGCGCTTCATCAGATGCGCGGGGCCGCACAGCACGCCGACCGGCAACCCGCCGCCCAGCGTCTTGCCATAGGTGATCAGGTCAGGCCGAACGCCGAAATACTCCGGCATCCC
Source organism: Sphingomonas sp. (assembly GCF_039594485.1). Lineage (GTDB taxonomy): Bacteria > Pseudomonadota > Alphaproteobacteria > Sphingomonadales > Sphingomonadaceae > Sphingomonas. Next base: position 3,855 of record NZ_JBCNNI010000039.1, on the reverse strand, counting down.
GCCCTTCGCGAGGCGGAAGCCCATGAACACCTCGTCGAAGATCAGGACGATGCCGTTCGCCCGGCACGTCTCGGCCAGGCGGTGCAGCCATGCGCGATAGGCGCGCAGATCCGCCCCCGCCCTGCGCCCTCCATCGACCAGTTGGCCATCCGAAGGGGCCGAGCCATTGGGGTGCATCGCCTGGAGCGGATTGACCAGCACGCAGGCGATATCCTTGCGCGTCGCGAGCACCTTGAGCGTCCGTTCGGACATGTCGGCCAGGGTCAGGGTGCGATCGGCGGGCACAGGGTTGCCGATCCCCGGCTGCACGTCACCCCACCAGCCATGATAGGCCCCGGCGAACCGCACCAGGCGCGGACGGCGGGTGTGATAGCGGGCAAGCCGCACCGCCTGCATCACCGCTTCGGTCCCGGACATGTGGAAGGAAACTTCGTCCATCCCGGACAATTCGGTCAGACGGCGGACATTGTCGGCGACGACCGGATGAAACGAGCCCAGCACCCCGCCCAGATCGGCGACCATCTCCGCCCCCTCGGCCATGGTCGCCTTGTAAAAGTCGTTGCCGAACAGATTGACGCCGTAGGAGCCGGTCAGGTCGATCAGCCGATTGCCGTCGAGGTCGACCAGGATCGGCCCCTCCGATCGCTGATAGAAGGCCCCGGTCGCCAGGGTCGTGCGGACCTTTTCGCGAAACTGGAACGGCACGCGATAGGCGCCGGTGAATTGCAGGTCGGACAACCCCGAGCGCGTTTCCCTGGTCAGCGCCAGCGTCTGGGCGAAGCGCTCGGCGAACAACGTACCCAGCCGCTCGAAACCCGCGCGACGCCGATCCGCGACCGCGTCCGGCGCCTCGTCGACGCGGAAGAACCGGTCCTCGCCATAGGAATAGAAGGGGATCTGCCCGGCGATCCGCTTGGCCATGCGGACATGCCCGCCCAAGCCGGGATGCTTGGCGCGCGACAGGGTCAGGCGGCGATGCCCTTTCGTCAGGGCGACCGCACCGGCGGAAACGGCCAGCAGGCCAGTGAGAATCGGGTTCATGCGGCCTTTGACCGCGTACCCATGACGGAGGCATGACAATGCGCGGACCCATCATGCGGTTCCTCCTGAACGAGGACATCAATTTCCTCATCACCAACCGCCTGCCGCGTCGCTTCGCGACTCAACTGGTCGGCCGGATCGCGCGGATCGAGCACCCGCTGGTGGCGAAGCCCAGCCTGGCGCTGTGGAAATTCTTCGCGGGCGTCGACCTGTCGGACGCCCGGACGACCCGGTTCCGGTCGCTCCGCGACGGCTTCGTCCGCCCTCTTCGCGACGGCGCGCGTGACTTTGACGGCGATCCCGACACCATCGCGTCGCCATGCGACGCACTGGTCGGCGCGCATGGCCGCATCGAGGATGACCGGCTCTATCAGGTGAAGGGCTTTCCCTATCGTCTGGGCGACCTGATCACCGATCCCGATCTGATCGAGCGGTTCCGCGACGGATCGTTCGTCACGCTGCGACTGACGGCGGGCATGTATCACCGCTTCCATGCCCCCGCCGACCTGGCGGTGGAGGGCGTGACCTATTTGTCGGGTGACTGCTGGAACGTGAATCCGATCGCGCTCAAACGGGTCGAGCGACTGTTCTGCCGCAACGAACGCGCGGTGATCGAGGCGCGGACACTGATCCTGGGCCAGCCGCTACTGATCGTACCGGTCGCGGCAATCCTGGTCGCAAGCATCCGCCTCCACTGCCTCGACACCGAACGGACGCTGCGCGAGCGCGGTCCCGGCCGCACCCCCTGTTCGGCGCGGATCGGCAAGGGCGAGGAAATGGGCTGGTTCGAACATGGCTCGACCATCATCCTCTTCCTGCCCAAGGGCATGACGCTGGCCGACACGCTGGCCGAAGGACAGGCGATCCGCGCGGGACAGGTGATCGGAAGAGTACGATAATGCCGCCTCGGCATGTCCTCTTCCCGCAACGCCTCGCATCGTGACGCCGACCAGCATCCAGAGAGTGAGTCGGCTGGGCAGAATCGAAAGGGGATTCCAAGACGTCTGGAATCTAGGTCAAGCGGCTGACCATGCGGAGGTCGGCAGCTATGTTGTACTTGTTCGACTGAACTGCGTGAGCAGATATCCGGGCTGGCACCAACAATGTTAAGCCAACTTGGAATCGCATGCGATCTGATCGTTGCGCAGTCTGGCAAACAGCCCTTTCAATCCGCCTGAGCGCGGCCGGCAGGCAATGAAGCGACGACGAATCAAAGATTGATTGGGCGGCGCGGCCGCAGTGGACATAAGGCCGTAAAGCTTGCCCAGATCTCCGCTCAACTCAGGTTGAGGAGCAAAGTCACCAAAATCAGAATGACTTAACAGTCAATGGCGGAGAGGGAGGGATTCGAACCCTCGGTACCGTTGCCGGCACGCCGCATTTCGAGTGCGGTGCATTCGACCACTCTGCCACCTCTCCGCGAGGACGATCCGAAAGGGCGCTGGACCCTCGGGGCTGATCGATTGGAGGCGCGCTCCTAGATCAGCTTTTTGGGCAATGCAAGCGCCTAAACTTGTGCGACGCGACAAAGCCACTAAATCATCCCTATGAACCAGATCGACGCCCTCCCCCCAACCTCGCGCCTCGACATACAGGCGCCCATCGTCGCGACCGCCCGGTTCGCGATCGGGGATGTCGTGCGGCACCGGATGTTCGACATTCGCGGCGTCATCTTCGACGTCGACCCCGTCTTCGCCAACAGCGACGAATGGTATGACGCTATTCCAGAGCGGATTCGCCCGGCCAAGGACCAGCCCTTCTACCACCTGCTCGCCGAAAATGCCGACTCGACCTATGTCGCCTATGTCAGCCAGCAGAATCTCTTGCGTGACGACAGCGATGAACCGGTGGAGCATCCCGCGATCGCCGGACTGTTCACCGGCTATGCCGACGGTCGTTATCTGTTGCGGCGCGAACACCGGCACTGAAACCTCGGCAGGCGAGGTGCCTGAGGCATCGCGCCTTTTCTCCGGCCAGGCGCCACCCGGCGGCAGCCGCCCGGGCATGGCCAGGGGCGAAAACATGCAATCCTTGGTTGACAATCCGGCCACCTTTGCCTAGCTGGCCCTTCTTTCCCGGTGGGCATTCCCGCGCGGGAGCCATGCATTTGGGAAGTGACAAGAGCCATGTTCGCAGTCGTGCGCACGGGCGGCAAGCAGTATCGCGTCGCCGCCGGAGATAAGATCGTCGTCGAGAAGATCGAAGGCGAAGCCGGCGCGTCGGTGACGCTGGGTGACGTTCTGCTCGCGGGCGAAGGCTCGGAGCTGAAGGCCGTCGACGGCATCACGGTCGCCGCCGAGATCATCGCCCAGGCGAAGGCCGACAAGGTCATCGTCTTCAAGAAGCGTCGCCGCCACAATTATCGCCGTCGCAACGGCCACCGTCAACAGCACACGATCCTGAAGATCGTGTCGGTCGGCGCCTGAATCTCAGCCGCGCCACCCAACGAAATCCAGGAGTAGATCGCAATGGCACATAAGAAAGCAGGCGGTTCGTCGCGCAACGGTCGTGATTCGGCCGGCCGTCGCCTTGGCGTGAAGAAGTTCGGCGGCCAGGAAGCCGTCGCGGGCAATATCCTCGTGCGTCAGCGCGGGACCAAGTTCTATCCGGGTCGCAACGTGGGCATGGGCAAGGACCATACCCTGTTCGCGCTCGTCGATGGCCGCGTCGCGTTCCACGAAGGCAAGCTCGGCCGTAAATTCTGCTCGGTCGAACTGGCCGCAGCGGCCGAATAATCGGGCAACCGCGCCGGGTTGCCCACCAGGGTGACCCGGGTTCCGCGCAGGAACCAGCAAAAAAGGGAGACGGGTCACC
>NZ_JBCNNI010000038.1:0-38758 GCF_039594485.1 Sphingomonas sp. | reverse complement strand
ATGCCGCCGCCTCGCCAAGGACTGGGAGGCCTCCATCGCATCCGCCGAAGCATGGCTCCTCATCGCCTCCATCAGGCGAATGACACGCCGCATCGCCAAGATCGAATTATGAGTCGGGCTCTCAGGAGTTGGGGACTCTGTCTCGGACGCGCTCTGCTTCAAGCCGTCGCTTCAATCGATCCAATGAAAAGCCGAGGGGGGGCAGATCGGCGATTGCCTGCCCCGTCCGTCAGAGCCGGACATATATCCGTCGCCGATCAAGGAACCAGGCGAGCATCCAGCAGGCCTGGGTGAATACCAACGCATAGACCAGCGAAGCCGTCTTGCCGCCAATCCACGCGAATCCGGTATCATAAACCCAGCGCAGCAGCGGCGTGGCGCCGATGTGCAGCGTCCACCCCATATTCATCGCCAGCTCGGCGACCATATAGACCACCAGCGCGTTCTTGCCGAAAAGCTCGAAATAGGCGGTTCCGGCGCGTACCGACCATCGATCGACGATCTGCACCATGGCCGCTAGCAGGACGACGTCGATACCGATGGTCAACAGCGTATAGCTGATCGACCATAGCTTCTTGTTGATCGGGATGCCGGTCTTCAACATCAGTGCGCCGAGCATCAGCGCCAGCCCGACGCCCGTCATCGCCAGCAAGTCGCGGGTCGCGATTCCTCCGCTGCTTCGGTTCGCACCGATCGCGGCGCGGTGGCGCAGGAAGCGGGTCGCAAGATACCCTGCGAGCAGGTTGACCGACGCCGGGATCGTGCCGAGCAAACCCTCGGGGTCGAACGGCGCGCCCTCGAGCTGATACAGGTGTCCCGCGCCCAGCAGGGCATAGTCGATGCGCGCCGCCGCATTGCCGGTCAGGCTGTGGTCGCCACCGAATTGCGCGACCAGCTCGGCCCCGATCAGCGCGGCCGCAGAATAGGCCAGCACACCCCGCCACGACACCCGATAGAGCAGTCCCGCCGCAATCAGATAGGCCAACGCGATACGCTGTAGCACGCCCATGATGCGGATCGTCTCAACCGGCTGGACGACGATATGGCCGTGAACGATCGTGAAGAAGGGGAAATTGGAAACCACCAACCCGCACAGGAAGATGCGCAGGCTGCGATTGCCGATCCGCCGGGCATAAGCCGCCGCGCCCTCGCGGGCATAACGCTCTGCGGTGAAGGCGAGGGAGGCACCGACCACGAACAGGAATGTCGGGAACACCGCATCGGTCAGGGTGAAGCCGTCCCACGCCGAATGCAGCAGCGGCGCGAAGGACAGGGTTTCGCTGAGCGACATGTTGACGACGATCATCAGCGCAACCGTCATGCCGCGTAGCACGTCGATGGCGCGATAGCGCGGGGCGGCGGCCGCGCTCACCGGCGCGTTCCGATCACGGGGGACAGGACCCGTTCCATCACGGCATAGCCCGCCGCGTTGGGATGGACGCCATCGCCGCTCAATCCCGGCCGCATCGCCCCTTGCCCGGTCGCCATCGGCGTGTAGAAATCGACAAGCTCCAATCCCTCGCGTGCGGCATAGTCGCGCAGCCAGCGATTATGCGCGACGATGCGAGCAGCGGGCCGGATCTCGGGCGCCCAGTGATAATGGTCGGTGGGCAGGATCGAGGCGAGGATCACCCGAATCCCACTGGCCCGCGCCTGTTCGACCATGGCGCGGATGTCGGCCCGCACCGCCTGGTCGGACACCGGGCCGCCATTGCCCGCAAAGTCGTTGGTCCCGCCCAGCAGGACAAGCGTTTCGGGATGAAGCGCAATCACGTCCTGCCCGAAACGAAGCCGCATCTGGGCCAGCGTCTGCCCGCTGATGCCACGATTGATATGCGCGGGATCGGAGAACAGCGTCTGGTGATCGCGGTCCCACCCCTGCGTGATCGAATCCCCCATGAACACGATTCGATGCGCCGCCGCACCGCGCGCGATCAGGTCCGCATCCTGCTGGCGATAGACTTCCAGCCCCGCTGGATCCGTCTGCGCATCCGCCATGGCCGGGGACGCCAGAAGCAGGGTAAGACTGGAGAGGGTGCAACGAACGCTCATGGTGTCTCCGGTGCGAAAGAAAGGTCGGAGGAACGGCTGGCACGACCGCTTGCGGAGAAGGCGGCGACCCGGATGATGCCCTTCGCGGCGATGGGCGAGGCGAATACTGGGCTGGAGGCGACCGGCACGGTGCCATCGGTCGTGTACCGTAGCGTCAGGCCGGGCAGCGCGCTGTTGGCCAGGACCTGGTCGCCCTGCACTAGGAGGCCGGGCGGGGGCACGCGCCATGCTACGCCTGGATGCGCGTGATCGAGCCGGGGCAGCAACCGCGTGCCTACCTGTGTCGCGAAGGTGGACCATGCCGCATCATAGGCCGTCGCGCGCGCGGGCCCGGTCAGGAAGACCCAATCCGGCACGGGCGCCCAGGCCCGCTCGGCCAATGCGTACAGGCGAGGCAGCAGCATATGGTCCAGCCGCCACGGCGCGCGCACCGTCTCGCTGAACAGCGTCGCCTCCAACCCGACAACATGATCGCGCCCGGTTGGCGACAACGCGGTCAACCCCGCCTTGTCCGTCTCCGGCATCGCCATCGGATCGAGCCGGTACACATCCTCCAGATCGACATAGCCCGCCCAGTCATGCCCCGGTTCGGACCGATCGCGCTGATAGGCCATGTCGAAATAATAGTTGGTTGCGGGCGACAGCACCACGTCATAGCCGCGATTGGCCAATCGATAGGCCAGATCCTCCGCCCCGCCCAGATTGTTCCAGACGTGCAGCGTCGCGATCCGTCCCAGGAAATGCGGATTGACCTCCTGATGCGGGCCATCGGGCGTCTGCGTCTTGCGCATGCCCATTTCCTCCCAGCCGGCCATACGGATACCGCGCCGGGCCAGGATCGCCGCCACATGGTCGTAGAAGGCGTCCCAGAGCTGGGTGGGATCGCGCCCCTGCGCGGTCGGCGATCCCCGCCACGCGCCGTTCGCCAGTTCGTCGCCGCCCATGTGCAGCGTGGTCAGCGGCTGACCCGCCAGCCGATGAAGCCGTGCAACCTCCGCCACCACGGTATCGATGAAATGATAGGTCGAGGGCAGCCCCGGATCGATCACATTGTCGTCATAGCCCTGCACCGAGTGATAGCGCGAGCGGTCGCGTGGGTCGGCCAGCCGATACGCCTCCGCCCCCGGCCGCCCCGATGCGGCAAGCCTGCGCGACCGCTCCGCCATCGCCTTGACCGCCGCGCGGGTATGGCCCGGCATCTCGATCTCGGGCAGCACGATGATGTGGCGCGCCTGCGCATGGCGCAGGATCGCGACATAATCCTCCGCCGTGTAGAATCCGCTGCCGTGCGGATCGCCGGCATCCGGTCCCGATCCATAAGAGGGGGGCAACATCGCCCCGTTCACAAAGCCTTGCCCCCGCCGTGCGCCCACCTGCGTCAGTTCGGGCAGCGCCGGGATCGCGAGCCGCCATCCCTCATCGTCGGTCAGATGCAGATGCAGCACATTGAGCTTGTTCTGCGCCATCAGGTCGAGGATCGCGAAGAGCCGTTCCTTTGCCTGGAAATTGCGCGCGACGTCGATCAGGAGCCCGCGATAGCCGAAGCGCGGCGCATCGGTGATCGACAGCGCGGGGAGGCCAAGCCCGCCCGCGCCACGCGGCGCCTCCGCAACGATCTGTGCCAGCGATTGCAGGCCGTAGAAAACGCCGGTAGGCGATGCGCCGGTCACGGTGATGCCTACCCCCGGCTCGATACGCAGTCGATAGGCCTCGGATGAGGTCTGCCCCTCGATCCGCCCGATGCGCAGGCGCAGCGCCGTCGCGCCGTCGCCATGCCCATCGGCGATCAGCGTCCGTGCGAACGCCGCTTCGGCCGCCAGCGTGGGGCCGGCTTCCACTGCCACGCGCCGAACCGACAGCGTCCCCGGCAACCGTTCAAAATTAAGCGGCGTGGGGAAAACCGGCGGCAGCGCCTCTGGTGCGACGGGGCGAAGCCGCGCATTGCGGGCATAGAGCGCCCCCGGATCGGCGACCGCGCCGCCCGCTGCCGATCCGGGGGCGGGCGCGTAATCGGTGATCGCGACGCCGCGATCGGGTGTCGCGTCATAGACCAGATAGGGACCGACCGGCCCCTTGTCGGGCAGCAGAGACCGATCGGCATGGCGCAGTGTCAACGTCACGCTCGCCCCCGGCGCCAGCATGGCCTGTGCCGTCACCGGACGCAGGCGGAACAACGGCCCCGCGACCTGCGTGACCTCTACGCCGTCCTCGGGATGGCCCTGCTCCAGCGGGGTGATCGCGCTGACATAGAGCGACCAGCCCGGGAGCGGCAGCGGCGCGGTGCCGGTGTTGCGCAGGGTCAGCGCCAAGCGGCCATGACCATCGCCGAGCGCCGCCTCCGACCACCGGATCTGCAGCGGCGGGGCTCCGGCGACCTCCGAAGACATCCCCGGCATGGCGGCGGCCAGAAGCCCCGCCGCCAGTCCCGTTGCGAGTCCCGCCGCCCGGACGATCGATCCGGTCCCGCCCCATCGCCGCTTTTGGTCCATCCCGGCTGCCCCCGTCATGCTGTCCGTATCGCCGTCAGAAGGTGTAGGAGACACCCAGCAGATATTGCGTCCCGAACTTGTGATATTGTTGCGGCGCGGTGCGACCATCGACCGTCTGGCTGGTCACATAGGGTTCGTCGTTGATGTTGTTGGCCTGCAGCGTGATCGCCAAGTCCTTCAGCGGACCGGCGGGTACGGTATAGCCAATCTGCGCGTCGATGATCCGTTCGGGCTGGATATTCTCGGTCACGAAGCGGAATGCGTTATGCCGCCGCGCCGAATAGCCCGAGCGGAAGCGCTGACCCAGCCGCAGCTGATAGCCGTTCTTTTCGTAATAGACCGCGCCCGACCAGACATCGCCCGAAAAGCCTTCGAGCAACGTGTTGAGGAACACGCCGTCCTTGTCGGTCTTGGGCGTCAGCCACGTCTTGGAATAGCTGCCCGTGATGCCGAACCCGTCGAGCCACCCGGTCAGCAGATTGCCTTCCAGCGTCCCGCTCACTTCCACGCCCCGGAGCAGGCCGCCGGCCGTGTTGGTCGGGGTGGTCAGCGTGCCGATCTGGCTGATCGGAATGACGTTGGACGAATTGGTATAGCCCGAGAAGTCGTACTGCACGTCCTTGGTCACGATGCCGCGCGTGATGTCCTTGTAGAAGGCCGCAACCGCGACATAGGAACTGCGCCCGATATAATGTTCGAGAGACAGGTCGAAGTCCCAGGACTGCCAGGGCTTCAGCTTGGGGTTGCCGCCATCGCCGTACCAGCGCCGGTCGGCTTGCGCGACAGAGGCGGTGATCCCGGCGCGCATGTCGCTCATCTCGGCCCGCGCCAGCGCCCGGGCCGCGCCGAAGCGCAGGAAGGTCGCATGCGCCAGTTCGGCGTTCAGGTTCAGGCTGGGCAGCACGTCGGTATAGCTGGTGCCGTCGCCGACCGGCGAGATGCCGCCCTCCGCATCGACATACAGGCCGCTGGCGCGTTGCCGCGTATGGATCACCTGCGCGCCCAGATTGCCGCGGATCGGCACCCAATGGTCGTCCTGAATGTCGAGTTTGACGAAGCCGGTCGTCACCTTTTCGTCGACCCCCCAATTCCACGACGGATCCTTGGGATTGGGAGCGCGGGTATAACCTTCGCCGTACAGCGCTTCGTCCGCCTGGAAATAGAGAACCTTGGGTACGCCCATGAAGCCCATGTCCACCTGCCGGGTACGCAGCGACGCCGGGATCACCTCGCAGGTCAGGCCGTTCAGGCAGGGGGTGCCGCTCGACAGGATGTAGCTGGTCTGGTCATAGGCCAGCGTCTTGGTGCGATGGCTGTAGAGCACGCCCACCTCGACAGCGCTGAAGATGCCCAGCCGGAACTCGCCACGTGCCGACACGCGGCCGGTCTCCACCTTGTCGTTGACATGGGCGAGCGACACCAGGCCGCCCATATTCTCGCCCCATACGCTGGCCAGCGACATGGCCGATGTGCTGCCCAGGTCGACGCTTGGCTTGGCCTGGCCGAACCGGTCATAGGTGGTCGGCAACAGCACTTCGAGCGACATCGGCGTCGCCGACATCAGATAGGCTTCGCCCACCCATTCGCGCCGATTGGCCTTGGACACGCCGAGGCTGCCCGCAAAGGTCCAGTTGCCGGTGCTGTAGCTGTTGCTCCAACTGACTGCGTTGATCTCGTCGTCGCGATCGTCCTGTCGCATGGTCAGGATCGGGCTGGCATTGTCGACGCGGATGCGGTCATTCTCCATCTGCACCACCGGGATGCTGCCCGAGGCCCAGTTGGCGAGCACGCCGATCATCTCATCGCCGCGCATCCGCTGGGTGAAGCGCGAATGGAACAGGTCGATCTTGCTGGAGAAATGATCGTCGGGCGCGAATTGCAGCACGCCCAGCAACCCGTCGCGCACCGTCTTGGTCGACGCGACGCCAGTTTCGAAACCGCTGAAGGTGTAGTTGTCGCCCAGTCCGTCGACGCCCAGCTGCGTGCCGGTGCCATAGTCCCACAGGTTGAAATATTTCTTCTTGTTGGGACTGTCGAGCCGGGCATAGCCGACCGCCACGCCGATCGTATCATTGGCGAACTGGTCGACATAGGACACGCTGATCCGGCTGCCATAGCCCTTGGTGCCGGGCAGCACCGAACCCATCGAATTGCCTTCGTATCGTGCGCTGGCGTTGATCCGCCGCTCCTTGAAATCGAGCGGCCGCAATGTGTGGATATCGATCGTCCCTGAAAGACCCATCGCACCCAGCGAGGCGTCCGGCGTCTTGTAGAGGACGGCCGAACTGACCAGTTCGGCGGGAAATTGGTCATATTCGAAGCTGCGATCATCGCCGGTCGACACCATCTCCTGCCCGTTGAACAGGGTCATGCCGAATTTGGGTGCCATGCCGCGGATCGACAGTACCTGCGCGCGGCCATCGACCCGCTGCGCCGCGACACCGGGCAGGCGGGCGAGCGATTCCGCGATGCTGACGCCGGGCAGCTTGCCGATATCCTCGGCGCTGACGACCTCGACGATCTCGTTCGACTTACGCTTGGCCCCGATCGATTTTTCCAGGCTGGCACGGATGCCGGTGACGACGATATCCGTGCTGGGCGCGGCATCTGCCTGATCGCCTTCCGGCTTTTGATCTGACGCTTCCGACGCCTGCTGCGCAATTGCGTTTGAACAGATCAAAGGCTGCGCCAAAATCGCCGCAATGACCGGCAACGCCGTCTGTCCCAACCATGCCTTGCACCCCCGAATACTGTTATCCACTATCACGGCCCCCCCTGGTTTAAAGACATTTGTTTCTATATTGGTAGCATTTAAGTCATTAAATTATCAATGGGGGAAGTACCAATAAAATGCCTATGCCGATCAATGGGATGCTGAAACGGCCGCCATGGCCCGATGCGGCACAGAATGTCATGCAGGCCCTGCTCTCCGCGCATCGGGAAGGCCACACCGATGCCGCCTTGTGGCGAAGACTGCGCGGCGCTGCGGTTGCGCTGAGCGACGGTGGAGATGCCGAGCTTCGGGCCTATGGCCGCGTCGCGGAGGCCGCCGCGTGGCCCCTCGCCACGGCGAAAGCGGGGCTGGTCGAGATGATGCAGGCGATCTGCCAGCTCCGGGCCGCACAGGTGATGAAGGCGACCGGATGGACGGAAGAAGACGAGCAGGCGGCCGTTGCCATCTTGACCCACATCGCGGCAGGCGACGGTATGACCCCGCCCGAGCGCGAGGAGATACTGGCTCTCTTCATGGCGGCAAACCCGGCCCTGGAAAAACGGTTCTCGGTCAATCTGACGGCCACCAACGCGGCCTTCAGCGCCTTCAGGGCGGAGGTGGCGGCCTGGATCGATGGCGCATCCCGGTAGCGGGGTTGCTTGGCCGTCACAGCAAAAGCGACAAGGCCAGGACGATGGACAGCGCGGTGACCGAAATGATCGTTTCGCAGACTGTCCAGCTCCGAACCGTGTCGAGCACGGTCATCCCGAAATACTCCTTCATCAGCCAGAAGCCGCCATCATTGACATGGCTGAATACCACCGACCCCGCACCGGTGGCGATGACGAGCAATTCGGGACGGACGGTCGAGACGGCGGCGATCGGGGCGACAATGCCCGCGGCCGTCGCCATCGCGACCGTGGCGGAGCCGGTGGCGATGCGGATCACCGCGGCGATGAGCCATGCAAGGATCAGTACCGGCACATGCCACTGACCGGCGACCGCCACGATCGCGGCTGACGCGCCGCTGTCGGTCAATATGCGGCCAAAGCCCGCACCTACCCCGACGACGAGGGTGATCATCGCGGTGGGCGCCAGGCACTCGTTGGTGAAACGCTGGATCGTGTCGAGGCTCATCCCGCGTGCCAGGCCCAGCGTCCAGTAACTGGCCAGCACGGCCGTCAACAGCGCGACCACCGGCGAACCGATGAATTGCAGGAAGGGATGGAGCGACGATCCCGCACTGCCGACCAGCATCAGCATGATGGGTATCAGCAGCGTGGCGACCGTGATCCCGAATCCCGGCGGCGACGCCGGGGGCGTTCGCTCGCGGGACATGGGGGGCGGCATCGCCTGGCCCATCCGGGGAATGATCAGCCGCGCATAGAGGGGGCCGGCGATGGCGGCCGTGGGGACGCCGACGATGATCGCAAGCAGGACGGTCAGGCCGATATCGGCGTGATAGGCCTCGGTCGCGAGCATCGCCGCCGGGTGAGGGGGGACCATGGCGTGCACCACCGACAGCCCCGCGGCCATCGGCAGGCCCAGACGCAACGGATGCTGATGCAACCGCGACACGACGACCAGGATGAGCGGGACCAGCAGCACGAACCCGACCTCGAAGAAGACCGGCAGCCCGACGATCAGCGCGATCGTCATCGCCGCCCAGTCCGCCCGGTGCGGGCCGAAAGCACTGATGACGGTATCGGCTATCCGATCCGCCCCGCCGGACTCGATCATCATCTTGCCCAGGATCGTGCCCAGCCCGACAACCAGGGCGATATGGCCGAGCGCACCGCCGACCCCGGCCTCGAACCCCTTGACGATCGCCCCGGCGGGGATGCCCGCGACCAGGGCAAGGCCCAGCGACACGAGGATCAGCGCGATGAACGGACTCAATCGGACCCACACGATCAGCAGGATCAGGATTGCGACGGCTGCCGCCGCCTCGACCAACAGCAGTGCGCCTGGCGTCATTCAGGGCTTCTTCCAGGCAACGCAGTCCACCTCGACCTTGCAATCGACGACCATCTGCGAGACGACACAGGCCCGTGCCGGTGGGTTCGCGCCGAAATATTCCTTGAAGATGCGGTTGAACGACATGAAGTCGCGGGCATCGTCTAGCCAGACCCCGCAGCGCACGACATGCTCGGGACCATATCCGGCCTCTTCCAGGATTTTCAGGACGTTGCGGATCGCCTGATGCGTCTGAGGGATGATGCCGCCATCGATCACCTCGCCATCGACCATCGGCACCTGGCCCGATACGTAGAGCCAGCCATCGGCCTGCACCGCGCGCGCGAAGGGCAGATGCTGTCCGCCGGTTCCGCTGCCGCCCTCGACGCCGAAGCGCTTGATGCCATCAGTCATTGCTCGATACTTCCTTCTGGTTGAAATGTTGCGGAGCGCTCCCGCGGCGCAGCATCCGCCCGCCGCGCGCGCCGGTGACGATGCCATGCTCCAGCGTCGCGATGCCGTTGACCCAGACGCCGACCACCCCGTCGGCGGGTTGCTGCGGGTCGTCATAGCTTGCCTGATCGGCGATCCGCTCGGGATTGAACAGCACCAGGTCAGCCGCCATGCCCGGGCGGATATAGCCCCGATCGGCCAGCCCCAGGCGATCGGCGGTAAGGCCGGTCATCTTGCGGACCGCGATCGGCAATGTCAGCAGGCCGCGCTCGCGGACGTAATGGGCGATGACGCGCGGGAAGCTGCCCCATAGCCGGGGATGAGGACGCGGGTCGCAGGGCAGCCCGTCCGAGCCGACCATGGTCAGCCGGTGCGCCAGGATGCGGTCGACATCGCGTTCGTCCATGCAGTGATAGACCGCCCCGGCGGGTTGAAGACGCCGCGCCGCGTCGACCGGATCGACGCCCCAGCCTTCGGCGATGTCCTTCAGCATCCGACCGGCCTGTTCGGGTTCCGGGTCGGACCAGCTGATCATGATGGGCGTTTCCGGCACCACCTGCCGCAGATCGAGCGTCGAGGAACTGGCGGTATAGGGATAACAGTCGCAACCGACGGGCTGCGTTCCTGCCGCATGGTCGAGCCGGTCGAGGATTTCCCCGCTGCGCCCATATTGGCTCGCGCCCGCGCATTTGAGGTGCGACACGACCAGCGGCGCGGCGGCGTCCCGTGCGATCGCCACCGCTTCGTCGATCGCGTCCAGGATGGCGGCGCCTTCGCTGCGCAGATGGGTGCAATAGAGGGCACCGGTCTCGCGCAGCGCCTCGGCGACCGTCATCACCTCCTGCGTCGATGCGCTTCCGGCATTGGCATAGGCCAGGCCGGTCGAGAAACCGAAGGCCCCCGAGGCGAGAGCGTCGGCCAGATCGGCACGCATGGCCAGTCGCTCGGCCTCGGTCGCGTCACGGTCGAGCCGATCGAGGTGGCGCGCGCGGAGCGCGGTATGGCCGACCAGCGCGATGACATTGGTGGCGGGCCCGGCCGCCTCGACCGCCTCCGCATAGGCAGCGAAGCTGTCGTAGCGAAAGGCCTCGGGCGCGCCGAGCAGGACCATGGGATCGGGGAGCGTGGAGCCGGTGGCGCGGCCGGTCCCCGCGCTGATCCCGCAATTGCCGACGACGACGGTGGTGACGCCCTGGGTAATCTTCGGCAGCATCGCGGGCGCGGTGATCGCCACCAAGTCGTCATGGGTGTGCACATCGATGAAGCCAGGCGCGAGCGCCAGACCGCGCCCGTCGATCGCGCCATCGGGCAGGACACCGGACGCGGGATCGACCGCCGCGATCCTTTCCCCCTGGATCGTCACATCGGCCAAATAACCGGGGCCGCCGGATCCGTCGTAGATCGTCGCACTCGCGATGATTATCTCCGTCATGCTGCGCCTTTCGTGGACCCGAACGTCATTGTTGGTAGACCGCCCGAAACCGTAAGCGGGCGACGATATCAGGAGAATGAGAGTGAGCGCGCAGGCTATGGAATTGAACAAGGGCGTGGGGATGGCGGGGCAGCCCTGGAACCTGCTCGCCGGTGACGTGCCCTGGCCTGCCGCCGTGCTGAGCGAGTCGCGCATGGCGCACAATCTGGCCTGGATGCGCCGCTTCATCGATGCCTATGGCCTGGCGCTGGCCCCGCATGGCAAGACCACGATGGCACCCGCGCTGTTCCGGCGCCAGATCGCGGCGGGGGCCTGGGGCGTCACGGTCGCGACCGTTCAGCAGGCGCAGGTCGCCGTCGCGCATGGCGTGGAGCATATCCTGATCGCCAATCAGGTGGTCGGTGCCGCCAATACCGCGCTGCTGGCCGAACTGGCGGTGCGCCCCGAACTGGATGTGATGTGCCTTATCGACAGCCCGGCGGGTATCGATCTGCTGGGCCGGGCCTGTCGCACGCGCGGCGCCAGGCTCGACGTGCTGGTGGAGCTGGCGCCGGAGCCGGATCAGCCCGGGCTGCGGACGGGTGTGCGGACCGAGGCCCAGCTTGCGGCCGTGCTCGACGCGCTGGTCCCGTGGCAGGGCGAGCTGCGACTGGCGGGGGTCGAGTTCTACGAAGGCGTTTTGCCCGATGAGGGCGAGGTGCGCCGTTTCGTGCGACGCGCCGTGACCGTGGCGGCGCGCCTGGTCGCCGAGGGGCGTGTCGAACGCGCGCCCGCCATCCTGACCGGTGCGGGTTCGGCCTGGTACGACATCGTCGCCGAGGAAAGCGCGGCGGCGGTCCGCGATGGCTCGATCCAGGTGCTGCTGCGCCCCGGCTGTTATATCAGCCATGACGACGGTCTGTACCGGGTCGCGCAGGAGGGGATCCTGCGCCGCAATGCGGTCGCGCCGCGACTGGGCGAGCCGCTCCTCCCGGCGTTGCGCATCTGGGCGGCGGTGCAGTCCATTCCCGATCCGGCGCGCGCGGTGGTGGCGATGGGCAAGCGCGACGTGGCCTTCGACGCCGGCCTGCCGCGTCCCGCCACCCTGTTCCGCCCCGGACGCGACACCCGCCCCGGCGATGCACCCGGGCATTGGGAAGTGACGGGTTTGATGGACCAGCACGCCTATCTTGCCATCACGCCGGGGGACGATCTGGCGGTGGGCGATGTGCTGGCGTTCGATATCTCGCATCCATGCCTGACCTTTGACAAATGGCGCTGCATTCTGGTCGCCGACGACGACCACCGGGTGATCGACGTCATCGAAACCTTCTTCTGAAGCCTGACCTATCGGGTCAGCAGTCCGATCTCCGCGATGGCGAGGCGCGTCTCGCCATTCGCGGTCCGGGGGAAGGCGATCTCGATATAGCGCCCGCGATGCGGGCGACCGAAGACCAGACGCTGCGGCGCCTGGTTGGCGGCGATGTTGGAGAATTCCCCCGTCTCCTGGACCGGACCGGACAGAGCCGGTTCGTCGCCGATCCGCACCGTCCAGGCCGCCGGGTCTCCCGCGCCCTGTGGTGCGTGCCAGCCGGGCTTCAGGACGAAGCCGCGCATCGTCACGCTGCGTCCCAGGTCGATCGTCACCGAACAGGGCTTGCCGTCCGCGCCGACCAGCGGCGCGATCCAGTCGGTACGGTTGAGTTCATCGATCAGCCTCTCGGCCTGGGGTGCGCTGGCGCGCAAAATTTTCCAGTCGCTCTTGCGGATATCGAAGTCGCGCCGCCCGACGGTGCTGACCGCGTTGCTCGCCAGATGGATACCGATCGCCTGGACCGTCCCGCCATCGGGCAGGGGGAAGGGGGCGGTGTAGCGCGGCGAGGCGGCGGTGGGCGTGCTGCCGTCGATCGTATAGGCGATCGCCTGACCCGGCGCATCGCTGGTCAGTGTCACCAGTCCCTCCCGGTCGCGCAGGATGTGTGGCGGTTCGAGGAGGAGGGGGGCGAGATAGACGCCGAACTCGGTGATCGCGGGGACCGCGGCGGCCGCGACGATCCGCAGGCGGACGTGGCGGGCGGAGACGGGCGCGTCGAGCCGGATGACGCGTTGCGATCCGATCCCCTGCCTGGCGATGATCTCGCGCCAGCCGCCGGCCTGGGCGATATCGATCGCGAACCGATCTACACGCAGGCCCAGTGGCAGATGCTCGGCAAGGCGGATCACGTCGAAGGTCTTGGCCGCCCCCAGGTCCACCGTCAGCATCGGGGTCGTGGCCCCATCGGCGCTCGCCCAGAAGCTGTCCGGCTTGCCATCGAGGACATGGGCGGCCGGATGGCCGCGCCGCGCCGTGCTGGCCGAGGCGGTGGCACTGCGCGCGAGGTCGGTGGCGTACATGTCCCGCACGGCCTTGCCGAACGTGGCGAGATTGCCGACATCCTCGTCCGTGATCCGCCCGCGTGTATCGGGTGCGAGGTTCAGGAGAAGCCCCGCGCTGCGCCCGACCGTGTCGAAATAGATCTTCATCAGATTGGCCGGACTGCGGCTCTGGCCATCCTCATAGGCGTGCCAGAACCAGCCATAGCGGGTCGAGACATCGGCCTCCGCCGGCCACCAGACCGATCCGCCCCGCACGCCCGAATTGCCCTTTTCGGGGGTGAAGCCCTTGTCGTCCATCGTCGCCCAGCATGGATCGCCTGCTTCGCCCTCTTCGTTGCCGACCCATCGCAGGTCCGCGCCGACGGGGTCGAAGGTGCAGGCCATCGGCTGAAGCTCGCGTACGAAGTCGATGATCGACGGCCAGTCGTAATAGGGGACCGCGTCGATCTTCCGCATCTCTCGCGCACCGCCATAATAGCCATCGCCGCCATTCGCGCCGTCGAAGAACACTTCGTAGATCGGGCCATAGTGCGTCAGCAGCTCGCGCAACTGGTTGCGGAAGAAGGTGATATAGGCCGGGCGACCATAGTCCGCATGGTTGCGGTCCCAGGGCGACAGATAGATGCCGAATTTCACGCCCTGGCGGCGACAGGCCTCGGCCAGCTCACCGACGATGTCGCCCTTGCCGTTCTTGTAGGGACTGTTCTTGATGCTGTGCTCGGTAAAGGCGCTGGGCCAGAGGCAGAAGCCATCATGATGCTTGGCGGTGATGATCAGGCCGCGCAGATTGGCCGCCCGGGCCGCCGCCACGATCTGGTCGGCGTCGAAGGCCTTCGGGTTGAAGATGGCGGGGTTCTCGTCGCCATAACCCCATTCGCGATCGGTGAAGGTGTTGATCGTGAAGTGGACGAAGGCGTTCTGCTCCATGCGATGCCACGCCAGCTGCCGCGCCGAGGGCGTCGCGCCATGGGGTCTGAGGGCGGCGGCGGAGGGCATGGCGATTGCGCGTCCCGGAAGGGTCAGGGCCGCAGCGGTAAAGGTGATGGCGTCACGCCGCGAGGGGCACAGGGGGACACTCACTGGCGTTCCTTCATGATCAACTGCACCGTGTCGATGCCGTAGAGGGGGCCGCCGACCGGCGGCGCGATCGTCAGGCACAGGTCGTTCTCCGACAGGGCGTTCGGCAACGGCGCGGAGAGGGTGAAGCGGTTCGACGTGGCGGCGGGATCGGGCAGGGGCATTGTCGCCAGGATGCGCCCCTCGCAGCCCCCCTCATGCACCATCAGCGTGCCATAATGGCCCGGGCTGTAGCGCCACACAACCTGTTCGCTCTGGGATTGGCGCAAGGCGAAGTTGCGGGGCAGGCGGCCGATCGCGACCGTGATCCCATCGACCTGATCGAGCGGTGCGGCCTTGTACGTCCAGCAGGGATTGAAGATGTTCATGCTGTAGGCGGGGCCGTTGCCGGTCGCATCGGGGGTTAGTGGTAAACGCAACAGGATGCCGGGGCCTGGGCAGGTCGTCAGCTCCGCGCTTGATCGCCTCAGCAGAGCGTTTGGTGCGGTGTCGAAGGTCCGGGTGGCGGCAAGGGGGCGTCCATCCGGGGCGAAGTCGGTGGCGCGGACGACGGTTCCCGTCGGCACCGTCACGGGACCTTCATAAGCCGGAGAATGCGAGCCCGGCGTGCTGCCGTCGATCGTATAGCGGATGGTGCCATAGGGGGCCTGGCGCGTCATGGCGACCGACAGCGTCCTTTTGCGCAGTGCCGCCCCGATCCCGCCGGCCACCGCGAAATCCACGGCAAAGGCGCTGTCCGCGACGGCGATGCCCTGTCGTTGATAGCGGTTGATCTGCGGATCGAGCCGGGTCAGGAAATCCGGCCAGTCGCGTGCGCCGACAGGCGACCAGGTCATTTCCGCCAGCGCCGCGAGGCGGGGGAACAACGCATGTTCGCGCTGTTCGGGGGTGACCATATATTCGGCCCAAAGATTGGCCTGCGCGCCCAGGACATGATGCGCCTTCGACGCCTCGATCGCCCCCGGCAGCGGATCATAGGCATAGACATCGGCCAGCGTCTGGAACTTCATCCGGCCGGGTGGCTCGTCGCCGCGCGCGCTTTGCAGATTGTCGAGATAGAGGACGGGGCCGGGCGACAGCACCACGTCATGGCCCATATTTGCCGCCTCGATCGCGCCCTTTTCGCCTCGCCACGACATGACCGACGCGGAGGCGGGCAGGCCGCCCTCCAATATCTCGTCCCAGCCGATCAGGCGACGGCCATGGCGGGCGAGGTGGCGACCGAGTTGTTCGACGAACCAGCTTTGCAGATGCTGCTCGTCGGCGATCCCCAGCGCGCGCATCCGGGCCTGCACGGCCGGAGACGCCTGCCACTGGTCCTTCAGCGCTTCGTCGCCGCCGATATGGATATAGGACGAGGGGAAGATCGCCATCACCTCGTCCAGGACGTTTCGGACGAAATCGAGGCTGGGGTCGGTGACGTCGAAGAGATAGGGATTGATCCCCCAGTCGCCGGACACGGGCGGACGATCGCCCAGCACGCCGACTTCGGGATAGGCCGCGATCGCGGCCTGGGCATGGCCGGGCAGGTCGATCTCCGGCACGATCGTCACCGCCCGCGCGGCGGCATAGGCGACCAGTTCGCGAAGCTCGTCCTGCGTATAGAAGCCGCCATAGCGGTCGGTACCGGCGCCGCGCCATGCCCCGATCCGGGTGAGTTCGGGATAGCGCTTGATCTCGATCCGCCAGCCCTGGTCGTCGGTCAGGTGCAGTTGCAGCCGGTTGAGCTTGGCCTGCGCCATCACGTCGATGACGCGCTTGATCGACGGGATCGGCTGCATATGCCGCGCCACGTCGAGCATGACGCCGCGCCAGGCGAAGCGGGGGGAATCCTCGATCGTCATGGCGTCGACGCTGACCCCCGTGCCGAACCGGGCATCGGGGGTCAGCAACTCCGCCAGGGTCATCGCCCCATAGAATAATCCGGCATCACTCGCCGCCCGGATCTGGATGCCGGTCGGCGTAACGTCGAGCCGATATCCTTCGTCCCCGGCCGAGGCGGGCTCGGATCGCTCGAAACGGATCGTTCCGTCTCCGCCCTCCACCACGTTCAGGGAAAGGCCGCGCGTGCGGGCGACGATCTCCGCGACCCGCCGCGCGGCATTCATCGCACCGGCATCGCCCGCCGGTACGACGATGCGCGCGCCCGCATCGATGCGGATGCGACCGGTGCCCATCGCCAGATGGGCAGGGCGCGGTAGCACCGGCACGACGGGGCCGGCGGCGGTCAGCATCACCGCCGCCAGCGCGAGGAAACCGCGCATGGCCGCATTCTGTCGCCCTTGCGGACGCTCGGGCGACAGGCCGGTCATCAGAAGCGCGTCGTCGCGGAGATCGAAATCTGCCGCCCGAGCGTATCGTAGCGCTGCGGGATCGTGTTGCCGCGCGACAGGGCATAGTCATAGGTGTTGGTCATGATCGGCTGCTGACGGTCGAAGATATTGTTGACCGCCGCCGCCAGGGTCAGGCGCTTGGCGATGTTGAAGGCCAGCGCGAGGTCGAAATAGTTATAGGGCGCGATCCGGGTGAAATCCGACACCGCGGTCGCCGGTTTCGAATTGGGACCGCCATTCTGCCCCGCTGTCGTCCCGTCGATATACCGCCAGGCGAGCGAGGCGGAGAAGAGCTGCCCTTCCGAGGAATAGGTCGCCCGGACGTTATGGACCCAGCGCGGCGCAGGCTGCGAACAGGATCCGCCGAAATAGCCGACGCAATTGGTCCGCGGCTGATTGACGGCGGTCTGGCCGCCCTGATCGGTGGTCAGCGTGCCGTTCATCAGCAGGTCGACCTTGCCGGCCTTCTCGCCCAGCGGGACCGAATATTGCGCCTGGAAGTCATAACCGCTGGCGAACAGGCGATAGGCGTTCAGGTTGCCGCCCTGAATATAGCCCGCCGTGCTGCTGGTGCTCGTCAGCTGATAGGTCGTCGGGTCGCGCACGAGGCGGCTGCAATAATAGGGATCGCTGGTGATCGCGCAGCCATCGACCGCGAAGCTGGCGCCCAGATAGCTGATGACGTTGTTGACCTGGATCTTGTAGCGATCGACCGACAGGCTGAGACGCGGGATGAAGCGCGGGGTGAACACGAAGCCGAAGGTCGTGGTCCGTGCATCCTCGGGGCTGATCGGCACGCCGTTGTTCCGCTGGCGACAGACATCGTCGATGCAGCGGATGCTTCCGGGGATGCCGGCGGCGATGCCATTGCCATAAAGACTGTCGGGCAGGCCGGTCAGTCGGCATGCCTCGCGGCTGGCACGTGGGGCGACACCGTTGATGCTGGCGCAAGGATCGACGATCGTCGCATTCTGGAAGCCCACCGTCTGGTTCGCCTCGCGCAGGCCGGGCGCGCGGGCGGCGCGGTTGCGGCCGAAGCGGAAGGTGATGTCCTCGCTCGGCGAATAGACTGCCTCTACCTTCCAGGTGTTGAACGTCTCGGGACTGGTGCTGTACTTCGACAGGCGATAGCCGCCATTGACCTGCAACAGCTTGATCAGCGTGACATTCTGCACCAGCGGAAGCTGGGCTTCGACATTGCCTTCGACGACGTCCTGTGTCGCAAAACGGTCGGGAACGCCGCCATAGACCTCGATGAAGCGGGCATTCTGAAGCCCGCGCTCCTCCTGCTTGCGATATTCCGCGCCGAACGCCAGCGCGAGGCCTTGTTCGGCGAAAGGCGAGCGGATGCCGTAACGGGTCAGGTCCGTTGTCAGATTGGCGGTGACGTCATAGAATTTCGCGCGCAGATCGCTGACGCCCAGGCCTTCGTTGAACAGATAGTTGCTGAGCGCCGCGCTGCCGGGGTTGTTGGCGACGAACACGTTGAGCGGCACGCAGGACGGATCGGTGCCGTTGACCACCGACCGACAGGTGGGCACGCCGTTCACGTTCACGATGTCGAGTGCGCGATTGACCTTGGCCGTGACCGGATTGCCGCCGGGCTGCCAGAGCTGGCGGCTCTCGTCATAGACACCGCCGACATCGTAGTGCCAGCCTTCCGCGATCTCGCCCCGGATCGAGGCGTTGATCCGCGTCTCGGTGTTGGTGAAGGTCTCCTTGTCGCGGTCGCCCGCCAGGCCGGGGAAGCCATATTGGACGCCCAGCGGCGCATAGACCGACGTCCCCGCGCGCGTGCCGCAGATGGTCTGCGCCTGCGACGCCGAGAGGAAGGGGTTGTCGCAATTGACCTGATAGCTGCCCTGGACATAGGGGCCGTAGAGCAGGTTGGCCGACTTGTCGCGCAGGTGCATCACGCCGATCGAAATCTCGGCAGCAGGCGACGCCTTGTAGTTGATGAACCCACCGGCATTATACCGCTCATAGCCGCGTGCGGCCAGTCGATCGCCCTGATTGGCATAGCCCGGAATGGTCGAGGCGGGCGCGAAGACGCCCGGGCTGCCGGTGACGTTGGAATAGCTGGCGCCGTTCGCGGTCAGCGTTCCGTTGGGTGAGGCTGCGGTGACGCCACAGATCAGGTTGTTGACTCGCAGCGGATTGCCGGTGTCGCGGCGAAGCTGGCATCCCGACGCGTCGCGGTCGCGGAACAGGATTCCATCGGCCGTGCGATAAGTCCCGTAGACCGAGATGTTCAGCCGGTCGTCGAGGAAATTATGGCCATAGGTCGCGCTCAAATCGGCGCGGCCGCCGCCATTTGTCAGGCCGCGGGGCGTGGTGATGCCGTAACGCTGCGCGACGGGTGTGGAGACATTGTCGCGATTGAGGTGATTGTAGAAACTGTAATTGGCCGACAGTTGCAACCCGGTGAAATCGCGCTTGATGACATAGTTCACCACGCCCGCAATCGCGTCCGAGCCATAGACCGACGACGCACCACCGGTCAGCAGGTCGATACGCTCGACCAGCGACACGGGGATCAGGTTGATGTCGACCGATTCCGTACCGGCGATGCGCTGTCCGTTGATCAGCGACAAGGTACGGTTGAAGTCGAGACCGCGCAGCTTGACGCCCCGTTGCCGGCCGTTGCTCTGCTGATAATTCTGCTGCGCATCCGGCTGGACCTGGCCCAGGCGGTTGGTCACCTCTTCCAGATTGACCGCGCCCTGCGCCTTGATCTCCGACGCGGTGATCGTGGTGATCGGGCTGGCGGACTTCAGGTTGGGACGGACGATGCGGGTGCCGGTGACGATGACTTCGCCGCCTCCATTGGCCTGGGGCGGGGCTTCACCGGACATCACGGCGTCGCGCTGCTGGTCGTTCAGGGCGCTCTGGTCGACGCTATGCATCCCGGCGGGGCTCAACCCGGCGGAGCGGGCCGCCACGACATAGACGCCCTGCTGGGTCCGCGAGGCGCTGAAACCGCTGTCGTGCAACAACCGATCCAGGGCGACGGTCGCGGGCATGGTGCCGGAGACTGCTGGTGAACGACGGTCGGCGAACCTGTTCTCGTCGAAGACGATCTGGATCCGGGCCTGATGGGCCAGGGTGCGCAGCGCCTGCCCCAGCGGCTGCGGACGGACATCGACCTTGACCACGCTTTGCTGGGCCATGGCGGGTGTGGCCGTCCATCCGGCCGTCACCATCAGCGTCGCCAGGGCCATCGCGCTTGCACGCGACGCAATGGGACCAAATCCACTCCTGTTTATCATATCGCTCCCCCTTTTTTTGGTTACATCGATATGACGGACCGGGAAACGAAACGCTCAGCCAAGTGTGAAAATATTCTGATTACGTCGTTTGAGGAAAGTTCCGTGGCATGGAATTGGTAGCATTCCGAGGCGCACGCGGCGTCAGCAGGATATTTTCGTGCGAGGGCACGGCGCTGACCGGGAAGGCCGCCACCACGCCTTGCAGGAAAGCATCGACATCCCCGGCATTGAACACACCGCTGATGCGGATATCGGACGCGTCGGGCGCGACGACGATCGGCTTCCCGACATTGTAACGGTTGATCCGCTGGACCGCGATCAGCAGCGGCTCGTCGGTGAACGACAATTGGCCGCCCTCCAGCCGATCGCTGACCGCCGAGGTCCTGAGGGTCGCCAGCGGCCGATCGTTCGACACGATCAGTTCCTGCCCCGGGGACAGCGCCTGTTCGGCGGCCTGCTGCGTGCCGTGCACCTTGGCAAGCTGCACCGCCGGACCATCGGCCGCGGACCGCAGGACGGCGACACGCCCCTCGTACAGGGCCACGCGGACCTCGTCGGACAACTGCTCCACCGAGAAGGCCGTGCCGACGGCGACCACCATGCTCTTGCCGCTGGTCACGGCAAAGGGGCGCAACGGATTCTTGGCCACCTTGAAGCTGGCGCGACCATGATCCAGCGTCAGTTCGCGCCGATTATCCGTGAAGCGGACGCGAACCCCCGTGTCCGCATCCAGCATCATCGTCGATCCGTCGGCAAGGATGACCGTGCGCCGCTCGCCGATTCCGGTCTCGTAATATTGGGACGGCGCGCGCAGTATCGCGATCAGCGATACGGCCAGCAGCAGGGCGGCAGCGACTGCCAGCCATGCGGCCCTGGGGATATGCCGGGCGGACCAGCGTCGGGCACCGGCCTGTTGCGCCGCCCCCAATGCCTGCCTGCGCAACATCAGCAATTCGGGCGTATGGGCATGGTCGTCGAAGCTGTCCCAAAGCCTGCGCGCGCGCGCCAATCGCTCGGCATGCAGGGGATTGGCGGCGAGCCAGGCGGTGAACGCGTCCTGATCCTCGGGGCTGAACGGTCCCTCGTGAAGCCGTATGCTCCAGGCGATCGCGATATCGTCGATCGTTTCGATCGGGTACAACGTCATTGCTGATCTCCGAGGTCGCGGAGCAGGGTTCGCATGACGGTGGCGATATGCTTTTCGACGGCGCTGACCGAGATGCCGAATACATCGGCGATCGCTTTGCGCTGCAAGCCTTCCAAGCGGTACAATATGAAGATGTGACGGGTCCGTTCTGGCAGGCCATTGAGGATTTGCGCGACCTGGCCGATGCTTTCACGCGCCTCCAGCGTCCGTGCCGCATCCAACCGATCGATGTCGCCGTCCGACAGCATCTCGCCATGCTGATAGTGGCTTCGGACGGTCTCGCGGCGATAGTGATCGTTGACCAGGTTCGCCGCGATCCGAAAGATATAGGCCTCGGGATTGTCGACGACATGCTGTGGCCCCGAGGCGAGACGGCAAAACAGGTCCTGTGTCAGATCCTCCGCGAGCGACGCGTCACCCAGGCGCCGCTGGAAGAACGCGATCAGGGCCGGACGAAGCCGGTTGGACAGCTCCAGCAGGTTGCCAGGCATCTCATGCGGCTGTGTCTGACCCGTTCCCATAACCATTAGACGTACAGATCCGTGAAAGGCACATCACCCCATGCGATAATCGACGCACCGCCAAGCGGGTTCAGGGGAACGCTATGGCAGTTCGCATGGCCGCGCCAGGCGATTTGGCGCCGATGCGGGCTGCTTCCTGCGGATGATCTGATCCGTCTGCGCCAGCCTATGCGCTTTCATGGGGGTGCCCATTGCCAGGATGGGCATCCGGGCGTTCGGAGCCCCAATGCGGGCGCTTGGTCGTCTTGCCGATCCCCGGATTCATGCAATTGCACGGGTCGAGTGCGCGGTAATGGCCCGTCAGCGTCGGCTTGGCATGATAGAGATGGCCGACATTGTGCTCGGCCGGATATTCCGCGCCGCGCGCGTCGAGCAGCGCCAGCATCGCTTCCTCCAGCGCGACCGGATCGTGCCCCTTGGCGACGACATAATCCTGATGCAGCACATGGCAGAAAAAATGGCCGTAGTAGAGTTTGCGCAGGATCTGGCCCTCGATCGCGGGCGGCAGCGTCTCGAACCAGTCACGCTCGTCGCGGCGTAGCGCGATGTCGAGCGCAACGATGTCCTCGACCGTATCGGAATGGACGTCGCGATAGCGGATCGCCGCTCCGGCGGCGGCGAAACGGTGGAGAAAGGCCTTGGCACCCTCGTCCGGGGTGCATTCGAACGCATCGCCGGTCGCGCTCGGGAATTTCGCGCTCAGATAGGTGCGTGTCTCGGCGATGCCGTCGCCCGACGTGCGCAGCATCAGGTGATGCTCGAAGCGGTCGCGATAGTCGAGCATCCGTTGGGGCAGGTGATTGGGGAACAGGCGGGACGCGGCCTGCATGATCCGGTCGCTGAAGTGCCGGGGGAATAGGCGGAGCTTTGCGGCCACGGCGTCGACACGCGCCTTTGCCGCGTACAGCGCGGGGAGCCGGTCGGTGCCAAGATGGCGGATGGCGAGAAAGCTGTCCTTGCCGTAGACCGCCGCAATGTCGAAGGCGTCGCGGTGCATATATTCCGCGGAGATGGGCAGGGTGGCGAAGTGGCCCAGCATGTCGCGGCGCAAATCCTCCAGTTCGGCGGGGTCGTTGGTGCCGATATAGAAGACCGCGCTGTCCGCATCGCGCGCGAAGGTGTCGAGCCTGGCTGCGAGCAGCATGACCTTGCCCGCGCTGCCCGACGCCTCGAACAAGCGTCCGGGATCGGCATTGAACCGTGCCGGGGTGGGGGCGTCGATCGCACGGACATGCTCGGCATAGCGATGGTCGGATGCGACGCGCGACGGGTCATGAGAGATGTCGGCACTGGTAAAATCGCCGCGCTGAACGCGGTCCAGGATCGTCTCGGGATCGCCGCCGAGTCGGATGCCGAGATGGTTGACGAGATGAAGTTGTCCCGCTGCATCGACGCGCGCGAACAGCGCCAGTTCGGTATAGGCAGGGCCTCGCCGGATCAGCGCGCCGCCCGAATTGTTGCAGATGCCTCCGAACACCGACGCGCCGATACAGGATGATCCGATCACCGAATGCGGCTCGCGCCCCAACGGGGCCAGCGCACGTTCCAGATCGTAGAGCGTCGTTCCGGGCAGGCACACCACCTGCCGCCCTTCATCGATCAGGTGCAGCCCGGTGATGCGCATCGTGTTGACGATGACGACCGGCCGTTCGTAATCGTCGCCATCGGGCGTCGATCCGCCGGTCAGCCCGGTATTGGCCGCCTGCATGATGACGGCCGCCCCGGCCGCGATGCAGGCTTGCAGCACGCGCCATTGCTCGACCAGCGTGCCGGGACGGACCACCGCCGCGACCGGGCCATTGCCGAAGCGCATGCCGGTGCGAAACCGTGCCGTGCGGGCTGGATCGGTCAGCACCTCAGCCTTGCCGACGATGGCGGCCAGCGCGGCGATCAGTGCCGCCTCCTGTGTCGGGCCGGTCATGCCGCCAATGCGCTGCGGTCGAGGTCTGCCACCGACTTTGCGCCGGTCAGCGCCATGGCAACGCGCATTTCCGCCGCGAACAGTGACAGCAGGTGTGCGACCCCGGCTTCTCCGTCCGCCGCCAGGGCATAAATGAAGGCCCGACCGATCATCACCGCGTCGGCACCCAGGGCCAGCATCCGCACCACGTCCAGTCCGGACCGGATACCGGAGTCCGCCAGGATTTTCAACGTGCCGCCGATCGCATCGGCGATGGCGGGCAGGGCGTGGGCGCTGGACAGCACGCCGTCCAGCTGGCGTCCGCCATGGTTGGACACGATGATGCCGTCCGCCCCGAACCGCACCGCGTCGCGTGCGTCATCCGGGTCGAGGATACCCTTGATGACCATCGATCCCTTCCAGAAATCGCGAATCCATTCCAAGTCGCGCCACGCGATGGACGGATCGAAATTGGCGCCCAGCCAGCCGATATAATCCTCAAGTGCGGTGGGCGCGCCGCGATAGGCACTGATGTTGCCCAGATCATGCGGCCGTCCGCATAGGCCGACATCCCAGGCCCAGCGGGGATGGGTCATCGCCTGCATCATCCGGCGAAGCGCGGCGTTCGGTCCCGACATGCCCGAATGACGGTCACGATAGCGCGATCCAGGTACCGGCATGTCGACCGTGAAGATCAGCGTCTCGACCCCCGCCCCCTGGGCCCGCTCCAGCGCGTCACGCATGAAACCACGATCCTTGAGGACATAGAGCTGGAACCAGATCGGCGCGGACGAGGCGGCCTGCACTTCCGCGATCGGGCAGACCGACACGGTGGACAAGGTGAAGGGGACGCTCGCCGTCGCGGCGGCGCGGGCCGCCTGCACCTCGCCCCGGCGCGCATACATCCCCGTCAGCCCGACCGGTGCCAGTACGACCGGCATCGCCAGGCTGCGCCCGAACAGCGTCGTGTCGAGCCGGAGGTCGGCGACGTCGCGCAACACGCGCTGGCGCAGCGCGATCTGCGACAGGTCCTCGACATTGCGGCGCAGCGTATGCTCCGCATTGGCGCCCCCATCGATATAGTCGAACAGGAAAGGGGGCAGGCGCCGGCGTGCGGCCTCACGAAAGTCGGTCGGGGCAGAAATGATCATGCGCGATGGTCCCGCTATTGGCCGAGGGGGGAATGCAGCGCCGCGGCGCGCGCCACCCGCGCGCGCTCCTCGTCGACACTTCGGATCGTGGCTTCGATAAAGCCGATATGCTCGTCCGAGGCGTCGCGCGCACCTTCCGCATCACCCGCCAGGATGGCGTCCATCAGGCGATGATGCTGCTCGGAAAGCCGCTCGCAGGTCCGCGGCACCGTATAGAGCTTGGCGAGGCTTTCGGAGATGCTGGCGCGCAGCAGCAGGAACATGCTCGACATCACCGAATGCAGCACGGCATTGTGCGAAGCCCGGGCGATGGAAAGGTGAAAGGCGGCGTCCGCCTGGGCCTCTGCCGCCGGATCGCCGCCGGTATGGCTGGCCAGCATCGCGTCGAAGCTGCGCCGGATCTCGTCGCGATCCTCGGCCCGCGCGCGCAATGCCGCATGATAGGCGGCCTGACCCTCCAGCCCCAGCCGCGTCTCCAGCACGTCGCGGGCATAGCCGGGGTCGGTCGCGACCAGCGCGCCGAGCGGCGTCGCGATGGTGGACTGCGCCCAGGGTGCGACGTCCGGGATGGTGATGACGCTGCCGCGCTTGCCGACCGACAATCGCCCCTGTCCACTCAGCCGCAGGATCGCCTCACGCAGGCTGCCGCGCGAGGCTCCGAGCCGCTCCGCAAGCGTGCGTTCGGAGGGAAGCCGCTGACCGGGCGCCAACCGCTGTTCGGCGATCAACGCTTCGATCGCCTCGACCAGATGGTCGACGACCCCGTTGTTAGACTTGACAGGCATCATGGACGGCATGGCGTTGATCCTCTCCCTGACCCACGGCGGGGATGGAGGCATAAGGCGACGATATTGGTTGGACCAAAAAATCAAGAATCGATGACGGACACTATGAAGAAATCTCTGCACCTAAGCAATGCGCCTTTGCTTTACCAAATTTGGTAGGACCAAAATGGAGTCGGGTGATAAGGAGAATGAGATCACGGCCGCTGTTGGGTGTTACGTGCCGATGGTTATTTGATCCCGGCATTTGATGGTGCGGGTTTGATGCAAAGCGGGCTGGATCATTTTGCCACGCCTTGAAGATGGCCTCGTAGGGCGTGAGCTCTTTGAGGACCTTGAGCCTGTGTCCGAAATTGTAGGCTGCGACGGGGTCGCCGGGGTGCTGCCGGAGCTGGTCGTGGCTGTCGTGATGATAGCGCTTGACGGTGGCTTGAAGCGCCGGAGGTCACCGGCCATGGCTGGCGGCTCCCGAACCAGCGCTTCCCAATGTGCTATGGCATCCAGTTTACCGACCATGCCCACCACGAATACGCCTTGCATCACATCTTCGACTGCGTCTGCGACGAAAACGGCATCGAGCACCGGCTGATCAAGGTGAACCATCCGTGGACCAACGGCCAGAGCCCGCCCGGCGATGGCCGGGGTCGAACGGATGAACCGCACCATCAAGAAACCATCATCACAAGTTCCTGAAGTTCTGCGGTCTCGATCTCGCGACCTGCCAGTCAGGCACGTTCCATGGCCGCACCAAGCTGACCAAATACGGCAACGCGCGCCTGCGCCGCACCTTATGGATGGCTGCCCGCACCGCCGCGCGTCAGCGCGACACCAGCGTCCGCGACAGGCTCGGACGGTGATACACCGCCGGGCACGTGGACGACGTCGACCGTCTGAACCACAGCGTCGGGGAATACGGCGGTGATCGCTTCCGAAAAGCCTTTCAGTCCATCGACCCCGTCCTACACCGGGGCAGGCAGCGAGCCGAATATCCTCGGTGCCGCGCTTCGCCCACGATCCGTCGTTCGTGGATCAACGCCTTGCAAAGAGTGGTGCGCCAGTTTTTGTCGTCCGCCATCGCATCAGGCACTGCCATCATAGGCCGATGCCTGCGCGCAAAGCTCCTCGCTCGTCGTGCCGGGTGATATCGCGCCGTTGCGATAGAGGGCGATCAAGTTTTCCTGTTGTCGACAGCGCCGGCCGCATCGACGCGATCCGCTTCGAAGAGCTGCGACGCGCATCGACCTTCGAAAGTGCCCGAATTCGGTCGATGCGCCCGATAACCGGCCAACTCGGCAATTTTGGCGGAGAGTGCCACGCAATCTCAGGCGGGTATGCGCGACGTCATCACTTACAGCACCTTCAAAGGCCTCCCAGATTGGGATCGATATGGATCGCTGAGCACGCCTGGCTTGAATTGCCTGTCATGGGTTGCTCATGCTGCGCAAGTTCCTCTGCATTCGGCAAAAACATTACAACTTGATGAGCAACGCCCTCGATGCTGACATGAGGCCAAGATCATGAACGGTGCGGGAGCGCCTACGCCTCCCGCACGTCCTTGCCCTCAGAAAGAGAAGCGCACGCCCGCATCGTAGCGCGGCCCGAAATTCTGGTAGCGCAGCAGCTGGTTGTCGAACCGCCCGGTTGCAAAATACTTCGCATTGAACAGGTTGGTGCCCTCGACAAAGACCTGCGCAAAGGGGGTAACGTTCACCGCGACGCTGCCGTCGAACTGGCCGTAATTACGAACGAACACCGGCTCGTTGCCCGGACCACCCGCCAGCTGCTGAAGGAAGCGTTCACGCCGGTTATAGGCGATGCGCGCCGATACGCCGAACTTTTCGTAGAACAGGGTCGCGTTCTGCGAATTGCCGATCCCTTCGGCGGCGAAGGACTGGCCGACCTGGCTCACGTCGAATTCGCGGTTGGTGGTGACGAAGGTCGCATTTGCCTGCACGCCAAAGCCGCTCAGCGCGCCCGGCAGCCAGTCGAGCGTATGGACGAGGTTCAGCTCCAGGCCCTTGATGGTGAGCGACTGTGCATTGCGTGGACGTCGAACGCTGAATTTCGCCGTATTGGGCCCGACGATCAGCCCGCCGACCGGCAGGTTGCCCGCATTGGCGATATTGAACAGCTCCTCGCCAAAGGTCTGCACGATGAAGTCATCGACCTTCTTGTGGAACACCGCCGCCGACAGCGTCGTGGTCGCGGTCGGATACCATTCGAGCGACAGGTCGAAATTGGTCGCGCGGTAGGGCTTGAGCGCCGGGTTGCCACCGCTGGCGGTCAGCGTGGCGGGCCGCAGCGTGCCAATGTCCAGGCTGGGTGCCAGATCGCTGATCGCAGGCCGCGTCAGCGTCTTGTATGCAGCGAAGCGCGCCTGGAGCTTGGGCGTCAGGTTCAGCTTGGCATTCAGGTTGGGCAGGAAATTGCTGTACGACGAACGCCGGTTGACCGACACCGCCGCGCGGTTGTTGGCGAAGACGCCGGTATAGGTGGTCGGGTCGCCCGGCACCGGCAGCAGGTCGGTCAGCTGCAATTGCTGCCCGGCCGAGACCAGCTCGGTATATTCGTAACGCCCGCCGACATTGATGAACCATGGCAACCCGGCGACCGTGCCCTCCAGATCGACATCGGCATAGCTGGCGAAGACCTTTTCGCGGACGCGGGCCGAGGGCTGCTCGGTCACGGCATAGCCGTTGGTCCGCGCAAAGATCGCCGCCGTCGTACCCACCGGCTGGCCGCGGGCCTGGTCGAGCGCGGTGGTCGCGGCGGTGCTGGTCAGATAATTGAAATAGGCCTGTGGGTTATAGGTCAGGAAGGTGGTCGGCACGCTGCCGCCCTTCTGGCCCAGCGACCCGAGGGTGAAGGGCGAGAGCAGCGACGGATCGGCCAACGTCGGATAACCGCAATAGAGGCAGCCGATATTGGGATCGGACGAGAAGGGCACGTTGCGCTTGTCGCGTGACGTGCCGGTCAGGCCGAAGCGCAGCGCCGACACGATGTCCCAGCCGGGCTTCCATTCGGTGTTCCAGCGATATTCCTGGACCTTCTCGGTCACGTCGTTGCCGCTGCGCCCGGCGATATGGGTGCGGCCCAGCGCCGGGTTGGTCAGCACGCCGCCCGCATAGCCCGATGTCGACGGTATGCCGTTGCCCTCCGCCGCGTTGAACGAATATTGCGTCGGCACGCCGATGACGGTGAAATAGGATTTGCCGCCGCCCGCATTCTTGGCCTGCGAATAGGTGGCGTCGAAGACCATGCGGACATTGTCGGCCGGGCGCCATTCCGCGTTGAACCCGGCCTCATAGGTCGTTGTCTCGCGTACCCCGCCAGAGGCGATGAAGTCGGCATTGCCGTTGGTGGTCAGCGAGGTGACGCTGCGGTTGGAATCGATGCCGGCCGCCGTATAGCTGGTCGGCTCGAACCAGCTGCCCAGGCCGCGCGTGGTCGTGTCGCTCTTGAACCGATTATAGAGGCCATCGACGGTGAAGGTCAGTTCGTCGGTCGGCGCATATTGCGCGACCAACGTCGCGCCCAGACGGGTGCGGTCGTCGCGCGTCTCGTTCACGTCCTGATTCCGCGGCGCATAGACATTGGTGTAGAGCGGCGCGTTGTTCGGACCGACCGAGGTGCCCGGAATATAGCCGTCGGTGCTGATCGCCCGGATCGAGGCGATACGCTTCTGATACGACAGCGAGGCCAGCAGCCCCAGCTTGCCGTCGGCGAAGGTGTCGCTGAGCAGACCGAACAGCTGCGGCGTGACCTTCTTGCTGTTGCCCTCGTACAGCGCCTTGCCCGTGAAGACGCCCTTGAACTCCTTCAGCGCGAGCGGGCGCGGCGTCTGGACGTTGATCGTCGCGCCGATGCCGCCGCCCTGAAGTGAGGCCTGCGAGCTCTTATAGACCTGCGCGCCGCTGATGAGTTCGGCCGGGATCAGGTCGAACGAGAAGGCGCGGTTGTAATTGTCCGAGGCGAAGCTGCGACCGTTGAACAACACTGTGTTGAAGGCCGGGCCCAGGCCGCGCACGCTGACCGAGGCACCTTCACCGTTGCTGCGGTCGATCGCGACGCCGGGAATGCGTTGCAGCGATTCGGCAACATTGGCGTCGGGGAATTTGCCGAGGTCTTCGGACGAGATGGCGTCGAGAATCCCAGCCGCGTCGCGCTTGATCGCGGCGGCCGATTCGATGCTGCGGCGGATGCCGGTGACGATGATGTCGCCCGACATGCCATCGGCTTCGCTCTGGCTGGGCAGTGTCGCGGTCTGGTCGGCCGGTGTCGGCTGGGTCTGGGCGAGAGCGGGCGTGGCCACGATAAGTGCGACAAGTGCGCTGGCCAGCCCATGGGCGGCATAGCGGGCATTATTTTTCGGATTGCCGGGTATCTTCATCATCGCTCTCCCCTAAAAATTATATGTTCGGTGCTTCTTTGGGAGCACTGATGGCGCACTTGTTATAAGCTATGTCTGACAAGTACAAGCGTCGATGAACGCACCCTTTTGCCGACTCATCCGGTATAGAAGGGGCGACAAGGAGCGGGGGAGGCGGGCGGTGGCCGAGACGGTGGTGAAGCGTGTGGTCGTGGTGGGCGGCGGGTCGGCGGGCTGGATCGCGGCCTGTCGCCTGGCCGCGCAGGGACGCCGGACGGGCAGCGATGTGCAGGTTACGCTGGTTGAGTCCCGCAACGTGCCCACGGTCGGGGTGGGCGAGGGGACGTGGCCGACGATGCGCAACACGCTGGCCAAGATCGGCATCTCCGAAACCGACTTCATCCGGTCCTGCGATGCCGCGTTCAAACAGGGGGCGCAGTTCGTCGGCTGGACCGATGGCACGCCGGGGGATGCCTATTACCACCCGCTCAACCCGCCTGCTGGGGCGACCGAGATTGACCTGGCGCCGCACTGGCTGCACCGGTCCGAGGAGGACGCCAGCTTTGCCGACTGGGTCGATTATCAGGCGATGCTGTGCGACGCCGGGCTGGGGCCGAAGACGATCGTGATGGCCGAATATGCGGGCCATGCGAACTATGCCTATCATCTCGACGCGGGCAAGTTCGCGACGATGCTGCGCGATCACGGCGTGGACATGCTGGGCGTCGCGCATGTGCTGGGCGATGTGGTCCGCCCGCATATGGCGGACAATGGCGATATCGCCGCGCTGGAACTCGCCGATGGCCGCATTGTGTCCGGCGACCTGTTTGTCGACTGCACCGGCTTTGCGGCGCTGCTGATCGGCGGGGTGTATCAGGTCCCATTCCGCCGATGCGACGACATATTGTTCGCCGATCGGGCGATTGCGCTTCAGGTGCCTTATGTCGAGGAGGACGCCCCGATCACCTGTCATACGGTGTCGACGGCGCAAAGCTCGGGCTGGATCTGGGACATCGGGCTATGGGCCCGGCGCGGCGTCGGCCATGTCTATAGCAGCGCACACAGCAGCGACGACGCGGCGGAGGCGGCGCTGCGCCGCTATGTCGGGCCCGCCGCCGAGGGCCTAACCGCGCGCCGCATCATCATCGAGGCAGGGCATCGCACCCGCTTCTGGCAGAATAACTGCGTCGCGGTCGGCCTGTCGGCCGGCTTCCTCGAACCGCTGGAGGCCTCCGCGTTGATGCTGATCGAAACGGCGATGGACGCCATCGCCGACCGGCTGCCCCGTACCCGTGCGGCGATGGAGGTGATGGCGCGGCAGTTCAACGCGACCTTCGCGCATCACTGGATGCGGATCATCGAGTTTCTGAAGCTCCATTATGCGCTGACCAGGCGGACCGACACGGATTTCTGGCGCGACAATGTCGCGGCGTCCTCGATCCCCGATGGTCTTGCCGAGCGGCTGGAGATGTGGCGGCATCATTCTCCCGGCCCGCAGGATTTTACCCACGCGCGCGAGGTTTTTTCCTGGCCCAGCTATCAATATATCCTGCACGGCATGGGGTTCGACAGCCGCCAGCCGCGCATCGATCCGGCCGCGCCCGATTCAGGCCTGGCGCAGCGCTTCGTCACGCGGACGCAGCGGGTCCGGGAGGAACTGCGCGCCCGTGCCCCGCGCCACCGCGACCTGTTGTGCGCGATCCGCGAACATGGTCTGCAGCGGGTATGACCGGCATCACCCCGCTTTCCTCGGCCGCGCATGGCACGCTGCGGTTCGACCATCATGCCGCTGGGGCGTCGCGCCGCTTCGTGGCGCTCGGCCTGTCGGAAATCGCCTTCGCAGCCGCCGATATGCCACTGTGCCTGGCCAAGGACGGCAAAACCGGGCGGTTCAACCTGATCGCGCTGATGAGCTTGATCGAACCCGCCAATCTGTTCGTGTTCGGCGGTGGGTTTCAGGCGACCTATGTCCCGCGCGCGGTAACGCTGTGCGGCTTCCGCCTCGATGCGGGCGGGGCTGCGGGGCTGGCCATTGATCCGGCCGAATCCAGTTTGGGCAATGCGGGCGAGCCGCTGTTCGCGGGGGGGCAACCCACATCCCTGTCGCGTGACGTCGCACGGGCGCTCGAACGGTTGGTGGCGGATGTCGAGGGCGCACAGGTGCTGGTCGATGCCTGGGCAACGCATCGGCTGATCCGGCCGCTTGCCCTGTCGCTGTCCAAGGCTGATGGGGCTGGGCATGACCTGGCCGGGCTCTATACGATCGACGAAACGGCGTTACAGGCGCTCCCCGCCGCAGCGCTGATCGCGCTTCACCGCGCCGACCAGTTGGGCCCCGCCGCCATTCTTTCCGCCTCACTCGCGCAGGTCGAGCGGTTGCGACAGTTGCATAACGCTCGCTTTGTCCCTGCCATCACCGGATATTCGCTGGATTAGCTTATCTGCAATCCGGCGGTGGGCTGGGGGCAGGGACCATGATGTGCGCGTCGCGATCCGATCCGGGCTCCGTAAGGGCATCGGGATGAGAGATCTGTTTGGATGATGGACGAGCAAATGAGCGTTTGCGGTCGTCTTTCGCAAAAGCGCTTGAACGCCCATCGTATCGTCGGCCATCGGGGTGGATGTCGCAACCCGAACCTATCCGAAAATCGCCGATGATCACTCCTCAGCTATACCAGCCCGTGGGGCACGACCTTGGCCCAGTACCGTATCGAATCTCGCCACGTCATTACATCGTCATGCTGGCGGGGGCCTCATCAGGCAACTGCACGGCGGGCGCATAATCGCTCAAAAACGCAACTGTAATGCTAGTCACATAGAAGGATTGCATCATCGAATTGTGGGGTCAAATACCCTTAATGAAAAGAGCGAAGAGGGCGCTAAACCCTCTTCGCTAGCTGGTTACACGCGCAACCGGAGAGGGGCCCCGGTGGCGTGACCGCAGGGATCACACGATATTGATCCCGCTGGTCTTGATCAGCCCATTCAGTCCGCTCGGGAAAAAGCCGCCCGAGGATACTGAGGTGCCGGAAGCGTAAAGAATGCCCAGAGCTTCCTCGGGCGTGCGGCGAAGCGCAATCCAGTTCGCCCCGTCGCGTAACGGGATGCGAGAACCGAAATCGGCGTCGCCATCGAACCATCCGATGCCGTGATCGAGATCCCGGGGACCGTCGAGCCGGTTGCGCGCCTCCGCCATGCGCCACGAACGCTCGAACAATATCTCCGTCGCCGGCAGTGATCGCGACTGAAGCATGGACCGTTGATACAGCGCGTTACGGATAACGCCGTCGCTGGCGCCGATCCCCGCCGCAAAAGCTCCCATGGCGGCCGCCATGCTGGCGCTGACCTGATAGCATTGATCCGTCGACGCCGTCATCGTCACGGCCGACAGCGCGACCGCGCCCAACAGGAATTCGTCTTGTGAGCTGTAAGGGTTGAAGAAACTCGTCGGCGCGGTGGTGGAGGGCACACGAGCGATCGCATCGAACGGCCCATTCTGGCCCCCGGCGATATTGAGCGCAGGCTGCGCCGTCACTGCGGATCCCAGGGTGCGTCTGAGGAAGCCGATCCGCCCCAATACGGCATTGGTCACTTCGTTGACCATTGCGCGCGTCCCGCTGTCGGTAAAAGTCACCATTTGGCCGCCGGACACGCTCCCCGTCGTGCCGCTGCCCGTGATCAGGGCGGCAGGAAGTGTGGTCCCGTTCAGCCCGCGAACCAGATAGGCGCCATAGAGATAATGAAGCTGAAGCATGAAATTCAGCCGGTCGTTATCGGTGGCGGTATAGCTGGGCGGTGCCGTCGGAGTGGCGGTGGCCGATGCGGTGGGTGTCGGCGTTTTCACATTCTCCGAACCGACGACGTCGTCGTTACAGCCTTCGAGCAGAGCCAGCCCGCCCGCCATCGCAGAGGCGGTGCCGAACCAGCGAATCATCTGACGACGCGTGGTGTCGAACGCGCCCAGTTCCTTGTCGGAAATCGTCATGTCATCCCCCTTTGGGAATCGGTCTGTTGCGTTCAGTTGGCGGCGGCGGTGGTGATCGCCCCGTTGATCCCGGTCGGAAAGAATCCACCCTGCGTCGCGGCGCCCGAGGTCATGAACAAGACGTTGAGCGCCTGTCCCGGAGTGCGCGACAAATGAAGGCCGTCGTCATCGGTCAGGCCGAGTCGCGTCGTCATCTGACCATTGACCATGACCGGGGATAGACCGCGGTCAGTAACGGTCGATCCGTCGATGCCGTTACGCCAGGCCGCCATCCGGTCGACCATGGTCACCAGTTCCGGGCGGGCGGTGGCGCCGGCCATCAGGATGGTTCGCACCGTCGTCACGTCGGTGGCGGCGGTTGATGCCATGGACACCATTGCGGCCCGGACGATGCTGTTGGTGTATTGCGGCAACAATCCATTGAGTGCCGTAGCCTGCACTGCCAAAATCGTTTCCGACGCCAGAGCCAGGTTTAGCGGCGAGGCATAAGGATCGAAGGTTTCGGTCGCCCCGATCGCCCCCGCCATGCGAAACATGGCGGTAAAGCGCTCCGCCGTCATGTCGATCTGCTTTTGCGCCGGGGCGTCCGCTCGGAGCAAAGACCGTAGCAACAGGGTGCGAAACCACAGCGAATCGGCAATTTCCCGGATACGTGCCTGGATATCGCGGGTCCCGTTCGGGAAAGCGACTTGCTGTGCCGAAGTCGCCGATATGCCAGGCTGATCGAGGGTTTCACCGCCTCGTATATATTGCGCGGGCAATTGCCGATCTTTTCCATAGATCGCCAGTTGCAGCATGTTGGTCGACAGATAATGCAGGTTCAGCGCGAATTGCAACGGCGCGGTGTCTACTGATGCACTTTGCGCCGATGCTGACCCGGCCACCCCAACCAATGCCATTCCCGTCAGCATGGCTGCAAAAAAATCTCTGCGTTCCAATCCCATAAGCGCGGGCTGTTCGATGGGAATATTCTCGGCGTGTTGCATCATCCTCCCCTTCTTATTCGTCAACGCCCAACTGTTAACGCTAACTATCAGTGATGCTTGGCACTTAATGCGGCCATAGCAACCGGCATCGACCACACCTGCCGGGCACCTCGCTCG
The DNA here is from genome assembly GCF_039594485.1 of Sphingomonas sp. GTDB lineage: Bacteria > Pseudomonadota > Alphaproteobacteria > Sphingomonadales > Sphingomonadaceae > Sphingomonas. The sequence goes on along the minus strand of NZ_JBCNNI010000038.1, from coordinate 3,671 downwards.
ACTGATGCGCATCCTCTACTTATAGGCAAGTTTTAACTTGTCCTACTATAAAAGTCCATCTATATTATACCAAGTCGAGCAGCAAAGTTGCCGTAAACGTTTTTGGGGGAGGTCAGGATGCCGTCTATACGCGGGCTTGCGAGTGGCGTTGCCGTTGCCGCGATAATCATTGCTTTTCCGGTTGACGATGCCGCGGCGCAGCAAGAGAAGGATGCTACTGAAAAGGCGCAAAAAGTTCTGACCGGGGGGAAGAGTTCTCAATCACGTCCTCGCAAGCGCACAAAGCGCGAAGAAAGATTGGCGAAGGATGCTGCGAAAAGCCGCGAATCACAGCCCCAGTTGTCCAACGACAACGGTCGCCTGGAAGGCGACATCATTGTCATGGGGCTTCGCGAGAATGTGAAATCGGCGCGCAATGCGAAGCGTCGCGCCTCGCAGATCGTTGACGTCGTCGTCGCCCAAGACATCGGCAAATTGCCCGACAAGAACATTCCAGAGGCCTTGGCCCGTATCCCGGGCATCCAGATCGAACGGAACCGTGGCGAGGGCGGGGACGTCAAGATTCGCGGCTTGGGCGGTGTCATGACGACCGTCAACGGGTCGCCGACATTCTCGGCCGGTGACCGCACGACCTATCTTAACGACATTTCCTCCGACATGGTCGCGGGTATTGAGGTCTATAAGACGCGCACCCCCGACCAGGTCGAGGGCAGCCAGACCGGCGTCATCAACCTGACGCTACGCCGCCCGACCGATTTCAAGGAAGGCGCCACCTATGCCTTCAGCGTGCGCGGCGACTATGCAGACCAGATCAAGAAGGTGAATCCGTATTTCAGCGCATTGGTGGCCTATAATGCCGATACGGCAATCGGTCGGCTGGGCTTTTCGGTCAATGGCTCGATCAACGATGTGCGTTACAACGAATCGGTCCGGTGGAATTCCAGGCCGCATATTCCTGGCGACTCACGCCTGACGTTCTTGCCGAGCACCACGCCGCGCAACATATATATGCCATGGGCGATCGGCTTTTCGGGGCCAAATGGCTGGTCGAAGCGGGCGGACGTCAACGTATCGACCCAATGGCGCCCGGATGACCGCTGGGCGATCACGCTCGAGGGCGGCTATCGCAAGCAGCGCATGTTGTGGGCGGACAACCAATTCGACATTCCGCTGACCTACTCCACCACCTCCGCGCCGCTGCCGGTGCTGTCCAACATCGTACTGGGTTCTGATGGCCGCCTGGTGAAGTCGCTCTCGGCGACGTCGCTCGATCCCATGGGGCCGGGCCGTCAGTCGTTCCAGCATGAGAGCACCAATTACAACGGCCGCTTTCAGGTCGATTTCAAAAACGAGCGCTTCGAATTCAACAGCTGGATCAACTGGGCTCGGGCCGAAAACGATTCCAATCACCTTTTCCACTGGATCCGGTTCAATCAGCAGCCGGATTATGACGTGATATTCAATGACACGACCGACCCGCTGGGCGGATCCAACGTCACCTTCAAGAATATCAACCTGCTTGATCCGAAAAATTACCTCTACATCGACGGATTCGATCAATCCAAACAGTTCACCTATAGCTCCGAAATCGAAGCGAAGTGGGATCTTAAGCTTTACACGGATTCGAGTTTGATCGATTATTTCAAGACCGGCTTCCGCTATGCCAATCGGACATATTCGCGAGGATATGGATTCCGTGGGGCCTATGCCAACCTTCGTATTCCGATTTCGAGCTTGCCGAATTACAAGCTGGTCAGCAGCTCAAAGGGGTTTCAGGGCTCTAAATCGGCGTCGAACGCCGAATGGCTGATCGGCGACAGCGATTCTATTCGCAACAGCTTCGACGATATTCGAGCAAGATTGGTGGGTATCTATCCCGAACTGGCCAATCGTTATCCCGACTATAATCCCTTGGATGGCTTTGGAGGATCGGATGGCAGCTATGCGGCCTATGTGATGGCGCATTACAATATCAAGCTGCTCTTCCCGATCGACGGCGTCGTGGGCGCACGCTTTGTCAACAGCCTGACCAATTTGACCGCGATCCAGCGGACGTCCCAGTTCGTGAACGTCAACAACCAGCTGGTCGAGCAGACTGTCGATTCGACCATCAGCCCGAAGGCCAATTTCCTGGACGTCATGCCCAGCGTGAATGCCATCATCCACTTCACGCCAAAGCTGCAATTGCGCACGGCCTGGACCTATGAAGTCGGGCGACCAAGCGTCTATCAGATTAATCCGCGTCTGACGCTGGACCTGCGCAACCGGAGCGGGCCGACGGCAGGCGGTGGCAATCCGCGATTGGGGCCGATCACGACGAATAAGTATGACGCGTCGCTCGAATGGTATTTTGGCCCCACCGGCCTGGCTAGCATTGCGATCTGGCAATGGAATCAGGATGGGTTGATCGGCGATCGTCAGCTCCCCGAGATATTGCCGGAGTCGCCCAATGTGCCGGTCCTCGTGACACGCCCCTATAATCTGGGTCGCGGTCGCCATCGTGGCATCGAAGGCAATCTGACGACGTTCTTCTCCTTCCTGCCTGGCATCCTGAAGAGCTTCGGCGTTCAGGTGAACGGTACGATGAACCTGACGCGACAAGCCTATCCCGTGTTCAAGCCCGATAGCACATTGATCAGCGAAGCTGAGTTCATCTATGGGCCGTATCTTAACGTTTCAAAATATATGTATAATTTGGTTGGGTTCTTCGAGAAGGACGGATTAAACGTTCGCGTTGCCTATAACTGGCAATCTCGCCGTCAGTGGTGGGTTGACGCCAATGATCCGTACAATAATGTTTTCCTGGATCCGGTCAGGCGCCTCGACGCATCGATAAATTACGATGTGAACAAAAACCTGACTCTGGCACTGGAGGGTTCGAACCTGACCGCCGATGGCAATCGCAGTTATTTCGGTTCCTATGCCGCACCGCAGGATGTGCGGTATTTCTCGCGTAATTTCAGCTTCTCGGTACGAACACGCTTCTGATGGCATCTGAGCGCTGAGCTGTCGCCGGTTTCGTGGACACGAGGTTAGGGTCAAAACCCAATCAGGATCTTGAGGTGTGATGGTTTTCCTGATTCACTGGCGCGTGGATCAGGAGGAGTGAGGGATGGCGCTGTTCTGGTTGTCGGATGAGGCGTGGGCATCGATCGAGCCGCATCTGCCGAAGAACCAGCCTGGAGCCCGGCGGGTAGACGACCGGTGGGTGATCTCCGGGATCGTGCATGTGCTGAAGGTCGGCTGCCGCTGGTGCCACTGCCCGGCCGATTAAGGGCCATCCACGACGATCTACAACCGTTTCAACCGCTGGTCGCGCCGTGGCTTCTGGCTCAAGCTGCTCGACGCGCTGGTGGATGCTGGCGTGGTTGCGAAGAGTACCGCGATCGACAGCACCTACATCAGGGCACAACGCGCGGCCTTCGGCGGAAAAGTGGACTTGCCTCGGAAAAGTGGAGAGTCTCCTTGAGGTGAAAGGCGAACTCGATGACCAAGCAGCGACGGTTCACGAAGGAGTTTGAGGACGAGGCGGGGTCGTGCCCCACGGGGTGGTGTAGCTGAGGGGTGGCCATCGGCGATCTCCGGCCAGGCCGGGATGGTCAGGCGGCCATGGCTGGCAGCGTGACGGCGGTATCATCGCTCAACTGCGCGACGCTTTCCAGTGTCATGTA
>NZ_JBCNNI010000037.1:0-39149 GCF_039594485.1 Sphingomonas sp. | reverse complement strand
GTGCCAGGACCATCGAGGACCTCTGGAAAACCGTCGGATCCATCTGTGACCTGTACAACCCCCACGAATGCCGCAACTACTTCGCCGCTGCCGGATATGCTTCCGATTAAACGCTCGGTGCTCTAGGGTGCCATTATCCAATAAACGGTGAATTCGGCGCCACCAGAAAATGTGCCCGCGCCGGTAAACGTGTTGAAGACAGTCCAAAACCGCGGCCTTCCCGGCCAGCGCATTGGCACAATCCGATGCACAGTTGTGCAGGTGCCAACGGCCGACCCTGATAGTCAGCCAGCGTCTTCAAATACTTAGCAGCCAATTGGCTGGGATTTCAGGCAGATGGCTGGGGCGGCAGGATTCGAACCTGCGTATGACGGTACCAAAAACCGTTGCCTTACCGCTTGGCGACGCCCCAGTGGAGAGGCGCGCCTTATACCGGGCGCGCCGCTCTTGAAAAGCCCTATTTCCCGCGAAATCGTCAGCTCAGGCGACGCATCCAGCCATGGGGGTCGGGCGCCTGGCCGCGCTGGATCGAGACCAGCTGCTCACGCAGGCTGGTGGTAAGCTGGCCCGGGCCGCCACTGCCGATGGTGAAACGCCCGGCGGGCTCGGCGACACTGCCGATCGGAGTAACGACCGCCGCCGTGCCACAGGCAAACGCCTCGACCAGGCGGCCACTGGCCGCGTCGGCGCGCCACTGGTCGATGGCATAGGGTTCCTCACGCACCGTCAGCCCCTGGGCGCGCGCGATGGTCAGGATCGAATCGCGCGTGATGCCGGGCAGGATCGTGCCGGTCAGCGGCGGCGTGACCAGTGATCCGTCGTCGAACACGAAAAAGACATTCATGCCGCCCAGTTCCTCGACCCAGCGGCGTTCCACAGCGTCGAGGAACACCACCTGGTCGCACCCATTGGCGATCGCTTCCTTCTGGGCGAGCAGGCTGGCGGCATAGTTGCCACCGCACTTGGCCGCGCCGGTGCCGCCAGGGGCCGCGCGGGTATAGCCCTGGCTGACCCAGATCGACACCGCAGGCGCGCCGCCCTTGAAATAGGCGCCGACCGACGAAGCGATGACCATGTAGAGATATTCGGCCGAGGGCTTCACGCCCAGGAACACCTCGCTCGCGAACATGAAGGGGCGCAGGTACAGCGCGCCACCATCCTGCTCGGGGATCCAGTCACGCTCGATCTCGACCAGCCGCTCGACCGATTCTAGGAAGAGATTTTCGGGCAGTTCCGGCATCGCCATGCGCCGCGCCGAATCCTGGAACCGCCGGGCATTCGCCTCGGGCCGGAAAAGCGCGGTGCCGCCATCGGCCAGACGGTAGGCCTTCATCCCTTCGAAGATTTCCTGCGCATAATGCAAGACCGAGGCGGCCGGATCGATGCTGAGCGGCACGCGGGCGGTGATCTGCGCATCGTGCCAGCCCTTCTCGTCGCTATAGCGGATCAGGGCCATGTGATCGGTGAAGACGCGTCCGAAACCCGGATCGACCAGACGCGCCGTCCGCTCACTCGCCTCGACCGGAGTCTGGCAAGGATCGAACCGAAACGTAAGGGATTGAGGCGCGTGCATGGTCATCTCTCTGTTTTGGGTTGCCGTGGCCTAGGCCCTGTGTCTAGACGGGTCAACATGGCTGCCTCTAACCAGTCCGCATCGGCACAATTTCTCCGAGAGCCCGAACTCCGTAGGGGTATGGAATTGCTGTATTTCGGCAATAGCCACCTCGTGCGATCAATCGATCGCGGCCTTGCGACGCAGGGCTTGGGTCGTGCGCATCACCGTGCGCTGTATTTCATGGCGCGCAAGCCCGACATGACGGTTACCGAGCTGTTGTCGCTGCTGGCCATCACCAAGCAATCGCTGGGCCGTGTGCTCAACGAGCTGGCGAGCCGGAATCTGGTGGAGACGCGTCCGGGGGACCGCGACCGGCGCCAACGCCTGCTGCGGCTCACACCCGCCGGTGCCGCCATGGAAGCCGAACTGTTCGACGCGCTGCGCGAAAAGCTGGCCAAGGCCTATGCTCGCGCGGGGCAACAGGCGGTGACGGGCTTCTGGACGGTGCTCGAAGGTTTCATTCCCGAGCATGAACGCGCCCGGATCGAGGAACTGCGGTCCAACGACGGCTGAGAATCTGAGGCTGAAGGAGCGCCCTTCAGCCCCGAGCCGCCTCGGCCATTTCCCGATTGCGTCGTTCCGACGCGGCCAGCGTATCGGTCATCAGCCGCATCAACGCGCCGTCGGCATCGAGCACGTTGAGCCCTTCGCGCGTCGAACCGCCGGGGCTCGCGACTTGGTCGGCCAAGATCGCCGGCGTTGAGTCGCTTGCGATCGCCATCGCGCCGGCCCCATCGACCGTCGCCAGTGCAAGTCGCAGGGCGAGGTCGGGATCGAGCCCCAGCGCCACGCCCGCCTGCGCCATTGTGTCGACAAAGCGAAACACGAAGGCCGGACCGCACCCCGCCAGCGCGGTCACCGCATCGAACTTCGCTTCGTCTTCGATCCACGGTGCCAGCCCAAGCGGCTTGGCCAAGGCATCTGCCGCCACGCGAACCGCGGGATCGGTTGAGCGGGTGAACAACGCCGTCACCCCCTGCCCGATCGCCACCGGAAGATTGGGCATCATGCGCACGACCGCACCCGCCGGAATGCGTGCGGCCAGCGCGCGCTCCTCCACGCCTGCCAGAATGGATAGCAACAATGCCGGTTCGAGATGGGCCAGAGTCGGTGCGATGGCGTCCAGTTGCTGCGGCTTGAAACCCAGCATCAGGACGGCCGGACGCTCGCCTGCGGGAAGTTCGGTCAGCGAGCGAACCCCCTGGGGCGCCCGGGAGCCGCTGCGGGTGATGACGGTCACCTGGGCGGGGTCCAGCCCCTCCGCCAGCCAGCGGCGCAGCATCGCGCCGGCCATATTGCCGCACCCGATCAGCCAGATCGGACCATCTGGAAAGCCCACGCCCTGCTCCTCAGTCTGGAATATCAGGCTTCGCCCTGCGTCTCGATCAGCGCGGCGGCCAGCGCCTCGCGCGGGGTCTTGCCGCCCCACAGGACGAACTGGAACACGGGGTAGAAGCGCTCGCACTCCTCGATCGCCGACTCGACCAGCAATTCCGTGGCGGAGAGCGAAATGGTACCGTCCTCGCCACCATCGACCATTGCGGCGTGGCGATAGAGCAGGATGCCGCTGTTCGACCAGAGTTCAAAATGGCCGATCCAGAGCTGTTCATTGACCAGTGCCAGCGCCTCATAGATGCTGGACCGGCGATCCTCGGTCACCTTGATGTCGGGGAAAGCCAGGAATTGCAGGACACTATCGTCATCACGCCACAGCGCGCGCAATTCATAGCTGGCCCAGCTCCCCTTGACCGTCGCCACGATCTCCTCGTCATGGCGCTCATGCTCCCATCCATGGGCGGCGAAATACGCCTCCAGCATATCGATGGGGGCCGAGTCCTCGGATTCGTGATCGGTCGATTCAAGCATCATGGCGTCCTGCGAACAAAACCAGACCGGGACAGGTTGCACCCTGCCCGGCCCCGCTGCAAGCAGCCAAATGCGGAAAACTGTGGATAGCTGCCTGTCCGATGGGGATGGGCAGCGCTTCCTGTGGAGACTGCGCGATCAGGATTCGACCCCGGCGGTCGCGCCGGCGCCAATGCGCGCCTCCAGCGCGTCCAGCCGTGCCTTCAGGGCGTCGGCCTCGTCCCGCGCGGCGACCGCCATCGCCTTGGCGACCTCGAACTCCTCGCGGCTGACAAAGTCGAGTCCGCCGATCCACTCGCGGGCGCGCGACCGTGCACTGGCTTCGGCCTCACGGCCCATGCCCGCGACCGTTCCGGCCAGACCGTTCATGACCTTGGCGAAATCGTCGAACAACTTGTTGTCGGCCTGCATGATCAAAATCCCAAAAATCGTTTCACAGCATTTGGGATGTCCGGGCGCGCGGCACAAGGCTTTCCGCATCGGGATTGAGCTGGTCGATCCGCCAATTAAGTACGCCCGCAAAGGACAACCACAGGAGATAGGGCAGCATCAACCAGGCCGCTCCCCGCCGGATCGGCGCGAAGGCAAAGGTCGTGGCGATCGAAAGCGCCAGGATGGCGACGATCATGATCAGCGACAGCCCGACCTCATGCGCGCCGAAGAACAGGGGCGTCCACGCCAGGTTCAGAGCAAACTGGAGCACGAACAGCGTGATCGCCACGCCCCGCCCCTTCGCACCACGCGCATGCAGGATCATCGCCAGCGCCAAGCCGATCAGGATATAGAGCGCCGTCCAGGCCAGCGGAAAGACCCAGCCCGGCGGTGTCAGTTCGGGCTTCACAAGCGCCTGGTACCACGCATTCTGATTCCCGGCGGGAACCGAGAGGCCGGACGCGAAGCCGAGCAGCAGGATCAGCGGCACGATCACGACTGCCCAGCGCAGGAACGACATCCGCAACTGTCCTTTCGACGCGATCGTTCCCACTCGTCCCTCTTTCGCCATGATGCCCGCCGATGTGCCGCACCGGCACAGGACAGTAAACGGAAAGCTTGCCGTGAATAGCCCCGCTCCGTTCAATTTCGGGATGCGGCCACCAGAAACTCGATATTGCCTTCCGGGCCGGTGATCGGGCTTTGCGTCACGCCGGCCACCCGCCAGCCCATGTCGGTCAGCCACTGGACCACCTGGTCGCAGACCCGTTGATGCACCGCGGGGTCGCGGACGACGCCGCCCTTGCCCACCTCATCACGTCCCGCCTCGAACTGCGGCTTGATCAGCGCGAGCAGCCGCGCGGCGGGCGACGCGAAGCTCAGCGGCCGCTCCAGGACCTTGGACAACCCGATGAAGCTCGCATCGCACACGATCATATCGACCATCTCGGGAATATGCGCCTCGGTCAGGATACGCGCGCTGGTCTGTTCGTGGACGACGACGCGCGGATCCTGGCGCAACGACCAGGCGAGCTGGTTGGTCCCGCTGTCCACCGCATAGACGCGCGCGGCGCCCTTTTGCAGCAGCACGTCGGTAAAGCCGCCCGTCGACGATCCGACATCGATCGCCACCACCCCGGTCACGTCCCAGCCGAAATGGTCCAGCCCATGCGCCAGCTTGATGCCCCCCCGGGAGACCCAGGGATGATCGCGCCCCCGCACATCCAGCACGACGTCCTCGGCCAATTGCTGGCCGGGCTTGGCGACCTTCATCTCACCCGCAAAGACCAGTCCCGCCATGATGAGCGCCTGCGCCCGTGCACGCGACTCCACGAGTCCCCGATCCACGAGCATCTGGTCGACACGCTGCTTGGCCATAGCCGCCCCTATCCCGCGCATCGGTCCGTCGCAAGTCGCCATCGTTCCGACCGAAAGCCTATTGCCTATCTTTCCAGTAGGAATATCTTGAACTCAAGGATCGGGAGTCGTGGATCGCGAGTCCGGGATTGGACCCATCGCTTCATCGGCAACCCGGCCCTGAGCCAAGGAGATGCCATATGGGTACGTTCGCATCCTATGAGGCGCGCAGGCCGACCGTCCTCACCGTGCCCGGACTGGGTGGGTCCGGCCGTTCGCACTGGCAAAGTTTGTGGGAAGAGGCCCGGCCCGACACGATCCGGGTCGAACTGGGCATGTGGTCGACACCGCATCGCAATGCCTGGGTCACCAAATTGGACGAGGCGATCCGGCAGGCCCAGGCTCCGGTGATCCTGGCCGCGCATTCGCTGGGCTGTCTGGCGGTGGCGTGGTGGGCCGAATTGTCGCCGCAACCCTATGGCTGGCCAGTGGCAGGCGCCTTGCTGGTCGCGCCCGCCGATGTCGATCGGACAGACGCGCCGGACAGCCTGAAGGGCTTCGCGCCCTCCCCACGCACGCCACTGCCCTTCCCTTCCATTCTGGTCGCCAGCCAGGACGATCCGTGGATATCGATCGACCGAGCCCACAGCCTGGCGGTCGACTGGGGCAGCCACTTCGTCGATGCCGGGCATCAGGGCCATATCAACGCGGCCAGCGGTCTCGGCTGGTGGCAGGAGGGGCAGGAATTGCTCGGCCGGGTGATCGCCGCCAGCGGCATGGACCGGCCGACACCGTCAGGACCGTTATCGCCCAGCGAAGCGCGGGCCGTGCTGGCGATCAACGCGACCGATGCGGCACAGGCGCATTATCTGGGCCGGTGAGGTCATCGGGATACGTCCTCCCCGGCGGCGGACATATCCCACCCACCGTTCGGGCTGAGCGAGGCCGAAGGCTCCCCCGCCTCCGCCTTGGCCGCCGCCGTGGCGGCCTTCATCCGCCGCCACATGCGGACATTGACGCCGATCATCATGACCACCGCCAGCGTCGTGAAGACGATGACGGCGGTCCATCCCCGGATCACGCGCGCGCGCCCTGGGTCACATGCGTGCTGTTGTGGCGCAGCGCCTTCAGCACCGTTTCCACGATCGCATCCGCATCCAGCCCGGCCTCGGCATATTGCACCTCGGGCTTGTCCTGATCCTGGAAGATATCGGGCAGGCGCATGGTGCGCAGCTTCAGCCCGCCATCGATCAGCCCTTCGTCCGACGCCATGGTCAGGACATGCGCGCCCAGGCCGCCGATCGCATTCTCCTCGATCGTCACCGCCACTTCATGGGTGGTCAGCATCCGGCGGATGAGCGCCTCGTCGAGCGGCTTGGCGAAGCGCAGATCGACGACCGAGGTCGACAGCCCCTTGGCCTCCAGCGTGTCGGCGGCGCGCAACGCCTCTGCCAGGCGGGTGCCCAGCGACAGGATCGCGACCTTCTTGCCCTCGCGCACGACCCGGCCCTTGCCGATCTCCAGCAGCATGGGCGCCTCGGGCAGCGCCACGCCGACACCGTTTCCGCGCGGATAACGGACCGCGATTGGGCCGCTGTCATGGTTTACGCAGGTATGGACCATATGGACCAGTTCCGCCTCGTCGGCGGCAGCCATGACGACCATGTTGGGCAGGCTGGCGAGATAGGTGACGTCGAACGAACCCGCATGGGTCGCTCCGTCCGCCCCGACCAGCCCTGCGCGGTCGATCGCGAAGCGCACCGGCAGGTTCTGGATCGCGACGTCATGGACCACCTGGTCATAGGCGCGCTGGAGGAAGGTCGAGTAGATCGCGCAGAAGGGCCGCATCCCCTGCGCCGCGAGCCCCGCCGCGAAGGTCACCGCATGCTGCTCGGCGATACCGACGTCGAAGAAGCGATCGGGATAGGCGACCGAGAACTTGTCCAGCCCGGTGCCCGAAGGCATCGCCGCGGTGATCGCGCAGATGGTCGGATCGGTCGCCGCCTCGCGGGCCAGCGCCTCGCCGAAGACATTCTGATAGGCGGGCGGCCCCGGCGGGGCCTTGGCCTGCGCGCCGGTGATGACGTCGAACTTCTGCACGCCGTGATATTTGTCCGCCGCCGCCTCGGCCGGGGCATAGCCCTTGCCCTTCTTGGTGACGACATGGATCAGGATCGGCCCTTCCTCGGCATCGCGGACATTCTCCAGCACCGGGATCAGATGGTCCAGATTGTGACCGTCGATCGGACCGACATAGTAGAAGCCCAGTTCCTCGAACAGCGTGCCGCCCATGGTCATGCCACGCGCGAACTCGTCCGTCTTGCGCGCCGCCTTCTGGATGGGACGCGGGAAACGCTTGGCGAACTTCTTGAGCACGTCGCGCACGCCCAGGAACTCGCGGCTCGACACCATGCGCGACAGATAGGCCGACAGGCCGCCCACCGGCGGCGCGATCGACATGTCGTTGTCGTTCAGGATGACGATCAGGCGATTGCCCGCCTGTTCGGCATTGTTCATCGCCTCATAGGCCATGCCCGCCGACATGGCGCCGTCGCCGATCACCGCGATGCCCTTGCCCGGCGTACCCGCCAGCTTGTTGGCGACCGCGAAACCCAGCGCCGCCGAGATCGAGGTCGAGCTGTGCGCCGCGCCGAAAGGGTCATATTCGCTTTCGGTGCGCTTGGTGAAGCCGGACAGGCCACCACCCTGGCGGATGGTACGAATCCGGTCCCGCCGCCCGGTCAAGATCTTGTGCGGATAGCATTGGTGCCCGACGTCCCAGACCAGCCGGTCGGCGGGCGTATCGAACACATAATGGAGCGCGACGGTCAGCTCGACGACGCCAAGGCCGGAGCCGAGATGGCCGCCGGTGGTGCCGACCGCCGAAATCGTCTCACTGCGAAGTTCGTCGGCAAGTTGCCGCAACTGATCGGGTGCCAGCCGACGCAGATCGTCGGGGGTCTTCACCGTGTCGAGCAACGGGGTCTGAGGATTATCTGCCATCAGACCGGCTTATCCCAGCAAATCGGTGGTGTCGATTGCAACTGTTTACCGGAAGTTAGTTGACCTAACCGATCCGTTCGCCAGAAATGGGACATGTTCACCTTTCGCTGGGCGGGCCCCGCCGATCTTCCCACCATTTCGGTCCTGATGGACCGGGCCATTGCAACGCTCCAGCAGGGTTTTCTTTCCCCGGCGGAGATCACGGCCAGCCGATCGGTCATGGGCCTCGACACGCAGTTGATCGCCGACGGCACCTATTTGCTGGCCGAGCGGGACGGGCGACTGGCGGGATGCGGTGGCTGGAGCGCCCGCGCGACCCTCTATGGCGGCGACCATAGCACGGCCCTGCGTGACGCCGCCCTACTCGACCCGGAACGGCATCCTGCCCGCATCCGGGCCATGTACACCGACCCCGATTTCGTCCGGCAGGGACTGGGACGCTTGATCCTGACCCGTTGCGAGGATGCGGCGCGCGCGGCGGGTTTCCGATCGGCGGAGATGATGGCAACGCTGGCTGGCGAGCCGCTGTACCGGGCCTGCGGCTATGCGGTGATCGAACCGATCCGGTCCGCCCCCGTCGACGGGGTCACCGTTCCGCTGGTGCGGATGGGAAAGCCGCTTTAGTGCGCCACACCGGGCCCCGTTGCGACGCGGTGACAGACTCGCCGCTGGAAATCCTGGAATCCCTAGGATTCCCGCCATTTTTGCGCTGCTGATTTCTGGACAAAAGGAGTACAAGCCGGTAGCCGCCGGGAATGGCGGCATCCCTGTTCCTGCTTCTTGCGGTGGTCCTTGCTTTCACCGGAGGCGGTGGGCCCTGGGCGATGATCGCCACCATCACGCTGGCGGCCGCGGCCGGGACCACCCTGCCCGACCTTGACACGCCGCTTCGCCTGCCTCACCGCAACGCCCTGATCCACAGTGCACTGCCGCTTTACGTCGCGCTTCTCGACCCGCGGACATGGCCGGTCGCGGCGGGCCTGGGGTTCGGAATCGGCTTCCATCTGGCCGCCGACCTGTTTCCCGGTACGATGCGCGGCTTCGCCACGATAAAATTCCCGCTACTGGGATCGATCGGGGTCTTTCCGTCCTATCTGTGGATCGCGGTCCATGCGGCCGCCAACCTGATCGGCGCCTTCATCATCCTGGAGCAGATAGCGCCGCATCCCGTCGTCGCCAGCACGCTCGCGGCGACCGGCGTATTGGGAACCGCCTATCTGCTGCGGGCCCAGGGCGGCATCTATGCGCTGACGGTCATGACCGGCCTGGGCTGGCTGCTATTCCGATAGCGGGATGCGCCGCTTATGCCTGGTCCTTGGCGCAGTCCGCGCAGCGCCCGCGAACCTCGATAACCGGCCGTTCCGGGCGGAATCCCGCCCCCCGCGCCGCATCGCGAACCGCGCCGGTCAGGTGATCGTCATCGATATGCGTGGTCTGTCCGCAGGTGTCGCAGACCAGGAAAATGCAATCGTGGAGGCAATCCGGGTGGGCATTGGCGACATAGGCATTGGCGCTTTCCACCCGCCGCGCCAGATTGGCGCCCACGAACAGGTCGAGGATGCGGTACACGCTGTTCGCCGCGACCCGCCGCCCCTGCGTCTTCGACATGGCGTCCGCGATGTCATAGGCCGAAGCCGGTTTGTCGAAGCCCGCCAGCGCTTCGAAGACACTGGCCCGCATCGCGGTCCATTGCTCGCCCGCGCGCTCCAACGTGCTCTTCGCGGCAACGGCCAGATCGGCGCCTTCGGGCTCCTGATGATGATGCATGTGCGCCATGGTCTGGATTTAGGCTTTCCCAAGGGCTTGAGCAAGATGCACGCTCCATCCCCCGCCCAGGTCCAAGCGCGACGCAAGGCGACGGGCATTCGGTCCACTATCGCCCGGGCACGCGAGTTCCTATGATGGGATCATGTTGCAACCGAGCCCCGCCTTCATGGTCACTGCCCGTCCCAATATCCTTGCGCGCTGGCTGTTCGCCGTCGCAGGCCTGATCGTCGCGATGGTGGTGGTGGGCGGTATCACGCGCCTGACCAATAGCGGGCTGTCGATCACCGAATGGAAGCCGATCACCGGCATCGTGCCCCCGCTGACAGAAGCCCAATGGCAGGCCGAGTTCGCCAATTACAAGCGCATCCCCGAATATTGGACCTTCAACCGCGACATGACGCTGGCGGGGTTCAAGGCGATCTTCTTCTGGGAGTATCTGCACCGGGCGCTGGCCCGGGTGATCGGCATGGCCTTTGCCCTGCCGCTGATCTGGTTCTGGGCGAGGAAGGCGATCCCGGCGGGCTACAAGCCGCGGCTGGTCGCGCTGCTCGCGCTCGGCGGACTGCAGGGTGCGATCGGCTGGTGGATGGTCGCCTCCGGCCTGGTCGAACGAACCGATGTCAGCCATATCCGGCTGACCGTTCATCTGCTGACCGCGCTGGTCATCCTGGCCGGGATCATCTGGATCGCGCTGGACCTGAAGGCGCTGCACCGGGACCGGCTGTCGGCCCCCGCGCGGCTGACCCTGCCGGGGGTGGCGGCCCTGCTCCTGCTGTTCGTCCAGTTGATGTTCGGCGCGCTGACCGCCGGACTGGACGCGGGCTATGCCTTTTCAAGCTGGCCGCTGATGGGCGACGCCTGGTTCCCCGAAGGCGTGCCGATGATGACGCCCGCCATCGCCAACGTCTTCGACAATCCGGTGGTCGTGCAGTTCATCCATCGCTGGTTCGCCTTCGCCGCCGCCGCCGGGCTGGTCTGGCTGGCAGTGCGCGCGATCCGCGCAGGGGGCCTGCGCGCCGGATGGGTGGTGATCCTGCTGGTCCTCGCCCAGATCGGGCTGGGCATCGCCACCCTGCTCAGCGGCGTACAGATCGATATCGCGGTCGCGCATCAGGCCAATGCCGCGCTGTTGCTGATCGCCGCGACCGCCGCCGCACACCGCCTCGGCAGCGGAGCACGAAGCGCCATGGTATCATAATACCCGTCAGCAAAGCCGCGCTTTGCTTGACATTTCAGGGCCTCTCCAGCAATGGACCCTCGTTCGCGCCGCCCGGGTCCAAAGGGCGGCGTGTTGCATTTCAAACCGAAAGGTCTCACGCCCATGAAGGCGCTCATGAAGACCACCAAGGCGGCCAAGCCGCACGAGGTGGAAAAGAAGTGGCATATCGTCGACGCCGACGGCCTGGTTGTCGGCCGCGCCGCCACCATCATCGCGAACATCCTGCGCGGCAAGCACAAGCCGTCCTTCACCCCGCACGTCGATTGCGGTGACAATGTCATCGTCATCAACGCGGACAAGGTGCGCTTCACCGGCAACAAGCTGGGCCAGAAGGTGTATTACAAGCACACCGGTTATGCCGGTGGTATCAAGGGCATCACCGCAGCCAAGGTCCTGGAAGGCCGCTTCCCCGAGCGCGTCCTGGAAAAGGCCGTTGAGCGCATGATCCCGCGCGGGCCCCTGGGCCGTCAGCAGATGCGCAACCTGCGCATCTTCGCCGGCACCGAGCATCCGCACGCCGCTCAGAACCCCGAAGTCCTCGACATCGCGTCGATGAACCGCAAGAACAAGGTGGGCGCATAATGTCCGATAACCGCCAGTCGCTCGCCGATCTCGGCGCCACCCTGAACCAGCAGGCCGCCGCCGCTTCGGCGCAGCCCGCCGTCGAGGGTGAAGCCCCCGCCGCCGCTCCCGTCGAGCGCGTCAGCTCCACCCCGCTGCGTCAGCAGGAACTGGACAAGTTCGGCCGCGCCTATGCGACCGGTCGTCGTAAGGACGCCGTGGCTCGCGTCTGGCTGAAGCCGGGTTCGGGCAAGATCACGATCAACGGTCGTGACCAGGAAGTCTATTTCGCGCGTCCGACGCTGCGTCTCGTCATCAACCAGGTGTTCGGCATCACCGAGCGCGAAGGTCAGTATGACGTGATCTGCACCGTCAAGGGCGGCGGTCTGTCGGGCCAGGCCGGTGCGGTCAAGCACGGCATCAGCCAGGCGCTGACCAAGTACGAGCCGATCCTGCGCGCGCCGGTCAAGGCCGCTGGCTTCCTGACCCGCGACAGCCGCGCCGTCGAGCGTAAGAAGTATGGCCGCGCCAAGGCGCGTCGCAGCTTCCAGTTCTCGAAGCGCTAAGACCTGGGCCGCCCTGGATGGCGCAAGGTCATCCGGGAACAGGCCACGACGGACGGCAGGAGCGGCAAGGCCGTTCATGTCCGGCGGCGTGGTCCGGCACGAAGCAAGAAGGGGCGGTCCGGCGACGGGCCGCCCTTTTTGTCTTGGGCGGCCATCCCGAGCCGCGCCCCCGGCATGACGGAGACAAGCGATGTCGAACCCCTTATGGATTCCCGCCACGGTAGCGGCCGCAACCTTTCAGGTCGGCCGCAACGCCCTGCAACGCGGCGTCATGTCCTCGTCAGGGCCCTGGGGGGCGACGCTGGTCCGGTTCCTGTTCGGCCTGCCCTTCTCCATTGTCTTCGTCATGATCGCCCAACGCTTCGTGCCCGGAGCCGACCTCCAGTGGAGCGGCGCCTTCTGGCTGTCGGCAATCGTGGGGGCCGCCTCGCAGGTGCTGGCCACGGCCGCGCTGCTCGACGCGATGCACCGTTCCGGCTTCGCGGTCGGCACCGCGCTCCAGCAGAGCTCGCTGCCGCTGGCCGCGCTGCTCGGCCTCATCGTCTATCATGACCGGATCAGCGCCACCGCATGGGTCGGCGTCGTCATCACCACGATCGGGCTGGTCGCCCTGTCCTGGCCGCCGCCGGAGCAGCGCCGCGCCTCGCTGATCGGCGCGGCGATGGGTTTGGCGTCGGGCCTGTTCTTCGGCTTTTCGCTGAATGCCTTTCGCCACGCCGCACTGGCGCTGGACCCCAGCCACCCCGTCTTCGCCGCGCTGGTCTGCGTGGCGGTGGTTCAGGCGATGCAGACGGTCGCGCTCGGCCTGATCCTCGCCTGGCGCGACCCCGCGACGCTGGTGGAGGTGTTGCGCCGCTGGCGTCCGTCCCTGGGTGCAGGATTGTGCGGCGCCTGCGCCTCGGCCGGCTGGTTCGTCTCGCTGGCGCTTTCCCCCGCCGCGCCGGTGCGCGCGCTGGGGATCATCGAGGCACCGATCGCCGCCCTGGCCGGGCACCGGCTGTTTCGCGAGAGACTGGGCGCGCGCCAGATCCTGTCCGGCATCGCCATCATCGGCGGGGTTCTCCTGACCACCCTGTTCTGACCTCCGGTCGGGACGGGACCGATCTCTGGCCGGTTTGTCACCCGGGCGTCATTCGGTGACCATCCGGGTTGCCGCAGATTGACGGCGATGGCCTGGGAGACGGAGCGATGCGAAGGGCGGCCAAGACGGTTTTCCTGGCGGGCGGGCTGGTCATGGCCGCAACGGCCGCCTCTGCCGTCACGCCCACTCCAGACAAAGCCCGAAGCGTGGCAGTGCGCGGTATTACCCATATCGTATCGGGCGCTGTGGGCGTCACCCTGGCGACCCGACCGGCCACCCCGCCCGAGAACGGCCCGCCGCATGCGACGCGGTGCAGTGGCGGATGGGTCGACTGTTCGCTGGTCGACTCGCTGACGATCACGATCGACGGCAAGGGCGTCATCATACCCGACCGGGCCGTCGTCCTGCTGTCGGACGTCGTTACCGCCCGTGTGGAACCGATCGATTCCAGCCACTACAAGCTGACCCTTGTCGGCGGCGATGCAGGCGCAGCCTATGAAGCGCGCCTGTTCTTCGATCGTCACATGGTCCGTCGGATGGAGATATGGTCGCCCGAGATGCGGATGATCGAACAGACGACCCGCTATCACGACATCGCCGAGGAATTGCCCCGGCAATAGTCGATCTGGAAGGAGGAACGGATATGAACGACTTTGGCGGCGCTCGTCGTCTGTTCGTGCGACTGGCGGTGCTGGCGATATCCGCCCCCGCCGGCGCGGCAGCACCGGCCCCCGTCAACCTCTCCACCCCGCTGGGCATCACCCCCGGCTGGCAGTTGCTGGCGACCCAGGGACCGGACGTGGAAGACCCCGGCGGCAACAAGGCCCCCGGCGCGCTTCACCTCTGCATCACCCGCGATGGCGGGAAGACATGCCGCCCCGCGCTTGACGATCTTCTCGCACGAGGCGGCGGGCATGACGTTTTCGACACCGCCCATTATCTGCAGGTGGTCAGGATCATCCACCCCGCGCGTGACCGTCCGCTTCTCTGGGTGCAGGTCGCGAGCCTGTATAGCGGCAATGGCGATCAGGTGGTCGGCCGGACCGCACTGGCCTATGACAAGGCTGGCGATCGCTTCACCGCCGTCTATGCCAAGCGCACCGGGCACAACAACAACCAGGAGGTCCGCTATCTCGACAAGGGGCCACTGCACGGGGCGATCATCTCCGCCGAGCCCACGTCGGATGCCCCCTTCGGCTTCTGGATCACCGTCGACCGGCTGGCGCGCGACGGTCGCTACGCCCCGGTGCTACGCTATCGCAGCGGGACGCATTATGGCGATGGCAATCCCCTTGCCGTCATCGATTCCGAAATGCCCGAAATCCTGCGACGCCTGAAGCTCTGGCGGTCCGGCGCCCCCTTGCCCCTGCCGGATGGCCCCTGCCCCAAACCGCATCTGGTCCACGGCGTGCTCTGGTGCAAGCCGCCTGCCGGGGCGGGGAATTGACCACCCGCGACACCCTTGCCCGCTCCGCCCACCGGGGGTAGCTGAATGACAAAATAGTCATAAAGAGCAGGAGAGCACCCCATGTCCGGCACCCCGTCCCCCACCCCCACGCTGGATCGTCGCCAGATGCTGAAGGCCGGTGCGACCATCGCGGGACTGTCCCTGGGCGAGATGACGCTTGGCGGGCGGGCGCTCGCGCAGTCGGACCGGATCGAAAGCCTGATCGGGCGGATGACGCCCGCCGAAAAGGCAGGGCAGCTTTCCTGCTTCTCCGACCAGATTCGGCCGATCGGCCTGCCCTTCAACCCCGGCCTTCCCGCCCGCAACGATGCCGCCGCGCAACTGGCGCGGATTCGCAAGGGCGAGATCGGGATGCTGTTCAACGGCGTCGGCGCCGCGGGTGCCAAGGCGGCGCAGGACGCGATGATGGAAACGCGGCTGAAGATCCCGCTGATCTTCGCAGGCGACGTCATCCACGGCCTGCGCACCGCCTATCCGCTACCCATCGCGGAAGCCTGTGCCTTCGATCCCGATCTGGCCGAGCGGACCGCCCGGGCCGCCGCGATCGAGACGACGGCGCTCGGCATGCAATGGACCTTCGCCCCGATGGTCGATGTGGCGCGCGACCAGCGTTGGGGCCGCGTGGCGGAGGGGTCCGGCGAGGATGTCTATCTGGGCACCCGGCTGGCCGTGGCGCGGGTGCGCGGCTTCCAGGGCAAGTCGCTGCGCGATCCGACCAGCCTGGCCGCCTGCGCCAAGCATTTCGCGGCTTATGGTGCGGTGTCGGGCGGCATGGATTACAACTTCACCGAAATCTCGCCCCAGACGCTGCACGAGGTACATCTCGCGCCGTTCAAGGCGTGTGTCGATGCAGGCGTGGCGACCATCATGTCGGCCTTCAACGATATCGACGGGGTGCCATCCTCGGGCAATCACTGGCTGCTGACCGAGCTGCTCCACGGGCAATGGGGGTTCAAGGGCATGGTGGTCGGCGACTATACCGCCGACGAGGAACTGATCGCCCATGGCTATGCCGCCGATGGTCGCGACGCCGCGAAGAAGGCGTTCCTGGCGGGCATGGACATGGCCATGGCCTCCAACCTGTTCAATCTGTGGCTGCCCGATCTGGTCGAGAAGGGCGACGTACCGATGGCGCGCCTGGACGAGGCGGTTCGCCGGGTCCTGTCGCTGAAAGACGCCATCGGGCTGTTCGACAATCCCTATCGCTCGATCAGCGCGAAGGCCGAGCGGACTCAGGTGTCGACGCCTGCGATGCTCAAATTGTCGCGTGAGGCGGGGGCACGGTCGATCGTGCTTCTGAAGAACGACGGCGACCTGTTGCCGCTCAAGGCCGATCCCGGCCGGATCGCCCTGATCGGTCCGTTCGGCGAGGATCGCGACAATGTGGTCGGCACCTGGGCCTTCATGTCCGATGCCCGACTGAACGTTTCGATCGCGCAAGGCCTGCGCAACCGCAAGTTGACGGTGGACGTGGTCAAGGGCTCGGAGGTCGAAACGGCGATCCCCGGCGGGATCGACGCGGCGGTGGCGGCCGCGCGGGGCGCGGACGTGGTGCTGCTGGCGCTGGGCGAAACACAAGGCATGTCGGGCGAAGCCCAGTCGCGCACCGACATCGTCATTCCGCCCGCCCAGATGGCATTGGCCGAGGCGGTGGCCGCGACCGGCAAGCCGATGGTGGTCCTGCTCCGCCATGGTCGCGCGCTCGCCCTGCACGGTGCGGTCAAGGACGCGCCCGCCATCCTCGCCACCTGGTTCCTGGGGTCGGAGAGCGGCAACGCCATCGCCGATGTGCTGTTCGGCGACGTGAACCCCTCCGCCAAATTGTCGGTCAGCTTCCCGCACGAAAGCGGTCAGGAACCCTATTTCTACAATCACAAGAATACCGGCCGCCCCGCCCCCGACACCGGATCGCAGGAATATAAGGCCCGCTACCGCGAGACGAAGAACGAGGCGCTATACCCGTTCGGCCACGGGCTCAGCTATACGCGCTGGCAGGTTTCCGACGTGGTGGTGCCGCCCCGCATGACCGACGCGATGGACGTGACCGCGACCGTTACCAATAGCGGCCCCCGCCCCGGCGCGCAGGTGGTGCAGCTCTATATCCATGACAAGGTCGCCAGCCGCACCCGCCCGGTCCGCGAGTTGAAGGGGTTCGAGCGGGTCGTGCTCGATCCCGGTCAGTCGCGTACCGTCCGCTTCCGCCTGACCCGCGACGACCTGCGCTTCTGGGGCGAGAAGGATTGGGTGATCGAACCGGGCAGCTTCGACCTGTGGGTGGCGACCAGTTCGGCCGACGGCGACCGGAAGAGCTTCGAACTGGTCTGAGGGGAGTCAAAGCCGGACGATCGCGGTGGCGATCCGTTCGGCTTCCTCGGGGTCGTGCGTAACCATCAGGATCGGGATGCCCGTTCCGTCACGCACCGCCACCAGCGCGTCGAGTATCTCGCCCCGCCGCGCCCGGTCGAGCGAGGATAGCGGCTCGTCCAGCAGCAGGACGCGCGGCGCGCTGAGCAGCGCCCGGCCGATCGCCACCCGCCGCGCCTCGCCGCCCGACAGGGTGCGGGGCCAGCGATCGAGCAGATGGCCGATGCCCAGCATCGCGATCACCTCCTCCCAGTTGCTGCTGCCCTGTCCCATGCCGTAACGCAGATTGGCCGCGACCCGCTTGTGCGGGAACAGGCGTGGCTCCTGAAAGACATAACCGATGCGCCGCCGTTCGGGGACGATATCGATCCGGGCGGATGTGTCGAACAGGGTTTCGCCGCTCACCCGGACATGCCCGGCTTCGGGCCGCAACAGCCCAGCTACCATGTGCAGGATGCTCGTCTTGCCGACGCCCGAAGGCCCGAACAGGACGGTCGCGCCCGGGCCGGTCCTAAAGCGGGCCTCGATCAGGCTTTCTCCGCGCCGCACCGCGACGTCCACGTCAAAGGACATGCAGCCCCCGCCCTATGCGCCGCGCCAGCCATTCGGAGGCGATCAGTGCCACCAGCGACAGGGTCACCGACACCGCGGCCAACCGCCACACCATCGCCTCGCCATCCGGGCGTTGCAGCGCGGAATAGATGGCGAGTGGCAAGGTCGCCGTCTCCCCCGGCACATTGGAGACGAAGGTGATCGTCGCACCGAACTCGCCGATCGAGCGCGCGAAGCCCAGGACAAGGCCCGCCATGATGCCCGGCGCGCATAGCGGCAAGGTGATGGTCGCGAACACGCGCCACCGCCCCGCGCCCAGCGTTCGCGCGGCCTGTTCCAGGCGTGGATCGACCGCCTCGATCGACAGACGGATCGCCCGCACGACCAGCGGAAGCGCCATGACGCCGGCGGCGATCGCGGCGCCCGTCCAGCGAAACAGGACGCTCACCCCGAACCAGGCGGAAAGCCACGCGCCGATCGGCCCCGTCGGACCAAAGGCGAGCAGCAGGAGCCATCCGGTCACGACCGGCGGCACGACCAGCGGCAGGTGGACCATCCCATCGAGCAGCACCTTGCCAGGAAAACGCCCCCGCGCCAGTGCCCAGGCGATCGCAAAGGCGACCGGCAAAGTGACCAGCATCGCGCTGCCCCCGACCAGCAGCGACAGCCGCACGATCCCCCATTCCTCCGCCGACAGGATCATGGCGTCATCGCGTCGAAAAACCGAAGCGCCGGAAGATCGCCTTGCCCTCCGGCGACAGCAGATATCGACGGAACCCCTCGGCCTCGGCACTGGTGGAGGATTTCAGGCGCGCGAGCGGATAGGTGATCGGCGGGTGGCTCGCCGCCGGGAACAGCCCCGCCACCCGAACGCGCGGCGAAGCCTTCGCATCGGTCGCATAGACGATGCCATAGGGTGCAGCCCCCCGCTCGACGAGCGCGAGCGCGGCGCGGACATTCTCGGCACGAACGACATGGGGCGCGACCATCGCCCAAGCCCCTAGCCGCTCCAACGCCGCCTTGCCATATTTGCCTGCGGGCACGCTGTCGGTATCCGCCATGGCCAGCGGCCCGGCCGACAGCGTCGCGCCCAGAGTCCGCGCCGTCACATGCCCACCCCGCCCCGCCGGGGCGATCACGACCAGGCGATTGCCCAGAAAGGCGCTGCGCGTGCGGGCGGCGAGCAGGCCGTCACGCTCCAGGACGTTCATCCATTCCTCGTCGGCGGAGGCGAACAGATCCGCCCTGCCGCCCGCCTGCACCTGCCGCGCCAGCGCCGAGGAAGCCGCGAACGAGATGACTGGCCGGACATGCCCCTTCGCCGCCCAGGCATCGGC
Source organism: Sphingomonas sp. (assembly GCF_039594485.1). Taxonomy (GTDB): domain Bacteria; phylum Pseudomonadota; class Alphaproteobacteria; order Sphingomonadales; family Sphingomonadaceae; genus Sphingomonas. Next base: position 19,962 of record NZ_JBCNNI010000037.1, on the reverse strand, counting down.
CGCGGCGGTCATCGATTCCTGAAGGCTGGCGGCGGCAAGAACCAAAGGCGCCCCATCGCGAGCAATCGCGGGTGCCGGGGAAAACGAAGCAATCAGCGATCCGATCGCAAATGCCAGAAGTCTCATTATTGATCCTTATCAAGATTTGGCAATTCTACCCCGGCCGACATCAATACCAATATCATACATTTCGGAATTTTGAGAATTTCGAGAAAAGCTGCTTTCCTGTGATTCCGCCCATTGTTTATCTCTTAACTCCTGAATAACCTCGAGAATTGGGACAACGGCGCGCGTAACGACGCCGGAATGACAGGGGTAGTATTATCATGACAAAGAGTATCGGCTTGCCCGCCACAGGAGAGTTGCGCGCCGTGTTGCTGGCGTCCACCGCCTTGCTCGCCCTTCCTTCGATTGCCCAGGCGCAGAGCATCGCAACACCCGAATTCGCACAGGATCATGCCAGCTCGACCAAACCGGTCGGTGCGATACCCGGGCTTGGCGTCATCGACGAACAGCAGATCGTGATCTCCCAGCCCGGCACCGCATCCAGCGCGATCGACACCGCGGGCGGCGTCAACGGCGTGGGGCAGATGTTTATCTCGGCCGGTGGCGGCAGCCTGAACCTGTGCACCGGCACGCTCATCAATCCGCGTACCGTCATCTTCGCGGCGCACTGTGTCAACACGCGCGCGGCCAGCGATTACGGCACCGCGCGCGGCGGCACGCCGATCGCCTTCGGCTTCAAGACCGACAACCTGACCGGCGTACGCGAATGGCTGCTGGGCACCCTGGGCGGCAAGGCCAATCCCGATCAGTTCAAGACGAAGACCGCCAACGCCCTCTACAATGTCAACCAGGTCAGCTGGAACGCCGCCTCGCAGCGCACCGGCTTTCTGGAAGGGGACGTGGCGCTGGCGACGCTCGATACGCCCGCGACGGGTATTCCGACATGGGCGCTGCTGTTCTCCGCCCTGCCCGCCCCCGCATCGATCGATGCCGCGACCGGGACCGGCTATCATGTCACCGTCACCGGCTATGGCCGCAACGGGGTCGGCGATAACGGCGACAGCAACGGCATCGATTATCGCCGCCGCATCGCCGAGAATTATATCGGGCTGCTCGGCTCGCTCGACGACCGCAACCTGTGGCTGTTCGGCCAGGGTGCCAACCTGCCGCAAAATCTCTACCAGATCGATTTCGACGATCCCCGTCGCGGTACCGCGTCGGCCAGCCGCTTCGACTTCAATCTGTTCCGCGACAATGCACTGCCCAACGAGGGCACCACGGCAGGCGGCGATTCGGGCGGACCATTGATCCTGGACAAGAGCTTTGCGCGACAGGTCGTGATCGGCGTGCTGTCGGGCGGCAGCCGTTTCTACAATGCGCAGCTTTCGTCCAGCTACGGCACCTCGTCCTTCTATCAACCGCTCTACCTCTTCTGGGACTATATCGCCGCCAACAATCCATATCGTTACGTCACGGCCCGGTCCGGGGACGGGGCATGGGAAGACGGCGCCCATTGGGTGACGACGACCGACCCGGCCTATCAGATCATCCAGAACGGCCAATTGGTGAACGGCGTTCCCACCTCGCCTGGCCTCGGCACCGCCAACGATCCGAACAACAAGTTCGGTGAAATCTGCGACGGCGTGGAATGCCAGAATATCAAGACCGGCGCGATCTCCGCCCAGAATGGCACCGCCGCCGACCAGACCGCAGCAGGAACGACCAATGCGGCGGGCAAGGCGGTCCTGACCGACGAGCCAGCGATCGCCGCGAACCAGGTGCAGGCGACCGGCACGGGGAGCGCCGTCGCCGCCGCGCTCCCGGCCGCGACACTGGCCAACGGCCTGCCGGGTGCGACCAACTTCGTGCCCAACAACGTCAATCCGACGACGGCCATCGCCGCGCGCTATTATGACGTGACCCTGTCGGCGGCGGGCACCACGACGCTCGGGTCCGCGGCGACGGTCGACCGCTTCACCCTGAACGGGGCGCAGGCGCGGCTGAGCATCGCGAGCACCGGCACGCTGAGCACGATCGCGGAGTTCAATCACCTGTCAGGCATGATCGCCAACAATGGTACGATCAATGCGGGCGGTGACTATCTGATGCTGGCGGGCGGGCTTCAGGGCACGGGCCGGATCAATGCGGGCTATTTTACCAGCGTGGCGGGCATGATCGCACCGGGCGGTGTCGGCACGATCGGGACGCTGACCTTCGGCGGCAATGTCGTGCTCGCCTCGGGCACGCAATTGCTGGTCGATGTCGGACCGGGCAACACGGCCGACCGGATCGCGGTGGTCGCCAACAACGGCGCCGGCGGACAGCTCAATGTCGGCGGCGCGGTAGGCTTCGCGGCGGTCAGCGGCCATGTCATCCGCGCAGGCGACGTCTATACGATTGCGACGGCCTCCGCCCGGATCAGCGGGCGGTTCAACACGCCGACCGCACTCAGCGCGATCCTGACCCCCACGCTGAACTATTCCGCCAATGCGATCACCGCACAGATCGTCGCCGGCTCCTATGCGAATGTCGTCGCCAACACGCCCTATCAGCTCGCCTATGCCCGCCTGCTCGACCAGAACCGACCGATCCAGGGCAATTTCAGCAACCTGTACGGCACGCTCGACCTGCAATCGGCCGCGACGATCCGCACCACGCTGGAAGGGCTCGCCCCTTCGACCGAGGCGCTGAAGCGGGCGCAGGGCACAATGGCGCTGGACAACACGGCCCGCTTCTTCCGCGAGCATCTGGCCGCGCTTTCGCCGCGCGACGGACTGGGCGGCACGCTGACCATGATCGGCAAGCCGGTTCAGGTCGCCAGCCTGGCCATGTCCAACCTGGCGGGCACCCAGGCGCAGATGGCGACCGACAGCGGCGGCGTGTCGATGCGCGAGAATGTCCTGCCCGAAAATGTCGCGGTGTTCCTGGCGGGCGGCTATCTGGACGGCAACAGCCGCGCGCTGCCACAGACCAGCACCTCCAACGTCCGCGACAATTTCAACGGCTTCTATGTCGCGACCGGCATCGAGACCGAGGTGGACGAAGCCAGCATCCTGGGCTTCGGCTTCTCCTACACCAAGACGACGGGCAACACCTCCTTCGGGCAATATGCGCGCGGCGACCTGTACCAGGGCACGCTCTACGGCAAGACCGAACTCGGCGGCTTCTCGCTGGACAGCCAGTTCAGTGCGGGCGTGTTCCAGGCGCGCACCGAACGCACCGTCTCGCTGGCGGGGGTCGGCTACAATCTGCGATCGCGCGACAATGCCCTGGCGCTGTCGAGCGAGGTCGGGCTGGCCCGGACCTATGGCTTTGGCGGCCTGAAGATCGGTCCGCGGATCGCCGCGCGGGTCAGCCATCTGGGCTTCACGCCGACGGCCGAAACCGGCGGCGGCCCCGCCCTGCGCTTCGACCGACAGGATTATAACAGCGTTCAGGGTCGCGCCGGCCTGTTGCTCAGCTCGGACGGGCCGTTCAAGCCCTATGCCTCCGCCTATTATGTCCATGACTTCCAGGATCGCCCTGGCGTGTTCGGGGCGAATTTCGCGGGCGGGATCGGGCCCTCGCCGCTGTTCGCCCTGCCGGTCCAGGACAGGAATTGGGGCGAGGCGAGCATGGGCGTCTCCTACACCAGCGGCCGGGTCCAACTGTCGCTGGGGGCGGACACGACGTTCGAGCGCAAAGACGTCGAGAACCAGTCCTATCGGGGGGCGATCAAGATCGCCTTCTGATCGGGGTCCATCGCGACACAGCGAAACGCCCGCCCGGGAAACCGGGCGGGCGTTTTGTCATTCATCACATGAACTTGGCCGCATATTCTCGCATCGGATAGCGACCGGCACCGCCAGAGCGATGCAAACCCTCCCCCAAGCAAGCCTGGGGAGGATCTGGAATTACGATTCGTCACCCATGCGCAGGGCGGCGATAAAGGCCTCCTGCGGGATGCTGACCGAACCGTATTCGCGCATCTTCGCCTTGCCCTTCTTCTGCTTTTCCAGAAGCTTGCGCTTACGAGTTGCGTCGCCGCCATAGCATTTCGCGGTCACGTCCTTGCGCATCGCCGAGATCGTCTCGCGCGCGATGACCTTGCCGCCGATCGCCGCCTGGATCGGGATCTTGAACAGGTGACGCGGGATGAGTTCCTTCAACCGCTCGCACATGCCGCGCCCGCGCGTCTCGGCGGTGCCGCGGTGCACGATCATCGACAGCGCGTCGACCGGCTCTTCGTTGACCAGGATGCTCATCTTCACCAGGTCGCCCTCGCGATAGCCGATCTGGTGATAGTCGAAGCTGGCATAGCCCTTCGACAGCGACTTGAGCCGATCGTAGAAATCGAACACGACTTCGTTGAGCGGCAGTTCATAGGTCGCCTGGGCGCGACCGCCGACATAGGTCAGGTTCTTCTGGATGCCCCGCCGGTCCTGACACAGCTTCAGGATCGAGCCGAGATATTCGTCGGGGACATAGATCGTCGCCTCGATCCACGGCTCGCTGATCGACTCGATCTTGTTGGGATCGGGCATGTCGGCGGGGTTGTGCAGGTCGATCTGCCCGCCGCCATGGGTCAGTTCGATCTGATAGACCACCGACGGCGCAGTGGTGATGAGGTCGAGGTCATATTCGCGGGTCAGGCGCTCCTGGATGATCTCCAGATGGAGCAGGCCCAGGAAGCCGCAACGGAAACCGAAGCCCAATGCGGCGGAGGTCTCCATCTCGAAGCTGAACGAGGCGTCGTTCAGCCGCAGCTTGCTGATCGACTCGCGCAGCTTCTCGAAGTCGTTGGCATCGACCGGGAACAGGCCGCAGAACACCACCGGCTGGACTTCCTTGAAGCCCGGCAGCGCCTCGGTCGTCGGCTTCTTCGCGTCGGTCAGCGTGTCGCCGACGCGCGCCTGCGCCACGTCCTTGATCTGCGCGGTGATGAAGCCGATCTCGCCGACGCCCAGTTCAGTCAGTTGCTCGATCTTGGGACGGAAACAGCCGACGCGGTCGATCAGGTGGGTGGTGCCCGCCTGCATGAACTTGATCTGCTGCCCCTTCTTCAGGGTGCCTTCCATGACACGGACCAGGATGACGACGCCCAGATAGGGGTCGTACCAGCTATCGACCAGCATGGCCTTGAGCGGCGCATCCGCGTCGCCCTTGGGCGAAGGGATTTTCTTGACGATCGCTTCCAGGATGTCGGCGATGCCGATGCCCGACTTGGCGCTGGCCAGCACGGCTTCGGAAGCGTCGATGCCGATCACGTCCTCGATCTCGGCGCGGACCTTTTCGGGTTCGGCGGCGGGAAGGTCGATCTTGTTGATGACGGGCACGATCTCATGGTCATGCTCGATCGACTGATAGACGTTCGCCAGCGTCTGCGCTTCGACACCCTGCGCCGCGTCGACGACCAGCAGCGCGCCCTCGCACGCGGCGAGCGACCGGCTGACCTCATAGGCAAAGTCGACATGGCCCGGCGTGTCCATCAGGTTCAGCGTATAGGTCTCGCCGTCCTGCGCCTTGTACGCCAGGCGCACGGTCTGCGCCTTGATCGTGATGCCGCGTTCCTTCTCGATCTCCATATTGTCGAGGACCTGCTCGCTCATCTCGCGGTCGGTCAGCCCGCCGGTGAACTGGATCAGGCGATCGGCAAGCGTCGACTTGCCATGGTCGATATGCGCGATGATGGAGAAATTGCGGATCTTGTCGAGCGGCGTGGACACGGGGGGAATGGTTTCCTGAAAAGCTTTAGACCCGCCGTTAGCAAAGATGCGGGCGGATGCCAAAGCGCTCTATAGCGCCCAGCGCATTTGCAAAGCGAGTTTCGTCCCGCCCCTCGACCAGCGCATAGCGGACGCCGCGCCGATCCAGTTCCGCGCGGGACAGGTCAAAGAAGCGCCGCCGCTCCCCCAGCGTGCCGAACAGGCGCGTGCCGTCCTCCACCCAGGGAAGGTCCGGCGCGAAGAGCAGATAGAAATCGGACAGGCGGTTCCACTGCGCGAACCAGGGATCGCGCACCCCGAACAGCATGTCGGCCCAGACGGCGGTCATCAGCGGGTCGGTATCGGTGACGACCGGCCAAGGAGCCGCCACCAGCGCATCGGCCAGCATCGCGTCATGCCCCCGCCCGATCGCCACCAGATCGGCCATGGTGAAGTCGGTGCCGTTCGCCTCGGCATAGTCGCGGCCATATTCGGGCAGGTACCGCCCGCCCAGCACGGCCGCCAGTCGCGGACCGATGGTCGACTTTCCGGTGCTTTCCGGGCCGTGCAGGCAAATGCTCTTCATGCCCGCCCCCATGCCAGCCTCCGCCATTCGCGATAGCCCCAGACCGACAAACCCAGGAAGATGACATACAGGATGGCGGTCAGCATCAGTCCCTTCACCGCATAGAGCGCGATGGAAGAGAGATCGACCGCGATCCACAGCAGCCAGTTTTCAAGCCTCCGCCTTGCCAGCAGGATCTGCGCGGCGACGCTGGCGACCGCATTGGCGGCGTCCCAGAACGGCATGGCCGCATCCGTGGCATAGACCATGCCGCCCCCCCATAGCAGCGAGGCGAGCGCGATCCCGCCCAGCCATGACGCCCGGGCGGACGGCGACAGTGTTTCGACCATGACCTCACCGGCCCGCGCGACGCTGCGCCGCCAGACGAGCCAGCCATACAGGTTGATGACGAAGAAGAAGAGTTGAAGCGCCGCATCGCTGTAGAGCCGTTCCTGCCAGAACAGCACGCCGTAAAGCGACACCATGACCAGCGCGACCGGGTAATTCCACAGGCTGCGCCGCACAACGAGGGTGACGTTCGCGATGCCGAGGACAAAGGCGATGGATTCGAGCCAGGTCATGTCACCCGGTCAGGCAGTACCGCCCGTGCGGGCGTTTCACAATCGATGTGCGGAACCGCATGGGCGGTAAAATGGTCGGGGAGAGAGGATTCGAACCTCCGGCCCCTGCCTCCCGAAGGCAGTGCTCTACCAGGCTGAGCTACTCCCCGACTAGAGAGTACGGATCGCTTTCTAAGGCCGTTCGGGAAGGCCGATCCGTGCTGGAGGCGCGCCAATAGCCAGCGGTTCGGATAGGTGCAAGCGGTTTTTCATCTGTCGCGAAAATTATTACAGTGCACGGCCCATCCGACCCGCCAGATCGACGATATATTGCCATGCCACGCGCCCCGAGCGGCTGCCCCGGCGGGTCGCCCAATTCACCGCCTCCTCGCCGTCGAACGGCAATGCGTGGCGATCGGCATAGGCGCGCACGATCGCCAGATAGCCGTCCTGGTCCAATGCGTGGAAACCCAGGCTGAGCCCGAAGCGATCGGCCAGCGCCAACTGGTCGTCCACCACATCGCGCGGATTGATCGCGCTGTCCTGCTCGCTCAGGTCACGGGGCAGCAGATGGCGACGATTGGCCGTGACCAGCAGGCGGACATGCGCCGGGCGTGCCTCCGCCCCGCCATCGAGCAGCGAGCGCAGCTTGCGCGCCTCACCGGCTTCGTCGAACCCCAGATCGTCGATGAACAGGGCAAAGGATCGCTTCACCCCTTCAAGCATCGCGAACAGCGCGGGCAGGCTGTCGAGCGTGTCGACCGACACCAGCGCCAGTCGCTCCGGCCGCTCCGCCTGAACGGCCGCGACGCTCGCCTTGACCAGCGCCGACTTGCCCGTGCCCCTTGCGCCCCACAACAGCACGTCCTGCGCGGCATGCCCGTCCGCCAGCCGCCGCAGGTTGGTCAGCAGCGCGTCACGCTGTCGATCCAGCCCCTGAAGGAGCGACAGGGGCAGCGGCGCGAATCCCCTGACCGGATAGAGGGCGCCGTCGCGCCAGAGATAGGCCGGATGCGCCATCGGATCGGCGGAGGCGATGGGGGCGGGCGCGAGACGTTCGAGTGCGGCGGCGATACGCTCCAGCACGGGCAGGGAGATTTCGGTCATGGCACTGTTCTTACGGTGCCTGCCCGATGCTGCAAAGTGCACCGCTACAGCGCGGCGCGGTGAGCCGCGATGACGGCGTTGCCCGGTGCGAGGGCCAATGCCTTGTCGAACAATTGTCGCGCGCCCTCGTCTTCCCCCGCCGCCGCCAGCGCCACGCCATAGGCATCGGCCGCCGCCGCGCTCATCGGCGCGAGGCGATAGGCCGCTGCACCATAGCGCATCGCTACCACCCCGTCCCCGCTGCCGGCATAGGCCAGCGCCAGATCGTGGAGCAGGGCCACGTCGCGGGTTCCCACCTGGGCCCGCAAAGCCTCCAGCGTCTCGATCGCCGCATCCCATTGTCCGGCGTCGATCTGCCACCGCGCCAGCAGGCGATGCGCGGGTACGCTTTGCGGGTTCTGCGACAGATAGAGCCCAAGCGCCGTCGCAGCCTCGCGCGTCCGGCCGACACGGACATCGCCATCGATCAACCGCAACATCGTCGGCTCGTCCAGTGTCAGGTCGGCGGCACGCGCATAAGGAACCAGTGCCTCGCGCATCCTCCCCGCCGTGGCCAGCGCGTCGCCATAGGCAATCTGCGCGGCGGGCGCGCCCGGGCTGGCACGGACCAGCGCCTGCGCCTTGGCGATCGCCCCCTCCCGATCGCCCTGCGTCGCCAGCGCGCGGATGACGCCCAGCGCATAGGTCGGATCGGTCGGCTCCGCCGCCGCTGCGGCCGTCAGTTCGGCCAGCGAGCGGACGGGTCGGAACATGGTCGAATCGCCCACCTGCCCGGACGCCGCGCGATCGAGAAGGCGCGCGCCTGACCGCAACGGCGATGCCTCGGCCGCCATGCGCAGCGCATAGCCATCGGCATCCGCGCGGGCGAGGATCGGGCGTAACGTCGCCAGCGCAGCCGGCCGGTCGCCAACCCTGATCTGCGCCGCCGCCAGCAGACGCCGGACCGCGACATTCATCGGCTGCATCGCGACCAGCCGGGCCCAGACCCGCGCCGCCCGCTGGGGTCGCCCCTGCGCATAGGCGAGCACCCCGTCCAGCATCACGGTCGCCGGTTGACGGTTCAGCGCGCCGCCGGTCAATTGCAGCAATTGCTGGGCCAGGTCGTAACGCCCCGCCCGCGCCGCGATGACCGACTGGATGTAGAAGGCCTGTGGACTGCCCGGCTCGGAAACCAGGGCTGCACGGGTCGCGGCCAGCGCGTCGCTTGCGCGGCCCAGATCACCCAGGGTCGCGGCATATTGGATCAATGCCGGATGATAATAGGCGTCACGGCGCAGCGCGGCCTGGAACCAGGGTAGCGCCGCCATCAGGCCATAACGGGCGCGGATCACCTCGCCCCGGAGCGTCAGGGCCTGAGGATCGGAAGGGGCCAATGCGGTGGCGCGAGCCGCGGCGACGCTTGCCCCCGCCATGTCGCCCGCGCCGAACCGGCTGCGTCCCAGATCGGTCCAGCCGCGCGCGTCGCCCGGAAATCGGGTCACCAACGCCTGCAACATCACGTACAGGGCACCGCCGCCCACCCCCTGCGCCGCCGCCACGCGGGCGGCGATCCGCATCTGCTCGGCATCGGGGGGCGATGGCATCCGCTTCACCGCATCCTGGGCGCCGATCACATCCCCCTGGAGCAGCCGCGCTTCGGCACGCGGCGCCAATGTCTGGACCCGTGGCACGCCATCCGCCAGCGCACGGTCGAGCGCCGCATCGGCGGCGACGCCCTGCCCCAGCAACAGGCTCGTGCGCGCCAGCATCATCTGGGCAGCGGCGGAACGGGGCGCGGCCTGTGCCGCGCGTTGCGCCTGATCGTGCGCAGCGTGATAATTGCCCGCCTCCAGCGCGGTCGTCGCGCGGCGAAGCGCCAGGGCGGGATCGACCGGCGGGCTGCCGCCGAACAGCAAGGCGAAAAGCCCCGCCATCGCCAAGGCGATCACGGTCAGGATCGCCAGGATGCGCAGGCGAAGTCGGATCGAGCGACGACGCCACATCCGACGCCTTTGTCGCAACATCGGATAGGGATCGGATCGCCGACGCTCGGGCCCTTGATAATCACCCTTGTCGGCGACGGGATCGCTCACCGCGCCCCCGACGGCCAGAGGATGACGCGCAGGGTCTGCAACAGGATCAGCGCATCCAGGAACGGCGAGTAATTCTTGGCATAATAGAGGTCATATTCCAGCTTGTGGCGCGCATCCTCGATCGATGCGCCATATGGATAGTTCAATTGGGCCCAGCCGGTGATCCCCGGCTTCACCATATGGCGTTCGGCGTAGAAGGGTATCCGGCGCTCCAGTTCCTCGACGAACTGGGGGCGTTCGGGGCGCGGGCCGACAAAGCTCATCTCCCCCGCCAGGACCGACCATATCTGTGGCAGTTCGTCGATTCGGACCTTGCGGATGATCCGGCCGATCCGGGTGATCCGGGGGTCGTTCTGCTCCGCCCACACCGCTTGCCCGCCACTCTCCGCATCCTGTCGCATCGAACGGAGTTTCAGGATGTCGAACGGTTGGTTGTAGAGGCCCACACGCTGCTGGCGGTAGATGACGGGGCCGCGCGATTCCAGCCGGATCGCGACTGCCGTGACCAGAATGACGGGCAACGCGACCATCAGCAGGATCAGGCTGACGACGATGTCGAACGCCCGCTTGACCATGGCGGACCACATCCGCCCGGACGAAAAGCCCTCCGAAAAGATCAGCCAGCTATGGCTGACCGATGCCAGGTCGATCCGTCCGGTCTGCCGCTCCAGAAAGCTCGACAGTTCGGACACCTGGACCCCGGTGGTGCGGACCCGCAACAGGTCCTGATAGGGCAAGGCGTTGCGTCGTTCCTGCAATGCCAGCACGACCTCCGTCGCCTGCCGGTCGATGACGAAGCCGCCCAGGCTGGGAATGGTCGATCGGTGGACGGCTTTCGACACCGCGTTCTCTTCATCGCTCATCGCGATAGCCCCGACGATCATGAAGTTCGCCCCCGGCTGCCGGGCCAGTTCCATGATCTGGGTGGCGCGCTCACCCGCCCCCATCACGATCACCCGCCGCTTGAACTTGTCGCCGCCCAGCACCCGGCCGAGCAGCCCGCGAACCACGACAAGCAGCACCACCGCGATCACCATCGAGTAGAACAGGCTCGATCGCCAGGAGGACAGGCTGGGCATGAAGAAGAAGATCAGCGACAGGAATATCACGCCGATCGAGATCGCCACCATCAGCCGGGCCGCCGCGAACCGCAAGGACAGGAAGGACGCCGCCGCATAGGCCCCGACCGCCATCAGCGCGATCTGAAGCGGCACGGCGAAGCTGAGCACCTGCGGCAACCGGCCCATGATCGTACCCGCCGGAAAGCCGATCTGCGACGCGCGCAGCCTCCAGCCCAGATCGGCGGCCAGGATCAGCAGCAGGAAATCGACCAGCCCGAGCAGCAACGCCGCGTGGGGGACATAGTGTTTGAACAGACGGATCATTTGCCGTGCGCTGTTTCCCGGTCAGCCCTGTGTCACCTTGGGTCGCATTTTTTGTCAGCTAATGACAAACGAACTGTGAAGATATGCGTTATAGGGCGCGGCCGACCCTGTCATCATCGCGTCGATGGTGGCGGGGCGGTGCAAGGAAGGGGCCTTTATGTATCATCCCATCGTTCCGGTCATCCTGTCCGGCGGTTCCGGGACGCGCCTATGGCCGATGTCGCGGCCCGAAATGCCGAAACAGTTGCTCGCGTTGACCTCGGACGAAACCATGCTGCAATTGACGGCGCAGCGGACGAATTCGAACGACTTCGCCGCGCCCGTGGTGGTCGCGAACGAAGCCCATGCCGATCTCGTGGAATCGCAGCTAAACGAGGCGGGCACGTCGCCACAGGCGCTGATCCTGGAGCCGATCGCGCGCAACACCGCGCCCGCCATCGCGCTCGCCGCCCTGGCCGCCAGGCCCGAGGATGTGTTGCTGGTGATGCCGTCGGACCATGTGATCGCCGACCTGGACGCCTTTCATGCCGCGATCCGGGCCGCGCTGCCCATGGTATCGCAGGGCTGGCTGGCGACCTTCGGGATTTCGCCCGACAAACCCGAGACGGGCTATGGCTGGATCCAGGTCGGGCGGGAGATTGCACCCGGCGTTCACCAGGTCGCACGTTTCGTAGAAAAGCCACGTCTGGAACGCGCCGAGCAGATGCTCGCGCGCGGCGATTATGCGTGGAACGGCGGCATCTTCCTGTTCCGCGCCGATCGCTATCTGGAGGAACTGGGCCAACACGCCCCTGAGATGCTGGTCGCGGCGGAAAAGGCGATGCGCGGCGCCAAGCGCGAGGGCAAGCGGATCCGCCCGGACGAAGCCGAATTTGCCGGATGCCCGTCCGACTCGATCGACTATGCGGTCATGGAGCGCGCCGACCGGGTCGCGGTCGTCCCCGTCGCCATGGGATGGAATGATGTCGGAAGCTGGGACGCGCTCCACGCGATCAGCGAACTGGACGGTTTCGGCAACGCCCATCGCGGCGAGGTCCTGGCGATCGACACCAAGAACTGCCTGATCCGCACCGATCGCGTGCGCGTGGCGGCGGTCGACGTGTCCGACCTGATCGTGGTGGCGAGCGGCGACGACATCCTGATCCTGCCGCGCGGCCGCAGCCAGGACGTCAAGAAGCTGATCGAGGCGATGAAACGCTAACGGAAAAGGGCGTGGGGGCGGTCAGGCCGTCCGCCCCCACCTGCCCGACTCCCGCGACGACAGGGCCAGGTCACCGTCCAATGTCGCCAGTATCTCGTCGATGGTCGTCGCGGTCACTCCGTGCCACGCCAGCCGCTCGAACACCCTGTCCCACCAGCGGTCGAACATGACACGGTCGCGGGCATCGCGGACATAGGGGGTATGGCCAGGCTCGAGCGTCGGCGAGTGGAAGGAAAAGGTCAGCAACCTGACCCCATCGGCAACCGCGCGGTCGATCGCCGCCAGCGCATCCCCGATCCCCACGCCTTCCGGTGTCAACGGAATCCGGCTCAGCATGCCCGAACGCGCGAGCGCGCCCCGCCCGTGGGGCACATGCCCCGCCCAAGCATAGACCCCCGTTCCGACACGGCGGAGAAGCCCCGTATAAACGCTGGTCAACGGCAGCTCGATCATGCCGTCACGGCGAAAGGCACGGGCATTGATCGCCCCGAAATCCATTCCGCCCGTCCGGCTATAATTGTGCAAGGCCCGCATCGAACTGTCGATACGATAGCCGCGCTCGGCCAGCAGGCGGAGCGTCGAAGGCCCCAGCCCATAGCGGCCCGAGCGAAAGATGCGCGGCGACATGCCGAACGCCCGGACGAGCGCATCGGTCAGCCGATCGAGTTTGGCGGCCTCCAGTGCGGGACTCAGATTGCCCGCATGGCTGTTGACGGCATCGACCACCTCATAATGCGGCGGCGTTACCCAGCCATGAAGCTGGCCACCCATTTCCGACCGGCCGTCCTCCAGGCATTTCCCCAGGATCGCCACCGAGGCGGGATCGACCGCGACGGGATGGTCGACCATGCAGTTCAGGCCCACCCCAGCCGCCGCAAAGAAACGGTGCGCCGCCGGAAAGGCGCGCATCGCCGAAGTCGATCGATGCCGCCGGTCTAGCGGCGCCGACCAGTCGAACTCTTCCTCAACATCCACCGTGACCAGGAATCGCGTGCCGAACGCGTCGGGCCAGTCGATCCGCTCGTCCGGCTTGGCGGCGGGCGCGCGCCAGGATCGGAACGCGGGCATGCTCAGCCGGTCGAGGCCTGCCCTGCCCGCTGGTCCCCGCTCATGGGCAGCGACAGCACCACCCGGTGAAGACCGACGGTCAGACCGCCCCCCATCTCGCTGCCCAGCTTGTCGATCAGGCGTAGCGAGAAGCCCGTACCCAGCAACGGCGCACCGTCCCGTTGATCCCCGTCCCCCGCCTCGCTGAGCAAGGCGGCCTCCGTCTCGACCGTCAGCGCGAGCGGACGATCGATGCGCAGCATCGCCATGCCGCCCTCCACCCCCAGGGTCGCGTTCAACCGCTCACCAACGACGCAGTTGGACAACAGCACCGAGAAAAGACGCGCGATCAGCCGTTCGCTCGCGCGGTCATCGGCCAGCGCCGAAACCGGCATGGCGGGCGGGTCGAACCGGATTTCGGCCCGGCGCAACTCGGCCAACGGACGAAGCTCGCCCAGCAGGCGCTGGATCAACGGTGTCAGGGGAACGATGGTGGGACGCAGTTCAAGCACCTGCCCCTCGATCCGGGCCGCCGTATCCAGATCCTCGACCGCCGCCAGCAGGTCCGACGCCATGGAACGGATCGCGGTCGCCCGCTCGCGATAGACGGGCGCGACGGGGCCGAGCAATTCGCTCTCGATCAGTTCCGCGAAGCCCGCCACGGCATTGGCCGGGGTGCGCAGTTCATGCACGAGTTGACGCAGCGAATCGGATGACGCAGCGTCCACCTGCCCGACCGGGCTCGTCGTCGCGGCGATCTCATCGCGGCGGGGACGGCGACCACTGCCGCGATAGCCCAGGAACTGGCCCGAAACCGGATCGAAATAGGGCCCGGCGGACACGCGCCAGGATCCACTCGCCTCCGATAGCCCGCCAATCTCCAGCCGGGCATCGCGAAAGCCCGAACGGCTGCGAAACGCCCCCATGGCCACGCCGTCGAACTGGGCGAGCCCCTGCGCCACCGTCTGGGCGATGCTGACGCCGATCAGCGGCGCGCGCGCGATACCATCGACACCCAGGATCGATCCATGGACATCGGTTTCGAAATCGAAATGGGCCGGACCGGCATCGCTCTGCGTCGCCCCGGCAACCTCCTCGCGGCGCTGGTTGAACGCATCGATCCGGGCGACCAGATCGGCGATCTCATAGCGTGGGGGTGCGGCGGGAGCCTCGGCATGGCGCATCGCCTCCGCCATGAATGGCAAGCCCCTTGCCACCTGCCCCAGCGCGACGAAAGGTGTCGCCGCCTGAGTCGGGATCGGGTCGAGCGAGGTCGAGAGCGGCCTGGGCCATGCGGCGACCGGGGCTGGCTCCTTGTCCATCCTTTCGACGGGCTCGGGATCAGGAGATGGCATGGCCCGCGCCTCTGGCTGGGCGGGTTCCTGATCGGCAGCAGGTGCCGCGGCCTTGAAAGCGGCTACTGCGGGCTCGACCTCGGCGACATGCGGCAGGACGAAATCGACCGACCCGAAATTCTCCAGCCCGCGCATCACCCGATCCGACAGATCGCGTCGATGCCGCAGGACCGAGCGCGTGCGCGGCGTGAGTTCCGGCAGGATGGACAGCCATTCGGCATCGCTCAGCGTCACCGACCGCAGCACGGGCCCCGCGATCGCCAGGTCATCCGATGCGAAGAACGCCACCAGTGCGGCCGGGGGACGACACAGAGACAGCGCGCGGGCGCTGGCCGCGCGCACATCCTCTGGCACCGATCCGCGCAGGTCGCCGAGACGCGCGAGCATGGGTGGGTCAGCCAGAACCCGGCCACGGCCCATCAGGTCGACAAGCTGCCGCCAGGCAGTCTGCGCGCCGAAGGGCGTCGCAGTGTCGGCCGACAAAATCGTCGCCAGGCTGTCGTCGAACCGCACTTAGCTCCTTTCAATATGGGGTGCGCCCGGAGTTTCCTCCAAGCCCGTCCATTTCGCAAGCACCCTAACGTCCTTATCCTTCCAACTCGTAACCTGCAAATATCACGATCCATCCCGTTGCAATATGCGACAATTGCGATAGTGCGTAATTTTCTTATATCCAGCCGGTAAAGAGCATAGGGATTCGGCATTTTATGTGGAGTATCGTGTAATGGCGCTCGATCGCATCGATCGGCAGATCCTGGCGCTGTTGCAGGCCGATGGGCGGATGACGAATGTGGAACTGGCGGAGCGGGTCGGTTTGACCGCGCCACCCTGTTTGCGCCGCGTCCGCGCGCTCGAGGAAGCAGGGGCGATCCGCGGCTATCACGCCGATCTGGACGCCGCGCGCCTCGGCTTTCCGATCACGGTCTTCGCCATGGTATCGTTGCGCAGCCAGGCCGAGCATGACCTCGCCACCTTCGAGGCGCATGTCGCCGGCATTCCCGAGGTGCGCGAATGCCATATGCTCAACGGCGAGATCGACTTCATCCTGAAGATCGTCGCGTCCGACCTGAAGAGCTTCCAGGAAATCCTGACCACGCACCTGACGCCCGCTCCCAATGTGGCGAGCGTCAAGACATCGCTGACCATTCGGACGGCCAAGCAGGTATCGGGGATACCGATCGAGGCCGATTGATCGGCAGATGCCACCGGGCACGCGGGAAAGCCGTCCCTTCGACGAGAAGGGTCGGCTTTTTTGTGTCGGACGCCTTCCCCTGACCTTCGACAAGCCAGCCCGGTTCGCACAAAAAAGGCCTCGGCTTTCGCCGAGGCCCTTTTTTTCAGCCCTGTCCGCGCCGATCGCGACGCGGAGCGGGTCCGGCCTTTAGGCCTGGGTCTGGAGCCAGGTGTTCCAGAAACCCGCCAGGTCGGCGCGCGGAGCACCCTTCACCGCATCGAACGCCGCCTTGGCGCCGGCCTTGTCGCCCTGCGCCGCCAGCGCGATGCCCAGACGGGTGTTCACCTCATTGGCATCGACGCCGCCCTTTTGCAGCGCGGTGCGGTACAGATCGACCGCCTTGGCGTAGTTGCCCTGGCCATAATAGGCCTCGGCGGTCAGTGCGGCGAGCTTGCCGTCACCGGCGGCCTTGGCGCGCGCCTCGGTCGGGGCCAGCGACCCTTCCTGGCGGCTCTTGGCGGCGGCGGCCGTCAGCATCGCCTTGGCCGTCGCGTTACCCGCCGGAACCTTGCCGGTGGCGATGCCTTCCTTCAGGACCGTCTCCGCCTCGGCGGGCAGGCCCTTGTCGGTCGCATATTGGGCATATTCCAGATAGTCATTCTGATCCGCCAGCGACTTGGACGCGCGCATCAGACGGAACAGGTCCAGCTTCTGGTTCTTGTCCAGCGTCGCCAGCGCCCCCTGCTGGAGGCCGTAGATCACCAGCGCGTTGCGCCAGTTCTGCGCGGTCGGATAGGCCGCGATCCACTTGCGGATCCAGGCCAGCGTCTCCGGCACCATCTTGCTCTTGTTCGCGCGACCGATGGCGAACTTGTAATAGTCCTCCGGCGCCTTCTGGCCCGACGCGTTCAGCTGGTCGATGACCGACTCGAGTTCGGCATTGCCCCCCGCGATATCGCCGGTTTCGAACTTCGCCTTGACGATCAGCATCGGCAGGTTGGGATCGTTATAGCCGAGCTGCTTGGCCTGGGTGAAATATTGCAGCGCGATCGGATACTGCTTGCCGTTGAACGCCAGCGCGCCGCGACGGAAGACGTAGCGCGGCTTGTCGGCCGCCGGGGTCGACGGGCTGTTGATCAGCGCGTCGAGCGGCTTGGCGAGCGCGGCCTCGTCGAGCGGCGCATTCGGATTGGCCTGCTGCGCGGCAAAGAGCTTGCCCGATTCGAGTTCGTAGCGCATCGCGGCGGCGATATACTTGTCGTCCTCGGTCTTGGCCGCTGCCTCGACCGCCTGGATCAACGGCTCGGCCGCCGCATAATTCTTCTGCTGCAGCACCGGCTGCGCGGCCTGTGCGGCCTTCAGCGCCTCGGGGCTCAGCTTCAGGCCACCGGCCTGCTGTTCCTTGCCCTTCTTTTGCGCGACGGCCGGCGCGGTCAGCGCAACGCCACCTACGCCCGTCGCAAGCACCGCCGCCAGCGCGAGTTTCGGAATGATCTTCATGCGAATTCTCTCCAAGAATTAGAGCCTGTCAGGTCCGTAACCGTCAATGGCTGGCTTGTAGGGACACGCGCGGTCCCGTTCAAGCAAGGCGATAGAGGTTCCACGATATCCATTGCCCGCTGAACGCGGATTGAACGCGAACGCTCCGAGCGCTAGCGCGGGGCCATCATGATCGCCGTCATTTCCCCCGCCAAGACGCTCGACTATCAGAGCCCCCTCCCCGACCTGGCGCCCACCAAGCCCCATTTCGCATCCGAGGCCATGACGCTGGCCGCCGCCGCCGCGAAACTGGGCGAGGACAAGCTGGCGTCGCTGATGCGCATCTCGCCCGCGCTGGCGAAGCTCAACGCCGAACGCTTCCACGACTTCGCCACCGCGCCCGAACGGCCCGCCATGTTCGCCTTCGCGGGCGACGTCTATACCGGGTTGGAGGCCAAGACCCTCGACGAGCCCGCGATCCTGTTCGCGCAAGGCCATCTGCGGATGCTGTCCGGCCTTTATGGGCTCCTGCGCCCCCTGGATGCGATGCGCCCCTATCGGCTGGAGATGGGCACGCGCTGGGCACCCGGCGGCGGCAAGCTGACCGACTGGTGGGGGGACCGGATCGCCGACCGCCTCGTCGAGGAGGTGGAGGCGGAGGGCTCGGGCACCATCCTGAACCTTGCCAGCCAGGAATATTGGCATGCCGCGGAAGGCCGGCTTCCCGCATCGATCCGCGTGATCGCGGTCGACTTCCGCGAGGGCAACCGCTTCGTAAGCTTCCATGCCAAGAAGGCGCGCGGCGCGATGGCGCGCTGGATGATCGAGCATCAGGTCTCCGATACGGACGCGATGCGCGGCTTCGACAGTGACGGCTATGCGTTCGACGCCGAGGCCAGCACATCGACGCTGTGGAGATTCGTGCGATGAGCGAATGGAAGCGGGCGGTCGTCATCGGTGCCTCGGGCGGGATCGGCGGGGCGCTTGCCGACGCGCTGGAGGAAGAAGGCGTGACGGTCGATCGCTATGCCCGCGCGATGATCGGGGACGCGCATGTCGATCTGGAGGACGAGGCCAGCATCGCCGCCGCCGCGGCACGGATCGCGAAAGGCCCCGCCCCCGATCTGGTGATCGTCGCCACCGGGCTGTTGCACGATGGCGAGCGGGGACCGGAAAAGGCGCTGGAACAACTCGATCCCGTTTGGCTGGCGCGCAATTTCGCCGTCAACGCGATCGGCCCCGCGCTCGTCGCCAAGCATCTGCTTCCGCTCATGCCGCGTACCGGCAAGACGATCTTCGCGGCGCTGTCGGCGCGGGTCGGATCGATCTCCGACAATCGAATGGGCGGCTGGTACGGCTATCGCGCGTCCAAGGCCGCGCTCAACCAGTTCATCCGCACGCTGGCAATCGAGCATAAGCGCCGCAATGACCGCTCGATCGTCGTCGCCCTGCATCCCGGCACGGTCGACACCCCCCTGTCCCGGCCGTTCCAGGGCAATGTCCGCCCCGGCAGCCTGTTCGATCCGGCGCGCGCCGCCGTGCAGTTGCTGGACGTGCTCGACGGATTGCGCGCACCCGACAGCGGCAAGCTGTTCGACTGGGAGGGCAAGGAGGTTCAGCCCTGATCCGCCACCAAGCCCTTATTATCATTCGGATTACAACATCGTAACATCTGCGACATTCGGCGGAAACCGCCCCGGCCGCATAGCATCCCTGCTGGCCGCCGCTTCACTCCCGTCGGTGGCCAGCGCCTCCAAAGTCCCGCGATCTCGTCGCCCGAAAGAGGGCGCAGGTCCGCCGGGCCCACCCCCGCCGCCCCGTTCGGCGCGTCGGTTCCGATCTCCCGTCGGACGACCGCGAATGGGTCGTGCGGGGGTGGTCAGGCGGCTTCCGCTGGGCTAGGAACAGCGCTTCCCATCTGACCACCAACCCGGAAAGCAAAAGACTTTGGCCGACGAGACGACCCTCGCGGAACCTTCCGATATTTCGACGATCTCCATCGTCGACGAGATGAAGTCGAGCTATCTCGACTATGCGATGAGCGTGATCGTGGCGCGCGCGCTGCCCGACGTGCGTGACGGCCTGAAGCCCGTCCATCGCCGCATCCTCTATTCGGCCGCCGAGAGCGGCTTCGTCGCGGGCAAGCCGTACCGCAAGTCGGCCCGCATCGTCGGCGACGTCATGGGTAAGTATCACCCGCACGGCGACAGCGCGATCTACGACGCGCTGGCCCGCATGGCGCAGGACTGGTCGATGCGCGTGCCGCTGATCGACGGTCAGGGCAATTTCGGCTCGATGGACCCCGATCCGCCCGCCGCGATGCGTTA
>NZ_JBCNNI010000036.1:0-40329 GCF_039594485.1 Sphingomonas sp. | reverse complement strand
CTTCGCTGGCAATTTCACGTTGGAGGATCTGGGCTTCATCTTCGTTCCTTCGTCACTGCGACGAAGCCCAGATCCTCCTCAACTCACAACCTCAAATCTGTGCCAGTGGTGCTGACGGGGGACACTGCCGGCGTCTGGAACCCGGCGCGGACCTCGCCTGCCAACACGCGACGTGCGGCTTCGGCCGCGGCCATCGGCGTGAAGCTGTAGCCGTTGACCGTGTCGAGCACCGAGCGCGCGACAGTGCCGTCTGCGGCGGTGACCGCGACCGCGGCATGGTAGCGATTGGCCTTGCGCTCGGCCGCATCCGGGCCGTCCGGCAATGTCGCCAGGTCGCCCTCGGGAAAGGCGTTGCCGGACACATGCACATAGGTCTCCACGTCTGGAATGCCGGTCGACCGGCCGATTGTGATGATGTCGGGCAAGGTGACGGCGAAACAGGACACCTCGCCCCTACCGAAGTCGAACAGCGCCGTTTCGCCGGCTGGGCGCGGCGTCACTCGTCCGTCATGCAGTGTCAGCGTTTCAATCACGACGTTGCGGCTCGCGCTGATCGCCGAACCGCGCGACATGGAGCCGGCGACATGGAGGGCAATCGCCACCTTGCGTGGGTTCTCCACGCGTGCGGCGGCATGGCCGGCAAGGCAGCCCAGCATCGCAACGCTGCCGCCGCTTCCGGGGAGCAGCATCACGCCTGCCGCCTTCGCGTCTTCATCCAGCTCTTCCGCAAGACGATAGCTGTCCAGCTCGGCTGCAATGTCGAGATAGTGCACGCCCGACCGGATCGCCGCGCGCATCAGCGGTTCGGCCGTGTCCATGTACGGGCCGGCGCAATTCAGCACGGCCGATACATCGACCAGCGCATTTTCGATCGCGTCGGAATCCGAGAGTTCGAACACGCGGCAGTCTGCACCCAACTCCTCGCCGAGTTGGACGAGGGAGGCATGGGAGCGCCCGCCGAGAACCAGCGGCAGTCCGGCGGCATGCGCCTGCTCGGCGGCCATTCGGCCGGTATAACCGCTCGCGCCATAGATCATCAGCTTTTGCATGATGGCTACTCCAGGTCGGCGTCGATGCGGGTGATGCGGCGATCGGCGTCAACCGTGAGGTCCAGCCGGCCGATCTCGTGGCCGAAGTCGCCGGTGAAATCGACGCGCAGGCGGGTGCGACCATCGGGCAAGGTTGAGATGGAGAGCAGATGCGTGACGGTGTGGTAGCCGACGAAGTACTGCTCGATATAGGTGCGGATGCCGGCTTGACCGTCGAAGCGATGGCCGGTGGACGGATCATCGATAACCGCGTCCTGTGTGAACAGCGCAATGACGGCTTCGGCGTTGCCGGCATTGGTGGCAGCGATCAGCGCGTCGGCGACTTTGCGTAAGGGATGGTCGGTCATGGCTGCTGCCCTTCGTGCTGCCAGCTCTTGTGAACGAATTCGAGGGAATAGCCGTTCGGGTCACGGACCTGCGCGGCGTAATAGCGGGGGTCATAATGAAACTGCGGCCCGGGCGGGTGGATCTCGCTCGCCCCGGCCGCCATTGCCGCGGCGTACGCCGAATCCACCATCGCCGACGAGGTTGCGACCAGGCCGACATGGACCGCGCCGGGCGCGGCAAGCCCCTGTCGCAGCCAAAAGAACATGCGCCCGTTCGCGCCAAAACCCTTCAGATCGGGATGGCCGGGATGGCCATCCTTGCCATCGTAATCGAGCCGGGCCGTGATGCCGAGGATCGGCAGCACCCGTTCATAGAAGGCGATCGAGCGATCGAAGTCGTTTACGGTCAAGAAGATGTGGTCGAGCATGTCGCGTCCCTCAGATCATGTAGCCGCCGCCGACCTCGATATTCTGGGCGTTCACCCAGCGATGATCGTCCGACAGCAGTCCGGCGATCAGGCAGCCGACATCGTCCGGCTCGCCGACGCGGCCGAGCGCGGTCTGGCCGGCGAGCATCGTTTCGAACTCCCGGCTCATGCCGCCACCGAGGTCGGTCCTGATCGGGCCGGGTGCGATCGAGTTGGCGCGGATGCGGCGATCGCCGAACTCCTTGGCCATATAGCGGGTCAGGACCTCCAGCCCGCCCTTGAACGCGGCATAGGGGGCAACGCCCACTGTTGCCACGCGCGTGGTCGCGCTGGCGACGTTCAGGACATGGCCGCCGTCCGCCATGAGCGGGAGCAGCGTCTGGGTCAGGAAGAACGGCCCTTTCAGGTGAACGCGGTAAAGGCCGTCAAACGCATCCTCGTCGACTTCGAGCATAGGGCGGAAGAGGCCATAGCCGGCGTTGTTGACGAGGGCACCGAACCGATCGGTTTGCCAGGTTGCCGCCAGCGTCTCGCGAACTGCATCGCGGAACGCGGAGAAGCTCGCGCTGTCGCTAACGTCCAGCTGCAGCGCGACGGCCTTGCCGCCTTCGGTTTCGATCGCTGCCACCACGCTCGCGGCGGCGGCGGGATTGCTGTTGTACGTCAGGATGACGCCCATGCCGCGCCTGGCGCATTGTACGGCGGCACTGGCGCCGAGACCGCGGCTGCCGCCGGTGATGATGACGATGCTCATGGCTGTACTCCTTCGATTTCGCTGAAGAACAAGTAGCTGGACAGCTCGCCGATTACTCACCCGTTTCTCCCTGCTTCTTGCCCATTTCTGCTTTTCGGTTGCCTGGAAGCGCATTTCGTGAAAACGAATGGGTATGGAGACACAACTCGCCGAACTACGTGTGCTGACGGCACGCGCCGAGAACCGTCGCACCGAAACCGGCATCCCCCGCGTCGCCATGGTGCAGGGGGCGATTCCCGAGCATCAGCTCGCCGCCGTCTACGAGCCAATGGTCAATCTGATCCTGACAGGGTCGAAGACGATGACCGTGGGTGACCGCAGGCTGCGTTACGATCCGGCGACCTATTTCGTCATGTCGGTCGACCTGCCCGCCGCAGGTGCCGTCCATCCGTCGGACAGCGGTGCGCCCTATCTTGCGGTCAGCCTCACGATCGAGCCTTCCGTGGTCGCCACACTGCTGACCGACATGCCCAATGCTGCCGGCGGCGAGCTTTACAGCCCGGGCTTTTCGGTCGCCCCGGTGACGGCGCACCTGCTCGACGCCTGGGTGCGGATGCTACGCCTTACAGACCGTCCGGACGAGATCGCCGCGCTCGCGCCCGCCTATGAGCGCGAGATCCTGTTCCGCGTCCTGCAGGGGCCGATGGGCTGGATGCTGCGGGACATCGCCATGCCCGGCACCGCACTATCCAGGATCGGGGTGGTCATCCAGTGGATCAGGGAGAATTTCGCTCGCCCGATCCGCGTCGAGGCACTGGCTGAGATGGCGGCCCTCAGCGTCTCCGCCTTTCATCGCCACTTCAAGGCGGTGACCGCGCTCAGTCCGTTGCAATACCAGAAGCACGTCCGCCTTCTCCACGCCCGATCCATGCTGATCGCGGGCGATGGAAACGCAACGGCCGTGGCGTTTCGCGTCGGCTACGAAAGCCCCACACAATTCAGCCGGGAATATACGCGCCAATTTGGCTTGCCGCCGTCACGGGATGCTCTGCGGTTACGGCGACTTTGATCATTAAGTGGATATTTGCGGCCGGTGTTGCACGACGAGTGGCAGCTTCCAGCGGAATCGTACATCTAAAGTAAAAGTTGGAACGACTGGGTATGGTCGGCAGCTGTAGCGCTGCCGCTTGGGCATGGAAGAATCGGACAATAGCGTGGAATCGGTGGTTCGCTACACTGCATGGTGGTGTGCGATGATCGGCGGCAATATCGGGTCATAGAGGGAAATCGGCGGGGCTGGCGGAGCGCGCGGGATTCGAACCGAGCTAAAGGAGGGCTATAGCGTAGACGTAGTTCTCATCATCGCCCGGCGCGGCGCGCCAACCCAAATAGCTCCCAATCTGCGCATATTTCATCGCAATCCGTCGGACAGTGATGGGCACTATCATCGCTTTAACCAGCAGCGATTCCGTTCTTCCAATCAATCGACAGGTCGCGGAGATGGATCACGCCCTGCACGCCGGTTTCCAGCGACAGCGATCGACGCCTTTGGGCGTGTTCGGCTCCTGTTTCCCGGACAGGCAAATCCCGTCTTTTGGCCTGCGGTACGGAGCGTTCCCACTCGAGCATCGTCTCAATCCCTAGATGCCCGCTACACCGGCTTTGGATGGCCGCCCCAATCAATGCACCAGTGCAACCCATTTTTGCAGATGTCACGTTCTCCCCTTCAGGCCAACTCGCCCACATACCCTCTGTTATGTCAGTATTTTCATCAAAAATGTGAGCGCAATCTTTGATGAATTCGATACTTTTATTTCATTTAATAACGTAAAAACAATATCATGACCATGTGGAATTCATCACGTGACAGCCATTCCGCCATTTTATGTTGACGCTATCATTTCTCTTGCATAGCCTCGTGCCTGATCTGACGCGTTAGAGGCGTGCGACACCCAAACGTTGCTCATCTTGGAAAAATGTCGATCCAAAAGGGGGATGGCATTTCCATTTTGCAGCCGGAGGGCGACTGACACCGCTTCACCACGTCCGATCATTAGGAGAGGGGTGGATAATAGTGTCCTTTAACAAGCGCTTGCTGGGTTCGTCGTCCGTACACGCCATATTGTTGGCAAGTGCGATCACAAGCTTCCTGCCATCGATCGCACATGCGCAGGCATCCGATACGGATGCGAGCATATCGTCGAAAACCGCCAAGGATAAAGCGGCCGCTCGCAAGGCCGATGATACGACCACCTCCGGGACCGATACGGTCACGCAAGAACAGGCTGCCGATATCATCGTTACGGGCCAGCGCGCGGCGCTGGAATCCGCGTCCCAGATGAAACGCAAGTCCGACACGATCGGCGATTCGATCGTCCTCGACGACGCGAACAAGGTGCCCAGCACCTCGCTGCTCGAAGTTCTGCAGCGCGTGCCCGGCGTCACCCAGAACACGATCCGCGCCGGTAATGCGGGGTCGCCCGACGGCTTCGCGTTCGAAGGATCGGGCATCCAGGTTCGTGGCCTCAGCGGGATCAAGTCGCTGGTCAACGGCCGTGAGGTGTTCTCGGCCAATGGCGGCAACGGCCTTAACCTCAACGACATCGGACCGGAACTGCTGAAGGCCGTGACTGTCTACAAGGCGAGCCGGGCCGATCTGATCGAAGGTGGCGTGGCCGGGACGATCGACCTGCAGACCTATATGCCGTTCGATTTCAACGGACCGAAAATTGCAGGCTCGGTTTCGGGCAATTATGGCGACTTCTCAAAGTCCATTGCGCCCAGCGCCTCGTTCCGCGCCTCAACCCGATTCGATACGGGCATCGGCGAATTCGGCATCCTGGCCGACATCGCCTATTCTAAGATCAAGTCCTACGACAGCAACATCCTAGTCCTGCCCTATTATCCGGTCAAATCAAACGGCTCGACCGTGTACGTTCCGGCGGGTTTTTCAGAAACGAACGATCAGTTCGAGCGGACGCGCAAGGGCTTTTACGGCGCGCTCCAGTGGCGGCCCATCCCCGAGCTGACCTTCTATCACACCACCTTCGTGTCGCGCTGGGACAGCAACCGCAATACGCAGCTGCTCAACCTGACGGCCGCGCCCAATATCGCCGTGAGCAGCGATAGCCAATTCAGCAACGGCTTCTTCACGCGCGGCGGTATCCTGAACGGCGCGGCCCCCACGACCGGCATTTCGGTCGGCAGCAACGCCAGCTACACCCCGTCGAGCACCAAGACATCGGACTTCAGCCAGGGTTTCAACTTTGAGTCCGGGCGGTGGAAGGTCAGCGGCAGCTATCAATATGTCACGGCCACGTCGGACATGTCGAAATATGGCATCGGCCTGGTCGGCGGCAACGTCATCCAGACCAATATCGATACCACCACGTCGCGCCCCGGCCTCAGCTTCCAGAGTCCGCTCGTCACCACGGCGGCCAATAGCAAATTGGGCAATTTCGCGTGGTTGACGGCCGACAATGAGGGGCATTCCAATGCCTGGCAGCTCGATGCCAGCTATGACCTGGGCGACGGTTTCTTCAAGAAGCTGGCGGTCGGCGGGCGGATCGCGGATCGGACCGAAACCGACAATTTCGTCGGGACCTATTGGGCGGCGACCGCCCGCGGCTGGAACGGCGTGCCACAACCCAACGTCGCAGCCTCGCCGCAGGGCGATTTCGAGCTGGAGGACTTTTCCAACTTCTTCAAGGGCGCCATCCCCGCGGTGGGATCGGTTTATATCCCGTCCAACGCGGTGCTGCGCGGTGACCAGTTCACGCGGGTCATCAACACCTATGCAGCCTGCGCCCCCAACCTGCCGTTCCGATGCACCAACCCGGCCGCCAGCAATTACATCTACGGCAACCCGCCGAGCCCCAATCTGGGTTCGCAACCGTCCTTCGTAACCACACATCCGACCACTAAGTCCGCCTATGCCATGATCGGCTTCGGCAACGATCGTGATGCGCCGATGCGCATTTCAGGCAATATAGGCGTGCGCTGGGTCAATTACCGGGTGGAGAGCGAGGGCAATTACGTCTTCACCGGCAACACCAACTATTATCTGACCGTGGCCGATGCGCAGGCCTCGCTGGCGCAAGTCGGCGGGCTGGCCAATGTTTCTGCCTGGCAGGCCGCAAATCCGGGGCAGAAACTGCCGCTGACTTATACCAGCGTGACCTATTCGGCGAACCGCTCGGGTAGTTTCGAGCAAGACTATTTGCTGCCGTCGTTCAATCTCAAATTCGAGCCAAACCGGACGCTGGTCCTCCGTTACGCGCTGACTGAAACCTTGACGCCACCCAATTACAATGATGTCCGGGCACAGGGCATGGCGTCGGTGTTTACCAACACGAATCCGTTGGCGACAGGCACCGCCACCTCGGTCTTGCCCGGCATCTTTGCCGGATACAGCTACACCTCTGGCAATCCCAGCCTGAAGCCCGCGACCTCTATCAACAACGACATTTCGATCGAATGGTATCCGAAGGCAGGCGTATCGGCCCATATCTCTTTATTTAACAAGGCGATTTCGAACCAGTATCTGTTCAACAGCTTTTCGGCCAATGCCGGACAGTTCTTCTCAACGGCGGACCAGCCGCAATCCGTGCCCGCCAGTGGCGGCGCGGCCCGTTTCATCGATGGACCGATCGTCGCGAGGGGGAATGTCAATGCCGCGCGCAAGACGATCATCTCGGGCGTGGAAGTGGGGGGACGGACCTATTTCGACATGCTTCCCGGCCTGCTCAAGGGCTTCGGCATCGACGCGAACCTAACCTATATCGACAACAAGGCGCCGGATTCGCTGGCGCTCGACATGAACGGCAATCCGCTTCGGGTGCCGCTCGTCGCGTTGTCGAAATGGGCTTACACGACGACGCTGCTCTATGACCTGAAGGGCGTCAGCGCGCGTATGTCCTGGACGTGGCGCAGCCGCTATCTGGCGACGACCTCGGATGCGAGCACCAGCGGCACCTACACGCCGGTAGGGTCGACCCAGGCGGTGACCTTCGGCCTGCCGGTCTATGGTGCGGCGGCGGGGCGCCTGGACGGTAGCATCGGTTATCAGTTCAACGACCATTTCAACATGCAGTTGAACGTCGCCAACATCACCAACACCGATCAGCGGACCGAAATGGAAATCCTGAAGGACCGCTTCGTGCAGCGCGGCGTGTTCGTCACCGATCGGCGCATCAGCCTGAACGCCGGGTTCAATTTTTGATGCGATATGGGACGCTTTTCACCATCTGGCTGGACGCATAGAGCGATACGATGACGAAGAGCGTCCTGATCGTCGGGGGTGGCACCGCCGGATGGCTCTGTGCCGCCTATATGGCTCGGATGCTGTCGGCGGACCGGCCCGGCGGGGTGTCGATCACGCTGGTCGAGTCCCCCGACATCGGAATCGTCGGCGTGGGCGAAGGCACTTTTCCGATCATCCGCAAGACACTGGGCCGGATCGGCCTGTCCGAAAGCGATCTGATCCGGGGTGCCGACGCCACCTTCAAACAGGGCATCCGGTTCCAGGGCTGGAACACGAACGGTCCGCTATTCGGCGATGACGCGTTCCTTCATCCGTTCCAGGTCAATGCGCAGCATAGCGACATGGACCTGTTGCCCTATTGGTTGCTGGGGGTGGCAGGCGATGTGCCTTGGGCCACCGCCAGCACGGTGCAGGCGCAGGCCATCGACGCAATGCTGGCGCCCAAGTTGATAAGCCACGCCGATTATGCCGCGCCGCTCAACTACGCCTATCATTTCGATGCCGTGAAGTTCGGCCAGGTGCTGCGCGACCGCGCCATATCCACCGGCGTCGTGCGCATCATCGATACGATCGACGACGTCCGCTTGGACGAAAAGGGCGCTATCGCGTCGGTACAGGGGCGGGCGAGCGGCATGCTGTCCGCGGATCTGTATATCGACTGTACCGGATTCCGAGCGCGTCTGATCGGCGAGGCGCTGGGGTCTTGCTTCACCTCATGTCGACAGCAGTTGTTCTGCGATCGTGCCGTGACGATGCAGCGGCCCTATGACCGTCCCGATACGCCGATCGCGTCCTGTACTTATGCGACCGCCCAGCCGAACGGGTGGATCTGGGATATCGGGCTTCAT
This sequence comes from Sphingomonas sp., assembly GCF_039594485.1. Lineage (GTDB taxonomy): Bacteria > Pseudomonadota > Alphaproteobacteria > Sphingomonadales > Sphingomonadaceae > Sphingomonas. The sequence continues at coordinate 31,721 of NZ_JBCNNI010000036.1, read as the reverse complement.
AGCCGGCGTGGGATCGGTCATGTCTATTCCTCCGATCATTGCAGCGATCAGCAGGCGCTGGACGCGCTGTGCCGCTATATTGGACCGGCGGCGGAGGCCATGACGCCCCGGCTGCTGACGTTCGAAGCGGGGTATCGTCCGGTACAGTGGCACCGCAACTGCGTGGCGATCGGCCTGTCGGCGGGCTTTCTCGAACCACTGGAGGCAACAGGCATCGGCTTTGTCGAACTGGCCGCGCTGATCCTGTGCAACCTCTTCCCTTGGTCTGGCGATCAGGAGCGGGCCGCCAGACAGTTCAACACACAGATGGCGACGCGCTATCGGCGGGTCATGGAGTTTCTCAAGCTGCATTACTGCCTCAGTCGGCGAACGGATTCGGATTTCTGGCGGGACAACCGCGCCAAATCCTCCATCCCCGACGATTTGCAGGACAGGCTGGAGCAATGGCGGCATCGGCCACCGTCTTTCCTGGATGTCGACAAGAGCCATGACGTGTTCGACGAAACCAGCTGGCAGTACATCCTCTACGGCATGGGCTTCCGCACCGATATCCGCGCCCGCGCCGGAGCCCTGCGCTTTCATGACGAGGCGCGGCGGGAATTCGAGAGTATCCGGCTGCAGAGCGCCAACGCCTTGACCGCCTTGCCGCCGCACCGTGCGCTGATCGAAGAAGTCGTCGCCTACGGATTCCGCCCTGTTGCGCGAGCGACACGATGACGACCGGACCGTCGGCTGCGGGCGCGCCGATCTCGCGCGTGGTGATCGTCGGCGGTGGCACCTCCGGCTGGATGTGTGCAGCCGCCCTGTCCCGCATGGCGGCGCCCGATATGACGATCACCCTGGTCGAGTCGGAAGAGATCGGTGTGATCGGCGTGGGGGAAGCGACCATTCCTCCACTGATCGAATTCAACACCTTCTTAGGCCTGAGCGAGCGGGAGGTGCTCGGCGAATGTCGGGGGACGCTGAAATACGGAATCGAATTCGTCGACTGGGGCAGAGCCGGAGCGCGCTATTTCCATCCGTTCAGTCCTTACGGCCGCGATACCGCGGAGTTTCCATTCCACCAGCTCTGGCTTCGGCTGATGGCGATGGCTGCTCGCGACGAGGTATCGGCGGCGGCGATCGGCGACATTGAGGATTATAATCTCTGTGCCCTGGCGGCACGACTGGGCCGCGTCGCACCACCGGGCACGAACAATCCCCTGCTCGCAACGATGCGTCACGCCTATCATCTCGACGCCACCCTCTATGCCAAGATTTTGCGGCGTTATGCCGAGCAGAAAAATGTCCAGCGGGTCGAGGGGCTCGTCGTCGATGTCGATCAGGCACCGGAGACAGGCCTGATCCAACATGTGATCCTGCGTGATGGCCGGACCATCGCCGGCGATCTGTTCATTGATTGCAGCGGGTTTCGGTCGCTGCTGATCGGGGAGGCGATGGACAGCGCGTTCATCGACTGGAGCGCCTATCTGCCCTGCGACAGGGCCATCGCAATGCCGGTCAAGCGGCACGGAGCGCCTGTGCCCTACACGCGCGCGACCGCCGACCGTGCAGGTTGGCGCTGGCGTATCCCGCTTCAGCACCGGGCGGGTCATGGCTATGTCTATTCCAGCGCCATTCTTGACGACGATGCGGCGCATCGACGGCTGGTCGAGACATGCGATGGCGAACCGATCGCCGACGCGCGGCCGCTGCGCTTCCGCACCGGCCATCGTCACTGTTTCTGGGACCGGAACTGCGTCGCGATCGGACTGGCAGGCGGCTTTATAGAGCCGCTTGAGTCTACCAGTATCCATCTGGCGCAACTCGGTATTCAGCGCCTGATAAACCTCTGGCCAGCGTATGGTGTCTCGCAGACCGAGGCGCAATGTTACAACCGGCTGATGACAGCGGATTATACCCGCCTGCGCGACTTCATTCTCCTCCACTATGTCGCAACGGATGGACGCGACGAGCCGTTCTGGCAGGAGGTTCGCCGCATCGCGATCCCCAATACGCTGGCGGAGAAGCTCGAGCTGTTTCGCGGCCGGGGTCGTATCGTCGCAGAGGCCGACGATCTGTTCACGACACATAATTGGCTGGCAGTCATGCTCGGACAGGGACTGCGGCCGTCCGGCTATGACGGCCTAGTCGATCGGGTGCCGTCCGATGTGCTGATCCGCAATATGGGCTTGCTACACCAGGCATTCGCAAAGGCTGCCACCAGGCTGGTCCCCTATCCTCATTCCGATGCGTAAGATTCAGCAGGCGGAGGGGGAAGACGAGCCTATTACTGCTGCGGCGATCGGCAATGCTCGCTGGCTACATGTTCCTTGTTCCATTCGCGATGAATCCCTGAACGAGCGTCACGGAAATTTCCCAGCGATCTGAGTGCCCATCGCTTTCACCTCGGGCGCGCCAAAATCTCACAAGAAAATCAATGACGTGAGAGGTAATTGCCTCTCACGTTCCCGGCATCACAATCCCAAAACTCACCAGCTTTGGCCGCGATGCCCGCGAAGCCCATTCGATTTCAGCCAAAAACGCGTCGAGCAAAACTCACCAGCGCTATTTGTACAGACTTGGCTGAATCGTCGGGCTATCCCCTCGGAGACGAGCGGCGGTATTTGCTCTCGATCAATCGGATCCGATTGATCGTATTTATCGTCTGGATGGCGAGGGGATCACCAGATATTGGGGGCTCGTCCTTGGGGAGTAGCTACCCGCTGTAGCGGGGTTGTCGCCAACATTCTTGAGCCATCGGCTCATGGCGGCAGCAGTAGGTTCGTCCTGCCCGGCGAGACCAATGATGCTGCACTCCGCTTTGTGGCCACGGGTGCATGTATCATCTGGTTTGCTGGCCCTGAGTAATGACGTGATGCCCGGAATTCTGACGCTCGGTGCTTTGGGCGCAAGCCTGTCTGTCGATGCCTTTGCGGCTGCGCTGGGCAAAGGGGCGATCGAAGGACGAGCGCGCCTTCGCGATGCGATCAAAGTCGGCATCGTGTTCGGCTTCTTCGAGGCGTTGACGCCGGCGCTCGGTTGGCTGCTCGGCTTTGCGCTGAACGAGTGGATCGCCGACTATGACCATTGGGTCGCGTTCAGCCTGTTATTCGCAGTCGGCGCCTATACGATCCGGGAAGCCTGGACGAGCGAAGGCGAAGCGGCACAGGGTGACAGCGAAACCAAGCCCAGCCTGCTGCGGCTTGCTGCAACAGCGATTGCGACGAGCGTCGACGCGGCAGCCGTCGGTGTCACCCTGGCCCTGATGGACGTCAATATTTGGGCTGCCTGCATGGTCATCGGCGGAACGACCACATTGATGGCAACCATCGGGGTCATGCTGGGCAAGCACATCGGGCCTTACCTCGGCCGGTATGCGGGCATTCTTGGCGGCTTCGTCCTGATCGCTATCGGTGGGGTGATCCTGGCTCAGCACCTGTCGTCTTGACGTCCCGGTGGAGCAGGAGCGCGGCCGGAATATCGCGGAGCGGTCATTGCCCGCGCGTCTTCGCTGGAAGAACAGCCTGAAAGCCGCCGTTCCGCGGTGTCCATCGCCTGGCGATCCACTGTCGCATGGCCTTTCCGCTGCTCCGCGACGTGGCTTTGACACACGGGGCGCAGGGGCGACGATCACCAGGCGAGCGAAGGGCTGTTGTCGGAATCAGCAACGCACCACCGGCCTGGCCCATGCCCCCGGGGCGGCTCGGGGGGAGTGCCTTATCCGTGCAGCCCCCTTGCGGCGTTCAGAATCGGAACCAAACGCCTCCGGTGGCGCCGCGCTCGCGCAGTGCGTTTTTGCCGCCCACCGTCGCCAGCCCGCCGACCTGGAGCGACCAGCGGTCGCTGAGATCATAGGCGGCATTCAGAAAGGCGTTGTGATAGCGATAGGCCTTGAACACGCCCCGACCTGCCCCGTCCGACCAGCTGTTTGACCATAGGGTGTAGAGCAGCACGCGCTTGGCCGGACGGATCCCCAGAGTCGCATCGGCCCGGAATTCGTTGGGCGGATCGCCCTCGCGCACGCGGTAGCCACCCTCCAGATTGACGAAGCCGGGCAGATGGCCGAGCGAGAAACTCGCGCCCCCCAGCGCGCGCACGTCATATTCCGCGTCCGTGCTGCCCACCTGGGCCAGGGCATCGCGGCGCCGGGCACCCGGAATCCGTGCGGTCGCCTGAAGCGAGCCGACCCAGTGCACGCCGCCGGCCATGCGGTAGCGCGCGCCCACCTCGGTATAGCCCAGCCCGGTCGTATCGTCGCCGTTACCCTGGATGCCGACATGACGGAAACTCGGCGCGGCGATCAGCGTGAGGTCGTCGGTCACGCCATATTCCCCAAGCAGATAAAGCTCCTGCTTGTCGTAATCGGGAATATCGGTGGTCTTGCCGTCGGCATCGAAGCCGCGATCGCTGTGCGAATAGACGCCGGTGATGAGCAACTGCCCCTTTCCCTTGGGCATCGTCCAGGCCGACGCGTCGGCCTTGGTGGCGTGAACGAGGGTGAAGGAAAGGATGGCGACGGCCATGGCGGACAGGGAGGCGCGTTTCATGGGAGGGTATCCATTTGGGGGGAGGGAAGGTCGGCCATGTGCCGTTGCTGCTCCTCAAGCAGCGTGATCATCTCGCCGGGCAGCAGCAGAAGCTGGTCGCCGCTCGCGATATCGACGACTGCGTCCAGCGTGACATGGACGTCGCGTGCCGATGCGCCGTGCGACAGCTTCAGCGCGTCGACGCGCGCCAGCGCGGCCTCGCCGAATGCCACCATGCCCATGGGGTCGACGTTGGGGGCCACCGACAGGAACAGTGCGTCGTCGAACAGGCCCATGACCGCGCCCATGGGGGCCGGCACGTCGCAAAGCGCCATGGACAATTGGCGTATCAGGCCGGTGGCGGCCGCCGCGCCATGTTCCAGTCGATAGGCGTCCAGCGCCCGGACCTGCAGCGCGCACAAGGTCGTCGCTGCGCCACTGTCGGCGGCAAGACGGAGTTCGGCGTCGAGCAGCGAGCGATTGGCGATCAACAGGTCGGGAAGGAAGCCACTCGGGTCTTCCGGGGCTGCGGTCTTGGCGCGCAAGGCACGCTCCCGCGCGCGGCGGCGGTCGATCTCCCGCTTGAAACGCAACGCGGCGCGGGTGCGGGCGAGAAGGTCGATCGGCCTGAACGGCTTCGTCACATAGTCGTTGGCCCCTGCGACGAACGACTGGTTGAGGGACGAGGCATCGTCCTGGCCACTGACCATGATGATCGGCACGTCGCGATATTGGCCGGAGGAGCGGATCGCGGCACAGGCCTCTATGCCGTCGACGCCCGGCATCAGGATGTCGAGCAGGACGCAGTCGAAGGCGGGGGCCGTCGGACCTTCGTCGATGCCGAGCAGGTCATAGGCGTGATGCGCGTCGCTGGCGCCCACCACCTCCGCAAAGCCCCCCTGGGCCAGTGCCAGGATGCCGGCGTTGCGGGCCTCCGCACTGTCATCGACCAGCAGAATGCGCGGGATTTTCATGGAAGCTCCGACCTTTCTGTACGCGCCCATACCCGCCAGCCGCCCTGGTCGAAGGCGAGCCGGTAGCCGGGCAGGCCCTGCTCGAACAGATGCGGCAGGCTCCGGCTGATGGCATCGTCACTCTCGCCCGGACGATGCTCGCGTACCGCGACGGCGGGCGCGAAGACGCGGTGGGCGATCACCGAGACGCCAAAGGCCGGCGCCCGGCTGGTCAGCAGACCATCGGCGCTGCCGCGTGCGGCCACCACGGCCGGGTGGGCCAAGGCGTCGATCATCACGTCCTGGCGTCCCGCCAGATAGCGGCCGAGCGCACGATCGGCAGACATCGCCCCCGACCGTCCCGCCATGATCCGAGCGATCGGGCTGTCCAACTCGGCCCCGGTGCCCAGCAATACCAGCGCGGCGACCAGCGCCCCGGCCAGGATCCACCCTCCCGCCTGACGCATCTTCGCCGCCGGCCAGCGGGTCGAAACCGCCGCGACGAAGCCCAGGGTGGGGATCAGGATTTCCCCGGGGTTTCCGACGATCCCGCTTGCCCCGACCAGGATCGACGCCAGCATCAGGCCGGCCAGCGTTGCGACGGCGCTTTCGCGCAGCGCATGCGGCACGGCGGGCGTCATCGACACCCGGACGGCGATCACCGCGACGCCCGCCGTCACGACCGGCGCCAGCGCCGCGATCACCCAGCTCTGGGACGCATCCGTGTGCACCACGTGATAGGCATCCCAGATGACGACGGCCAAGGGGGTGTGGAGCAGGATCGCGGAAAGCGCGAACAGGCACAGGACGGAGAAGAGCAGCGGGAACAGCAGGACGACGTAGGTGCCGACATAATGCCGCTCCGCCAGGTCGCGCGGGACCCCGAGGATCAGGAAAGGGATGGTGCCGACCGCGATGACCGCGCCCTGTGCACCTGTCATCGCCAGCATCGGCAGCGCCAGCGTCAGCGCGATCGTGTCGTTGATGCCGGTGATGGTACGGGTATCCATCATGCCCCGGCCCAGCACCCAGCAGCCCCAGACAAGCAGCAATGTCTGCGGGCCTTGCGCGACGGCGGCGATCGACAGCGGATGCAGGGCCAGCAGCAGGATGAGGACCAGCACCGTCTTCGTGGGCGTGCCCCGGTTGGTCAGCGACCGCCCATAGCGGGCCGCGAGCCCGCCGAACAGCAGCGCATCGATCAGCGCGACGGGGTCCAGTCCCAGCGGCCGGCCGAGCAGCTCACCGAACATCAGAAGGATATAGGGCAGGGGCGGATAGCTGGCGAGCAACGCCGTGGGATCGGCCTTGCCCGCCGCAGACAAGGCCGCGCGCCCCGCCAGTTCCGCAGTGCCGTCCGGCCACAGCCCCAGAGCACTGATCCGCGTGGCCAGGTGATAGCTCGCCACGGCGACCAGGATCGCGAGAAGCGTCGACGGGGCGACCTGGACGCGGGCGAACATCGGCGACCGCCAACGCCAACTCCCGATCGCGGCGGCGGGCCAGGACACGCCGATCATGCCGTCTGCTCCGCCAGCGCGCTGGAGACTTCGTCGGCGGTGAATTTCGACAGGCCGTGCTGGGTCTTTTCCCAGTAGAATGGCCGGGTGACGAGCTGCCATGCCCCTTTCCACGCGGCCACGGAAAGCAGCACCCAGTACCACATCACCGTCAGCGCATAGGGTGCCAGTTCGACCCAGCGTCGCCGGAACGGGGCAAGCATCATCAGGAAGATGAACATGCCGTTCCCGATCAGCAGGTTCAGCATGCTCATGTAGAGCAGCGCGGGCGGAAAGACGATGTCGAAGCCCGCCGTCTGCGTCACCGCCCAGAAGGCAAAGACCGCCCAGAAGATCGGGTTCAGCAGGCCGGAGAGAACCGTTCCCCCCAGGAAGCTGACAAAGCCCAGCGTTCCCAGCGGGCCGACCGTCTTCATCAGGTGCAGTGGACGCCGGGTGTGGACCAGGCACGTCTGCATATAGCCCTTCATCCAGCGCGAACGCTGCCGCACCCAGTTGCCGTGCGAGACATTGGCTTCCTCATAGGTGGTCGAATCGACCAGGCCGACGCGATACCCCTTCTGGGTCATGCGGATGCCCAGATCGGCGTCTTCGGTGACGTTGAACGGGTCCCAGGCGTGAAGCTCGCGCAGCACCTCGATCTTGAAATGGTTGGAGGTGCCCCCCAGCGGGATCGGGATGCCCAGCCGCTCCAGACCGGGCAGCATTAGGTCGAACCACAGCGAGTAGTCGAGCGTGAACATCCGCGTCAGCCAGTTTTCCGACGCGTTGAAATAGTTCAGGCGGCACTGGATGCAGGCGATGTCGGGCGGCGATCGCCGGAACGCGGCCACCACCTTGCGAAGCTGATCCGGCTCCGGCTTGTCCTCGGCATCGAAGATCACGAGATATTCGCCGCGCGCGAAGCGGAGCGCGTAGTTGCATGCCTTGGGCTTGGTCTGGGGCTGTGACGGCGGCACCCGGACGATCTCGAAGATGCCCTCCAGGCCCAGCCGCTTCGCCGCTTCGATCGTTTCGTGATCGCCCTCTTCCAGGACGATCTTGATATCCAGCTTGCCCAACGGATAGTCGAGCTTGCGCAGCGCGCCCGCCAGGATCGGCAGCACCTCCGGCTCGCGGAACATGGGCACCAGCACGGTGAAGACCGGCAGATCCTCGTCGCGCAGCAGTCGTGCCTCCATCGCCACTGCCCGGTGCCGGTCATGGCTGCGTCGCCCGCCCGCCCAGACCAGCACGCCGCGAAACACGAAATTGCCGAGATAGAAGGCGCTGAGGATCGTGTTGACCATGATCAGCGTCGGGGTGGTGGCGAATCCCAGACCCAGGCACAGCAAGGTCAGCCCCGCCCAGGCAACCAGTAGCTGTCCCCGGGTGAACACCGTCCGCGCCGACATTTCCGGGTCGGCATCCGCCAGTTCGTGGACCGCCCGGTGCGAATGGCGCGCGCTGAAGACCTTTTGCAGGGACCACAGGACGTCGAATTTCGCGGTGACGACCATGTCGATGTTCGAACCCCAGCGCCGCCGCGCATAGAGAACCGCCTCCGGTCCCAGATGGGCGGTGACGACGACCATCCGCCCGTCCCGCATACGCCAGGGCATCGTCAGTTCGCGCATATAGTCGTCGACTTCCGCCTCGATCAGCAGCGTCTCGTCGGGCGGATCGGTCTGCAGATTGACGAAGGTCATCCCGAAGCGCCGGGCCGCCGCACGGTGAAAGTCCTGCGGCGTCATCCAGCGACGCGCCATGACCACATCGGACAGCGACCGATCCCATTGCTCCATCAGGTCCAGCGCTTCGTCGCATTGCTCGGACGACAGGAAGCCGCTTTCGACCAGGAAGTCGGCGGTCCAGGAATCCCCGACGGTCAGGCGGCCCATGCCGGGGCCTCCGCTGCCGTCACGCGCTTGGGCAGCCGGCGATAGATCACCGCCAGGCCGCCGCTGGCCGCCACCCAGACGATCAGGAGGAACCAGCGCCAGAGGCGCATCGCGCGGAGCGACCCGTCGGCATCGACGCCGGGTTCGTAAGCGGGATGCAGGGTCCGCATGTCGCTATCCGACGAAAACGCGATCACCCTTCCCGAGCGGCCGAAGATGGCGACATCGCCGCCGTCCAGATCCAACAGGGGCGGCACGTCACGGCCCGGGCGTACCCAGATGACGGGACGATCCCCGGCCCGCAGGACCTGCACGACGGTCAGGTCGGCCAGCACGTTCGGCGCGATGAGCGGGACACCGTCCTGACGGACAAGACCCACCGGGCCCAGGTCGAAGCGTATGGGGGCGACATGGCCGGACGGTGGCTGTCGCGCAATGACGACGCGCCCCCCGCCTGTGGCGAGCGGGCGGCTCCTGGGCGCCAGGGCGGCGCGGATGCGGGTGGCGAACGCCGGGTTGACGTCCCGTCCCTGGGCGATCGTCAATCCCGCCCGATAGCGGGTGGCGAGTTGCGCGAAAGTTGCATCGCCGCGGGCGGCTCCGTGATCCTGCCGCACCGGGCCCATGATCCGCGTGGCCGCGGCGAGGGCATGGCAGCGAGGCGTACCGCAATTCGGGACATAGGCGGCGACCTCGATCAGGCTGCGCATCGACAGCAAGCGTTCGTCCACATCGGCGCGCAAGGTAACGCGGCCATCCGCGCGCAGCTTCGCCCGTGCCACCACGACACCGTTGATCGCCATGGAAACCCAGGGCCGGATCGCATCGCGGCCCGCACGACCGCGTATGTCGACCGTCACGGCGGATAGGCGCGAACGGGCGGGCAGATCCCGCATGTCGATGACGTCCTGCCCGATCACGATGCGGGCCGGGGCGCTGGCTGCGGGCGGCATGACGGCCCCCGTCAACGAGGCAAGATAGAGGATTGCCGACATATGGGTTCGATCACGACCAGCGGCGACCCAGAGAGCAACGCCCGCTGGTCAATCGAGGCGTTCTGCCATTTCTCTCGCGATCATATGGTATTACGGAAACCATGTGACGCTATTGCCAGAAGATAGTTAAGACTTTGCTTGTCATGTGCTGGTCGATCGACTGGGCGGTGGTCGGCGCAAACTGCTCATGATTCTGAGTTATTTTCGATCTCGACATGGTGCGGCGATGATTGCTGGTCTGCAAATGCGGAGATGCGGGTCATGCGAAGATCGGCGTGCCGGGCATATTGGATTGGGATGAAACGGAAATTCTGGCGGGGCCGCGTCGGATGAGCCGTCATGGTCCGCCTGGAGCATGGCGAGTGCGGTGGCTTTAGACGGGCTCGTCGTATCTTTCGTCGGAGCGTGCCCCGCCCGGCCGAGACCCATTCTGCGCCGATTTCAGCCCGCGCCTCGCTTCGGCATAGGAAATCCATTCGGGGCGGGTATGATCGTCGGGATGGAGGCATAAGGGGGCTATCGTGTTCGATCCTTCGCGAAGGCTGCGCATCCTTCCGATCCGTCCGCGGACGATCTTCCTCTCGGTGGCGGCGCTGGTCGCGTCACCAGCGATCGCCTCGCAGGCGGGGGGCGATGGCGGGGGCGACTGTTTCGCCATGGCCGCGCCGATGGCCGATGCAATACCCTGCATCGATCCCGGCCATGGCAAGAATGCGGATCGGCCACGCCAGGAACCCGACAAGTCCAAAAGGGGCAGCGAGAAGAAGAGGATGCAGGTCGATCGGCCCGTCCCCGAGGCAACATCTGTTCCCCTGTCGAAATCATGATGGTCGATGCCCCACCGTCAGGCTTGATCGTCGCTGCGACATAGAGTTTTGCCGGATCGTGATGGAGTGATCGTCTTCCCTTCATGAATGGGAAGTCGTGGCATGATGGATTGATGAATTATGAGCCATGCGCGTTTCCCGTAACCTGGCGTTCAGGCGGCCGAAGACACATCCCGTCGAAATACGTTTGGGGACATCGCCATGGCCAGATCATGTTTTTCAGCCGCGTTTGTCTTGGCCGCCCTGGGATCGGCGACCCCGGCATGGGCGCAGATCGCCGTCGGGATACACGTCAATCTGGCGCCGCCGCCCTTGCCCGTCTATGTGCAGCCCCCCGTGCCCGGCCCCGATTATATCTGGACGCCGGGATATTGGGCTTGGGACGATATCGCCAATGCCTACTATTGGGTGCAGGGGGCGTGGATGCTGGCGCCGCGGCCGGGGCTGTTGTGGACGCCGCCCTGGTGGGGGTGGCAGGGCGGCGTCTATGTCTTCCACAGCGGCTATTGGGGGCCGCATGTCGGCTTCTATGGCGGCGTGCCTTATGGGTTCGGCTATACCGGCTTCGGCTTCCAGGGCGGCTATTGGCGTGGCGGCCATTTCGCCTATAATTCGACGGTCACGAACATCACCAATGTCCATGTGACCAATATCTATCGGCAGAATGTCGTGGTGAACCACGTCACGCGGATCAGCTATAATGGCGGTCCCGGCGGCCTGGCTGTGCGGCCGACCCCGCAGGAGGTGATGGCCGCGCACGAAGCGCATGTCATGCCGAATGGGCGCCCGATGGCCCCCATGGCACCGATCGCGGGTTTCCATGGCAATCCTCACGGCTTCGGCGTCCCGAATGGGCGGGCTGGGCCGGTCCCGATGAGCCTGGCCCGCATGAACCCCGTGGCACCGCATGTCGCCGGCGGTCCGCCGATGGTGGCGGACACTCCGATGCCGATCGTGTATCGCGGGCATGGCGCAGCTGGTCATGTTCCTCCGGCTCCGGTGGGTGCGGCGCCCCCGGTCGCCTTCGCGGCGCGGCAAGGCGCTTGGCGTGGCCCGGCACCGTCGCCTGGCGCAAGGCCGTCATGGAGCTATCATGCCCGGTCGATCCAGCCGCCGCAGGCGCGGAACTGGAGCGGCGCGCCCTATGGGCCGCCAAGGATGGCGTTCCACCCCGCGCCTCCGCCACGACCGGCACCGCATCCGCCGCATGAGGATCATCACCCGAAGCATTGATCGCGACCGTCCATGGCCTCTTCCGCATGGGGCGGTTCCACTGTTCGCTTCGCTCAATAACTCTCACCAAGATACTCGGCTTTACTCTGCAAACCTTATGTCGCCTTATGCGTAGATCGCAGGCCGCCGACGGCATGGTTTGGCGCGCGAATGGAATGCAAGGAGTGGACATGGCTTCCCAGATCGAAGAACGGCAGGGTCCCAATGCAGGCGAATGCCCGGTCGCGCATGGCGGCGGCGGCGGAAATAACGGCGCAGGCAAGCGTGGCGGCGGCGGTGGCCGGGGCGGCCATAGCAACAAGGACTGGTGGCCGGAGCGGCTGCGCCTGGAGGGGCTCAACCAGCACAACCCGCGTTCCAATCCGCTCGGCGAGACTTTCAACTATGCCGAGGCGTTCGCGGAACTGGACCTCGACGCACTGATCGCCGACCTGCATGCGCTGATGACCGACAGCAAGGATTGGTGGCCCGCCGATTTCGGCCATTATGGCGGCCTGTTCATCCGCATGGCCTGGCACTCGGCCGGCACCTATCGCACCACCGATGGTCGCGGCGGCGCGGGCGGCGGGCAGCAGCGTTTCGCACCGCTCAACAGCTGGCCGGACAATGCCAATCTCGACAAGGCGCGGCGTCTGCTCTGGCCGATCAAGCAGAAATATGGCGCGAAGATCAGCTGGGCCGACCTCTATGTGCTGACCGGCAACGTCGCGCTGGAATCGATGGGGCTCAAGACCTTCGGTTTCGCGGGCGGCCGCGCCGACACCTGGGAGCCCGAAGAACTGTACTGGGGCCCCGAGGGAAGCTGGCTGGGCGACGAGCGCTATTCGGGCGAGCGGCAGCTTCACCCCGCGCTGGGTGCGGTCCAGATGGGCCTGATCTACGTCAACCCGGAAGGCCCCAACGGCACCCCCGATCCCGTCGCCTCGGCGCGCGACATCCGTGCGACCTTCGCGCGCATGGCGATGAACGACGAGGAAACCGTCGCGCTCAACGCCGGTGGCCACACCTTCGGCAAGACGCACGGCGCGGGCGACCCCTCGTTCGTCGGTGCGGAGCCGGAAGGCGCAGTGATCGAGGATCAGGGCCTGGGCTGGCGTTCCAAACATGCCACCGGCTTTGGCGGTGATGCGATCACCTCCGGCCTGGAAGTGACGTGGAGCCAGACGCCCACCCGCTGGTCGAACAACTATTTCCGCAACCTGTTCGAATATGAGGACCAGTTCGAACTGACCAAGAGCCCGGGCGGCGCCTGGCAGTGGGAGGCCAAGTCCGCCCCCGCCGACGTGCCGCACGCGCACGACCCGTCGAAGAAGCAGCATCCGCGGATGCTGACCTCCGACCTCGCGATGATCAAGGACCCGGAATATCGCAAGATTTCCGAGCGCTTCTACAAGGACCCGGCCTATTTCGCCGAAACCTTCGCGCGCGCCTGGTTCAAGCTGACCCATCGCGACATGGGGCCGGTCGAGGGCTATCTCGGGCCGCTCGTGCCCCAGGAGCCGTTGATCTGGCAGGATCGCGTCGATCCACTCGACCATCCGGTCGTCGATGAGGCGGACATTGCGGACCTGAAGGCGAAGATCCTCGGCACCGGCCTGTCGGTCCCGGCGCTGGTCGGCGCGGCCTGGGCCTCGGCCTCGACCTATCGCCGGTCGGACAAGCGTGGCGGCTCCAACGGCGGCCGCGTGCGGCTCGCCCCGCAAAAGGATTGGGACGTCAACAACCCGGCCCAGCTCGCGGACGTGCTGGCCAAGCTGGAGGCGATCCAGGCGGACTTCAACGCCTCGGCCACCGGCGGCAAGAAGGTTTCGATGGCCGACCTGATCGTGCTGGGCGGCTGCGCGGCGGTCGAGAAGGCGGCGAAGGATGGTGGGGTCGAGGTGACCGTGCCGTTCACGCCGGGCCGGATGGACGCGCGCGAGGACCAGACCGACGCCGAATCCTTCGCGGTGCTCGAACCGATGGCGGACGGCTTCCGCAACTATCGCCAGGGGCCGCAGTTCATGGCGCCGGAGGAAGCGCTGGTCGATCGTGCCCAGTTGCTGAACCTGAGCGGTCCCGAGATGACCGTGCTGGTCGGTGGCCTGCGTGTCCTGGGCGGCAATGCGCCGGGTGTGACCGAAGGCGTGTTCACCGACCGCGTCGGCACCCTGTCGAACGACTTCTTCGTGAACCTGCTCGACATGGACACGGAGTGGGAGCCGACCGAGGACAAGAACCGCTTCGCCGGTCGGGATCGTCGCACCAAGGAGCATGTGAAGACGGCGACGCGCGTCGACCTGATCTTCGGCTCGCATTCGGAACTGCGCGCCTTGGCCGAGGCCTATGCCTGCTCCGACTCGAACGCGCCGTTCGTGCGCGATTTCGTGAAGGCGTGGGACAAGGTGATGAACGCGGGTCGCATGGACATCTGATCCGGCGACCCGAATGGGAAGGGAAGGGGGCGTGCCGCAGGGCGCGCCCCTTTTTCGTGGTGGCATCGTGCCTTTCGACGCTTCGCGCGATCCCCCCCTTTTTCTCCCGCCGATGATGGGGGCGAACGGGATGAATGGCACGCTAATGGCACGCCTCTGCGATATTAGGGCATGACACCGCCGCCCACCGTCTGTTAGCCCTGTGGCCATGCCCGTTTCGGCCGCCGCCTCCGCCCGCGAGATCCTCGTTCGCCTGCACGACGTGATGGCGTCGCGCGCACCCGCTCAAGCCAAGCTGAACCAGGTCGTCCAGATCATCGGTGAGGCGATCGGCAGCGAGGTCTGTTCGATCTACCTCCTGCGCGAAGGCGTGCTGGAGCTGTTCGCGACGCGCGGCCTTGCGGAAGAGGCGGTGCATGTCACCAAGATGGCGCTGGGCGAGGGGCTGGTCGGTACGATCGCCGAGGACGTCGAGGTGCTGAACCTCGACGAAGCCGCCAGCCATCCCGATTTCGCCTACAAGCCGGAGACGGGCGAGGATCGCTTCCACAGCTTTGCGGGCGTGCCGATCATCCGGCGCGAGCGGGCGGTGGGCGTCCTGGCGGTCCAGCACAGCGATCCGCGCAAATATGCCGATGTCGAGATCGAGGCGCTGCAGACCGTCGCCATGGTCCTGTCCGAGCTGATCGCCAATGCCGGCCTGATCGACGCGGCGGGCGCGGCGGGTGCGCGGCCACAGATGACCGCCTCGATCCGGCTGGGCGGACAGAAGCTGGTCGATGGCATGGGCAGCGGCTTTGCCGTCTATCACCAGCCGCGCATCGTCATCGAACATACGGTGGCCGAGGATATCGATGCCGAACGTCGCCGCGTCTATGCCGCGTTCGACAAGATGCGCGAGCAGATCGACCGCATGGCGCGCGAGGCGGAGTTCGGCGTCGGCGGCGAGCATGTCGAGGTTCTCGAGACCTACAAGATGTTCGCCTATGACGAGGGCTGGACGCGCCGGATCAACGAGGCGATCGACAGCGGCCTGACCGCCGAGGCCGCGATCGAGCGGGTGCAGCAGCGCACGCGCCAGCGGATGCGCCAGATCGACGACCCGCTGCTCGCCGACCGGATGCACGATCTGGAGGATCTGTCCAACCGGCTGCTCCGCATCGTCTCGGGCCAGATGGGGACCGCGGCGCAACTGGGGCTGCGGCAGGACACGATCCTCCTCGCGCGCAATCTGGGACCGGCCGAACTGCTCGAATATGACCGGCGGCGATTGAAGGGCGTGATCCTGGAGGAGGGATCGCTGACCGCGCATGTCATCATCGTCGCGCGTGCGATGGGTGTGCCGGTGCTGGGCCGCGTCCGGGAGATGCGGCGACAGATCGCCGAGGGCGACCAGTTGCTGCTCGACGTGGCCGAGGGCAGCGTCCTGGTCCGCCCGACCTCCGCGATGGAGGAGGCGTTCGAGGCCAAGCTGGCGCTGCGCCAGAAGCGGCGCGCGGCCTTTGCGGCGTTGCGTGACGTGCCGCCGGTGACGAAGGACGGCCGCCGCATCACCCTGATGGTCAATGCCGGGCTTCGCGACGATGCCGCCGCGCTCGACACCACGGGCGCGGACGGGATCGGGCTGTTCCGCACCGAATTCCAGTTCCTCGTCTCCGCCACCCTGCCACAGCGCGAGCGGCAGCAGCGGCTCTATCGCGACGTGCTGGAGGCGGCGGGCGACCGGCCGGTCATCTTCCGCACCATCGACATCGGCGGGGACAAGGCGCTGCCCTATCTGAACACCGATGCCGCCGATGAAGAGAATCCGGCAATGGGCTGGCGTGCGCTGCGGCTGGCGCTGGAGCGCGAAGGGCTGATGAAGGCGCAGGCCCGCGCCCTGATCGAGGCGGGGGCGGGGCGCACGCTGCACATCATGTTCCCCATGGTGTCGGAGGCGTGGGAGTTCGACGAGGCCAAGCAATTGTTCGAGGCCCAGCGCGCCTGGCTGGGCGCGCGCGGACGCCGCCCGCCGACCGACGTGCGCTACGGCGCGATGCTGGAGGTCCCCGCGCTCGCCGAGCAGCTCGATCTGATCCTGCCCAATATCGATTTCCTGTCGATCGGCACCAATGACCTGACCCAGTTCCTGTTCGCCGCCGACCGTGCCAATCCCAAGCTCGCCGAGCGCTATGACTGGCTGAGCCCCTCGATCCTGCGGTTCATGCGCAGGGTGGTCGAGCCCTGCCGTGCGGCCAATGTGCTGCTGGGCGTATGCGGCGAGATGGGCGGCCGTCCGCTGGAGGCAATGGCGCTGATCGGGCTGGGCATAGACCGCCTGTCGATCACCCCGGCGGCGGTGGGGCCGGTCAAGGCGATGATCCGTTCGCTCGATCAGGCCGCGATCACGCGGGAGATGACGCGCCTGCTCGCGCATCCGGTCCGCGACATGCGTGGGGCGCTTGGTGCCTGGGCCGCGACGAACGGTGTCGAATTGGCATGATTCAGGTCGGGTGTTCGCGTTGACTTGATCCCAGCCGTCTGAAAGAACGACCGCGATCATGGGGTGGGCCATGGTCACTTCGGAGTTGAGAATGGACGAGGTCAATCCCGGCCACGATGCCGCACCGGCGGCACCTGCCCGCGCCGGTGACGTCCTGCGCGCGGCACGCGAGGCGCAGGGGCTGTCACTCGGTGACATCGGCGCACGCACGCGTGTTCCCAGTCGCCATCTCGCGGCGATCGAGGCATCCGATTACCAGAGCCTGCCGTCGGCCACCTATGCGGTCGGCTTCGCCAAGGCCTATGCCCGTGCGGTCGGCGCCGACGAGGTCGCGATCGCGCAGGCGGTGCGTGCCGATGTCGACCGGCTGGGCCGCCGCGTGGCCGAATATGTGCCGCAGGACATCGCCGACCCCGCCCGCGTGCCGTCCCGCGGGATCGCGGTGCTGGGCGTCGGACTGGCGCTGGCGCTGCTGATCCTGGCCGGGCTTTGGTATGGCACCGATCTGTTCCGCCGGGACCATAGCGCGCAGGACGTGCCCGCGCCGACCCCGCTGGCCAGCGCGGCACCCACGCCCCAGGTCACGCCGACCGCCGCGCCGGTGACGGCTGGCAAGGTGGTCCTGACCGCGAATGGCGACGTCTGGCTGCGCGTCTATGATGCGGACAATGTGACGCTGAAGATGGGGACGCTCAAGCCCGGCGAGCAATATGAGGTTCCGGCGGATGCCAAGGGACCGTTGCTCAATGTCGGGCGCCCGGACAAGCTGACCGTCACGCTGAATGGCACGGCGATCCCGCCCCTGGGTGACGGATCGCGCGCGGTCAAGGATGTGCGGATCGACCCTGCCGCGATCGCGGCGCGCCTGTCGGGGCAGGCGGCGCCCGCCGCCGCGTCCTTGACGCGCGTGGACCGCGGCGCGGCGCGGGCCCGCCCCCTTCGTGCCTCGGCCCGGCCGACGGGCGGTGAGGGGAATGGCGAAGCGGGTGGCGCGGCGGCGGACGCCCCGGCGCCCGCCCCGTCGTCGACGCCTGCCGCGCCGGCGCCGGCACCGGCGAATCTGTAGGGGCCAATCTTTCAGGCTGGAGACAGCCGGGGCGGGGCATGGACGGCCGCTGTTCCTTCAACAACCAGCCCGCCCAAGGGGTGAAATCGATGCGTAACCTGTTGCTGGCCGGTGTCGCGGCCGTGATGATCCTGCCGACCGCCGCCATGGCCCAGTCCAATGTCGAGGGCCGCGTCGGCAAGCTTGAAAGTGAGATGCGTGCCGTCCAGCGCAAGGTGTTCCCGAACGGCCAGGGCCAATATGTCCAGCCCGAGATCACCGCCCCCCAGACCCAGGCACAGGCCCCCGGCGTACCCGCGACGAGTGCGCTGGCCGACCTGAGCTCGCGCGTGACCTCGCTGGAGGAGCAGATGGCGACGCTGACCGGCCAGATCGAGCAGAATGGCTATCGCCTCCGCCAGGTGCAGGAGCAGTTCGACGCCTATAAGCGCGCGACCGATGCGCGGTTGAAGGCGTTGGAAGCCGGTCCCGCACCGATCGCGCCCGCCGGGCAGAGCGCGCCGCTCGACACGCCCGCGCCGACCGGCTCGCCCCGTCCGGGCAAGAGCCCGGCCGCGCCTTCCGTGGTGACCGGCGACACGGCGACCGCGGTTCCGGCGGCGGCGGGTGGTTCGGCCGTCGAGAAGCCTGCGACCGGCGACGCGGCGGAGGACGCCTATCTCTATGGCTATCGCCTTTGGCAGGCCAAGCGTTACCCCGAGGCCGAGGCGCAGTTGAAGAAGGTGGTGGCGGATTATCCCAAGAGCCGCCGCGCCAGCTATGCGCAGAATCTGCTGGGCCGCACCTATCTCGACTCGGGCAAGCCCAGCCTCGCGTCGATGGCCTTTTATGAGAATTACAAGAAATTCCCGGACGGCGAGCGGGCGCCAGACAGCCTTCTCTATCTGGGCCAGGCGCTGACCAAGCTGAACAAGCCGGCCGATGCCTGCAAGGTCTATGACGAACTGAGCGACGTCTATGGCGCCAAGCTGTCGGGGTCGATGAAGGGACAGGTCGCGGCGGGGCGGACCGCCGCCAAATGCCAGTAAAGGGCTGATGGCCGGTGCGTCCCTGGCGGGGTGTGCCGGCTCCGGCGACTGGCCGGATGATATGAAATCCCTTGCGCACGCCCGGCGGAAGGGCCAGAGCGGCAGCGTCCCTGACCAGTTTTGAGAGCATCATGGCCACCGATGCCACGGCCGTCGATCAGATCGCGCGTTTCGCGGCGGATCTGACGATCCTTCATGATCCGTCATCCGACCCCTCGCCGCTGTTGCTGGCGGTATCGGGCGGTCCCGACAGCATGGCGATGCTGACGCTGGCGGCGGCGGCGTTTCGGGGGCGGATCCAGGTCGCGACGGTCGATCATGGCCTGCGCCCCGAAGCGGCGGAGGAGGCGCGGATGGTCGCCGCGCACTGCGCCGGGCTGGGCGTTCCCCATCATGTGCTGCGCCCGGCCAAGCCGATTGCCGGCGCCAGCATTCAGGCGCAGGCGCGCGAGGCGCGTTATGCGCTGCTCGCCGACCATGCCCGCGCGATCGGCGCGGCGGCCATCCTGACCGCGCATCATGCCGATGACCAGGCCGAGACCTTCCTGATGCGCGCGTCGCGTGGCGCGGGGCTGTCGGGATTGTCGGGTGTCCGCGGACGGACGGTGATCGCGGGGGCGACGGTGCTTCGCCCGCTGCTCGACTGGCGCCGGGCCGAGCTGCGCCGGATCGTCCGCCGGGCCGAGGCGTCCTTCGTCGACGATCCCGCCAACACCGATCCGCGACACGACCGGACCCGGTTCCGCCAGCTGCTCGACGCCAATGAGTGGTTGGGGGTTGCACAGATGGCGCGGGCGGCGGCGCAACTGGCCGAGGCCGATGCCGATCTGCGCGCCACGGTCGACTGGCTATGGGCCGAGCGGGCGCAGATCGATGGCGACAATGTGCGGATCGCCGCGAGCGACCTGCCGCGTGAGCTGGGGCGGCGCCTGGCCCGTCGCGCGATCGGCACGGTGCGCGCGGCCGCCGGAATCGAATCGCCCGCCTGGACCGAGGGCGGCAATATCGAAAAGCTGCTCGAGGCGCTGGAGCATGGCAGCCGCGCGACCCAGGCGGGGGTGATCGCCAGCGTGCGTTCCGGCGTGTGGCGCTTCCGCCCCGCCCCGCCACGCCGGACCGGGTGACGTCTCTGCGGCGACGCTGGCAAACGAAGCCAGGCCCCCGATCACAATGATCGGTCTTGTTCCATTGCCATTAACTTCGCCATGCCTATCTTGGAGGCTGAAAGGTATCCGGCACCGATGAACGAGAACGACAAGCAGCAGAGCCCCGATCCCAATGGGGGCGGAAACCCCTGGATGAAGAGCCTGCTGATCTGGGTGGGCATCCTGATGGCGCTCGCCCTGTTCGTCAGCCTGTCGGGCGCGGGTTCGTCGGCGCAGAGCGGCAATCCGATCGAATATTCGACCTTCCTCGACAAGGTCGACGAGGGGACGGTGAAGACCGCCACCATCTCACGCGAATCGATCACCGGCACGCTGTCGTCGGGCGAGAAGTTCCGCACCACCCCGGTACCCGATTCGCAGCTGATCCCGCGTCTGCGCGAAAAGGGCGTGACCTTCACGGCGAAGACCGAGGAAGGGCCGTCCATCTGGATGCTGATGCTCTACAACTCGCTGCCCTTCATCCTGTTCATCGGCATCGCCTTCTTCGTGCTGCGCCAGATGCAGAAGGGCGGCGGGGCGAGCGGCGCGATGGGCTTTGGCAAGAGCCGTGCGCGGATGCTGACCCAGAAGGAAGGCAAGGTGACCTTCGACGATGTGGCCGGCATCGACGAAGCGCGCGAAGAGCTGCAGGAAATCGTCGAGTTCCTGAAGGACCCGTCGAAGTTTGCGCGGCTGGGCGGCAAGATTCCCAAGGGCGCGCTGCTGGTCGGCTCGCCGGGTACCGGCAAGACGCTGCTCGCCCGCGCGATCGCGGGGGAGGCGGGCGTTCCCTTCTTCACCATTTCGGGCTCGGACTTTGTCGAGATGTTCGTCGGCGTCGGTGCCAGCCGCGTGCGTGACATGTTCGAGCAGGCCAAGAAGAGCGCGCCGTGCATCGTCTTCATCGACGAGATCGACGCGGTCGGGCGTCATCGCGGTGCGGGCCTGGGCAATGGCAATGACGAGCGCGAGCAGACGCTGAACCAGTTGCTGGTCGAGATGGATGGTTTCGAGGCCAATGAAGGCATCATCATCATCGCCGCGACCAACCGGCCGGACGTGCTGGACCCAGCACTGCTGCGTCCCGGTCGCTTCGACCGGCAGGTCGTGGTGCCGCGCCCGGACATCGATGGCCGCGTGAAGATCCTCGAAGTCCATATGAAGAAGGTGCCGCTGGCCCCCGACGTCGACGCCCGCGTCATCGCGCGGGGCACGCCGGGCTTCTCGGGCGCGGATCTCGCCAATCTGGTCAACGAGGCGGCGCTGATGGCGGCGCGCAAGGGTAAGCGCCTGGTCGCCAATGCCGAGTTCGAGGAAGCCAAGGACAAGGTCATGATGGGCGCGGAACGCCGCTCCATGGTCATGACCGAGGACGAGAAGCGGATGACCGCCTATCACGAGGCCGGTCACGCCATCGTCGCGCTGCACGAACCGGCATCGGATCCGATCCACAAGGCGACGATTATTCCGCGCGGCCGTGCGCTGGGCATGGTGATGCGCCTGCCGGAACGGGACTCGTACAGCTATCACCGCGACAAGATGTACGCGAACTTGGCGGTCGCGATGGGCGGTCGCGTGGCCGAGGAGATCATCTTCGGCTATGAGAAGGTGTCGAGCGGTGCGAGCGGCGACATCCAGTACGCCACGGGCCTGGCCCGCGACATGGTCACCAAATGGGGCATGTCGGACAAGGTCGGCCCGGTCGAATATGCCCAGCCGGAGGGCGAAAGCTTCCTGGGATATTCGTCGAGCCAGCCGGTGCGCATGTCCAACCAGACCGCGCAACTGATCGACGACGAGATCAAGTCGATCGTCGAGGGCGGCCTTCACCGCGCCAAGCATGTCCTGACCGAGAATGTCGACCAGCTCCACCTGCTGGCGGGGGCGCTGCTCGAATATGAAACGCTGTCGGGTGACGAGATCAAGAAGCTGATCGCGGGCGACGATATCGGTCGCGACGATCCCAAGCTGAAGGCGGTGCCGATCGCCAAGGCGGGAACGTCCATCCCCAAGACCCGTCGCGGTGCCGGGCCGTTCGGGTCGCCAAGCCCGCTGGGCGCCTGATCCCTTCGTCAGCGTCTGAAAAAGGGCCGTCCCCGCAAAAGGGGGCGGCCCTTTTCTTATGCCGCCACCCATAAGGCGCATCGGCCTCGGCTTCGCGTCGGTGCTCTAGCCGCGTCGGCGCGATCCCATTATGCTGGCCACGCGGTCATGCTCGAAAAAGCGCGCTGCCGCAGGAGGATGCCGGCATGACCGATGCGCTGCGCGACGAAGCCGTCCGGATCTATGACGCCTTCACCCATGATCATCACGACCGTCGTACCCTATTGCGCCAGATGACCGCTCTGGCCGGGTCGGTTGCGGCGGCCGAGGCGCTGATCCTGGGGATCGCCGCCAGCCCGGCGGCGGCGGCGGTGATCGATCCGCATGACCCCCGTCTTTCCATCGACCGGCGTGAGGGAATGGAGGCGGGCGCGCGATCCGCCGCCTATATCGCCGCCCCGAGGGGCACCAGGCGGCGGCTGGGCATGGTGCTGGTCATCCACGAGAATCGCGGGCTGACCCCGCATATCGAGGATGTCGCGCGGCGCGTGGCCCTGGCCGGGTTCCGGGCGGTCGCCCCCGATCTGCTCGCGCCGCAAGGGGGTACGCCTGCCGACGAGGATCGCGCCCGCACGCTGATCGGATCGCTCGACTATGATCTGGCATTGGCGCAGGTCCGGGCGATGATGGCGCAGGCTGTGGCGGAGCGGAGCAGCACGGGCCGGATCGGCGCGGTCGGTTTCTGCTGGGGCGGCGCATTCGTCAATCGGCTCGCGGTCGCGGCGGGGCCTTCGCTGGCCGCCGGGGTCGCCTATTACGGCCCCGCGCCCGACCCGCGCGAGGCGGTCAAGGTGCGCGCGCCGCTGCTGCTGCATTATGCGGGCAAGGATGCGCGGGTGGCGGCCACCGGCGTCCCCTGGGTCGCGGCGCTGAAGGCGGCGGGGCGGCCGGTGGAGGCCTTCACCTATCCAGGGGTGGACCATGCATTCAACAACGACACATCCGCCGAGCGCTATGATGCCGCCGCCGCCGCCCAGGCCTGGGCGCGGACGATCGCCTTCTTGCGCCGCCATGTCGATCGCGCCTAGCCTCGGGCGATTTTCCTGTTCGGAGAGATGCGATGACGGCCGAGCTGACGCTCTATACCAATCCCCAGTCGCGCGGCCGGATTGCCCGCTGGATGCTGGAGGAAACCGGCGCGGCCTATGAGGTCGTACAGCTCGATTATGGGACGACGATGATCGCGCCCGACTATTGCGCGATCAATCCGATGATGAAGGTGCCGGCTATCGTCCATGACGGCAAGGTGGTGACGGAAACGGCGGCGATCTGCGCCTATCTGGCGGAGGTGTTTCCCGATGCCGAACTCGCGCCCTTGCCGCATGAGCGGGCGGATTATTATCGCTGGCTGTTCTTCGCCGCAGGGCCGCTGGAGGCGGCGGCGACCAACCGCGCGCTGGGCGTGACGGTTACGCCGGCACAGCAGCGCATGGCGGGCTATGGCGATTTCGATCGCACCATATCGGTCATCGGCGAGGCCATGGCCCGCACGCCCTATATCGCGGGGGATCGCTTCACGGCGGCGGATGTCTATGTCGGGTCGCAGGTGATGTGGTTCACCCAGTTCGGGCTGATCCCCAGGACGGACGCAATCATGGCCTATATCGGCCGGCTGAACGATCGACCGGCGCATCTCCGTGCCACCGCGCTGGACGATGGGGCAGGCGAGGCGGCCTGACCAACCGGGCGAGGGGACGGCTCAGGCGGAAAGCGGCTTGACCTGCTGCTGCCGATGGGCGGCGCGCAGCATGTCCAGCCCGGCGGCGATGGAATTGCCCGCCAGATAGTGGCCCAGCGCTTCCGCGCCCTCCATCGCCGCTGCCGCCAGGGCGATCACATGCTCGAACGTGGCGATGTGATCGGTCATTGCCTATTCCATATCCATCCTCTCCAGAACCCGTGTTCCAAAGACGGATTTCGTCGGAATGCGGATATCCTGGGCTGCGACAAAATATCGCGCGATATGTATTTTCCTCATGCGGCTTTGTACCTGGAAGGGATGAAGCGGGGGTGCTTCATCCCGCAGGCACGGGGGTTCAGCGCATGAGGACCAGTTCCTCGGCCATGGTGGGATGCAGCGCGATCGTCGAGTCGAACTGCGCCTTGGTCAAACCGGCCTTCACCGCGACCGCCGCCGCCTGGATGATCTCGGGCACGTCGGGGCCGATCATGTGCAACCCGACCACCCGGTCGGTGTCGCCGTCGCACACCATCTTGTAGAGCGCACGCTCCTCGCGTCCGGCCAGTACGTTCTTCATCGGGCGGAAATCGGACGTATAGACGCGCACCGATCCCAGCGTCTGCTTGGCCTGGGCCTCGGTCAGGCCGACGCCCGCCATCGGCGGATGGCTGAACACGGCGGCGGGGATGCAGTCATAATCGACGCGGGTCCGTTTGCCGCCGAACACGGTGTCGGCAAAGGCCTGGCCCTCGCGGATCGCCACGGGCGTCAACTGCACCCTATTGGTCACGTCGCCGACCGCATAGATGCTGTCGCAGGTCGAGCGATTGTCCGCATCGACCTTGATCGCGCCGTGATCGTCCAGTTCGACCCCGGCGGTCTCCAGGCCCAGCCCATGCGTGTTGGGCAGGCGGCCGGTGGCGAACATCACCAGGTCGACGATGATCGGCTCGTGATTGGACATCGACACCTTAAGGCAGCCGTCATCCAGCTTCTCGATCCCCTCGAACGTCGCGTCGAAGCGGAACTCGATCCCCTTCATCATCGAAATCTGGAGCAGCCGGTCCCGGATCGTCAGGTCGTATCCGCGCAGTATCTCCTTGCTGCGGTTGATCAGCGTGACATGCGCGCCGAATTGGTGGAACACGCCCGCAAATTCATTGGCGATATAGCCCGCGCCCGCGATCAGCACCCGCTTGGGGATCGCATCGAGATGGAACGCCTCGTTCGAGGTGATGCCATGTTCATGACCGGGGCAGGTGGGGACGGCGGGGTGTGCGCCGACCGCGATCAGGATCTTGTCGGCGGTCTTCTCGGTCCCGTCGGCCAGGCGGACGCTATGCGGCCCGGTGACGACCGCGCGCTGCGGGATGATCTCGACCTTATGGCTTTGCAGCGTGGTGGTATAGGCGGTGTTCAGCCGGTCGACCTCGGACAGCACATTGTCGCGCAGCGTCTGCCATGAGAATTCGCACTCGCTCGGCACCTGCCAGCCGAAGCGGCGGGCGTCCTTCAGATCCTCGGCGAAATGCGCGCCATAGACGAGCAGCTTCTTGGGCACGCAGCCGCGAATGACGCAGGTGCCGCCGACGCGATACTCCTCGGCCACGGCGACGCGCGCACCATGCGCGGCGGCGACCCGCGACGCGCGCGTTCCCCCGGACCCCGCGCCGATGACGAACAGGTCATAATCATATTCAGCCATGGAATCGGTTACTCCGGGAAAGTCGGTCGGGGATGAGACCCGCTAAAAGCACAACGGGGGACGCTGAGCCAAGTTCAGCGTCCCCCTGACAGTGATCGATATTGCGGCGTTCAGCCAAAGGCGCGCTTGATCAGGTCCTCGGTCGAGGGGTCGAAATCCTGCCCGCCCTGGTCGGCGGCCTTGGCCATTTCCTTGCCCAGTTCGACGCCGAACTGGTCGAAGCTGTTGATGCCCAGGATCACGCCGTTCACGAACACCCGATGCTCGTAGAAGGCGATCAGCGCCCCCAGCGTGCGCGGGTCTAGCGTTTCGAGCAGGATGGTCGAGGACGGCCGATCCCCCGAATAGCTGCGCGCCGGATCGTCGACCGTCTTGCCCTTCATCAGCGCGGCACCCTGCGCGAAGGCGTTGAGCAGCAACTGGCGATGATGTTCGTCGCTCAGCACATCGCCCGGCTCGACCACCGCGATGAACTCGACGGGGACGAGATGGGTACCCTGGTGGAGAAGCTGGAACACGGCATGCTGTGCATCGGTGCCGACCCCGCCCCAGGTGATCGCGGCGGTGGGGCGACCGACGGGCTTGCCATCGACGGTCACGCCCTTGCCGTTCGATTCCATCTCCAACTGCTGGAGATAGGAGGGGAGGAGGCGCAGCCGCTCGTCATAGGCGAAGGGCGCGCGCGTCTCGGCATGGCGGACCTGGGTGTAATAGAGGTCGGCAAAGGCGGCGAGCGCGGGGGCGTTCTGGCTGAGGTCGGTCAGGCGGAAATGGCGGTCCATCTCGGCCGCGCCCTCCAGCAATTCCTCGAACGCGTCCCAGCCCAGGCCGAGCGCGGCGGGGAAGCCGATGGTCGACCAGAGCGAATAGCGGCCGCCGACCGACTCGGCGAAGGACAGGATGCGCGTCTCGTCCACGCCCCATTCGACCGCCTTGGCCGGATTGGCGGTCAGCGCGATGACGCGGCCATAGGGGTCCTCGACGCCATGCTCGGTCATCCATTGCAGCGCCGAGGTGGCGTTGAGCATCGTCTCGGTGGTGGTGAAGGTCTTGGACGCGACGACCAGCAGCGTGGCGGCCGGGTCGAAGCGCTTGAACACCTCCTCCAGGGCCATGCCGTCGACGTTCGACACGATCGCGACGTCGTAACGGTCGCTGTCGCGGCCCAGCGCATCGACCAGCAGGTCGGGGCCCAGCGCCGAACCGCCGATGCCGATGTGCAGGACATGGCGGATCGGCCCCAGCGCCTCCGCCTCGATGGCGTCGATCAGCGCGCGCATCCGGGCGTGCGAGGCGCGGGCGGTGGCGACGCTTTCGGGATTGCCTTCGCCCCGCTCGGCGGTGTGCTCGACCGCGCGGCCCTCGGTCACGTTGACGATCTCGCCGCCGAACAGCGCGTCACGCTTGGCGGCCAGACCGCTCGCCTTGGCGAGTTCGGCGAAGGCGGCGACGGCCTGCGGCGTCAGGTGCGTCTTGGACCAGTCGAAATGGATGCCCGCCACGTCCAGGCTGAGCGAGGCCAGCCGGTCGGGATCATTTGCAAAAAGATCGAGAAGCGGGGTCTTCGGGAGCGATTCGATCGTCGACCAGTCGGCAGCCATGATGCCTGTTCCTTCCTTGATCTGCCCAGTGTGGGGCTATGCCCACGGCGTTAGACAATGACGGGCCGCAAAGCCAAGCCTTAGATTGGTATGGTGGGGCGGGTTGGCACGCGGAATCGTCTTGGGTGACCAGCATAATCATGGCATCCTTGGCATAGACACAGGGGTAGCCGAAAATTTGGGGAGGGCAGGATGCGCGGTCGGACGATCATGGCCTGGGCGGGGATGGGTGTTGCGCTGGGTGCATCCTTGTCACAAGGTCTGTTCGCCGCCGAGCCGTCGCCGCCGCTTGCGCCCACCTCCAAATGGGAAATGAACTACGCGCCGAACGAGTGCCGCCTGTTGCGGACCTTTGGCGAGGGCAAGGCCCAGGTGCTGCTGCAGATCAGTCGCTTCGATGTGCGCGACAGCCTGGAAATGGCGTTGGCGGGGCCGCGTTTCCCCGCGACCGAGCGCAACGTCCCCGTCCTTGTTGCGACCTCTACCGTGGCGGAGGTGCCGGGGATCGAGGCGCAGGGCTTCGAGGGTACCGGCGGCGTACCCTCGACCCTGCGGTTCCGGCCCGATTCCGACCTGCCCAAGGCGCTGCGCAGCGATGTCGCGGCGGGCAAGCCGACCATGCTCGCGATCAATTTCGTTCGTCGTTACGCCGTGAAGATGGACCTGGGGCCGATGAAGGGGGCACTCGATGCGCTCGACAAATGTTCGGACGACCTGATCCGCTCCTGGGGGCTCGACCCCGTTCAGCAGCGCCTGCTCAAAAGCGGGCCGATGCCCGCCACGAACCCGGCCGACTGGTTCCGCCCTAGCGACTATCCGGCGGGGCCGGCGAATATGGGCATGGGCGGTGCCGTCATCATCCGCCTGCTGATCGGTGCGGACGGCAGCGTCAGGGATTGTGCCGTGACGAAATCCGGCGGCGACAAGGCGTTCCAGGATGCGACCTGCCACGCCGCGACCGAACGTGCGAAGTTCCGGCCCGCGATCGATGCCGAGGGTAAGCCGGTAACCTCGGTTTGGCTCAAGCGGATCAACTGGAAACCGGGCGCGCCATTCTTCGTGTTTCGCGGATAGAGGGCGCGCCGCACCCGCATTCGTCAGCGATGTTTTACCGCCACCGGATCGCGGACCACGCCGATATCGGCAAAGCGCCTGGGCTCGGCCGGATGGGCTGCGGGCTCGGCGAGTTCGCGTTGCCAATAGCCGACATCGATCCAGCGGCCATGCTTGTGCCCGACCTCGCGGAAGACGCCGGCGCGGCGGAAGCCGACCGCTTCGTGCAGCTTGATGGATCCGTCATTGGGCAGCGCGATCACGCCCATCGCCTGGGTGAACCCTTGCGCGGTCAACGTGTCGACCAGTGCCTCGTAGAGCAGCCGCCCGACGCCGGCGCGCTGCGACACGTCGGCGACATAGATGGTCGTCTCCACCACCCAGCGATAGGCTTCGCGCTCGCGGAAGCGCGCGGCATAGGCATAGCCGATCACGCCTTCTTCTCGCCCTTCCTCGTCAGAGAGTGTCGCGACGATCCAGGGATAAAGGCCGTCCGCGCCCTCCATCCGTGCGCGCATCATGTCGGCATCGGGCGCCTGTGTCTCGAACGAAACCACGCCCGCCAGCACATGGGGAGCATAAATGGCGGCGATGGCGGCGGCGTCATCGGGGCGGGCGGCGCGGATGGCGATCATGCGGGCTGAAATCTCCTGGGACGATGGGTGTGCCTAGCGCGGGGCGAACGGATTCGGAAAGCCCCGTTTCCCTGCTCCGTTCGCCCGGAGCGCAGTCGAAAGGCGCGTTCGCCGCGCGGGGCAATCGAGCCCCCAGGCCTTCGACTTCGCTGAGGCTGGACGGGGGTGGAGAGCCGGGTCAGAGCCCCAACCGCGCGATCAGCAGATCGAGCAGCCGCTCGTCGCTGGCGGTTCCCACGGGGCCCAGCCCGCCGCATTCCAGGCAGCGCGCCTGGACGGACCCGCCGCGCGCCAGCCGCGCGACATCGCCGAGCGCGCGCGCCGCGACCGCGCGCCGTTCGGCCGCGGCAATGGCGAAGACATCGCCACCCTGCTGGCTGTCGTCATCGTCGCTCTCGAACCCTTCCGCCAGCATCGCGGCGAAGCCCGGCTTCTTCTCCAGATATTCTGGATAGACCTTGGCCGGGTCCAGCTTGGCGCGGCGGGCGGCTTCGGCGATGGCGTCGGACAGGGTGCCGAAACGGTCGACCAGCCCGATCTGGCGGGCCGTGCCGCCGTCCCACACCCGACCCTGCGCGATGGTGTCGACTTTTTCCGGCGTCATGTGGCGCGATTCGGCGACGCGGGTCAGGAACTGGCGATAGCCATTCTCGATTCCCGCTTGCAGGATGGTGTCGAGCATCGGGGTAAAGCCGCCCAGCACATCGGGCTGGGCGGTCAGCGGCGTGGTCTTCACCCCGTCGGTGGTCACGCCGATCTTGGCCAGCGTGTTCTCGAACGACGGGATCAGCCCGAAAATCCCGATCGATCCGGTGATCGTGCCCGGTTCGGCGAAGATCAGGTCGGCGGGGGTCGAGACCCAGTAGCCGCCCGACGCCGCCAGGCCGCCCATCGAAACGATCACGGGCAGCTTCTGTCGCTTGGCCTCCAGGATCGCCTGGCGGATCTGTTCCGAGGCCAGCACCGAGCCGCCGGGCGAGGCGACCCGCACGACCAGCGCCTTCAGATTCTTCTTCGCCAGTCCGTCGAGCAGCGCCTTGGACAGGGTATCCCCCGCCGCCGTGCCGGGGCCCGCCTCGCCATCGACGATATTCCCGGCAATGGTCAGCACGCCGATCGCGTCGCCCTTGGTCGGCAGCGGATTGGCGCGGACCCAGGCGGCATAGGAGATGGTGCGGAAGCTGCCCGCGGGCTTGTTCGCCTCGGCGCCCGCGATCTCGGCGACGCGCTTGCCGAAAGCAAGCTTGTCGCCGAGTTTGTCGACCAGGCCGGCCTTCAGATTGGCGTCGGCGATGCTGCCGTTCGCGGCCAGCACGGCGCGGTCGGGCTGGGCCAGGAAGGTGTCGATCTGCGCCTTGGGGCGCGCCTTGGCCACCGCCTCGCGCCATTGGGCGAACAGCGTGCCGTACAGCGCCTGCGACGCGGCGCGCGCCTCGGGGCTCTGGTCGGCGCGGATATAGGGTTCGACGAACGACTTGAACTTGCCGACCCGATAGACGTGCACATTGACGCCGAGCTTGTCGATCAGCCCCTTATAGTAAAGCTGGTTGCCGCCCGGCCCCGCGAACAGGGTGCCGCCAAGCGGATTGACCCAGATCTCGCTGGCATTGGCCGCCAGGCGATAGGCCCCGTCGGTATAGGCGGTGGCATAGCTCAGCACCGGCTTGCCGCCCTTGCGGAAGCGCGCGATCGCGTCGCCCACTTCCTGCAACGCCGCCGGATAGGCGCCGCCGAAGGAATCGAGGTCGAGGACCAGCACCTTCACCCGGCCGTCGCCCCGCGCCGCGTCGATCGCACGCACCACGTCGCGCAGGCGATATTCGCGCGTTCCCTCGCGACCCGACAGCATCGCGAGCGGCGCGACGGCCTCGGGCTGCTCGACGATCGGTCCGTCCAGCTTGAGGAGCAGCGCGCCGTCGGTGATCGGCCTTGTCCCCGGCCGGGCATTGAGCGCGGCGAAGATCAGGCCGAAGAACAGCAGCATCGCCGCCAGCACCAGGAAATCCTTGATCCCGACCAGCAGCCGCCACGCCGCCTTCACGATCCGCCAGCCGGTTCGCCGTCCGGCTTTCCGGCCGGGTCGGCTGAAATCCTGGTCGAGCGGGGAGGCGGGCGGAAGAGCGTCTGCGCGAGCGTCGGTCATGCGCCATGGCTAGCCCAGCCGGGGTGGCTCGGCAATGGTCCGTATTAGTGCGCCAATACGGATGTGCCGGGACCGGAAATTTGTTCCCGGCGGCGGGGCGCCTGGTCGAAATTTTTTTCGCGGGGTCGTTGACGCCCTGAACCGTCGTTCACATATCCGGGGCGTTGGCACTCGCATGGCTCGAGTGCCAGAAAAGTGTAACATGCCAGATAAAGGGACATGGCAATGAACTTTCGTCCGTTGCACGATCGCGTTCTCGTCCGTCGCGTCGAGGCCGAGGAAAAGACGGCCGGTGGGATCATCATCCCCGACACCGCCAAGGAAAAGCCGCAGGAGGGCGAAGTCGTCGCCGCCGGTACCGGCGCGAAGGCCGAAGACGGCAAGGTCACTCCGCTGGACGTCAAGGCCGGCGACCGTATCCTGTTCGGCAAGTGGTCGGGCACCGAGGTCAAGGTGAACGGTGAAGACCTGCTGATCATGAAGGAATCGGACATCCTCGGCGTCATCGGCTGAGCCTGATCCTGATCCTTCGTTCCGTTTTTCTGACAATTCCAGATTGAAAGGGTAGCCACCATGGCAGCCAAGGAAGTCAAATTTTCGCGCGACGCGCGTGAGCGCATTCTGAAGGGCGTCGACATCCTCGCCGATGCCGTCAAGGTCACGCTGGGCCCGAAGGGCCGCAACGTCGTGATCGACAAGTCGTTCGGTGCGCCCCGCATCACCAAGGACGGCGTTTCGGTCGCCAAGGA
>NZ_JBCNNI010000035.1:0-41471 GCF_039594485.1 Sphingomonas sp. | reverse complement strand
GCGTCGTCCTTGAAATACTGGATCAGCGTGCCGGGCTCGGGGCCCTCGTACAGGATCTTGGCCTTGCCTTCGTAGATTTGGCGGCGGCGAGCCATGCGGCGGTCCCCTGAAATGAGTACAGCCCCGGCGCCCCCATGCTGAGGCCCGAGGCGGGATGGCGGGCCTATAATGGAAGGGAGGGGCGGGCGCAATGGAAGCGTGCGCGCGCATCGCATGTCATCGGCCGCAAGAAATTCCGCATGACGATCATGTAATGCGTGCGACATCATGGAAGAAAAATCTATGAATCGTGAATAAATGGCAATGTCAAAAGAACAGGAAACCGATCATTGAAGTCATGGGTTTTGGCGATGCTTGCAAAGGAGGTAGTCATGAACAAGCTGATGATCGGTGTTGTTGGTGGAGCCCTGATGCTGACGACGGGTGTTGCCGTCGCACAGCCGATGCGGGCGGCGCATGCGCCACAGATCTGGGAACAGGCGCGTGTTCCGCTGGCGAACGGCATGGAAGCGATCGCCGTGGTGAAGAGCGGCAACAAGGAGCGCACCGTCGCGTGCCGGGATACCGCCGATGTCCTCGCCACCTTCCGCCCCGAGGTCGTCGCCTTCGCCCCCGCCCACAATGCCAAGGGCAAGGCCGTGACCGATGAGGAAGTCGCGGGCGTCGAGACCTTCACTCCCGTCGCCTTCCAGAACTGCACCGTCGCCGCGGGCGATCACTTCCAGCAGGATGTGGCGCAGGCGCAGGCGACCCAGGCGTAACCCGATCGGTATCGCCGGAAACGAAGCGGGCGCGGCTCCCACCGCGCCCGCTTTGTCGTTTTTGGGCTGTCGGAGGCCGAGGCTCGATCAGGGCTGCGCGGTGAATGCGGTGGCGATGCCCGGAAGAAGGTCGTCGGTCAGTGTGTCGTATCGCGGCGCGGCGCCAAGGGAATCCTCGGTGCGGCATAAGGCATTTTCTCGCACGTCCGGGATGATCGGGGCGGCTCTCGGCCTTGTGCAGGGAGCGGGGCGGCCGGTAGGCATCATATCCTTGGTCAACGAGTGGGTAACATAGGTGGCTGGCGCGCGCGAGACTGGCACGCACCGCTGCCCCATCGCGGATATGCGCGGCGTGTGATTGTCAGCGCATGGGGGCGATGGTGACGGGTTTCGATTCCGGTTGCCTCGCGAACGGTCGGTGGTTCGGGCCGGACGTCCTCCATTTTCGTCGAATGCTGCGCATGGCGCTTTGATGTGGGTTATGACAATCACGGTGCTCTGGGTGGCTATGAAGCCATCACCGGCGTGTCTGGCGGATCGAGCGAGAAGTTCGGCATTGCCAGCAGTTGGTTTGGGATATTTACCGTAGCCAACGGAATGTGGTTGGCCGGGCGGCCGCACTAGCGGCAGTCACCTTTCAGTACACGCGCGATGCGGCTCGACCTTCGTCTATAAAATGCGTGATAGTATGTTATGTTTTGGTCATGTATTTGTTTGTATCTTTCAGTAAAAACCATTCAGAATCTATAAAATGTAATCTATAACAGTAATTTCTATGTTAATACCAATTCATATCGTGGCCAATAGCCCCATTTACTATTAAGATATACGTCACTGTTGACTCAAGATTGCTTTTGAGTAAAATATTTGATCGAAAAAGAATAGAGGTGATCTGGGGTCGCTGGGTCATCGCTTTTGGTCGCGGCTTTGCTTGGTTCTAGGGCGTGGTTCGGCGCGTTGTCAAAATAACGCATCTATGAATGGCGCTGATTTTGACTCTCATATTATCTGCGACGTCGCGACCGGTGGAAGATTTGCTGCCGATTATCGAGCTTGGGATATCGAAATATCTTCATTTACCAATGTCACTTATAATAGGTCGGCAACCCGACAAGGTTCTGGTCGTCGTGTTTTGCAGATGAAAGTCCGATGTAGTTTCTGTTCCGGTGTAAGAGTTAAATCGGGTCATAGGGTTTCCAATCCGCGCAATTGCCCGGCAGGGACGCAAATGCAAACATGCAATGTTCCCTGCGCAACGACCCAGGCGAGCATCAATTGTGCTGTGGCGTGTTAGGGAGGATGGTAATGATAACTATTATTACTGCAATGCTTATGCAGGCATCAATTGCATCGGCTACTGGAAATTTCCAAAAGGGGCGGGATTTCATTGAAGATCATCCGCACGCGCCATCTAGTGCTGCACGCCCCATCCCACCCGAGCAATTGACGGATGTGGACGAGAATGCCGTGACGGCCGAACATTTCCGGCTTGCCAATCACGCTCGACGAGAGGGGTACTCCGAGGGGCCTGCGATCCTGCATGTCGAGCCGTTCCCGGGGTGTCTGACAGTCGTTAGTCATCCCATGGGATATGAAGTGTCGGGCACCAAGCGTCTCAATGGTGTCGTGTCGACTTATAAATGCCCAGGCTTTACGCTGGTCGCAACCTATATGGATTTATCGCTTCCGACAGGGGGGGAGATGAGTGTGGGCCATGCTTCGAGCGAAACCGTCGCTGTCGTAAATGGCGGCGCTGTTGCCCGGACGTTTGTATCATTGCCAGGTTCCGGTTCGCGCGTGACCGACATGTGGACAGGAAAGCAGAAGGTTTTGTCTGTTTCCCTGATTTCCAAGTCATTCGCATTGAATGACATGCAGGCAAAGGCGGACATCATATTGGAAAAAATGACCGATTCGCTCAGATAAGCCGGTGAGATGGCTGGGTCGAAATGGATCATGGCCTCGGTATCGCGATCATCTTTGCGGGTGTAGCGATGCGAGTAGAGTCAATTGATCTTGCAGTAGATGTAATCGATCGGGCGGCGTTGGCGCAGAGCGTGGTTCGCTAAGCTGGTTGGTCTTGGAGCCGCAAAGTCGGCGCCGGGCACGGTGGGAATGTGAAGCAGGACACCCTCCACACAAACCCGGACGTTCCCGATTTGATCTGGCGGATTGCTCCCCAGGCGCGGGCTTGCTAGAAGCTGGGCTCCCATGGCGATCGATCTCCGCGACAATCCTCCCGTCGGCATATTGGACGCACCCTTCGACAGTGCGCTGTCGGAGCGGTATCTCGTCTATGCGCTGTCCACGATCACCGCGCGCTCGCTGCCCGATGTGCGCGACGGCCTCAAGCCTGTTCACAGGCGTCTTCTCTGGGCGATGCGGCTGCTCAAGCTCGACCCGGCGGCGGGTTACAAGAAATGCGCGCGCGTCGTCGGCGACGTGATCGGTAAATATCACCCGCATGGCGACCAGTCGGTGTACGACGCGATGGTCCGCCTCGCGCAGGATTTCGCGTTGCGCTATCCGCTGGTCGACGGGCAGGGCAATTTCGGCAATATCGATGGCGATAACGCCGCCGCCTATCGTTACACCGAGGCACGGCTGACCCAGGTCGCGATCGACCTGATGGACGGCCTGGACGAAGACGCCGTCGCCTATCGCCCGACCTATAATGGCGAGGAGCAGGAGCCCGAGCTGTTCCCCGGCCTGTTCCCCAATCTGCTGGCGAACGGGGCGAGCGGCATCGCGGTCGGCATGGCGACCAGCATCCCGCCGCACAATGCCGCCGAACTGCTGGACGCCGCGATCCTGCTGGTCGATCGGCCGGATGCCGATGACGACGCGATCCTGTCGCTGGTCAAGGGGCCGGACTTCCCGACTGGCGGCATCGTCGTCGATGCGCCCGCAATCCTGCGCGAAAGCTACACCACCGGGCGGGGCGGCTTTCGCGTCCGTGCCCGTTGGGACATCGAGCGGGAGAAGGGCGGCGGCTGGCAGATCGTGATCAGCGAAATTCCTTACGGCGTCGCCAAGGGCAAGCTGATCGAACAGATCGCCACGCTGATCAACGACAAGAAGCTGCCGATCCTGGCGGACATTCGCGACGAATCGGACGCGCAGGTCCGCATCGTGCTGGAGCCGCGCAGCCGGACCGTCGATCCGCAGGTGCTGATGGACGGGCTGTTCCGCTTTTCCGATCTGGAGACGCGGATCAGCCTGAACCTCAACGTCCTCGACAAGGATCGGACCCCGCGCGTCATGAGCTTGCGCGAGGCGCTGTCCGCCTGGGTCGACCATCAGTTCGTGGTGCTGCGCCGCCGCTCCGAGCATCGTCTGGGCAAGATCGCCGACCGGATCGAACTGCTCGACGGCTATCTGGTCGCCTATCTCAACCTCGACCGGGTGATCGAGATCATCCGTACCGAGGATGAGCCCAAGGCGGTGATGATCGCCGAATTCCGCCTGACCGACCGGCAGGCCGAGGCGATCCTGAATATGCGGCTGCGCTCGCTCCGTCGACTTGAGGAGTTCGAGATTCGCGGCGAGCGCGACAAGCTCGACAAGGAACGCGAGCAACTGACCCTGTTGCTGGGCTCCGAGGCGCGGCAGCGGACGCGGATGAAGAAGGACCTGGGCAGGATCCGCGACCGTTATGGTCCCGAAACCGCTTTGGGCGCCCGCCGCACGCTGATCGAGGAGGCCGCACCCACACGCGACATTCCGCTGGAGGCGATGATCGAGCGGGAGCCGATCACCGTCATCCTGTCGCAACGCGGCTGGATTCGCGCGATGAAGGGGCATGTC
Source organism: Sphingomonas sp. (assembly GCF_039594485.1). Classification (GTDB taxonomy): domain Bacteria; phylum Pseudomonadota; class Alphaproteobacteria; order Sphingomonadales; family Sphingomonadaceae; genus Sphingomonas. Next base: position 36,903 of record NZ_JBCNNI010000035.1, on the reverse strand, counting down.
GACCTCGCCTCGGCCGACACCGCCAAGTTCAAGGAAGGCGACGGCCCCGCCTTCGCCTTCCATGCGCAGACCACCGACAAGCTGTTGCTGGCCGCCGCCAATGGCCGGTTCTTCACGCTGGCCGCCGACAAGCTGCCCGGCGGACGCGGCTTTGGCGAGCCGGTGCGCGCGATGATCGACCTGGACGGCTCGATCGGCATTGCGGGGTTCCTGCCCGCCTCCCGAGCGGCCAAGTTACTGGTCGCGGCGTCCGACGGGCGCGGCTTCGTCGTCCCGGTCGCCGACACGATTGCCGAGACGCGCAAGGGCAAGACCGTGCTGACCCCGCGCGCGGGCGCGCTGTTGAAGGTCGTCCGGCCGGTCGGGCCGGAGCATGACTATATTGCGGCGATCGGCGACAACCGGAAGCTCCTGGTCTTCCCGCTGACCGAGTTCGTCGAACTGTCGCGGGGGACGGGCGTTCAGTTGCAACGCTATCGCGATGGAGGGCTGTCGGATGCGACGACCTTCACGTTCAAGGACGGGCTGAGCTGGGCGATGGGGGGCGAGACCGGGCGCGTGCGGACCGAAGCCGATCTGTCCGCCTGGCGCACCGCCCGGGGCGCGGCGGGGCGCATGCCGCCGACCGGCTTCCCGCGGGACAACCGTTTCGATTGATGGAGAAGGGGCCGAAACGGATTCGAAACCGTGCCGGTTTTGACCAGCGCCTGGAAAATTTCCGGGAATTTTAGGGGGTTTTAACGTTCGCGGGGTATATCGATGGCAAATGGCCTCGATTGCATATCCGACACCGCGAGCGACGACGCGTGATTCCGTGTCGCTGACCGCGTGCGCGATCGATATCATGGCGATCCCGGCGGCCGAGATCGTATTGGCCAGCGGGCAACCGGCCGTCCTTCATGCCAATGAGGCTTTCCGCCGGGCCGGCCTGGGGGATCGGAACGCGCAGGCGCTGCTGCTGGAGGAACTGGGCGATCGGATCGCGCTATTCCTCGACTCTGCGCACCGGTCGGTCGAGTTCTCGCTCACCCTGGGCGATGTCATCGACTGCCGCTACTTCCAGGTGACGTTGACCCGTCCGGCGGAGGTCGACGCGGTTTCCTGCATCCTGATGCTGGTCGACCATACCGCGCGCCATCATACTGAACGCAGCCTGCGGCGGGAAATGACCACGGACAGCCTGACCGGCCTGCCCAATCGGCAGGGGTTCGGGGACCTGATCGAGGCGATGATGGAAAGCGGGCATCGCCATGCCGTGCTGGTCATCGATCTCAACCGCTTCGGTCGGCTGAACGCCTGTATGGGGTCGCTGGTCGCCGACGAACTGCTGATCACGGTGGCGCGCCGGTTGAAGGGGGCGCTGCGAACGCGCGATTCGATCGGCCGGATCGGCGGCAATGAATTCGGTATCCTGATGAGAATCGACGAGGGCAAGGAGGAGGCGCACAATCTGGCCGAGCGGCTGGATCGCGCCCTCCGCGCGCCGTTCCGGCTGACCGATTTCGAGGTCAATGTGGAAGGATCGGTCGGCATCGCCTTCAATGCCGACCGCGATGGCGATGCCGAGGAACTGATCCGCCACGCCCAATTCGCGGTGAAACATGCCAAGGCGGCGGGGCGCACCCAGGTCTATCATCCCCATGCCTTCACCATCGCGCGCGAGCAGTTCGCCCTGGAGACGGCGCTGCGCCGTGCGATCGAGCAGGAAGAGCTGCATCTCGCCTATCAACCGATCTGCGACCTGTCCTCGGGCAAGGTGGTGGCGTTCGAGGCGCTGGCGCGCTGGCGCGATGCGGAGGGCCGCGAGCACTCCCCGGTCGACTTCATTCCGGTGGCCGAGGAGTCGGGCCTGATCGTGCCGCTGGGCCGTTGGGCGGTGAACCAGGCGGTGGCGCAACTGGCGGAATGGGATCGGGCGGCGCTGGGCATGAGTGGCAACGCCGGGGTGATGCGCATGTCGGTCAACGTCTCGGCGATCCAGCTTCAGCGCGACGATATCGCCAGCATGATCGACGCCGCGCTTGCCCGATCGGGTATCGCGGGGGATCGGCTGACCCTGGAACTGACCGAAAGCACGATCGTCGGCGACCCGGCCCGCGTGAGCAACATCATGGACGCGCTGAAGGCGCTGGGCACGACGATTGCGATGGACGATTTCGGGACCGGCTATTCCAACCTGGCCTATCTTCAGAAACTGCCCATCGATATCCTCAAGATCGACCGCAGCTTCGTCAACGGCATGCTGGCCGATCGCGACAAGCTCGCCATCGTCCGCGCGATCCTGGGCCTCGCGCAGGCGCTGGGGATGAAGACCACCGCCGAGGGTATCGAGACGGTCGAACTGGGCCAGACGATGGCCGCGCTCGGCTGCACCTTTGGCCAGGGCTTTCACTATGCCCGGCCGCTCGATCCCGATGCGGCCTGGGCGATGATCGCCAATCAGGCCTGAGCCGCGTCCGCCTGGGCCACGATCAGGTCCGCCAGTTCCGCGACGCGCGATTCCCCCGGAAAGCCTTCCGCGATCCACCGGGTCTCGATCTGGCGAAGCAGCCGGGCGACGTCCGGCCCCTTGCGCACGCCGCGCTCCACCAGCGCGCCGCCGGTGATCGGCAGGGCGGGCGGCGTCCAGTCGCGGATCGCCTCGACCGACTCGCCCGACAGCAGCAGCCGGTCGATCGCCCCGGCCACGCCCGCGCGATAGGCGAGCGCGCGCGACCCCTCGTCGCCCGCACCTGCGGTCGCGGCGATCAGGCGCTTGCGATCGGCGTTGGACAGCTTCAGCCGCGCGCCCACCGGCTCGGCCGCTTCGGGGGGGAGCAGTGCGGCCAGCCGCCGGACGGCATCGGGCATGACGCCCGCCATTGCCTCGCGCTCGGCCAGCCGCGCGAGGCGCTCGCTGCCGCTCGCATCGATTTCGGGGATGACCGCGCGGAAGATGCCATGTTCGACCATCAGGGCGATGACCGGCACCGCGCGCGGGGCGACGAGCAGCTTGAGCAGTTCCGCCGCGATCCGCTCGCGCGAGAGCGCCATCAGGTCGTTGGCGCGCGCGGTGCAGGCGGCCAGTCCGCTTTCGTCGATCGCATGACCGAAACGGGCATGAAACCGGAAGAAGCGCATGATGCGCAAATGATCCTCGGCAATCCGCTGAAGAGGGTCGCCGATGAAGCGGACGCGCCCCGCCTTCAGATCCTCCAGTCCGCCGAAATAGTCGAACAGCGCGCCCGTCGCCGGATCGGCATAAAGCGCGTTCATCGTGAAGTCGCGGCGCGCCGCATCCTCGCGCCAGTCGTCGGTGAAGGCGACCACGGCATGGCGGCCATCGGTCGATACGTCGCGGCGCAGCGTCGTCACCTCGACGGGGCCGTCGGGCAGGACGGCGGTGATCGTGCCATGCGCGATGCCGGTCGGCACCGGCTTGAACCCGCTCTCGCGGACCAGGCCGATGACGGTTTCCGGCGACAGCGGCGTGGCGAGGTCGATATCGGCGACGGGCATGCCCAGCAGCGAGTCGCGCACTGCGCCGCCCACGAAGCGGGCTTCCAGACGCTCGGCCAGCGCGACCAGTTCGGGGCGATCGGCCCAGGGCGCGGTCGGCGGGGTCATGCCGCCCATCGCAGCCGCCGCGACAGGTTGACGATCATCGCGGCGGTCGCGCCCCAGATGCGTCGGTCGTTCCATAAAATCTCGTAGAAATGGCGGGTCTGCCCGCGCCACGGCGCGCTGACCCGGCGGTGATGGGCGGGATCGAGGACATAGGCCAGCGGCACCTCGAACAGGCTGGCGACCTCCGCCTCGGACGGGTGAAGGTTCAGGTCAGGTGGGATCACGCCGACGACCGGCGTGACCTCGAATCCGGTGACGGTGCGGTAGCGATCGGCAAGCCCGACGACCGTGACGGCACGCGGCGACAGGCCGATCTCCTCTTCCGCCTCGCGCAGCGCGGTCGCGACCAGATCGACGTCGCCGGGATCGGCGCGGCCGCCAGGAAAGGCGATCTGGCCCGCATGGTTGCGCAACGTCTCGGTCCGCTGGGTCAGGACGATGCCCGGTTCCGCCCGGTCGGTGACGGGGACCAGCACGGCGGCGGCGGTCGGCTTCGCATCGATCTCGGCCAGCCGAACATCGTCGCCGGTCAACAGATCGGCGGCCGGACGCTGGGTCATCGCCTGCGCCAGCCTTTCGGCCAGCGTCATGCGGCGGCCGAGGGCGCGAGGGGAAAGAAGACGCCGTCGCTCCACAGGCCCGGCGTCGTTCCGCCCTCGTCCGCCAATGCGCGTTCGGCCAGTTCATAATAGACCGGCCGCGCGATCAGCGCCTCCAGGCGGTCGCGGACATGCAGATAGGGGCGGGGGCCTTCCTCGCCCTCGGTAAAGCGCAGAGCGTGTTCCGGCCCGGCCGCCACGAGGTCGCCGGTGTTGAGCTGGAACAGCAGGCGGCTCGCCTGTCCTTCGCCCTCGACCTTCAGCGCGACCGCGACGAAGGGGGCGTCATCCACCGCGATGTCGAGCTTCTCGACCGGGGTGACCAGCACATGGCGGCCATCCGCCTCGCGCCGCAGGATGGTGGAGAACAGGCGGACCATCGCGGGCCGGGTGATCGGGCTGCCCTGATGAAACCAGGTGCCGTCGCGGGCGATCCGCATCTCGCTGTCGCCGCAATGCGCGGGATTCCACTGCGATACGGGGGGGAGTTTCTGCGCCTCCATAGCCTGCACGATCTCGGTGAGGCTGAGCGAAGACAGGTCAGGGGGCGGCGCCATCGGCATGGAACGGAGTTAGGGATGCAGGCCCGACAGGTAAAGCCCGGCCGGCCGAAAGCCTCAGGCCATCAGGCCCGGGGCGGCGGCTGTGCCGGGGCCGAGCGTTCCGGCCAGAGCGGGGATCCCATCGCCCCGCGACAACAGGCGATGCCGCTCGACGGGGCCGGGCAGGCGCCAGCCGGCCGTCCGCTCGGCGGTGAAGCCGAAGAAGCGGCCATAATATTCTGGATCGCCGATCAGCATCATGGCCTGGTCCAGGCCCTGGGTTTCGGCCGCCGCCACCATGTGCAGGAACAGCTGCCGCCCGATCCCGTCGCGCTGGCGATCGGGCGCGACCGCGACCGGGCCGATCATGATCATCGGATGCGCATCCCCCGCCTCGTCGGTCAGCGCGACCGGCCAGCACTGGATCGATCCGAGCAGCGTGCCGTCCGCGTCGAGGGCGGCGAAGCAGAGCGAATCGATCGGCGCGGCGGCCCCGCGGACCTTGTACGCCGTGCGCGCCTGTCGCCCCGGCGGAAAGGCGCGGTCGAGCAGCGCCTCGACCTCGGCGGGCGCGACCGTTTCGAGTGGGACAAACTGGATCATGATGGGATGCGCGGGCCGATCGGCGGGGAGGGGGAATGGGAAAGGGCGCGCCTTAGCCTGTCGCGAGCGGGATGCAAGCCTCTCGCTCTTCCTTTGGGCGTACGCTCTGCTAGAGGCGCTGGCATGGAAGACCGTCTCCAGCTCGAAGTCCATGATCTCGAAGTGCAGGTGCTGACCGGCATCTATTCCGAGGAAACCCATCTGCCGCAGCCGCTGCGGATCTCGCTGACCGTCGATCTCGACTGTCCGGCGCGCTACACGCCGGACACGCCGCTGACCGAGTCGAAAAACTATCTCGACCTGAAACACGCCGCCACGATGCTGCCCGAGGGCGTGCATTTCACGCTGATCGAGGGGGTTGCGGACCATATCTGCGATACGCTGTTCCTTCAGGACAAGCGGGTGCGCCGCGTGCAGATCAAGATCGTGAAGCTGGCGATTTCCGAGGATGGCGAGGCGATCGGCATCACGCTGGTCCGCCATCGCCGCTGATCCCCGTGATCGCGCACGGGGCAGCGCGCGCGCGCCGGATCGACCTGTCGCCGCTCGATGATCCGTCGATCGTCGTGGCGGCGCATCCGGGCATCGATCTGGTCCTGGTGTTCCTGCCCGGTCGCGATCGGCTCGCCCAGGCGATCGCGGAGGCGGCGATCGGCCCGCTGGCCGTGATCGCCGCGCCCGCGGTTCGGATCAATGCCGTCTTTCCCTCAGCCGAATCGTCCCCAGCGGCGATCGAGGCGGCGGTCGCCTATCTGTCCGCCGCCCATGCCGTCACGGGTCAGTTGCTGGTGCTGGGAAGCTGACGTTCGCGTCCGCACGGACCCAAGCGTTGCAGGACGAATCGATAATCCTCCTGCGCCGCCTGTGCGTCCTGCGGCGCCAGCGAGGCGGTGCTGCGATCGGGAAGTGATTCGGGCAGCGCGCAGGCAAGCCTGTACCAGAGCAGCGTGTCGCGCGGCGGCGGGGCGGCCGATTCGTCGACGATCTCGCTCAGCGCGACGGCCCAGCGACGCTCCTCGCCCGGTCGTCGCAGGATCGACAGGGTGACGGGGCGATTGCTGGCGGTGGTGAGGAAGATCTGGGTCTCGCCTTCGCCGGGCAGGCTGCCGGGCACGTAGAAGGCGTTGCTGATTCCGTTGATGACCGGCGGCGCGTCAGGGGACAGCGCCTCGCGGACGATCGTGCGGCTGCGCTGTTCGAGATCGGCGCTCCACGGCAGTTGCGCGTCGGGGGCGACGAGCTGCAACTGGTCGGCCGCGTTCGGAACCCGCCGCGCATAGATCAGGACGCGCATCTTCTTCAGCTTGGGCGCGCGGCCGCGTGCATCCAGCGCGGGATCAAAGAGATAGCCGATTCGGGCGGGCAGGCCCCCTGCGCCGCGAATCAGCGCGCCGACATCCGCCTCGACATAGAATCGCTGATGCCCAGGGGCGACGCCTGCCGCTTCGGCGCCCTTGATCGCGGTAGCCGATCGGATGGTGACGTCGGCGATCACCGGGGCCGACAACACCAGGTCGGCCAGATCGGCATAGCCCGGACCCGTCACCGCGTCCGGCACTCCGGCCTGACCAATCCGGGGCGAGGGCAGGGTGGCCTGCTGGGCCGCAAGCGGCGCTGCGGCCAGGGGAATCGCCAGCGTCAAGACGCTCGCGCGAATGGCGTGGGACAGGGGATTCATACGTTCGGGCTACTCGGTCGCGCATTAACGGTACAGAAATAATTTCGTCATGGCGTGATTGTACGTTTGTTACGTCCGACAAACTGATTGCGCCGCGCCAGCCGGGACGATAGGGTCCAAGGCTCTGCCGCATGCCGAAAGAGCATGGCAGGAGTTTCCCACGTCCCCACGCTACGGCGAGGCGAAACTGGCAGACTGAGGAGTTTCGTTGCTGAATGGCCTATACTGACCAGAAGATGTCCGGGGGCAAGGTGGTCGCGATCGTTATCGTCGTGCTCATCCATGCTGCCCTGGGCTACGCCTTCGTCACGGGACTGGCATACCAGTACGTGAAGAAGGCGACCGAAAAGCTCGACACGTTCGACGTGCAAGAGCCCCCGCCCCCGCCACCACCGGATGAACCGCCGCCCCCGCCGCCGGAACAGCCGAACGTGCCGCCGCCGCCGACCACGGTGGTGACGCCGCCGCCTATCGTGAACGTGCCCGTGCCGGCCGTTGCGATCCAGACGACGTCCGTCATCCCGCTGAGTCAGCCGACCGCACCGCCGGCCCCGCCTGCGCCGCCCGCACCGCCCGCACCGCCGGCTCCGCTGCGCGTCTCGCAGGCGGCCGGTCTGAAGGGCAATCCCGGCCAGTTCTTCGGCCCCGACGCCTATCCTCCCTCGGCTCAGCGCGAAGGCGCGGAAGGCCGCGTGGTGGCCAAGCTGACGGTCGGAACGGATGGGCGAGTGACCGATTGCGTCGTCACGACGAGCAGCAACAACCGCGCGCTCGACGATACGACCTGCCGGATCGCCAAGGCGCGCGTGCGCTTCACGCCCGCCAAGGACGAAAACGGCAATGCGATCACATCGTCCTACACGCTTCCTGTACGCTGGCAGTTGCCACAAGAATAACGGCCCCGTGCCGAACCAGAATTCAACGCTTTAGTCAGAGGACCTAACCAATCATGCTCACCACCATCCTCGCCGCGGGCGGCGCAGCGGCCGGTGCCGAAAATCCGTACGGCCTGGGCCAGGCTCTGAAAGAGGGCGGCCTGATCTCGCAGTCGGTGTTCACCATCCTCTGCTTGATGTCGATCGTCTCGTTCTACATCCTGTTCTCGAAGCTGTTCGAGCAGCAGAAGATCATCAACCAGGCCAAGCGCGTCCGTCAGGGCTTCTGGTCGTCGAACTCGCTGCGCGAGGGCTCGGCCAAGCTCGAGAAGAACTCGGCCTACAAGCAGATCGTCGACGACGGTCTGGCCGCTCAGGATCAGCACTCGAAGCTGACCGATCCGGTCGAGGCGCATGACTGGCTGCACGGTTCGCTGGCGCGCTCGGAAGCCGCTATCAACTCGAAGCTGGGCGGCGGTCTCGCCTTCCTGGCGACCGTCGGTGCGACCGCGCCGTTCATCGGTCTGTTCGGTACGGTTATCGGCATCTACCGCGCGCTCATCAAGATCGGCTCGTCGGGCCAGGCCTCGATCGACGCGGTCGCAGGCCCCGTCGGTGAAGCGCTCATCATGACCGCCCTGGGTCTCGTCGTCGCGGTTCCGGCCGTGCTCGCCTACAACTGGCTGCAGCGTCGCAACAAGGGCATCGCCGAAGACCTGTCGGCGTTCTCGAACGACGTGCTGGGCTTCCTGGCCTCGAACGGTGCGGTTCGTCCGGCCACCGTCGGCGCCGCCAAGCCGGCCGCTGTCAAGGCTCCGGCCGCGACCACCACGGCCGGTCAGGCCGGTGGCGTTCAGACCCGCGCCTGAGCCTAAGGGGGCGGGGACCGGTCTTTCGGGACACGGCCCCGCCACCCCCCGCCGACCCTTTGCGGCGGCGATAGAATGCATGGATAGGATAGCTCTCTCATGGCGATGAGCGTTGGCGGTGACTCCGCCGAGAAACCGATGTCGGAGATCAACACGACGCCCCTCGTGGACGTCATGCTGGTGCTCCTCATCATCTTCCTGATCGCGGTTCCGGTCGTGATTCAGACCGTTCCGCTGAAACTGCCGAGCGTCCGCTTCGATCCGACGACGACGAAGCCGGAAAATGTCTCGCTGTCGGTGACCAGCGTCGACGGACAGTGCAAGGTGTATTGGGGTCTCAGCCCCGTCACCTCGACGGAACTGCGCGACAAGGCCGTTCAGAAGCTGAAGGCCGAAGTCGAGCGTCTTGGCAACAACATCACGCCCGACCAGTTGCCCGAAGCGCATATCCGCGGTGACGTGAATACGCCCTATCGGTGCATCGGTGGCACCATCTACACGATGCAGCAGGCCGGTTTCGCCCGGGTCGGCTTCATCTCCGAGCCGCCCCCCGGCGGCAACCCCCGCGCCTGATCGGCCGGGCGGACAGAATAGGAGTTAGCACGCCATGGCAATGAGCGCCGGATCCGATGATGGCGAGCCGATGATGGACATGAACACGACGCCGTTGATCGACGTCATGCTCGTGCTCCTCATCATGTTCATCATCACCATCCCGATCCAGACTCACGCGGTGAAGGTCGACCTGCCGGTCAACTCGAAGAACAACACGCCGGTCGTGAACACCGAGAAGAACAAGGTCGGTATCGACGCCGCCGGCACGGTGACCTGGAACGGTTCGCCGGTCGACGAGGTGACGCTGCGTCAGTATCTGGACCAGTCGGCTGCCATGAACCCCGAGCCGGAATTGCACTTCCAGCCCGCCCCCGACGCGAAATACGCCAAGGTCGACGAGACCCTGGCGGTGATCAAGCGCTCGGCGGTGTCCAAGCTCGGCTTCATCGGCAACGAGCAGTATCGCAACGACTTCTGATCCACGGATCGGAATGCGTGAAGCAGGAAGGCGGCCCTTTCGGGGGTCGCCTTTTTTCATGCCTGTCCCGGAGGTTGGCCGGGCGTACTCGGATAAGGGGCATGGGTTTCCCCGCTATTCAGCTCCTTCGGCGATCGCGCCACGAGAGGATCGCCATGGCCGAGGATCACGGGGCCGAGCGTAAAGGGTCATGCGAAATCCAGGCAGGCTGGCTGGTTGCGAACCAGCGCACCTTGGGCCGGATCGCCTTCGGACCCGGCCGACCCGCGTTCCTCCCCTGCATGGTGGAGGGGTATCGTCGGTAGAGATGTCTCCTTTGTCGTTGGGCCGGGACACCCCTTCGTCAGGCCTTCGGACCGCCACCTCCCCTCGGCCAGGGGAGGAATGGAGCCGAGAGCGTTGATCGGCCCTCGCTAAGCGATGTGGCCGGCGGCGATAACCCCGCCGCTGATGCTCAATCTCATCCCCGTACCTGTTCGGAGCGCGGCGCGCATTCGATGTCCGGTCTCTCCATCAGGCGATGCTCCGCCAGCAACGGTCGATCCAGATGGATAGGGCTGTGGGTGCCGTCATGCAGTCACCTGATTCGGCGACAACCGGCCGGCTCCATTCGTCCCATAAGATCGCGGCACGCTGGAGGTTGAAGGCGATCGAGTCGTGACAAGGCCGTGGGCATGCGCGCCTGGCGACTTTCACCGATTGACCCAGGCGGCGGTGCCCCGTTCAGCCCTCGACCTTGTCCCGGCTGAATGCTGGGGGAGGATAGGCGTCGGCCTTTCACGATCGGAAAGGCTCTGCCCGAACGGAGTCCGAAGGAAGGGCGAGTAACTTTGTTTACCCCAGACCTGCCGGACGGCGTCCGACACCAGCCGTCCGATCTTTGGCCCCGTCCCGAATACCTACAGGCGCGGCAGGGTGACGCCGCGCTGGCCCATATATTTGCCCGCCCGGTCGGCATAGCTCGTCTCGCACGGCTCATTGCCCTTCAGGAACAGGAACTGACAGGCGCCTTCATTGGCGTAGATCTTGGCGGGAAGCGGCGTGGTGTTGGAGAATTCCAGCGTCACATGCCCCTCCCAACCCGGTTCGAGCGGGGTGACGTTCACGATGATGCCGCAGCGCGCATAGGTCGACTTGCCGAGACAGATGACGAGCACGTCGCGCGGGACCCGGAAATATTCGACGGTGCGCGCCAGCGCGAAGCTGTTGGGCGGGATGATGCAGACATCGGTCTTGCGATCGACGAAGCTGTTCGAGGCGAAATCCTTGGGATCGACCACCGCGCTGTCGACATTGGTGAAGATCTTGAACTCGTCCGCGACCCGCGCGTCATAGCCATAGGAAGACAGGCCATAGCTGATGCAGCCGTCGCGGCGCTGATTCTCGACAAAGGGTTCGATCATCGCCTGGTTCTGCGCGGCTTCGCGAATCCAGCGGTCGGACAGGATCGACATCTTCATTCCCCTTATGCGTTGCCGCTCTTTGCCGGAACGGGGGAGCAGGGCAAGCCGCGAAACGCAAAATGGGACTTGCGGTTGACGTTGCGTCAAGCGGTAGGCTCTGCCCATGACGATGATGCTGGACATTGCCGAGATCGCCCAGGCCACCGGACTCAGCAGCCGGGCGCTCCGGTTCTACGAGGCGCGCGGGTTGATCCGACCGCTGCGCAGTAGCGGGGGGCGGCGCATTTTCGGGGCGGGCGAGCTGGAACGGCTGCACGCCATCGTCGCACTCAAACGCGCCGGGTTTACGCTGGCCGCGATCGGGCGAATGCTCGACCGGCCCGATGCGCGGCTCGGGCCCATGGTGGCCGCCCAGCTTTCGGTGGTCGAGGCGCAGCGGGTCGCACTGGCCGATACCGCCGCGTTGCTCCAATCCATCCAGTCCCGCATCGATGCCGGCGAGCGCATCGACGTCGCGACGCTTTGCTCGCTGATTCGAAAGGGAAACAGCATGACGACGACACAGTGGAAAGCGGTGGTCGACCGGCACTTCACCACGGAAGAACAGGCGCGTTGGGCGGAGCGGATGGGTGCGCTGGGCCCCGATTTCGATCAGGTGGCCTATCAGGCGCGATGGGCCGATCTGGGCCAGAGAATTGCGGCGGCCCTGCCGCTCGACCCGGATTCGGATGTGGCGCGGGGCTTCGTGCGGGAATGGTTCGCCTTGCTTGCGCCCTTCCGCGCGGTGGCGACGCCCGAGATGTGGGCGGGCGCGACGCGATTGCACCAGGACCGGGCAGAATGGGACGGACAGGCCGATCCGGGTTTCTCCGGCGAGGTGTGGCAGTTCATCCAAGCCGCAGGTGCGGCGATGCGGGCGCGGGGTGAGCAGCCGGAGGCCTGAAGCACGGCGGTCGTGCGGAGGCGCGGAGACTGCAAAGGGGGCGTATCCGGTCGTCATCGGCCGTCCATCCTGGTCGAGGACGGGCGAGAGCCTTGAGATTCCTTCTCTGCGCCTCCGCGTCTTCGCGCGAAGAATTCAGCTTATTCCGAGGTCTGCCGGGCCAAAGGCATCGGGCAGGAGTTCGGACAGGCGATAGCTTCGCACGGCGTCGCCTTCGGCCGCGCCGCAATGGACGGGCAGGTCGCGGCCACCCATTTGCGCGGCCTCGTTGATCACCTGTCGACAGCGGCCGCAGGGGCTGACCGGCGTGGTGCCCGTCGCCGCGCCGGTCGCGTCCATCGCGCCGCCGATCACGCCGATCGCGACGATCTCTCGCAGGCGTCCTGCGGCGGAGGCGGTGGCGATGGCGACCGTTTCGGCGCACAGCGACAGGCCATAGCTTGCATTCTCGAAATTGGCGCCGGTGATGATCGTGCCATCCTCCATCAACAGCGCGGCCCCGACCGCAAAGCGGCTATAGGGCGCATGCGCATGGCGTGCCGCTTCACGGGCGGCGGCGATCAGCCGCTCGGCGTTCGGATCGATCGGGTTCATGAGGTAACGACATCCCAGTTGACGGGGCCTTCCACCCCCTCGACCCGGCGAAAATCGCTCGCGCGCCACATGCGCCAGGGGCGGGCGGCGTAATCGGGCTTCAAGACATTGCCCATCGCCCAGACCGGGCGGGGGAGGGCGGCGGTGATGCTGTAGTCGGACTCGAAAGCCTTGGACACGCGCAGCATGACGGGCTTGCCGGTATGCGTCTCGACCATCGTCACGAAACGGGTCAGGTCGGCGATCAGTGTCGCGCGTTCGGGCCGCGCGGTGCAGTCGTCATGATAGGACAGGTCGATGGCGACGGGCAGCGCGTCGCCGGCACGCGGAACGAAGATGTTGAAGGCATCCGCCTGCGCCGCGGCGGGCTGGCACAGCGAATAGATGTGGATCGCCCCGCGCCGCAGCCCCGCGTCCGGCAGGGCCGCCCAATTCCCCTCGAATGCCGGATCGCGGCGATCCGCGCCCGACGTGGCGACGATATAGGCGAAGTCGGCGCCATTGGCGCGCAAGGTCCGCCATTCCACGGCGTGCGGATTTTCGGGCAGGTCGATGCCCTGCAACGGATAATGCTCGGGCGAGGGTTGCCAATGCGTCGCCCAATGCCGTCCGCCTGCCGTGACCGCCCCCAGCGCGAGCAGCCCGGCCCCGATTTTCCATAGAATCGCCATTAGTTGCGGATATGCAGGACGCAGAGCAGTGTGAAGAGGCGACGTGCGGTGTCGAAATCGACCTCGATCTTGCCGGACAGCCGCTCCTTCAACATCTCGGCCGCCTCGTTATGGATGCCGCGCCGGGCCATGTCGATCGTCTCGATCTGTTGCGGCGAGGCCGCGCGGATCGCCTGGTAATAGCTGTCGCAGATCGCGAAATAGTCCTTGATCGGCCGCCGGAACCGCCCGAGCGCCAGCACCAGCGTCTCGATATGCGTCCCGTCCTCGCGGTGCATATGGATGCCCAGGCGCCCTTCCTCGGACTCCAGCTTGATCCGATAGGGCCCGGCATAGCCGTCCGCCTGCGGCCGCTGTGGCGCGAAATAATTTTCCTCGATCAGATCGAAGATCGCGATCCGCCGCTCCTGCTCGACATCGGCCGACCGCCAGCCGAGGCTGCGTTCGTCGAGGTCGATAGAGATGATCCGGGGATCGGCCATGGTGACGGGATAGTCGTGAAGCGCGTGCGCCGCAAATCCCTCGCTAATCGACGCAATCCGTTTTCATCCGGGGCCGCTCCGCGCTAACGCCGAAGAAATGGCCACCCTCGCATTCCCGAACCCGGCTGCCGCCGCCGAGCCGCAGCAGCTTCCCCGCAATATCGAGGCGGAGGCCGCGCTGCTGGGCGCGATGATGATCGACAACCGGCTGGCCGACGATCTGGTCGATCGGATCGAAGCGGACCATTTCTTCGAGCCGGTCCATGGCCGTATCTTCAGCGCGATCAAGAATCTGCGCGCCACCGACATGCTGGCGACCCCGGTCACGTTGCGCCCGATGTTCGAGGCGGACGAGGGGATGAAGGCGCTTGGCGGCCCGTCCTATCTCGCGCAGCTCACCGGATCGGGCGCGGGCCTGATCGGCGCGCGGCAGTTCGCGCAGCAGATCTACGATCTCGCCATGCTGCGGGCGCTGGTGACGGTGGGGCGGACCCTGGTCGACCGGGCGATGGACACCTCCGAGGAGGTCAACCCGCGCGCGCAGATCGAACTGGCCGAGAATGAGCTGTTCAAGGTCGCGGCGGACGGCGGCTCCGAGAATGCGGTGAAGAGCTTCGCCCAGGCCACCACCATGGCGGTCAAGAATGCCGAGCGCGCGCTGAATTCCGGCGGCCATGTGTCGGGCATCACCACGGGCCTCGACTCGGTCAATGCCAAGATCGGCGGTATGCACCGCTCCGACTTGATGATCCTCGCGGGGCGTCCGGGCATGGGCAAGACCTCGCTCGCGACCAACATCGCGTTCAACGCCGCGCGCCGCTGGATGCGCGACATGCAGGACGGCATCCCGCCGTCCGAGTCGGTGGGCGCCAAGGTCGCGTTCTTCAGCCTCGAAATGTCGGCCGACCAGCTCGCGACGCGTATCCTAGCCGAGCAGTCGGGGATCAGCTCCGAAGCGCTGCGCATGGGCAAGATCAGCCGTAACGAATTCGCCCAGCTCGCCGCCGCCGCCGCCGAACTGGAGCAGTTGCCGCTGTTCATCGACGATACCGGCGGCCTGTCCATCTCCGCGCTGCACACCCGCGTCCGGCGGTTGCAGCGGCGGCACAACAACGAGATCGGGCTGGTCGTGGTCGACTATCTCCAGCTGCTGACCGGCTCGGGCAAGTCGTCGGAGGGCAATCGCGTGCAGGAAATCTCGGAGATTTCGCGCGGCCTGAAGACGCTGGCGAAGGACATGAACGTGCCGGTGCTGGCGCTGTCGCAGCTCAGCCGTGCGGTCGAACAGCGCGAGGACAAAAGGCCGATGCTGTCCGACCTTCGCGAATCGGGCTCGATCGAGCAGGACGCGGACATGGTCTGGTTCGTGTTCCGCGAAGACTATTACATGATGCAGCGCGAGCCCAAGCGTCCGATGGAAGGCGATGACGGCAAGGTCTTCGAGGACCATGCGAAATGGGCGACCGAGGTGGAGCGGGTCTATGGCCTGGCCGAGCTGATCGTGGCGAAGCAGCGTCACGGTGCGACCGGCAAGGTGGTGATGAAGTTCGACCCGACGATCACGCGATTCACCGACTTCGCGGGCTATTGACGTTCAACGGCGCCTCATGGGCGCATGATCCCACCCTCGACTCTGTCCGAGCGAAGGGTGGGGGCTTCCGAGATCGTAAAGCGATGCCGGCGAAGGCCGGGGCGATCGGTCAGATCGGCTGGACGGAGTCCGCCACCGGCCGGTGGATCCCGCACTCCACCTTGTCGAACCCGCGCCATCTTCCCGAACGCGGGTCTTCGCCCGGCTTCACCCTGCTGGTGCAGGGCGCGCAGCCGATCGACAGATAGCCTTGCGCCTCCAGCGGGTGGCGTGGCAGGTCATGTTCGGCGAAATAGGCGTCCAGCGCGGCCTTGTCCCAATCCGCCAGCGGGTTGAGCTTCAGACGCCCTTCCTCGACCTCGAAGCGCGGAAGCGCGTGGCGGGTGCCGGCCTGGAATCCCTTGCGACCCGAAATCCAGGCCTCGAACGGGGCCAGGCCATGGGCGAGGGGTTCGACCTTGCGCAGTTCGCAGCAGCCATCGGGATCATAGCCGTGGCGGATGCCTTCGGGATCCTTGGCGGCCAGGCGCGTGGGATCCGGCTGGATCACGCGCACGTCGCGCAGGCCCAGTCGCGCGACCAGCGTATCGCGATAGGCCAGCGTCTCGGGAAACATCTTGAGCGTGTCGGTGAACACGACCGGCGTCGTCGGATCGGCAATCGCCACCATATGAAGCAGCACGGCGGATTCGGTCCCGAAGGACGATACCGCCGCGATCTGCCCGTGCAGCTCTCCGGTCAGCAGGGTGTGCAAAAGCGCCGGCGCGGAGATGCCCGCGAACCGCGCTTCATAGGCCGCCGCATCCTCCACCGTATAAGCGGGCCGAACGTCGATCCGGTCGAGCGCCCGCTCAGCCATGGCGCAGCTTCCACACCGGCACACGGGCGTCGGCGGCCTTTTGATAGGGCTGGGGGTAGAGCTTCAGCAGCTTGGTCAGCGTCGCCGAGTCGATCGGTGCCTGTGGCGCGAAGCTGTCGAAGCCGCAGCGGCGCATATGCGGAATCTGGTCGACCAGCACGTCGCCCGCGGCGCGAAGCTCGCCCTCGAAACCCGCCTCGCGCAGGATGCGCGCCGCCGAATAGCCGCGCCCGTCGCGAAAGGTCGGGAAGCTGATCTCGACCAGCGCGATCTGGCCCAGATGCGGCAGCAGCGCGCGCGCATCGTCGCCCGCCTCCAGGCGGACGGCGGTGGCGTTGGTCTGGCCCAGGAACGCATCCAGCGTCACCGCCGGTTCGTCATGCACCACGTCGTCGCGGAAGCGCAGCAGCGTCTCCCCCGCATTGCCGTTGGCCGTGATCGGATCAACCATAGATCGCCTCCTTGAACGGCTGCATCCCGACACGGCGATAGGTGTCGAGGAAGCGCTCATCGCCCTCGCGCAGCGCCACGTAACGATCGGTCACGCGCTCGATCGCATCGACCACGCCGTCCTCGTCGAAGCCGGGGCCGGTGATCTTGCCGAGCGACACATCCTCCGCGCCCGATCCACCGAGCAGAAGCTGATAATTCTCGGTGCCTTTCTTATCGACGCCCAGAATACCGATATGCCCGGCATGGTGGTGGCCGCAGGCGTTGATGCAGCCGGAAATCTTGAGTTTCAGCTCACCCAGTTCGCGCTGCCGCCCGGCGAAACGCTCGCCGATCTTCTGCGCCAGCGGGATCGAGCGCGCGTTCGCCAGGCTGCAATAATCCAGGCCCGGGCAGGCGATGATATCCGAGATCAGGTCGAGATTGGCCTCGGCCAGCCCCGCTTCGCGCAAGGCGGTCCAGATGGCGTGGAGATCGGCCTTGCGGACATGCGGCAGGACGATGTTCTGCGCATGGGTCACGCGCAGCTCGTCATGGCCGTAACGCTCGGCGAGGTCGGCCATCAGGTCGATCTGGTCGGCCGAGGCATCGCCGGGGATGCCGCCGATCGGCTTCAGGCTGATCGTGACGATGGCATGGCCGGGTTGCTTGTGCGCGGCGACATTCTGGTCCAGCCAGACCGCGAAGTCGGGGTCGGAGCGGTCGACGCCATCGGGCGAGTCGCTGGCGAAGTCGGGGCCTTCGAACATCGCGGTGATCCGCGCCAGCTCGGCGACCGGCGGGTCGATGCCCAGCTCACGGATCGCCGCGAACTCCGCCTCCACCTGCTCGCGATAGGACTCGACGCCGATCTCGTGCAGCAGGATCTTGATGCGCGCCTTGTAGATATTGTCGCGGCGGCCATAGCGGTTGTAGACGCGCAGGCACGCTTCCAGATAGCTCATCAGATGGTCGGCGGTGATGAAGTCCTTCACCTCATGCGCGATCATCGGGGTGCGGCCCATGCCACCGCCGACGAAGATCTTCGCGCCGAGCACGCCGTCCCGCTCCAGCAACTGGATGCCGATATCGTGCAGCCGCATCGCCGCACGATCCTCGTCCGCGGCGATGACCGCGATCTTGAACTTGCGGGGAAGGTAGGTGAACTCGGGATGGAAGGTCGACCATTGCCGGATCAGCTCGGCCCAGGGGCGCGGATCGGCGACCTCATCGGCTGCCGCGCCCGCAAACTGGTCGGACGAGATGTTGCGGATGCAGTTGCCCGAGGTCTGGATGGCATGCATCTGCACCGTCGCCAGCTCGGCGAGGATGTCGGGGGCGTCGGCCAGCTTGATCCAGTTATACTGGATGTTCTGCCGCGTGGTGAAATGGCCATAGCCGCGATCATATTTGCGCGCGATATGGCCGAGCATCCGCATCTGGCGGCTGTCCAGCGTGCCATAGGGCACCGCGATGCGCAGCATATAGGCGTGAAGCTGAAGATAGAGGCCGTTCATCAGCCGCAGCGGCTTGAACTGATCCTCGGTCAGCGCGCCCGACAGGCGACGGCTCACCTGGTCGCGAAATTCCTCGACACGGGCATCGACGATGCTCTGGTCATATTCGTCATAGCGATACATGTGTCAGTCTCTCAAATGACCCAGGCGCCGGCATCGGCGTCCGCAGGCTTGAGGGTCAGGTCGGGGCGCACCGTGGGGCCAAGCGCACGGATGCGGTCCTTGATATGGGCGGGCCGGGGGCCTTGCTCGGTGGCCTCGGCGTCGATCAGATAGGGCACGTTGACCCGCCGCGCCCCCTCCTCGGCGCGCAGGATCGCCTCGCCATTCGCGCCGACATCCACCGCATCCTCGACATGGCGCGACCAGTCCTGGCCCGTCCACCAGACGACATCGCCGGTCGCCAGATCATTGCCGGTCAACAGCTTCATGCGCTCATCCCTTCCGCCACGCGGGCCCAACGCGCCAGCTTGTCCTCGGCGTCGGACAATTCCACGACCTCGCCCACGACGATGATCGCGGGGCTGCGAACCTTTTCACGCGCGACCATCGGGCCGAGATCGGCGAGCAGGGTGCGGATCGCGCGATGGCCCTCCAGCGTGCCGCGCTCCAGCACCGCCACCGGCATGTCGGGGGCGACGCCGTCCGCCATCAGCTTGTCGGCGATATCACCCGCGGTCGCGACGCCCATATAGATGACGAGCGTGCGGCCCTGGCCCGCCAGACCCGACCAGTCCTGATCGGTCAGCCCCTTGCACTGGCCCGCGACGAAGGACACCGCCGAGGCATGATCGCGATGGGTGAGCGGCAACATCGCCTCCGCCGCGCAACCGAGCGCGGCCGAAACGCCGGGGATCACCTCGACCGGCAGGCCGACCGCGCGCACCGCCTCCACTTCCTCGCCCCCGCGCCCGAAGATGAACGGGTCGCCGCCCTTCAGGCGCACGACGATCGCGCCGGTCTTCACATGCGCGACAATCAGTGCGTTGATCGCATCCTGCGACAGCGTGTGCCGCGCCCGCCGCTTGGCGACCGAGATGCGCTGTGCATGCGGCGGCGCGAGGTCGAGCACGCGCGGGTCGATCAGCCCGTCATGCACGACGATATCGGCTTGTTTCAGCGCCTCGACCGCACGAACGGTCAACAGGCCCGGATCGCCGGGCCCGGCACCGACAAGGATCACGCGGCCACGCGCGGCGGGGTCGAGAAGGGTAGCCATGCTGCGACAGATGATCCCCCGACACGCGCTCCACAACCGAGCGATGCTTGGGCAGCGGGTAGATCAGCTTTGGGGCTTCATTCCGATCGCTATGCCGACGGCCGCCAGTTCCGCCTCCGCGCTCGCCACCGGATAGGCGCTCGGGCGGTTCCAGTTGACGATGCCCGCGCCGATGCGGGTCCAGAGCTGCTCGTAACGGTCGCGTGAGGGGTAGATCAGCGCGGTGGCGGCGTCCGCTCGCTCCCGGACCAGTTCGGCGAAAGTGGCCGAGCGTGGCGATTCGTGCCGCCAGCGGCGGCGTCGCTCATGCGTTTCAGCTGGCGCGGGCGGTGGCGATTTCGCGAGCGGCGTTGCGGACCGGCAAAGCGGCGATCAGGGCGATCATAGTGCCGATGGCGGGTTCGAAGGTCGAGAGATGCTGGGTCAGGGACCGGGGCTAGGCCGCCGCATCAGGGTCAGCAAGCGCCGCGCCCATCGCGCGAATCCGCTCGACCTTGTCATGCAGCATCGTCCAGTCGTCGCGCTCGGCGATCGGTGCCCAGATCGCCTCCACCTCGTCGATCAGCATCGATTCGGGCTCGCCCTGCCAATAGGCGTGGTCGCGCGGGCGACGAGGGGCATAGGGTTCGATCAGGTCGCGGACGGCATTCCAATGCTCGTCATAATGATCGGGCACCTGCCCCCCGAACAGATCGAAATAGACGCGGTCGAGCCCCGCCCGGGACTCGCGTAGCGCCCGCTCGAACGTCTGAACCAGCGCCCGGTCCTCGGTGCCGCCGAGCGGGGTCACGCCCAGCCGCCACAGGATCGCGGTCACGATCTCCGTCTGATAGGTCGGCGCGAAGCCCTCCAGCGCGGCGATCAGCGGCGCGCTCTCGGCGATCAGGCGCAGGCTGGAGGCAAGCTGCATCACATCCCACTGGATCGCCTCGGGCTGACGGCCGAGCGCGTAGAGGCCCGTCTGGTCGAAATAGGCGGCGGTGAACTCGGGGTCCCAGGTCGGCGCGAACCGCCACGGGCCATAGTCGAAGCTCTCGCCAGTCACGTTGATATTGTCCGAATTGAGCACCCCATGGACGAACCCGGCGGCCATGTAGCGGGCGGCGAGCGTCGCGGTCCGCTGCGCCACCAGGATCAGCAAACGGACCGGATCGTCCGACGCCTCGCCGTAGAAATGGCGAAGGGCATAGGTGACCAGCCGCCGCATCCCCGCTTCGTCGCGCTCGAAGGCGAGCCGTTGGAAACTGCCGATGCGGATATGACCATGGCTCATCCGCACCATCACCGCCGAGCGGGTGGGGGAGGGCTCGTCGCCCCGGTGCAGCGCCTCGCCCGTCTCGATCAGCGAGAGCGTGCGCGAGGTGGGGACGTTCAGCGCCTCCAGCATCTCGGTCGCCAGGATTTCGCGCACCCCGCCTTTCAGCGTCAGGCGGCCGTCGCCGAACCGGCTATAGGGCGTCTGCCCCGACCCCTTGGTGCCGAGTTCGAGCAGCCGTCCGTCCGTCGCGGCCATCTGCGCGAAGGTGAAGCCGCGCCCGTCGCCCAGGTCGGAATTATACTGGCGGAACTGGTGGCCGTGATAGCGCAGCGCGAGCGGCCCCGGCAGCGTGTCGGGCAGCGGTTGGAAGCGGCCGAGATGGGCGATCCATTCGTCGTCGGTCAGCGTCTCCAGCCCGATCTCGGCGGCCGCGCGATCATTGCGGAAGCGGATGATCGTCTGCGGAAAATCTGCTGGCGCGACGGGATCGGCGAGGAAATCCGCGACATCGGCGAGGGCGCGGGCGGGGCGATAGGCTTGCGGGGACACGGGCATACCGCGATATGGAGGGCACACCGGAGGACGTTCAAGCATGTCGGCCTATGAGAATCGGTTTTGGTGGTCGAAAGACGGCTTGCGGTTGCATGCGCGCGATTATGCGGGGCCGGACACGCTGCCCCCGATCATCTGCCTGCCGGGCCTGACCCGCAACGCCCGCGATTTCGAGGGGCTGGCAGAGGCGCTGTCGGACCGGGCGCGGGTGATCGCGGTCAGCTTCCGGGGGCGGGGCGAGAGCGCCTATGCCAAGGATCCGATGACCTATGTGCCCCTGATCTATGTGCAGGATGTCGAGGCGATGCTGGACGAATTGGGCATCACCCGGTTCGTCGCGGTCGGCACTTCGCTGGGCGGGATCGTGACGATGCTGCTGGCGGCGACGGCGCGCGGGCGGCTGGCGGGGGCGGTGCTCAACGATGTCGGGCCGGAGATCGAACCGGCGGGCCTCGCGCGCATCCGGGGCTATGTGGGCAAGGGGCACAGCTTTCCGACCTGGCTTCATGCGGCGCGCTACCTTCACGAGAATAACGAGGACGTCTATCCCGACTGGGGGATCGAGGACTGGATCTCCATGGCCAAGCGGACCCATCGGCTGACCAGTGCGGGGCGGATCGTGCTGGATTACGACCTCAAGATCGCCGAGCCGTTCCGCGTGCCGGGAACCGAGGCGGGGCCGGACATGTGGGCGGCGTTCGACGCCCTGAACGGCGTGCCGACGCTGGTCGTGCGCGGCGAGCGTTCGGATATCCTGGGCACCGCCGTCGCCGAGCGGATGGTGCAGGCGATCGCGCCGTCCGAGCTGGTGACGGTGCCGCAGGTGGGCCACACCCCGCTGCTGACCGAGCCTGAGGCACTGGCGGGGATCGGCCGTTTGCTCGACCGGCTGGCGGGATAGCGGTTTTCAACTGGGGCGCCGCCCGCTAATTCCGCTGGCATGGCCCGTCCGCTCCACATCCTCCACCTCCACTCCTCCTTCTCGCTGGGCGGCAAGGAGGCGCGCGCGGTCGCGCTGATGAACGCCTTCGGCGACGCCGCGCGGCACACCATCGTCTCCGCCATGCCCGACGAACTGGGCGCGCGGGATTCGATCGCCAAGGGCATCCGCTACGAGATCGCACAGGATGCGCCGCCGTTGACCGGCAAGCCCTCGGTCAAGCGCTATGAGGCGATCGCGGCCTATATGCGCCGCTTCGACCTGGTGCTGACCTATAATTGGGGGGCGATCGACGGGGTGATGGCGCGCCGCGTCTATGCCAAGGGCGCGCCGCCGCTCGTCCATCACGAGGACGGATTCAACGCCGACGAGGCGCGCGGACTGAAGCTGGAGCGCAACATCTATCGCCGCATCGCGCTGTCGGCGGCGGACGCGCTGGTCGTGCCAAGCCATGTGCTGGAGGGGATCGCCCAGCGTATCTGGAAACAACCCGCCGAGCGAATCCACCGTATCCCCAACGGCATCGCCACCGCGCTCTACGCCCGCGATCCCGATCCCAAGGCGATCCCGGGCTTCGTCCGCCAGCCCAAGGAGATCGTCGTCGGCGCGCTGGCGGGGCTGCGGGTCGTCAAGAACCTGCCGATGCTGGTCCGCGCGATGGGCGGCATCGCGGGCCGGTTCCGGCTGGTGATCGTGGGCGAGGGGCCGGAGCGCGCGACGATCCAGCAGGCTGCCGCCGCGATGGGAATCGCCGACCGGCTGGTGATGCCGGGCTTTCTCGACCGGCCCTATCGCTTCATCCGGCATTTCGACATCGTCGCCTTGTCCTCGCTATCCGAACAGGCGCCGATCTCGGTACTGGAGGGGATGGCGGCGGGCCTGCCGATCGCCTCGCTGCCGGTCGGCGACGTGGCGTCGATGGTGTCGGAGCCCAATCGCCAGTTCATCGCCGACCATCCCAACGAGGTTCGCCTGCGCGATGTCATCCAGGCGCTGATTCTCAACCCCGAACACCGGGCGGCGGCGGGCGCGGCCAACCAGGCGCGCGCGCGGGCGGAGTTCGACGAAAGCCTGATGGTCGCGCGCTACAAGTCCCTGTACGAAAAGGTGCTGGGACGGCCGGGCGCGCTCGGCTGATTTCCGGTGTCCCGCCGCACGGCGGCGTGCCGTTAATTCCCACTCGCTAAGCGGCCCCGACACGCTATATGAGGCCCTTTCGGACAGACAAGGTAACGACGTGTTCAAAGGCTTGAGCCCCATCCTCTACAACGGCCGCGAGGTTTGGCCGCTGATCGAAGGCGGGAAGGGCGTCGCCGCCACCAACCACGCCTCCGCGGGGGCCTGGGCCGCGGCCGGGGGTGTCGGTACGGTGTCGGCGGTCAATGCCGACAGCTATGACGCCGAGGGCAAGATCATTCCCCAGATCTACCGCGCGCTGACCCGGCGCGACCGTCACGAGGAACTGATCGAATATGCCATCGAGGGCGCGGTCCAGCAGGTGAAGCGCGCCTGGGACATTGCCGGTGGCAAGGGCGCGATCAACATCAACGTGCTGTGGGAAATGGGCGGCGCGCAGCGGGTGCTGGAAGGCGTGCTGGCGCGTACCAAGGGGCTGGTCGCGGGCGTCACCTGTGGCGCGGGCATGCCCTATAAGCTGTCCGAGATCGCGGCGCATCACCAGGTCAGCTATCTGCCGATCGTCTCCTCGGGCCGTGCCTTTCGCGCGCTATGGAAGCGGGCCTATTCCAAGGCGTCGGAATGGCTGGCGGCGGTGGTCTACGAAGACCCCTGGCTCGCCGGTGGGCATAACGGCCTGTCCAATGCCGAAGACCCCTTGCAGCCCCAGGACCCGTATCCGCGCGTGAAGGCACTGCGCGACACGATGCGCGAGGGCGGCATTTCGGACGATGTGCCGATCGTGATGGCGGGCGGCGTCTGGTACCTGCGCGACTGGAACGACTGGATCGACAATCCCGAACTGGGCAAGATCGCCTTCCAGTTCGGCACGCGCCCCTTGCTGACCCAGGAAAGCCCGATCCCCGAGGAGTGGAAGCAGCGGCTGATGACGATCGAGCAGGGCGATGTCCTTCTCCATCGTTTCTCGCCGACCGGATTCTACTCCAGCGCGGTCCGCAACCCGTTCCTGCGCAACCTGGAGGCGCGGTCGGACCGCCAGATCGCTTTCTCGACCCAGGAAGCGGGCGATCATGTCTTTCAGCTCGACGTGGGCGTGAAGGGCAAGAATTTCTGGGTGACGAAGGGCGATCTGCTGCGCGCGCGCGAGTGGTTCGGCGGCGGCTTCACCATGGCGCTCAAGACGCCGGACAATACGCTCGTCTTCGTGACTCCCGAGGAAGCCAAGGAAATCCGCAAGGATCAGGCCGACTGCATGGGCTGCCTGTCGCAATGCCTGTTCTCAAGCTGGGCGGATAGCGAGACCAACTCCACCGGCCGCCTCGCCGATCCGCGCAGCTTCTGCATCCAGAAGACGCTGCAGGAGATCGCGCATGGCGGCGATGTCGAGCAGAATCTGATGTTCGCGGGCCATGCGGCGTATAATTTCAAGCGCGATCCCTTCTATTCCAACGGCTTCGTGCCGACGGTGAAGCAGTTGGTTGATCGCATCCTGACCGGCGACTGATCGTCGCCATGCCGCCGGAGCTTCGCGCGACATTGCACCATGTCGCGCGGGCGATGGCGGTCTTTCCCGAAGGCTGGTGGATCATCGGCAGCGCGGCAATGGCGCTGCACGGGGTCGAGGCCGGGCGGGTGAACGACATCGACCTGCTGGTCGACCAGCGGCTCGCAACGGCGGTGCTGGACCGGCTGGGTATCGCGCCGCTGGTCCTGCCGCCCGATCCGCTGTTCCGCTCGGCGGTCTTCGCGCGCTGGGAGGGGGCGGCCGTCCCAGTCGAGATAATGGCGGGATTTCAGCTTTGCGTCGGCGGCGCTTGGTACCCCGTCGAACCGCATTCGCGCGAGCGGATCATGATAGACGACGACGGGCTCTTCGTACCCGATCGCCCCGAATTGCTGTCGCTGTTCCGTCTGTTCGGGCGGCCCAAGGATGCGCCGCGCATCGCAGCGCTGGAGCGGGCGGGGGCCGGCCCTGGTCCGGCCTCTCCCGCCCGATAGGTCAGTCGGCGACGGTGCCGATCACCGCGCCCGCCGTACCGCCGACGGCCGCACCCTTTTCGACGCTGCCGCCCGTTGCCGCCGCGACCCCGGCGCCGCCCGCACCACCGATCGCCGCGCCCTTCAGCGTCGAGCAGGCCGAGATCGACAGGGTGGTCGCGGCGAGGGTGAAGGCGATTGCCAGCTTTTTCATGATGGTAGCTCCCGTTTGATGATGGAACGGGAATGCGGCGGCGCGCTTCGGGTTCCGAGGCGCAACATTTTGACATGGATCAGGGGCGAGGTTGATCCATAGCATCCGCTGTGTCAGGCAGGGGCATGCAACCAGCTATCCGTGCGATCATCGCCGCCTCATCCCACGCGCTCGTGAAGGGCAAAAAGGTCGCCGGCGTTTATGACCAGACGGCGGACCGGCATCTGCGGATCGCGGCGGAGGCGCGCGGCGAGCATCTCCAGGGTTTCGACGGCGATCGTGGCGTGAAGTTCGGCGGGACGCTGCCCGAGTTGACGGAAACCGGGGCAGGGGCATCGATCCATATGGACGTCGCGGGTGATGAAACGCGCGGTTATGACCGCAGCACGTCCAGCCACTTCACCTGCCGGATCGCCGAGGACCTCGTCCAGCTTTACGACCATGCAGACGGCGCGTGGTTCACCTTCGGCGTTCAGACCGTCGCATAACGCGGCGAGAGCGGGGGCAGCCTAAAGCCACCCCTCCAGCACCTGATCCGGCGGGCGGTGGCCATCGGCCCAGCTTCGGATATTGGCGATGACCTTTTCGCCAGAGGCCATGCGACCCTCCAGCGTCGCCGAGCCCATATGCGGGGTCATCACCACATTGGGGAGCGCGAGCAGTCGCGGGTCGATCTCCGGCTCATGCCGCCACACGTCGAGGCCCGCGCCGGCCAGCCGCCCGGCCTCCAGCGCGTCGACCATCGCCTCTTCGTCGACGATGCCGCCCCGGCTGGCGTTGATCAGGTATACATGCGACCGCATCAGACCGATTCGGCGGCGGTCGATCAGGTCGTGGCTGTCGGCGTTCAGCGGCGTGTGGATCGACACGATGTCGACCGCGCCCAGCATCGCGTCGAGATCGGGATACCAAAGCGCGCCCAGTTCCGCCTCGATGCTGGCGGGGAGGCGGCGGCGGTTGTGATAATGGACCGTCAGGCCGAAGGCGCGCGCGCGCCGGGCCACCGCCTGCCCGATCCGGCCCATGCCGACGATGCCCAGCGCCTTGCCGCCGATGCGGTGACCCAGCATCCCGCCGGGGCTCCACCCCCTCCACGCGCCGGAGCGGACCAGCTTCTCGCCCTCGGCCAGGCGGCGCGGCACCGACAGGATCAGCGCCATCGTCATGTCGGCGGTATCCTCGGTCAGGACGCCCGGCGTGTTGGTGACGATGATGCCGCGCGCGCGCGCTGCCTTCAGGTCGATATGGTTCACGCCCGCACCGAAATTGGCGATCAGCTTCAGCCGGGGTCCGGCCTGCGCGATCAGGTCGGCATCGATCGCATCGGTGACGGTCGGGACCAGCACGTCGCACTCCGCCACCGCCTCGACCAGTTGCGCATGGTCCAGCTTCTCGTCGGTGCGGTTGAAGCGCGTGTCGAACAGCGCGGCCATCCGGTCCATGATCGGATCGGGCAGTTCGCGGGTGACGACCACCCTGGGGTTCAGGCAGCGGCGCGGATCGACCATGACCAAGGGATTGGGCCAAGCCCGTCGGTCCGTCAACCGGCATGCGCCGTCCGAAGATGGTTGAAGCCTGGTCCCCCATCGGCGTACAGCCGGAGACGGGTGGGCCAAGAGAGGGAATGAAGATGCGCAGGTCCATGTTCGGACTGGCTTTGGCGGCGCTGCTGCTGTCGGCGGGGCCGATCGCCCCGGCGGCGATTGCCGCCCCGGAAAAGCGGGCCATGCCCTATTACGGATCGATCGGCGCGTCGGTGGCGCGGATGCGGACCGGCCCCGCGCGCACCTATCCGGCGAGCTGGACCTATCGCCGCGCCGACCTGCCGGTGAAGATCGTCGCCGCGTTCAAGGAATGGCGCAAGGTGCAGGATCCCGACGGTACCGAAGGGTGGATGCTGGCGGTCCTGCTGCGCAACACCCGCACCGCGATCGTGCGCGGGATCGAGCCGGTGCCGATGCGGTCGGCCCCCAATGAGGATGCCAAGACGCTCTGGCGCGCGGCCCCCGGCGTGGTCGGGCGGATCAGCGAGTGCAATGGCGGATGGTGCCGTCTGGATGTGAAGGGACAGGCCGGTTTCGTTCCGGTGGGCGCGATCTGGGGCGTCGATCCCGGCGAGACGGTGCCGTAGCGCCTGCGGCCGCCGCCTTACATCCGTTCCACCGCCATCGCGGTCGCCTCGCCGCCGCCGATGCACAGCGACGCGACACCGCGCCTCGCGCCCTTCGTCTCCAGCGCCGACAACAGCGTCGCCAGCACCCGCGCGCCGCTGGCCCCGATCGGATGGCCCAGCGCGCAGGCACCGCCATGGACGTTCAGCCGGTCGTGCGACAGGTCCATGTCGCGCATCGCGATCATCGCGACCGCGGCAAAGGCCTCGTTGACCTCGTAGAGATCGACGTCGCCGGTCGACCAGCCCGCCCGCTCCAGCGCCTTGCGCATCGCGAAGACCGGCGCGGTGGTGAAGCGGGCCGGCGCATGGGCATGGGCCGCCTGCGCCACGACGCGCGCGATCGGCGCGATCCCCAGCCGTTCGGCGACGCTCGCCCGCGTCATGACCAGCGCCGCCGCGCCGTCCGAGATGGACGAGGCATTGGCCGCCGTGATCGTACCGTCCTTGGCGAAGGCGGGTTTCAGCGTCGGGATCTTGGCCGCGTCGCCCTTGGCGGGCTGTTCGTCCAGCGTGATGCGGTCTTCGCCCTTGCGGGTCTTGACCGTCACGGGCACGATTTCCCGGTCGAATGCTCCCGATGCCTGTGCCGCCTTGGCGCGCGCGAGCGAGGCGATCGCGAAATCGTCCTGTGCTTCCCTCGTGAACTGATAGTCCTGTGCGGCCTCTTCGGCGAAATGCCCCATCAGCCGCCCGCGCTCATAGGCATCCTCCAACCCGTCCAGGAACATATGGTCGTAGAGCGTGTCGTGGCCGATCCGTGCGCCGCCGCGATGCTTGTGGCTGAGATAGGGGGCGTTCGTCATGCTCTCCATGCCGCCCGCGACGATCAGATCGGCCGAGCCCGCCGCCAGCGCCTCGGCCGCCATGATCGCGGCCTGCATGCCCGATCCGCACATCTTGTTGACGGTGGTCGCCTCGACATGCTCGCCGAGCCCCGCGAAGATCGCCGCCTGTCGCGCCGGGGCCTGGCCGAGCCCGGCGGGCAGGACGCAGCCCATATGGATGCGCTCGATCGCGGCCGGATCGACGCCCGCCCGCTCGACCGCGCCCTTGACCGCCGCCGCGCCCAGTTCAGTCGCGGACAGGCCCGAAAGACTGCCCTGGAACGACCCCATGGGGGTGCGGGCATAGGACAGGATGACGATGGGATCCGTCATGGGGCATGCTCTCCAAGGGGCTTGTTCTATGATCGGGCCTTACGCCTTTTGGCCGTGGCGCGCAAAGGGGCGTGCGGATAGAGCCGGGGCATGACGTTCATCGCGGCATCGGGGCTGTGGGCCGGAATTTATGGCGTGGCAGGTGCGATCGTCGGATCGTTCGTCGCCGCGCTGGTGCTGCGCTGGCTGGACGGGCGGTCGGTGATGGCCGGACGATCGGCCTGCGACGGCTGCGGAGGTATCTTGCGCGCCTGGGAACTGGTGCCGATCGTCAGCGCGCTCGCCCTGCGCGGCCGATGCGCCCGGTGCGGGCAGGGGATCGATCCGATCCATTTTCGGATCGAGCTGTTGGCCCTCGCGATCGGCGGGGCGGCCGGCTGGGTCGCCGGGCCGGACGGCTGGGTGGGGGCGGTGTTCGGCTGGTCGCTCCTGGCGCTCGGTGCGCTCGACGCCTTGGCGCTGTGGCTGCCCGATCGGCTGACGGCGTGGCTCGCCGGGACGGGGCTGCTCACCGGCGCGCTGGGCTTTGCGCCGCTATGGGGCGATCGGATCATCGGGGGCGTTGCGGGATTCGGCGCGCTCTGGGTGATCGCTGCGGCCTATCGGCATTGGCGTGGGCGGGACGGCATGGGCGGCGGCGACCCCAAGCTGATGGGGGCGATCGGGCTGTGGCTCGGCTGGCGGATGCTGCCCGCCGTGCTGCTGGCGGCGTGCGTGATCGGGCTGGGATATGTCGCGGCGCGGCGGATGCTCGGTGCGCGCGTCGCGGGGGACGACATGGTGCCGCTGGGGCTGCTCCTCGCGATCGCCGCTTACCCGAGCTGGGTGTTGATGATAGCATCGGGGTCATGATGCTTTCGCCCCTCTTCGCGCTGGCACTCGCGCAGGCGCAGCCCGCCCTGCCCATGCTCGGCACCCTGCCGCGCCAGCAACTGCCCGGGCGGGGCTGTGTCGCCTATCTGTGGACGGTGCAGGACCAGCGCTTCGTCGCGGCGGCGGATCCGGCCCGGCTGCGCATCATGCTCGACGGCGCGGTCACCGATCTGGCGGCGGCAGAGGCGGAGACGGGTGGGGCGGGCACGCTCGGCTTCGCGGGCAGCACGCGTTATGCCGCGAACGGGCTGACCGCCACGCTCGCCATGACCATCGCCCAGCGCGAGACGTTGCAGGACGGGGCGATCGTCTCCGACGCGACCTTGCGGATCACGCGCGACGGACAGGACGAAATCGTCGTTCCGGTGGGCGGTCTGGTCGGTTGCGCCCCCGCCTCGCGCTAGGCTGCGCGTTGCGTATGCGGAACCCCAACTGACCCTTTCGCGTTAGGGTGGCGTTGGGGGATCGATCCGAATTACGGAAGACCCTTTGCGGAAAGGGGCTTTGGACGGCGTGGCGAAACGGATCGGTAGACATACTTGGCTTGCGGTCGCGTTGATTGCCCCACCCGTCCTATCACCCAGTGCTCAGGCGCAATTGTCGAAGCCCGGTACGGCGCCCGCCCAGGGCCCAAGCCTGCCCGATGCCCAGTGCCAGGGGACGGAACGGGGGCAGGACGTTGCCGCCACGGACCCGCAGGGCAACACGCCGATCGTCCCCGATTCGCAGTTCAATGCCGCCCTGCCGCCGCTGAGCGGGGACATCAATGCGCCGTTGGAGCCCATGTCCTCCATGGCGACCACCCAGCCGCAGGCCCCGGCGATCCCCGCTCCGCAGGCCGCGCCACCCTTGCCCGCCGCGCAGGGCACGCAGCCGCTGGCGACCGGCGACGCGATCGGCCCGGTCACCCCGGAAGATCCGCAATTGGCCCAGCCGCTGACCCCGCTGGCCAGCTTCGATTCCACCCCGCTCCAGACCGAGACCGCCCCCAATGGCGAGCGTGCCCCCGACATCCGCTATGACATGGAGGTCCGCGGGCTGGCCGAACTGAACCTCGACGACGAGTTCAAGGGGCTGTCGGCGCTGCGCGAAGGCAAGGGCAAGGCGGCGAACGCGACGCAGGTGTCGGCACGTGCGCGCGAGGACGAACAGCTCGCGATCCGGCTGATGAAGTCGCTCGGCTATTATGACGCCACCGCCGTATCGACCCTGCAACGCGAACAGCAGGGCGAGGGGGAGGCCGGACGCCTGAAGGTGGTGCTGACCGCGACGCCGGGGCGGCTCTATCGCCTGTCCTCGATCACGGTGAACGCCGATCCCACGATCCCGCCCGATCTGGTCCGTTCCAATCTGCCGCTCAAGGTTGGCGATCCGATCGAGGCGGCGCGGATCCAGGGGGCCGAGGCCAATGTCAGCCTGGTCCTGCCTCAGCGCGGCTATCCCTTCGTCAAGATGGGGCAACGCGACATATTGCTGGAGGACCAGGGCCCCGAGCCGGTCGGGGCCTATATCCTGCCGGTCGATACCGGGCCGCGTTCGTCGTTCGGCAAGCTGACCACGGTCGGCGACCGGGTGTTCGATCTCGACCATCTGAACGTCTTTCCGCGCTTCGACGAGGGCCAGCTTTACGATTCGCGGCTGACCGACGATTTGCGCAACGCGCTGGTCGCGACCGGCCTGTTCAACGGCATCGCGGTCGAACCCAAGCGGACCGGCCGGATCGCACCCGACGGCACCGAGGAGATCGACCTGCAGGTCACCCAGACCAAGGGCCCCGCGCGCACCTTGTCGGGCGAGGGCGGCTATTCGACGGGCCAGGGCGTGCGGTTGCAGGGCAGCTTCACCAACCGCAACGCCTTCAAGCCCGAAGGCGCGATCATCGCCTCGGTCATCGCGGGTACGCAGGAACAGGGGCTCAGCGGCACCTTCCGTCGCTCCAATGCCGGGCGGCGCGACCGGACGTTCCAGGTCATCGCCTCGGCCAGCCACCAGAATTACGACGCGTTCGATGCCTTTATCGGCACGGTCGCCTTCCGCTGGAGCTATGACTCGACCCCGATCTGGCAGAAGAAGTTCACCTATGCCTTTGGCGGCGAGCTGACCGGCACCAACGAGAGCGTCTATGATTTCGCGCGCGGCGAGCGGGTGCGCGGCACCTATGGCATCGCGGCGATCCCCGGGCAGGTGGTGTTCGACCAGTCCAACGACTTGCTCAACCCCACGCGCGGCTATCGCCTGAAACTGAACCTCAGCCCGGAAACCTCGGTACGCGGTGCAGTGCGGCCCTATGCGCGGACGATGATCGAGGGGACCTTCTATTATCCCTTTAACGACAGCCTGGTGATCGCGGGGCGGGCGCGGGCGGGGGCGATCTTCGGGATCGAGCGCGACGATCTGGCCCCGTCGCGGCGCTATTATGGCGGCGGCGGCGGGTCGGTGCGCGGCTATGGTTTCCAGCGGCTGGGGCCGTTCGATCCGCAGGGCAATCCGGTCGGCGGACGCAGCCTGAACGAGTTCGCGCTGGAGGCGCGCTATCGCTTCGGCAATTTTGGCATCGTGCCGTTCATCGATGCGGGCAACAGCTATGAGAGCACGCTTCCGACGGGCAAGGACCTGCGGTTCGGCGCGGGCATCGGCGGGCGCTTCTACACCAATTTCGGGCCGCTGCGCGTCGACGTGGCGACCCCGCTGAACCGCCGTCCGGGTGACGGCAAGATCGCATTGTATATTTCGATCGGGCAGGCTTTCTGATGGCGGACGAACAGACCATGGCCGCCGCCGAGCCCGCGACCGAGACCATCCTGGTCCGCCGTCCTTTGTGGCAACGGGTGCTCAAATGGATCGGTTTTACCATCCTGGGCCTGATCCTGCTGGTGGGTGCGGTCCTGCTGGGCATCAACACCGATCCGGGCCGCCGCTTCGTCGCGGACCAGCTGGGCGGCTATACGACTGCCTCGGGGCTGAACATCAAGGTCGGGCGGATCGAAGGTTCGCTCTATGGCCGGATGAGCCTGGTCAATCTGCGGGTCAGCGATCCCAAGGGCGTGTTCCTGTCGAGCCCACGTCTGGACGTGGACTGGCGGCCCTTTGCCTATACCAACAACCATGTCGATGTGCGATCGCTGAGCGCCGATCTGGTCACGCTGGCGCGCCGGCCCGAGCTGAAGCCGACGCCGAGCGATCCCAATGCGCCGCTGCTCCCCGATCTCGATATCGATGTGAACCGGCTGACGCTCAAGCGCTTCGTGATCGGCGCGCCGGTGACGGGACAGCGCCATGTCCTGGCGATCGACGGCAAGGTGCATATCGCCGACCGTCGTGCCCAGGTGACGGCCAGCGCCGATGCGTTGCGTGGACCGGGTATCGCGGGCGGCGACCGGCTGCGGCTGGTGCTGGACGCGGTTCCCGATGCCGATCGACTGGCCGTGGACGTGAAGCTGACCGCCCCGACCGGCGGCGTCGTCGCGTCGATGGCCGGGCTGAAGGCGCCGCTGACCCTGTCGGTCGACGGGCGTGGCGGGTGGAAGGCGTGGTCCGGTCGCGCCATCGCCACCCTGGGCGGCGGCGAACTGGCCAATCTGAACGCGACGGCGCGGGACGGGCATATCGAGGTGCGCGGGCTGACCCGGCCCGGCCTGTATCTGGAGGGGCCGGTCGAACGGCTGACCGCACCTGCGTTGCAGGTCGCGATCGACACCACGCTGAACGAGCGACGCGCGGATACGCGGATGACGCTGCGTTCCTCGGCACTGATGGTCGATGCGGGGGGCCTGATCGACCTGGCGAACAGCCGGTTCGGCAATTTCGCGGTCGACGCCAGGCTGCTGACGCCGGGGGCCATCTCGCCCAATCTGACCGGGCGTGACGTGCTGGCGCGCGTTGTGCTGAACGGTGCGTTCGCGACGCCGACGGTGGATTACAAGGTCCGCGCGGCGGCGCTGGGCTTTGGCGAAACCTCGGTCCAGAATCTCTATGCCGAGGGTCTGGCCAAGGTGAATGCCGACCGCATCCTGGTGCCGGTCAAGGCGCGGGCGAAGCGGATCGCGGGGCTGAACGCGGCGGTGGGTGGCCTCACCAACAATGTCGCGATTGAGGGCGATTTCGCGATCGCCATGCCCAACATCCTGTCGGACAATCTGCGCATCCGTTCGGACAATATCGACGCGACGGCGGTCGTCGTCGCGAACCTGTCGACCGGCCGCTACACCGGCGCGCTCAAGGGCCGGGTCAACAATTACCGGGTCGAGAGCATCGGCATCATCAACCTGACCACCGACGCCAACCTGGTCGCGACGCCGACCGGGTTCGGGATGAAGGGCCGGGTGGTCGCGCGGACGCAGCAGATCTTCAATGATGGCGCGCGCAACTTCCTGGGCGGCAATGCGATCGTCCGCGCCGATGTCGAATATAGTCCCGAGGGCATCGTGACCTTCAGCGGCCTGCGTCTGGCCGCGCCGCAATTCCGTGTGACGCGAGGAAGCGGACGCTATAACCCGGCGAACGGCGCGCTGGCTGTGGAAGCGGATGCCTATTCCAACCAATATGGCCCGCTGACCGCGCGGGTGACGGGATCGCAGACCAATCCGGTCATCGTGCTGCGCGCGGCCCGGCCGGGAGTCGGCGTGGGCCTTGCCAATCTGCAGGCACGGGTCGTCGGCCGGAACGGCGCCTATGCCGTCAATGCGAGCGGCGACACCAATTATGGTCCGTTCACCGCCAATATGCTGGTCAGCACCGGGCGGCAGTTGGCCATCGACATTCGCAGTCTGGTCTTTGCCGGGATCAACACGACCGGCCGCGTCGTACAGACCGCCGCCGGGCCGTTCGCGGGCGCGCTGCAATTCGCCGGGCAGGGGATCAACGGCCGCGTCCAGCTCGCCGATCAGGGCGGCCACCAGCGCGCCGATATCGCCGCGCGCGCCTATAATGCGCGGGTCCCTGGCATGGTCGATTTCACCATCGGCCGTGCCATCGTGAACGCCAGCGTCGTCATGCTGCCGAACGCGCCGCAGATTATCGCCGACGCACAGCTTGCCGACACCCGCTATGGCGAGGTCGTCATTCAGTCGGCGCGCGCCAAGGTGAATTATACCGGCGGTCGCGGCACCGCGCAGGCGGTGTTGACCGGATCGTCGAGCATCCCGTTCAACGTCGCGCTCAACGCGCGCCTGTCCCCCAACGACTATCTGATCGCGGCCAAGGGGCAGGCCAACGGCATCAATTTCCGCACCACCAATCCGGCGCGGGTGCAGAATGTGGCCGGCGAGTGGCGACTGGCTCCGACCCGGATCGATCTGGGCCAGGGATCGGTGCGTGTCGCGGGCTCCTATGGCAACGGCATGAAGGTCCAGACGCGGCTCGACCGGCTGGACATGTCGATCCTCGACGCCTTCGTCCCCAATCTGGGCATTTCGGGACAGGCGAGCGGCGCGCTCGACTTCACCCAGGCCCGCGACGCCAGCTTTCCGGCCGCCGAGGCACGGCTGACCATCGCCAATTTCCGGCGTACCGGCCTGGCGGCGGTGTCGGACGCGGTGGATATCGTCTTTGCCGGGCGGCTCGTCGCCGATGGCGGGGAAGCACGCGCGCTGATCCGGCGCGGGCAGCTGGTCGTGGGCCGCATGGTCGCCAATCTGCGTCCGCTGCCGCCGGGCAATGGTGGCTGGGTCAACCGGCTGATGCAGGCCCCGCTGTCGGGTGGCATCCGTTATAACGGTCCGTCCTCGGTGCTCTTCTCCTTCGCCGCGCTGCCCAACCAGCAGTTGAGCGGGCCGATCGCGGTCGCCGCCGACTTCTCCGGCCGGGTCTCCGCGCCGCAGCTCAACGGCCTGATCCGCGCCGACAACCTGACCTATGACAACGAGGCCTATGGCACCCGGCTGAGCAATATGCAGTTGGCGGGACGCTTCTCCAACGACCGGCTGGAGATCACGCGGCTTCAGGCCAAGGCGGGCGAGGGCAGCGTCCAGGCGCAGGGTACGATCGGCCTGGCGGCGGACAGCGGCTATCCGATCGATATCCGTGCGCAGCTCAACAATGCGCGTCTCGCCGACAGCGACGCGCTGGCCGCGACGACCAGCGGCACGATCCGCCTGACGCATAATCGCGATGGCGGCCTGATCCAGGGCGACCTGACCGTGCCCAATGCGCGCTATCAGATCATCCGGCAGGGTCAGGCGGAGGTGCCCGAACTGACCGGAGTGCGCCGTCGCAGCGAGATTCGCACCCCGCGTCCGACCGACCGGCCCGCGCCCACGCCGCCGCCGGGGCTGTTCCGCCTCGACCTGCGTGTGCGGGCGGACAACCAGCTGTTCGTGTCCGGCATGGGGCTGGAGTCCGAATGGGAGATGGACCTGCGCATCGGCGGCACCAGCGCGGCGCCGACGATCAATGGCGGGCTCGACCTGGTACGCGGCACCTACAGCTTTGCGGGCAAGCGATTCGAGGTGAACAGGGGCACGATCCGCTTCCGTGGCGGCGCGCTGACCGACCCGGATATCAATATCCAGGCGACGACGACCACCGACGGCATCACTGCGGTCATCAACGTGACCGGCACCGGCCAGCGTCCGCAGATCAGCTTCACCTCGACGCCGACCCTGCCGCAGGACGAGGTGCTCAGCCGCCTGCTGTTCGGCACCAACCCGGAGAATCTGTCGGCGACCGAGGCGATCCAGCTCGCCGCCGCGCTCAACTCGCTGCGCGGATCGGGCGGCGGCGGGCTCAATCCGCTGGGCAAGCTGCGCTCGGCGGTGGGCTTCGACCGGCTGCGCGTGCTGGGGGCCGATGAGGCAACCGGCCGCGGCACCAGCCTGGCGGCGGGCAAATATCTGACCGACAACATCTATGTGGAGATCGTCACCGACGCGCGCGGCTTCACCGCCACGCAGTTGCAGATCGCGCTGACCCGTACGCTCAGCCTGCTGACCCAGACCGGATCGTTCGGCGGATCGGCGGCGTCGTTGCGCTATTCGCGCGATTTCTAGATGTTTGATCCCAGGCTTTGATGGTGCATTATTCACGAGCGAGTGGAAGGATGCACTATGGGCCAGATACTCCATGGGAGCGCCACGACGACTGAGGCAGTCCGTCGAGCGATACAGCATAGT
>NZ_JBCNNI010000034.1:0-44120 GCF_039594485.1 Sphingomonas sp. | reverse complement strand
CGGTGCCAGGACCATCGATGACCTCTGGAAAACCGTCGGATCCATCTGCGACCTGTACGACCCCCACGAGTGCCGCAACTACTTCGCCGCTGCCGGATATGCTTCCGATTAAACGCTCGGTGCTCTAGCGCCTTCATCTTGTCAGCGACCTCGGTCGGAACGCCAGCGCGCTTGCCGCTGTTCACCTCCGCCTTCTTTACCCACTCATGCAGCGTCTGCGGAACGCAGCCAATCTTCTCGGCAATGGAAACGACCGCTGCCCATCGCGATGGGTGATCGCGCTCGTGATCCAGCACCATCCGTACCGCTCGCTCGCGGACCTCAGGCGCAAACTTGTTCGTCGTCTTGCTCATACAGGCTCCACCTTCTCAGGAGTTGGAGCCTCCGACAAACCCGGGGCGGTTCAGATCGGGTCCATTCGCAAATACCTATGACTGATATAGCGAGACGCTTGGGGCGAGCGCCGATGGCAGCGCGACCTCGATCATTTTGACATCGCGTCATGCCGGGCAACGATCCGCTCCGCGCGCCGCAGGACGGGTGCATCGACCATGGTCCCAGCGACCGACAGGGCGCCGCTGTCAGCCGTGCTTTCGATCGCAGCGGCGAGGATGCGACTCGCCCATGCCACCTCACTCGCATCGGGGGACAGCCCCGCGGCAGCGGGGGCGATCTGGGCGGGGTGGATCAGCAGCTTGCCCCCGAACCCCATCCGTGATGCGTGGCGCGCGTCATCCTCGATCAGCGCGGCGTCGTCGATCGCCGTCGTCACGCCGTCCAGTGGTGCTGCGATACCAGCAAGGCGGCTAGCCATGACCAGTTCCATCCGGGCAGCCGCAAGCACGTCCCGGTCATGCGCACAGCCAAGATCGACCGCGAAATCGAGCGATCCAAAAGCAAGCCGCGACGAGCGGGTGGCGATCGCCCGCGCCGCAGCCAGACCGCGGGCGGTTTCGACCAGGGACACGATCTCCCGGTCACAGGCGCTCGCGACGTTCGCGACGTCATCAGCACTTTCCGCTTTGGCCAGCATGACCGCTGCAAGCGGCAGTTCCCGCGCGATGGCGAGGTCATCGGCGTGATCGCTTGTCCCGACCGCGTTGATCCTGAGGATGACCGGCACCGGCGCAGCGGCGATCCGCGACGCAATTGCGCGCAGGCCGTCGCGCGCGTCGCTACGCGCCATGGGCGACACCGCGTCTTCGAGGTCGAGAATGATCGCGTCCGCCCGGGATGCGACAGCCTTGTCGAACCGGTCTAGCCGGTCCGCCGGCAGGAAGAGGGGCAAGCCAAAGGTCTGGAGCGATGATGGAATGTTGGTCATGGCGTCGTCATGCCATCAGCCCGCATCGACGATCCCATATCATCCTGCGCTTGCCGCTATGCGATGGATCGATCGCCCATAACAACACGCTATGAGAGCCTGACCGCAACCCTATTGGCCACCGGGGCGCAGGCACGCCACGGTAGCGACTTTGTTATCGAGGTAAGGCTGACGTGAACAGCGATCTAGCGGATATCACCGTCGTTTCGGTCGAGCAGGCCGTCGCCGCCCCCTATTTGTCGAGCCGACTTTCCGATGCCGGTGCGCGCGTAATCAAAGTGGAACGCCCGGAGGGGGATTTTGCGCGCGGCTACGATCATCTCGTCCAGGGCGAGAGCGCGTATTTCGTGTGGCTCAATCGCGGCAAGGAGTCGGTCAGGCTCGATCTTAAGTCCGAGGCCGATCGGCAAATGCTTGCCCGGATGATCGCCACCGCAGACATCTTCATCCAGAACCTTGCCCCCGGCGCGATCGACAAGCTTGGCTTCGCGCCGGCGGAGCTGCGCGCGCGCGATCCACGGCTCATCACCTGCTCGATCTCGGGCTATGGGCTGGAGGGTCCTTATCGCGACCTCAAGGCGTATGACCTGCTCGTTCAGGCCGAAAGCGGGCTGTCCACGATCACCGGCAATGAACACGGGATGGCGCGGGTCGGGGTCTCGGTATGTGACATCGCCGCGGGGATGACTGCGTTTCAGGCGGTGCTTCAGGCCCTGATCGGGCGCATGAAGACGGGCCAGGGGCGACATATCGACGTGTCGCTGTTCCACGCCCTCGCCGACTGGATGAATGTGCCGTATCTGCAATATGTCTATGGCGGCAAAGAGCCGGCACGGTCGGGGCTCAATCACCCGACGATCGCGCCCTATGGAGCCTATACCTGCCGCGACGGCGCGGCGGTACTGTTCTCCATTCAGAACGAGCGCGAATGGGCTAACTTGTGCCGCGAGGTGCTGCGACAGCCCGAGGTGGCGACCGATCCACGGTTCGTCGGCAACAGCGCGCGCGTCCAGCACCGCGAGGCGCTGGACGCGATCGTGACCTCGGCGTTCGCCGCGGTCGATCGGTCGGAGATGATCGAACGGCTTGAGCGCGCCCGGATCGCCTATGGCCGGGTCAGCTCGATGGCCGATCTCGCCGCGCATCCGCAGAACCGGTTCGTCACGGTCGAGACGCCGGCCGGCCCCGTTCGCTACCTTGCACCGGGTGCGCGAATCGACAATCAGGACCCTGAGTTCGGTGCCGTGCCGGCGCTCGGCGAGCATGACGCGGCGTTGCGATCGGAATACGCATCACGATAATCCGATATGGTCCGCCCCATGTGCGGCGTAGGGAAAGGCCCGGGGTTTGGACGTCAGACAGCTTCGCTACTTCATCGCCATCGTCGAATGCGGTTCCATCTCAAAAGCCGCGCAGCGACTGAACGTCGCGCAGCCGTCGCTCAGCCTTCATGTTCGCAATATGGAGGAGGGTATGGGCGTCAAGCTGCTGTTCCGCACCGCACAGGGCGTGCAGGCGACGGAGGCTGGCGCGCTCCTGCTCCATCACGCGCGTGAGATCGTCGGCCGTTTCGAGGAAGTCGAACGGTCGATCCGCAGCGCGGATGCCGAACCTGCCGGCGAAGTGGCGATCGGATTGCCCTCGTCCATCGCCGAAGTGCTGGGCGTGCCGTTGGTACGCGCCGCACGCGCGGAATTCCCCAAGATCAGGCTTCGCGTTGCCGAAGCGATGAGTGGATATGTGCTCGACTGGTTGCGGCAGGGTCGCGTCGACTTGGGCCTGCTCTACGCCTTTGTGGAGGACCGCGAACTGCGGTCGATCGGTTTGCTGACCGAGACGCTGGTGTTGTTCGGGTCCGTCGATGATCCCGCCGTCACGGATATGGCATCTGCATCGGACACGATCGGCATGAAGCAGCTTGCCAGTATGCCGATGATCCTGCCGAGTCCCGGGCACGGCCTGCGCGATCTGGTCGAGCAGCATGCCGCAAAGGCCGGTGTCGGCATCTCCGCCCAATGGGAGATCGATGCGTATAGCGCAATCAAGTCGCTGGTCGGCGACGGGCTCGGTTTCTCGATCCTGCCCGATCATTCGGTGGCGTCTGAAGTGGCGGCGGGCAAATTGCGTGCGTGGCCTTTCGACCCGCCATTCCAGCGCACGGTCCATATCGTCGAACCGGCCAACCGGCCGGCGACTGCGGCGATGCGAGCGGTGGAGCGCCTGTGCCGTCGCACCCTACGCACCCTGGTTCGTGACGGTGCCTGGGGCGAGGCAAGGATGCGGACCAGCGTGTGATCCCCGGGTCATACCATAAGCCTATACGCCTCAGCGCAAATAGGTCTTGGCGAGCGTTGAACGCGGTCAGCACATTTACACCCGTCAGATATGTCGGTGGATGCCATCAACCGATGCTCGAGAGGATCATATGACCGAAGTCACCAAATCGACAGCGCAGGGCGTATTCATTGACAATCAGTGGATCGCATCGAAGTCGGGAAAGACGATCGATGTCGTCGCGCCTGCCGAGGGTGTCGTCTTTGCCGAAATTGCGGCCGGCAATGCCCAAGACGTCGACGCGGCGGTCGCCGCTGCCCGTGCCGCCCTGGCGGGTGACTGGGGCCGTCTGAGCGCGACCGAGCGCGGGAGGCTCCTGTCGAAATTTGGTCTGAAGATCACAGAACACGCCGAAGAACTGGCGCAGCTGGAAAGCCGCGACACCGGCAAGCCGTTGACGCAGGCGCGCAACGACATGGTCGCCACCGCGCGCTATTTCGAATTCTACGGCGGTGCGGCGGACAAGGTGCATGGCGATACGATCCCGTTCATGCCCGGCTATTTCGTGACGACCGAACACGTCCCCCACGGCGTCACCGGCCACATCATTCCGTGGAACTATCCTGCGCAAATGTTCGGCCGCACGGTTGGACCCGCGCTGGCAATGGGCAACGCCTGCGTCGTCAAGCCGGCGGAGGATGCCTGCCTCACCCCTCTGCGCCTCGCCGAACTGGCGGCCACCGTCGGCTTTCCCAAGGGCGCGATCAACATCGTGCCCGGACTGGGTGAGGAAGCGGGCGACGCGCTGGCCAACCATCCCGGTATCGACTTCATCAGCTTCACCGGGAGCCCGGAGGTCGGCACGCTGATCCAGACCGCCGCGGCGAAGAACCATATCGGCGTGACGATGGAACTCGGCGGCAAGAGCCCACACGTCGTCTTCGCCGACGCCGACATCCCGGCGGCAGCCAAGGTGATCGCCACCAGCATGGTGCAGAATTCCGGTCAGACCTGTTCGGCGGGATCGCGCGTGCTGATCGAAGCGTCGGCGTTCGACGCGGTGGTCGCGGCGCTCGCCGAGGAGTTCGGCAAGCTCACCGCCGGCACGCCGGAGATGGATGGCCCGCTCGGCCCGGTCATCAACGCCACCCAGAAGAAGCGCATCGAAGGTTTCTTCGAGCGCGCGGAGGCGAGCGGCGTCCCTGTACTCGCGCAGGGCAAGGTTGCCGATGGCGTACCGGAAGGTGGCTTCTTCGTCGCGCCGCGCATCTATGGCCCAGTCCCGCGTAAGAACGAGTTGGCGACGCAGGAGGTGTTCGGCCCGGTCCTCGCGGTTCTTCGCTTCGAGGATGAAGAGGACGCCGTGCGTCTCGCCAACGATACCGATTACGGGCTGATGGCGGCGGTGTGGTCGCTCGACGGCAATCGGGCGCTGCGTGTCTCGCGGCAGATCCGTGCGGGCCAGGTCTATATCAATGCGTTCGGCGCGGGTGGCGGCATCGAACTGCCGTTCGGTGGGATGAAGAAGTCCGGTCACGGGCGCGAGAAGGGCTTTGCGGCGTTGCATGACGCATCGACGATCCGGACGACGATCTTCAAGCACGGCTGAGCGGCCAAACCATAGCAGGGCGCGATGGCGGCACGACAAAAACGTTATTGCGCCCTGCTCGCCGTCACAGGTTACTGATCTGGATGAGAGCGGCTCCGCAGCGCGGAAGTCGCCGGGAGAGGAACGGCTTTGGTTACCAATTTCTACATGCCGACCCGCGTCGTCGCCGGATCGGGGGCGCTTGCGACCATCGGTCGGGTTACGCGCGAATTGAAGATGACGCGGGTGCTGGTCGTGTCCGATCCGGTGATCTCTGCGCAGCCCTTCCATGCCGCCGCGTGTGAAGCGCTGGCGGATGAAGGCATCACCGTCGCCCGCTTCGACGAGGTCGGGATCGATGCGCGCTGCTCGCACATCGACCAGCAGGGCGAGCGGGTCCGCCGCGAGGGCGTCGACGGCGTGATCTGCATCGGCGGCGGATCGGTGATGTGCACCGGCAAGGGCATCGCGATCGTCGCGACCAACGACAAGCCGATGGCGGAATGCACCGGCGTCGGGGCGTTTGACAAGCGCGCATTGCCGATGGTGATGGTCCCGACGACCGCCGGCTCGGGCTCCGAAGTTTCGCAATGGACGATCGTCAAGGACGAGGAACGTCATCTAAAGCTGCTGGGTGGCGGCCCGCTGAGCTTTCCGGACGCCGCGATCCTCGACCCCGTCACCCTCGCCTCGCTGCCGATGCGCGTCGCGGCCTTGCCCGCGGTCGATGCGCTGACCCACGCGGTCGAGGCCTATGTCAGCGTCATCGGATCGCCGATCACCGATGCGCTGGCGATCGCTGCGGTGAAGCTGCAACACGGGTCGCTGCGCGCGTCGATCAACTCGGACAATGAGGCGGCGCGCGCCGACAATCTCATCGCCTCGTGCATGGCCAATATCGCTTGCGGCAATGCGCGGCTTGGCCACGGCCACGCGCTGTCGTTGCCGATGGAGGGGCATCTCGATCTGCCGCACCCGTACGGCGTCGGCATCCTGCTGCCCCATGTCCTGGCCTTCGACTTGGCCGTGCTGCCCGACAAGGTACGTCCGCTGGCCGAGGCGCTCGACGTCGACACCGCCGGCTTGTCGCGGACCGAATGCATTGCGGCGGCGTCGGAAGCGGTGCGCGACCTGTATCGCGACATCGCCTTCCCGCTTGCCTTCACGCCGGAACAGCTGCCGCGTGACCGTGTCGCGGAGATGGCGCGGCGGGCGGTGCCGGGCCTCTACGCCGGCATCGCTGCCCGCGACTACGATCCGGCGACCGCCCGTTCCGACACGATCATCGCCTGTCCCTCCGCGCGCAAGATGACGGTCGCGCAGGCCGAGGCGATGCTCATGGAGTGCTGTGCATGACCCGTCCGATCCTCCACCATTACGACCTGTCGCCCTTCGCCGAAAAGGTGCGGCTGGCGTTCGGATCCAAGCAGATCGCGTGGGACTCGGTCGAGGTGCCGATCTGGCCGCCGCGTCCCGACATGGTGCCGCTAACGGGCGGCTATCGACGTATCCCTGCCCTCCAGATCGGGGCGGACGTCTATTGCGACACCGCGCTGATCCTGTCCGAACTCGACCGGCGCTATCCCAACCGCGCGCTGTATCCGGCGGGACAGGTCGGTGCAGTCACTGCCTTTGCGGCGTGGGCGGATGCGGCGGGCTTTGTCCCAGCGGCGACGCTGACCACATCGATCATCGGCGACGGCGTGCCGGCGGAATTCATCGCCGACCGCATCGCCTTCATGAAACACGACTTCTCGCTCGCCGCCAGCCGGAAGGCCGCGCCGGTCAATCGTCAGCGAGTGACCGCGCTGATCGGCATCCTCGCCGACATGCTGGCCGACGGGCGACCGTTCCTGTTCGGCGACACGCTGTCCGCAGCGGACCTTGCAGCTTACCATCCCCTGTGGTTCGCGCGGAGCAACGGCGGCGAGGAGATCGCCGGGCTAATCCCGCTCAACGCGCTGGCGCCGTGGATGGACCGGATCGGCGCAATCGGTCATGGCGTGCGGACGCCGCTGACCGCCGCCGACGCGCTCGCGGTTGCCCGCGATGCCTCGCCCGACCCGACCGAGGGCGTCGTCGCCGATGATCCCGGTGGCCTCGTCGTCGGTGAAGCGGTGCTGGTTCAGGCCGACCAAGCGAACGACCCCGTCCGCGGCATCCTGGTTTCGGCGAACTCTCGCGAGATCGTGGTGCGGCAC
The DNA here is from genome assembly GCF_039594485.1 of Sphingomonas sp. GTDB lineage: Bacteria > Pseudomonadota > Alphaproteobacteria > Sphingomonadales > Sphingomonadaceae > Sphingomonas. Next base: position 36,733 of record NZ_JBCNNI010000034.1, on the reverse strand, counting down.
GACAGCGACGTCGCCGGCACCGTCCATGTCCACCTGCCACGACTTGGCTATGCCGTCGTGCGCGATGGAGATGCCTGATGCGTATCCTGACCAACACGACCTCGCCCTATGCCCGGATCGCGCGCATCGCGCTCGGCGAGAAGGGGTTCGACCTGGCGGGGACCGAGATCGTCAATCCGTGGGATGACGCGCCAGCGTTGCTGAAGCTCAATAGCGCTGCACGGGTACCGACGCTGGAGACCGACGCCGGGCTGCCGATCACCGAGAGCCTGCTCATCCTGCTGTGGCTCGAACGAAAGGTCCCGGAGCCTTCGCTGCTGGGCGGCGATCTCGACCGGATCGTCAGCCTTGCCGGACGCGCGATGGGCGTGATCGATGCACAGGCGACGATCGTCACCAACCGGATGCAGGTCGATCCCGACTTCGCCCAGCACCGCGTCGGCAAGCGCCGCATCCGCACCATCGTCGACGGTCTGGCCGCGCTGGAAACAGACCCGCCTGCGTATGGCGGCGGCACGCCCGACATCGCGGTCATCACGGCGGTGGTCGCGCGCGACTATCTCGACCTGCGGTTCAAGGGCGAACCGTGGGTCACGCCCACGCCCCGCCTCGACGCGCTCGTCGCGGCGACCGCCGAACGGCCCGCCTTCCACGACACCAAGCCATATATCTGAGAGGATCGTCATGACGGCCGACGCCAATGCCCAGCTCGCCCGCGATTATTTCACTGCCTTCGCCGCCAGCGACGAGGCGTGGTGGCGCGACCATATCGCCGAGGATTTCGTACGCCACGACCCGGGCCTGCCGTTCGAGGTGCGCGGCATCGAAGGCGTGCGCAAGCTGGGCGAATTCCTCCATGGCAACCTGTCGCAGATCGAGCTGCCGATCGTCGAAACCGTCGCGCAGGGTGACAGCGTGCTGGTCCACCTGCGCGTGAAGGCGATCCATTCGGGCGACGATCTTGGCGTTCCCGCCACGGGCAAGCCGGTGGATTTTCAGGTGATGGACCTGTTCCACATCAGGGACGGCAAACTGACCGAGCATTGGGCACTGATGGACAATCTGGGCATGCTGCAACAGATCGGCGCGGTGTGACCGCGTGACCCAGACGGCGTCGGCCTGACCGTGTCGGAGGCGGCGGCGATGCTCGCTTATTGACGCAGGAGCGAATGATGGACCTGAACGGCAAGACCGCCCTCATCACCGGCGCCGCGAGCGGCTTCGGCAAGGCGATGGCGCACCGTTTCGCCACACTCGGCGCGAGGGTCGCGGTGGTGGACCTGAATGGCGACAAGGCGGCGGAGGTCGCGACGGCAATTGGTGCGGACAAGGCGATCGGCATCACCGCCGATGTGACCGTGCGCGCGGATCTCGATGCCGCGGTGAAGACAACGACAGAAGCGTTCGGCGTTCCCGACATCGTCATCAACAATGCGGGGATGACGCACAGGAACCAGCCGCTGCTCGACGTCGATGAAGAGACGTTCGACCGGGTGTTCGCGGTTAACGTCAAGTCGATCTATAATATGGTTCACGCTGTCGTGCCGGCGATGCGCGATCATGGCGGCGGCGTGATGCTGAACGTCGGCTCGACTGCCGGTATCCGGCCGCGGCCCGGCCTCACCTGGTATAACGGCTCGAAGGGCGCGACCAACATGCTGTCCAAGTCGCTGGCGGTCGAGCTGGCGCCGTGGAAAATCCGAGTCAACGCGATCTGCCCGGTGATGGGCGCGACACCGATGCTCGCCGACTTCATGGGCGCGCCCGATACGCCCGAGAATCGCGCAAAATTCCTCGGCAGCATTCCGCTCGGCCGGCTGTGCGAACCGGAGGATGTGGCCGACGCCGCAATCTATCTCGCTACCGCGGACTTCATCACCGGCGTCGCGCTGCCCGTCGACGGCGGCCGGACGATCTGAGGAGAGACGGGATGTACGAAGGCAAGGTCGCGGTCGCGAGGCAGAAGTCCGAGCCGCTCGAGGTCATCGACGCCCGGTTCGAGGCTCCTCGCGCGGGTGAGGTGCTGGTCAAGATCGTCGGTACCGGGGTCTGCCACACCGACATGGTGGTCCGCGACCAGGGCTATCCCGTCCCGCTGCCGCTGGTGCTCGGCCATGAGGGCGCGGGCGTGGTCGAGCAGGTCGGCGCGGGCGTCGTCGGGCTGGCCGTCGGCGATCACGTCGTCCTCAGCTATGGCCATTGCGGTCGCTGCGGCGAGTGCCGGTCGGGACGGCCGGGCTATTGCGCCAATTTCTACGACCGCAATTTCAAGGGCGCGCGGCTGGACGGTAGCCAAGCCGTATGCGACGCGCACGGCCACCCGCTGGGCAGTGCCTTCTTCGCGCAGTCCAGTTTCGGCACCTATGCGATCGCGACCGAGCGCAACGCCATCCCGATCCGCAAGGACGTGCCGCTCGAACTGATGGGACCGCTCGGCTGCGGTATCCAGACCGGTGCGGGGGCGGTGCTGAACGCGCTGAAGCCGCCCGCCGCCTCGTCGATCGCGATTTTCGGGGCGGGATCGGTCGGACTATCCGCGGCGATGGCAGCGGCGGCGATCGGCTGCACCACGATCATCCTCGTCGACCTGCACGACGATCGTCTCGCCCTCGCAAAGGAGTTGGGCGCGACACACGGGATCAACGGCGGCAAGGAAGATGCGGTCGAGTGGATCAGGGAGATCACCGGTGGCGGGGCCGACTTCACTTTGGAATGCACCGGCAACCCCAAGGTGCTGGCACAGGCGGTCGACGCGCTACGCATCCCCGGCACCTGTGGGCTGATCGGTGCAGCCAACCTTGGCGAGTGCGCCAGCCTCGACATGAACACGCTGCTGTTCGGTCGCACGGTGCGTGGCATCATCGAGGGCGACAGCGTGCCGCAGGTCTTCATTCCGCAGCTGATCGAATTGTGGCGCGCCGGTCGCTTCCCCTTCGACCGGCTCGTGAAGTTCTACGACCTGGCCGACATCAATTCCGCCATCCAGGATTCGGAAAGCGGCCGCGTCCTCAAGCCCATCGTCCGTCCCGCCTGACAGGAGAGAGATCATGACCGACACGCTGCTGGATCGCCCCGTCGACACCGCCGATGCGGTGCGGATCGACTTCGCCGCACCCTATGCGCTGACGATCGGCGGCGAACGGGTGGAGACAAACGCCTCGTTCGACGTCTTTAACCCCGCCACCAACGCCGTGCTCGCTCAGGCACCCGATGGAACGGCGGAGCATATGGAGGCCGCAATCGCTGCGGCGAGGCGGGCGTTCCCGGCTTGGTCGGCGCTGTCGTGGGACGAGCGCGGCGGCTACATCGCGCGCTACGCCGATGCGCTGGAGGCGCACCGCGAAGAACTCATCACCTTGCTAACGTTGGAGCAGGGCAAGCCGCGCCATTCAATGGCGACGGGCGAGGTCGATGCCTCGATCAAATGGGTGCGCGAAACCGCGACGCGGCGCCTGCCCGAAGAGGTGGTCGAGGATACCGCCGACCACATCGTCCTGATCGAACGCACGCCGCTCGGCGTGGTCGGGGCGATTACGCCGTGGAACTTCCCGGTCCTGCTCGGCCTGTGGAAGATCGCGCCGGCGCTGATCAGCGGCAACACGATGGTGATGAAGCCGTCTCCCTACACGCCGCTCTGTACGCTCCGATTCGGCGAGATCGCGCAGGGCATATTTCCGCCCGGCGTGCTCAACATCGTGTCGGGCGGCAATGAACTGGGGCAGCAGCTGGCCGAGCATCCCGATATCGCCAAGGTCAGCTTCACGGGCTCCACCGCGACGGGCCGCAAGGTGATGGCGTCGGGCGCGGGCACGATCAAGCGGGTAACGCTGGAGTTGGGAGGCAACGACGCCGCGATCGTGCTTGAGGGGGCCGACTGGCAGCCACTAGTGCCGACGCTGTTCTGGGCCGCATTCGGCAATTCGGGGCAGTGGTGCATCGCCTCCAAGCGGCTCTACGTCCACCGCTCGATGCACGCCGACTTCGTGAAGGCGTTCGTCGAATACGGCCGGACCAAGACGGTGGGCGACGGCATGGATGCGGGCACCGACCTCGGTCCGATCCAGAACCGCATGCAGTACGACAAGCTACGCGACCTGTTCGATGACACCAAGGCGAACGGCTATGCCACCCCGCTCGGCGGAACGATCGACGAGAGTTTGGCGGGCAATTTCGTCCCCGTCACCGTCGTCGATAATCCGCCCGAAGACAGCCGCATCGTGCGCGAGGAGCCGTTCGGCCCGATCGTGCCGATCATCGCATTCGACACCGTCGACGAGGTCGTCGCGAAGGCGAATGATACGCAGTTCGGGCTTGCCGGATCCGTCTGGGGTCCAGACCGCGACACCGCGATCGCGGTAGCACGACGGCTGGAAAAGGGAACCGTATGGGTAAACGAAATCCACATCCACGGCCTCGAAATCCCGTTCGGCGGGCACAAGCAATCGGGTCTCGGCGTCGAGAATGGTGCGGAGGGCCTCGCGGAATTCACAAATTCGAAGACTCTCATGTTTAGGAAGTAAAAGGACCCAAAGCACGAAGCCGCTGCGCGACACTGGTATTCGCGATGAAGTAGCGCGCCTGCGCTGAGGTTTGGCTCTGCGGCAGCGGAGGCAGACGATGGGGTTCCTCAGCAAAAGGAACTCCATCATGGCTACTGCACCAGTCGAACTGACCGTCACCCCGCTGCGCCAGCGGATGCTCGACGACATGGCGATGCGCGCGATGAAGGCGCGGACGCAGCACGACTATGTTCGACACGTTCGCGCCTTCGCGGCGTTCCTGCGGCGCTCGCCGGATACGGCGACCGCCGAGGACGTGCGGCGCTTCCAGGTTCACCAGCGCGAACACGGCACCAGCGAGTCCGTCATCGCCGCCACGGTGTCGGCATTGCGCTTCCTGTTCGGGGTGACGCTCGACCGGCCGGATCTGTCGCGCAAGCTGGTGCTGGCGCCGCGTCCCCGGAAGCTGCCCGATGTGCTGAGCGTCGACGAGGTCGCACGACTGCTGGAAGCAGCGCCGGGCATCAAGTACCGCGCTGCGCTCGGCGTGGCATACGGCGCTGGCCTGCGCGTGTCGGAGGTCGCGCACCTCAAGGCCGACGACATCGACAGCAGGCGCATGCTCATCCGTATCGAGGAGGGCAAGGGTCGCAAGGACCGCAATGCCATGCTCTCGCCGCAACTGCTCGAGCTGCTTCGGCTATGGTGGCGCGAGGGCAAACGGCGCAGCGTCCTGTTGCCGCACGGCTGGCTGTTCCCCGGCCGCAGCTACACCGACCCGATCTCGACCCGGCAGTTGCACCGTGCCGTCCACGAGGCGGCCGAGGCAGCGGGCATCCGCAAGCGTGTCAGCCCGCACACGCTGCGGCACAGTTTCGCCACCCACCTGCTGGAGCAGGATGTCGACATCCGCGTCATCCAGGTGCTGCTCGGGCACAGCAAGCTCGAGACGACTGCGCTCTACACTAAGGTCGCGACGCGCACGATCCGCGCGGTGACCGGCCCGCTCGACCAGTTGATGGCGCTGATGGAGGGCAGGACGCCCGCCGGGTGACGCCCGCGTGCGCGCCTCGCTGGAGGTTGCCGACATCTTCCGCGCCGCCGGCCCCACGTACCGAGTCGTCCATGCCGGGCATCTGAGCCTCGACCAGCTGAAGGTCATGTCGGCGATAGAGACTTGCCGTACCGCCATCATGGGCGGACACGTCGAGGCCTGTACCGACTGCGGGCACTGGCGGCTCGCCTACAATAGTTGCCGCAACCGGCATTGCCCGCGGTGCCAGGGCGCGGCAGCGCGAGCATGGCTGACCGAGCGCGAGGCCGACCTGCTGCCGGTCGGGTTCGGCTGTCCGATGATCCCCCGGATCATCGTCCTTCGCCTCACTCCATGTCGTCTTCACGCTGCCCGCCGAGGTTGCCGATGTAGCGTGGCAGAACAAGGCGGCGGTCTACGGGCTGCTGTTCCAGGCGGCGTCCAAGACGATGATGACCATCGCCGCCGACCCGAAGCATCTCGGCGCACGCATCGGCATCACCGCAGTGCTTCACACCTGGGGCTCGGCGATGACCCACCACCCGCACATCCATATGATTGTCCCGGGCGGCGGGTTGTCGCGGGACGGCCGTCGCTGGATCTCGTCACGGCCGGCGTTCCTGCTGCCGGTGCGCGTCCTCGGCAAGCTGTTCCGCCGCCTGTTCCTGACCCGGCTGATGGCGCTGTACGACGCCGGGCGGCTCGGCTTCCACGGCAGCCTCGCGCATCTTGCCGACCGGCGTACCTTCCTGCGGCACCTGGCCCCGGTCGGGAAGAAGCGCTGGGTGGTCTATGCCAAGCCGCCGTTCGCCGGCCCCGAGACGGTGCTCGCCTATCTCTCGCGCTACACTCACCGCGTGGCGATCTCGAACAGCCGGCTCCTGCGCTTCGACCAGACCGGCGTCACCTTCCGCTACAAGGATTACCGTCGCGGCGGGGCCGACCGGCAGCAGATCATGACGCTCAGTGCGCATGAGTTCATCCGCCGCTTCCTGCTCCACGTCCTGCCAAAGGGTTTCCATCGCATCCGCCATTACGGTGTGCTCGCCGGCGCCACCCGCAAGGCCCACCTCGAACGAGCCCGCGAGCTGCTCAGCGTCGCGCCATTGCCAGTCGATGCTCCGCCGACCAGCGAACTCGATGACGCCCGCCCGCCATGCCCATGCTGCGGCGGACGCATGCTCGTCATCGAGACCTTCGAACGCTGGCGACAACCCCGCGCACCGCCGCATGGCACCAGCGCCACCGGGACCACGACGCCATGACCCGGCATGGCCCGGACACATCCCGCCACGCGATTACCGCGCTTCCGGCGTTCAGGCCGCTCGCGCCGGCGGCATCGTCAGCCACATCGACGCGCGGCCAGACCGCCGGTCTTGCCCGACATCCATGGCCAAGGTTCTTCCCGAGTGCCGCATCGCGGTCCGATACGGCGCATCCCGCCCGACAGCACAGCGACCGGCCGACCACCCGAAAACCGCTTTCCCCATAGATCATCGCCAGCGGCCCGCGGCTTCCTGCTTTGGAGGAAATCATACACCTGCCGGTGCCTGATTTCCTTCACACAATCGGCCGTTCAGCGTGAGTTTACCGCTGCTGATAAGCTTCCATTAGTTCATATTGGCGCTATCGACGCCTTGGCCTTACCACGATTGGCTACTACCCACTGGAATGCGTCCACGGTCTCGCCGCGCGGCTGATAACGCAGGTGCAGCACCTCACCGGCCCGCTTGACGTCCAGCGTCACATACGCCTGCTGGTCACCCTGCAGCGCATCCTGCGGAAAGGCGTTGAGGATCTCGTCGCCATTCCGCAGCCCGGCCGCCGCGGCATTCGATCCGGCAATTAGGCCGCGCACGACCTTGGGCCGGGCCTGGAGCGAGGCCATGTCGAACCCCAGGTCGTATCGCCGCAGCGGCCGGGTTACCCGGCGAAATCGAGTTCCATAGGCGTCCGACGGCGGCAGCACGATCGCGCCGCCAAGCATCGCATCCAGTTCGGCGATCCCCCTAGCGCCGAGTTCGGCCTTCAGCAGCAACCGGTACAGCGCTTCGTCCATCTTGCCACCGGCGCGCCGCGTCGTCAGCATCGTGCGCACAATATCGTCGAGCGAGCGCTTACCGCCCGACTTGGCACGGATCTGCGCATCCACCGTCTCGAAATACAGCGACCCGCGATCGTAGGGCAGCACCCGCACCCGCGTATCGCGCCAGAAGCCGTTCGGAATGTCCGCATTAGGCGTGGCGATCTTGATGTTGGTGTAATAGCGCGCCGCCGTCTCGTTGAGGTCCTTCAGGAAGTCGTCGGCGGAGATCATGCCCGCGCGGTACGGCAGCGTCCGCTGGTAATGCACCGCCAGCCCCTCGCCGAACCACGACCGGTCGAGCCCGCCCGCGCTGTCCATCGACCCGTCGAGCGAATTGACCCAGCTGTGCAGCATTTCGTGCGCCAGTAGCGAACGCAGGTCGTCGGGCTTCGACGTCTGGTTGAACGTATAGGCGAAGCTGTCGGTCAGGCCGATGCCACTGCCCGGATTGCGGGTGTTGGTGCGCCCGAACACGCCGAAGCTCATCGGCGTGTAGCCGAAGAAGGTGCAGTAGAAGCGATGCAGCTTCCCTGCCCAGGTCATCAGCGGTGCCATCGCGAACGGAGGATCACCCTGCCAGGTGGCGAAGAAACCGTCCCGCTCCGGTCCCGCCGTGCCGGGGCGCCCGCCCATATAATAGGCAGACGCCAGTGACCGAGCAGGCAGCGGCGCCGGCGTCGTAACATCGCCCAGGCCGAAGCTCGACGCGCCAGTGCCGCCCGCGCCGTAGCGCGCGAAATCCCAATGCATCTCGACCCGACGCGGCGTCCGATCCGTCGGCAGCAGAAGGAAGGCATTGCCCGCCGCTGAGAACGTGCCCCGCTCCGTCCGCATCTCATATTGCGGCAGCGCCAGCGCCGGCGCGGCGGCATCGATCGGGACGCGGTAGCGCACGGTGATCGCGCCCACGACGGCTCTTGAAGCACGCCAGCGTCTGGTGATGTTCGACGCGTCTTCAGCGACGTCCAGCGCAGTCACCACGATCGGGCCGGCGGCATCCGTGAAGGCGAGCGCCTGCAGGTCCTTGCCGCTGGTGACCACCGTGTTGGCAACCAGCGGCAGTTCGAACAGCAGCTCGCCCGCTGCGGCATGAAGCGCGTCCACGACCAATGTCACGTCAACGAAAGGGACGTGCTGCTGCGCGTCCGGTGCGCCCGGTGCGATCCGGACGACGAGATGCGGCGCGTCGTCCGGCGGCGCGGCACCGGCGAGCAGCAGCGTCGCAAGCGCCGGACAGAAGCGCAGCATTCGACCGGTCATCGCGTTTCCCCGAATTTGTGGGGTCAATCTAACCGCGCGCGCAAGCGAAATCCTGCCGCAAGCGCGTCCGCCCGGCCAAAGCACTGCATAGCCTATTCGCGAACCACGCCGATTGCCGCACCGTCATGCCGATGGCAGCGGCAGGCGATGCGTGCACTTCACCTCCGACAGGGTGGCGATGGAACGGATATCCTCGACGCCGGGAAGGCGTAGCAGCGTGCGGAAGGTGAAGTTCTGATACCAGGCCATGCTCGGCGCCAGCACCTTCAGCATCACGTCCATCTCGCCGAACAGCGTATAGGCCTCGGTGATCTCCGGAATGTCCTCCACGGCGCGCATGAACCGGTCGCGCGCCTCGTCGTTCAGCCGGCCCATCTTGAGCTGGGCGAAGATGTACATGCTTTCGCCGAACTTCTCGCGGTCGAGCACGGCGACCTGCGCCTTGATATAGCCCTCCTCCTTGAGCCGCTGGATGCGCCGCCAGCACGGCGATTGCGACAGGCCGACGCGATCGGCGATCTCGCTCGACGATTCGGAGGCGTCGATCTGCAGGCGGTCGAGGATCTTGAGGTCCAAGCGGTCGAGGGCATCGGCCATGATTATGCGCGGTTCCGGCGAAATGGAGATTGAAGCTGGCGCCATTCCACCACGGACGCGCCCGATCGACAAGCTTTTGCGCGGGAAGGACGTTAGCCTGCCGGTGGGGCAGACGAGGATCGAACATGACGCGCGACGACCTGACGATCTTCGACAGCGTGGGCGTGCGCGCCGGGCTTTCCTATCCTGATTGCATTCGTGTGGTGCGCGATGCGATGCAGGCCCTGTCCGCCGGGACAACCCGCCAGTTGCTGCGCACGATGCTGTCGCTGGGACCGGGCCGCACCTTCGCGCAGATGCCGGGCGCACTCGGCAAACAGGACGTGTTCGGCACCAAGACGATCAGCGTCTTCGTCGACCCGCGGTCCGGAAAGCGCTGCCACCGAGGCCTCGTGGTGCTGTTCGAACCGTGCGAAGGTCGCCCGGTCGCGATCGCGGACGCAGAGGAGATCACCCATATCCGCACCGCCGCCGCCTCCGCGGTCGCGACCGACGCGCTCGCCCGCACGGACGCGACGACGCTGCTGATCGTCGGCACCGGCGGGCAGGCGCATACCCATCTCCATGCGCTCCCGCTGGTCCGTCGTTTCGATCGGGTGCTGATCTGGGGCCGCTCGCCCGACAAGGCGGATGCACTCGTCGCCGCCTTTCCGCACCTGCCCTGCGAACGCGCCGACGATCTGGAGGCCGCGACCCGCGCCGCCGACGTCGTCTGCACGCTGACCGCCGCCGCCGAGCCGCTGATCCACGGCGACTGGGTCCAACCCGGTACGCACGTCAACCTCGTCGGATCGAGCGGTCCGGGGCCGGTGGAGGTAGACAGCGCCCTCGTCGCCAAGAGCCGCTACGTCGCTGACAGTACCGCCTCCGCACGCGATGCCGCCGCCGAATTCCTCGTCGCGCGCGATGCCGGCCTCGTCACCGACGATCACATCGTCGCGGAGATCGGAGAGGTGCTGCTCGGCCGCGTGCCCGGCCGCACGGGCGAGACCGACATCACCGTCTATAAGTCGCTGGGCCATGCCGTGCAGGATCTCGCCGCCGCCGCCCACCTCTACCGGAGTTCGCTGCGCGCATGATCCGCCTGACCCTCCCCACCTTTCTGGCGACGCTCCTTGCCGGCACCGCCCCGGTCGCGGCGCAGACCGCCGAACGCCTGTCGGTGATCGCGAACGGCGAAAAGGTCGGCAGCGTCGCGGCGACGCGGACTGGCGATCATGTCGCGATCCACTATGACGTGAAGAACAACGGTCGCGGCCCGACGATGGACGAGGTGATCGACCTGGGGCCGGATGGCCTGCCATGGCGCTGGACGCTCGACGGCAAGGCAACCTTCGGCGGGGACGTCCACGAACGCTTCGCGCGCGACGGCACCACCGCGCGCTGGAGCGACGCGATGGGCGCGCGTGAGGCGTCGGTCAGCGGCACCGCGCTCTACATCGGCCAGTCCGCCAGCCCCTGGGCACTGGGCCTCTACGCGCACGCGCTGCTCAAGGCGCCGGGCGGCACCCTGCCGGCACTGCCCGGTGGCCAGCTGCACATCGATCCACTCGGGCCCGCGACCATCGGCACCGCGCGCTACCAGGCCTATGCGATCAGCGGCATCGACCTGTCGCCCGAGATGATCCTGTTCGATGCCGCGGGCGCGCTGTTCGCGGTGCTCGACACCGGCGGCGCGACGGTGCGCGAAGGTCACGAAGGCGACGTTCCTGCGCTCACCGCGCTCGCGACGCGACTGACGGCGGACCGCTACGCCGGCCTGCAAAAGCGCTTCGCCCACCGCATCGACGCGCCGGTGCGCATCCGCAACGTCCGCGTCTTCGACCCGGTCAGCGGAACGCGCGGCGCGCCCGTCTCGGTCGTCTTCGCCGATGGACGCATCACCGGCATCCAGCCGCTCGATGCACCGGCATCGCCCGGAGAGGCGACGATCGACGGCGCCGGCGGCACGCTGATGCCGGGCCTGCACGACATGCACGCGCATATCAGTCTCGAATCCGCGCTGCTCTACCTCGCGGCGGGCGTCACCGCTGTGCGCGACATGGGCAACGACAACGCCTTCCTGCCCGACCTCATCCATCGCATCGCCGCAGGCGAGGTCGCAGGCCCACGTATCACGCCCAACGGCTTCCTCGAAGGGCGCAGCCCCTATTCCGCCCGACTGGGCATCGTCGCGGACAGCGAAGCGGCGGCGCTCGATGCGGTGCGCTGGTATGCCGCGCGCGGCTATTGGCAGATCAAGATCTACAACAGCATGAACCCCGCCTGGGTGCCGGCGATCACGCGTGAGGCGCACCGTCTCGGCATGACCGTCACCGGGCACATTCCCGCCTTCACCAATGCCGATGCGATGATCGGCGCGGGCTATGACGAGGTGACGCACGTCAACCAGCTGATGCTCGGCTGGGTGCTCGATCCCAAGGAGGACACGCGCACGCCCTTGCGGCTCACCGCGATGAAGCGCACCGCGACGCTCGACCTTGCCTCTCCGCGCGTGCAGCACACGATCGAACTGATGGCGGCGCGTCACACCGCGCACGATCCGACCGCGGTGACGCTGGAACTGTTGATGGGCGGCCGGGACGGCAAGCCTAACCCTGCGGTCGCCGATTATATCGACCATTTGCCGATCGGCCTGCAGCGCCGCCGCCAGCAGGCGATCGCGCCGATCGCAGGGCCGGCCGACGCCGCCGCCTATGACGGCGCGATGGTCAAGGTGAAGCAGGTGCTGAAGCTGCTCCACGACCGCGGCATCCGGCTGCTGCCCGGCACCGACGACCAGACCGGCCTGTCGGTGCATCGCGAGTTGCAGATCTATGCCGAGGCCGGCATTCCGATCCCCGAAGTGCTGCGCCTCGCGACGCTGGGGTCCGAGCGCTATCTGGGCCGCGACCAGCAGCTCGGGACGATCGCACGCGGCAAGCTCGCCGATTTCCTCCTTCTGCCGGGTGACCCGACGCGCGACCCGCGCGAACTCCACCGCATCGCCATGGTGGTGAAGGACGGCACGCTCTACTTCCCGTCGGAAATCTACCCGGCGTTCGGCATCAAACCCTTCGCGCCCGCGCCCCGACTGATCCCGCCCCCACCCGCGTCGAAGGCGACCGGCTCCGGCCCGGCGCATGACGCGATGGACGAATTCTAAAACGGTCCCCGCTGGTTTGTGCGGGCGGAGCGGCACCCGGGCTCTCTCTGTCCTCCGTGCGCCAATCCCTTCCTTCGCCGCCTCGCGTGAACAAGGAGTGGTACGACCAAACGATCACCAGACGTGGATCACCGCCCCGCCGCCACCGCCGCGACGAAGCGGTGAAGGTCGGCGCTGAGCGCTGCCAGCGCGTCTGGGTCTTCGAAGGCGGAATGCCCGGAAGGGTAGCGGTGGAAGGCAATGCGGTCCGCCGGCACGCCGTTCTGCTCGATCGCGAACTGGCCGGCGTAGACGGGCGTGGTGATGTCGTAATAGCCGCCCGCCGCGAACGCGCGCAGTGTCGGCTTCGCCGCCATCGCCGCCGTCAGATAGGGTGCGAACGATGCGGCGCGGTAGCTGCCGCCATATTCCTTGTCCCAGTTCCATGTGAAGTTGATGCCGAGGTTGAGGCTGCGATAGCCACTCGGCAGCGCATAGCCGAGCTCGTCGCGCAGATACGTCTCGATCGTCGTCGTCGTCCCCGATCCCAGCGACATCGACGGATCGTCGAACGGCGGCCGCATGTTGCTCGCAGCGATCGCCCGCGTCGCGCGCCCGTCGAGCTGTCCGGTCCTGAGGCCCTTCGCCGCCAGCAGCCCAAGCATGAATTGGCGCCGCTCCAGCCGGAGGTCGTGCGCGGCCAGCGTCGCCGCAGGAATGCCGATCAGCGCCGCCATGCGCGCCGCGACCCGCCGCTTCTCCGCCGCGGGCAGCGCCGGCCCCTGCATCAGCGCCGCGGCATAATCGGTCTGCGCGAAGTGCAGCGCCGCGTCATACCATTGCGAGACGCTCTGCCCGGCACGATCGACCGCGCCGTGATACCAGGCGACCGCCGCCAGCGTCGGCAGCAGCACTGCATCCGACACCACCGGCCCGTCGCTGTCGCCGATCGAGAGCGACAGCAGCACGACGCCATCGGGCAGCGGCGCCTTCGCCTTCATGCTTTCGTTGAGGATCGCCAGCGCCCGCGACGTGCCATAGCTCTCGCCCATCAGCAGCACCGGCGACCCCGTCCGCCCATTCGCCGCCAGCCATCCCGCGATCATCGCCGCGACCCCGCGCGCATCGCCGCCGACGCCGAAATAGGCGGACGCATCCTTGCCCTTGATCGGCATCGACGCGCCAGTGCCGACCGGATCGATGAAGACGAGATCGGCGACGTCGAGCAAGGTGAAGCGATTGTCCTCAAGGTGCGTGGCCGCGCCGCTGCCGACCATCCGCCGGGGCCCGAACGCCTGCATGTGGAGCGGCGACGACGACGCGCCCGGCCCGCCGTTGAACACGAACAACACCGGCCGTTGCCCGGCAGCGCGCGGCATGTCGGCGGCATAGGCATAGCTGACGCCCACCGCGACCGGCGTACCGTCCGGCCCCGGCATCGCCTGCTCGCTGACGATCGCACGATAGGCGAGCGACTTGCCGCCGAGCGTGATGCGATGCCGCGTCGTCACCACCCGCGTACTCGGACCATCGCGCGGCACCATCGGCTCCATCGCGCGCAGGAAGGCCGGCGACATCGGCGCATCGCCGCCGTCCTGCGCCAGGAGCGCGGCCGGCGTGGCGGCAAGAATCAGGGCGGCGGCAAGATACGGGAGGCGGCGCATCGGGGCTTTCCTTCGGAAGATCAGGCGCGCGGCAGCGCGGCGAGCAGGCGTTCGATATCGTCCGGCGTGTTGAACACCGACGGGCTGACGCGGAATCGGTTGCGCGACAGGGTGATCTGCACCTTCGCGGCCTTGAGCGGCGCGGCGAGCCGCTCGCGCGCGCCTTCGACGATGCAGGTGACCAGCGGCGTGCGGCTGTCGGGCGGCGTCACCACCCGATAGCCGCGACTCGCCAGTCCCTGGTGCAGCCGGCGCAGCAGCGGCTGGCGATAGGCGGTGATGCGATCGACGCCAAGGTCGAGGATATGCGCGAGCGACCAGTCGAGCATCGCCGAGACGGTGTGCGCATGCGTGCCGCCCGCGAACAGCCCCTCCATGTCGGCGCGCGGCGTCACGTCGGCGATCGGATAGTCCGCCCGCGCCGGCGTAGGATCGAACGGATAGACGTGCGGGTCGAACCGGTCGAGCTGGTAATAACCGTAGCGTGTCCGCCGCAACCGATCGTGCAGGTCGGCACGGACGTAGAGGAAGCCCAAGCCGAAATCCCCCATCAGCCATTTGTAGCTCGCGCAGGCGGCGAAATCGACGTTGCTCGTCCGCACGTCGACCGGCACCGCGCCGGCGGCATGGATGATGTCCGCATAGACCAGCGCGCCCCTCGCATGCGCGATGTCGCACACGCGTTTGAGGTCGTGCTCGAAGCCATTGTAGGTCGACACCAGCGACAGCGCGACGAGCCGCGTCCCTGGCACCACCGCACGTTCGATATCGTCGATCGCGATCCGGTTCTCGCTTGGTCGCAGCCAGACGACGTCGACGCCCTGCTTCGCCAGTTCCTCGTAGAGGTAGAAGGAGCCGAAGAAGTGCAGCGTGTCGGTGACGATACGGCCCTTCTCGCGAGGGAAGCCGAGCGCGTCGATGATCGCCTGCTCGCCCGCCGTGGTGCTCTGGACGAAGGCAATCTCTGCCGGCGTCGCGTTGATGAGCCGCGCGAAGTTCGCCTTCACCCGCCCCTCGACCGTCTCGGTGGGAAAATAGCCGTCCAGCATTGCGCGCTGCGCAAGGTAGGCGCGCGCTGCCTCGCATGCGCCGATCGGCACCGGATGCATCGTCCCGGAATCCAGATACGTCCCCGGCATGGCGACGAAGTTCGTCCGATCCGGCAGAACGGCGGGCGCGGCCTCGGCTTGCATTGCCAACGGCAGGGTGGCGGTTCCTGCCAAAACGCCCCGCCGCGTCACGCCTGCTCTCATTGTCGGAACCCCCATGGGTGCAATCTAGCCGATCACCGTCGCATAGAAGTTGCGTGTTGCAGGCGCCGGCGTGGGCGTAACTTCACCTAGATCCGACACGACGGGCCATGTGCGCATAATTCTGCCGCGCCTTATCCGCTAACTCTCGACGGACGCAGGGAGATATCACGATGATCCGGTCGGCGGTAATTGGGCTGATGTTGGCGGGGATCGGCGCGCCAGCCGCGGCAGCGGTCTGTGCGCCCGACGCGACTGAGACGCGCCATAGTGCCATGATCGGCGGCCGACGGCTCGACTATGTCGCCTGCGTCGGCGCAATTCCGGTCCGTGTCGGGGAAGCGACCGCGCGTATCGTCTACACCGCGTACTTGGTCCCCGGCGCCCGGCGCCCGCTCAGCTTCGTCTGGAACGGCGGCCCCGGCGCGGACTCCCGCACGCTGCAATTCCACGCGATCGGCCCGCGCATCATCCGAGGCGGCGCGCTCGCCGACAACCCGGCGAGCCCGCTCGCCCGCACCGACCTCGTCTTCGTCGATCCGGTCGGCACCGGGTTCAGTCGCGCCGACACGCCGGCCAAGGCGAACGCGTTCTACGGCACACTCGCCGACATCGCCTCGACGGCATCCTTCATCCGCGACTTCCGCCATCGCTATCGCCGCACCGGCAGTCCGCTCGCCCTCGTCGGCGAGAGCTTCGGCACGTGGCGCGCCGCAGGCGTTGCAGAGGCTCTGATCGACGCGCACATCCCGGTCGTCGGCGTCGCGCTGATCTCAGGCGGCATCCCGCTTGGCGAAGAACGGGGCAGCGAACGACGCCGCGCACTGTCGCTGGTCAATCGCGCCGCCACCGCCTTCGCGCTCGGCAAGCTGACACCCGACCTGCAGCGCGACCAGGGCGCCACGCTCGCCGAAGTCGAGCGCTGGGCCGATGCGATCTACGCCCCGGCCCTTGCCGATCCCGGCGGGCTGAACGCCTCCGCGCGCGCCGCCCTCGTGAACCGCCTCGCCCGCTACCAGGGTCTCGATCCTACGACGATTGACACGAAGACGCTCTGGGTCTCCCCCCGCGACTTTCGCACTCGTCTGCTGGGACCGGAAGGCAAGACGCTCGGCATCTTCGACATGCGCCAGATCGCGAGGACGGCGAGCGGCGAGGACGACGCGCTCGCCCTCGCCTATTACCGGACCGACCTCGGTTACGGCGCCGGCCGCTACGCCGGCATCGATGCGCCCGCTGCGGACATCGGCGGCCAGTGGCGCTACGACCAGTCGCCGATCACCAAGGAGTCGCTCGCCCGCGCCACGGCCGGCGAAGGACCGCCGAGCGCATCGCAGCCCTGGATCCAGCGCGCCATTACCAAGGATTCCACGCTGCGCGTGTGGGTCGCGACCGGTCTCTACGATTCGCTGAACAGTTGTGCCGGCAACGCCGCCACCGTCGCCGCGCTGCCCGCAGACATCCGCGCCCGCTTTACCCTGCGCTGCTTTGCAGGCGGTCACATGATGTATGAAGATTCTCACGAAACCCAGCGCTTCGGCGACGAACTTGCAGCTTTTCTCGGCATGGGCGCATAATTTTTGCAGGAACCCCCATCGGCGCGATCGATGCCGGCCTGAACCGGGCGTTACCGCAGGATCAACGCAAGAAAGTGCCCGACCACGCCCGCTATCCTCGTCGGCAGGGCGCAAGGCCGACGGCAGCAGCCGCGGACCCGCGCGGAGCGACACGAAGGGGGCTTCATGCAAACGACGCATAACGGGATGATCCGGGGGTGGATGGCTTCGACCGCGGTGCTCGCCTCGCTGATCGCGGTGCCGGCGGCCGCCCAGCAGGCGCCGACGCCATCATCCACGGACGGCTCCATCGCGAACAGCGCGGCGGCCCTGCAGGAGGGGCCGCAAGCCGATAGCCCGGATACGATCGTCGTTACCGGGTCGCGTATCCGCCGCGCCGGTCTCGACAATGCCGCACCCGTCGCCGAGATTACATCGCAGGCGATCACCGATCGCGGCTTCATCACGGCTGCCGATGCCCTCAACAACCTTCCTTCCAACGCGCCGGTGCTCAACCAGGCCGATGGCAGCGGCAATTCGAGCGGCCCCGGCTATCAGGCACCGAACCTTTTCAACCTCGGGCCAGGGCGCACGCTGACCCTGTTCAACGGCCGGCGCATGGTGACGAGCGGGTCCGGCATTGGCGCAGGCGACGGCGTCGGCAACGCCTTCGTCGACGCCAACATCATTCCTCTGGGTCTGCTCCATAGGGTCGAGGTCTATCAGGGTGGCGGCGCCGCGGTCTACGGCTCCGATGCGATCGCCGGCGTCGTCAACTACATCGTCAAAAAGGACTTTGCGGGGCTCGAACTGGACGCGCAGAACGGCATCTCCAGCCGTGGCGACTATGCGACGCACAGTCTGCGTGCGACCGCCGGCCGCAACTTCGGTGACGGCCGCGGCAACGTCGCGATCGACCTCGGCTATTCGAAATCGCCGACGCTGATGTTCTCGGCGCGCCCCCTCTCCAACCTCGGTCGCCTCACCGTCAGCAATCCCGCCGACACCGGCCCCGCGGACGGCATCCCGGCGGTCAAGGAAATCTTCAACGCCGCCTTCTGGCCGTTCAACGCCAACGGCGTGATCTTCACCCGCCCCGCCCCGGTGCCGCCGTTCCTCGCGCGCAGCGGCGGCAACGCCCTGCAATTCGCGCCTGACGGCAGCGTCGTTCCCTATAACACCGGCGTTATCCAGGGCATTCCGTTCGCCTCGGGCGGTGACGGCTTCAAATATCAGGCACTCGCGGGCTTACGCACCGGCGTGGAGCGTTACACGGCGAACCTCATTGGCCACTATGACCTCTCCGATCACCTCACCGTCTCGACCGAGCTGCTCTACGCACGCACCACCGGCACCGAGATTCCGCAGGGCAACAGCTATACCACGCTCAACGCGGGATCGTTCAGCGGGCCGATCGCCTTCACCATTGCCAATCCCTTCCTGACGGCACAGGCACGTACTCTGCTGAGCAGCGCCAACGCCGGTTTCGCAGGCGGTGCGCCCCTCTACCTGTCGAAATACTTCTATGATCTCACCCCGTCGAACGACCAGACCACGCGCACTGACACCTATCGCGCGGCGCTGGCGCTCAACGGCGACTTCGACGTGGGCAGCCACAATTTCTACTGGTCGCTCGCCGGCAGCTATGCCCGGGTCGAAGGCGCGCAGCGTAGCTGGCAGGTCGTCAACAGCCGCTTCCAGAATGCGATCAGTGCGGTGTCGAGTGGCGGGCAGATCGTCTGCGCGATCAATGCCGACGCCAATCCGTCCAACAACGATGCAGCGTGTGCGCCGATCAACCCCTTCGGCAACGGTAACGTCAGCGCCGCTGCGCGCAACTACGTCAGCACCCGCGCCGGTATCGACTGGACAAACGAACAGGCCGACCTGCTGGCGACCCTGGGCGGCACGCTCGCCCGCCTGCCGATGGGCAACGTCGACGTCAGCCTCGCCTACGAGCATCGCGACGAACGCGCGCGCTTCGATCCGCTCGCGGCCAATCGGGCGGGCAGCTTCGGCACCGGCGTGCAGCAGGTCGCGCAATCGGGCGGCTACAACACCGACGAGGCTTCGGCCGAACTGATCGTGCCGCTGGTCGGCAAGGATTTCACGCTGCCGCTCGTCCGCCTGCTCGAAGCGAAAGGCGCGTTCCGCTACGTCGAGAACAGCTACGCCGGCCACCAGAACGTCTGGGATCTCGGCCTGCGCTGGGAGGTAGTGCGCGGCGTCACGCTGAGAGGTTCGCGCAGCCGCAACTTCCGCGCACCGACGCTCACGCAACTTCTCGCGCCCTCGTCGAGCGGGGTCAATTCGACCGGCTTCGACCCCTGCGACGCCGACCGGATCGCGAGCGGTCCGAACCCCGCCCAGCGCCGTGCCAGCTGCCTTGCCCTCTTTGCCGCCAATCCGGGCTACGGCGTCGATGCCGACGGCACTGGCGCGGGGCTGAGCGCCGCTGCGCGCCTGGCCCGCTTCCAGGACCCGTCCGAGAATTTCCAGCGGGCGATAGTGACCACCGGCGGCAACACCGTCCTGCGCAACGAGATTTCGAACACCTGGACCTATGGCATCCTGTTCCAGCCGCGGTTCGTCCCGGGCCTCACGATCAGCGCCGACCGGATCGAGATCGACCTGGAGGACGGCCTGTCCGCCTTCACGACCGCCGATTTTGCCGCAGCCTGTTACGACGATCCCAATCCCGCCGCGGGGGTGTGCAGCGCCTTCACCCGGCTGGCAACCAGCGACGGCCTCAGCCCGGGCGGCACGATTGCCACCGGCACCACCACGACCTTCAACGCCGGCGTCATCCGCTACCGGGGTGAGAATTACGTGGTCGACTATCAGTTCGCACCCGGCGACCTGTTCGGCGGGCGCGACCTCGGCCGGTTGCAGCTGACCGCGGCGGCGACGCACACCACGCTGCTCACCACTTCGGTCACCGGCACCACCTTCGTGCGCACCGACGGCACCTATCTATCGCCGACCTGGGTCGGCCGCTTCAACGCCGCCTGGAGCAAGGGGCCGCTGCGCCTCACCTACCAGCTGCAATATCGCGATCGGACCGCGGCGGGCGCCAACGTGTCGATTGAAACGACGCCCAATCCCGTCCTCGCTCGCAACATCGTCCACGACGTGTCTGCGCAGCTCGATCTCGGCACGGTGGCGTTGCGCTTCGGTGTCGACAATCTGACCGACAAGGACCCGTCCTATCCGCAGATCGCCTATGGCGACATCCTCGGCCGGCGCTTCTATGCCGGCGCGCGGATCAAGCTCAACTGATGGCGCCGCCCGGTCGTTCGCGGCCGGGCGGCCTTGCCCACCATGCCTCCTGACGCGCGGACCCTCACGATGACCCGGCCGGACAAACGCGACCACGCCTTCGCGACCAGCACGCCATGGGCACGCGAGTCCTATTCCCATTGGGTGCGCCGGGTGATCCGCGCCGTCCGGTCGGAGCGCAATCTGCTGGTCGGCTTGTTCGATAGCTCGGTGCCCGAACCCGTCGACCAGTTGCGCCGGATCATCGCGGACGGCTTCGGCGAGACGATCACCTCTCGCTACACCAGCGCCTTCACCAACGGGAACCCCTATGTCGTCGCCGAACTCGCGCGGATTTATGGAGTTCCGGCGGAACGGGTCGTGTGCACCACCGGCGCGACGGGTGCGCTGTCGCTGATCTATCGCGCCATGCTGGCGCCCGGCGAGCGGGTGCTGGTGGAATCGCCGGGCTTCGACCTGTTCCACACGATTGCCGAGACCCATGGTTACGGCGTCGACCGCTTCGCGCGGCACGGCGACGATTTCACGATCGACGTGGCAGCGCTGGAGGCGGCAATCACACCGGCGACGCGGCTCATCGTGCTGTCCAACCTCCACAATCCGTCGGGCATGGCCCTGCCCCCCGACACGCTCGCAGCGATCGGTGCGCTGGCGGAGGCGCGTGGGCTCCATGTGATCGTCGACGAGGTGTATGGCGATTACGTCGATCCGGCCTTGCGACAGCCGCCCGCCGCTCGGATCGCACCCGCGTTCATCAGCATCAGCAGCCTCACGAAATCGCACGGGCTGAGCACGCTGCGCTGCGGTTGGATCGTCGGTGCGCAGGAGCCGATTGCCCGCATCCGCGCCCTTGCCGAGGAGATCGACTTCGGTGTGTCCAACCTTTCGCACGCCGTCGCCGCGCTGGTGCTCGAACACCCCGACATCTTCGAGGCGTATCGCGCCGGCATGATCCGCCGCGCGCGGCCGATCATGGAATCCTACCACGCGCATTGGCGCGAGCAGGGCCTGATCACCGGCGCGTTGCCGCCGTTCGGCTGCATCGCCTTTCCGCGGCTGGTGGGGATCGACGACACCGTGCGTTTCTCCGAATGGCTGGCGGACCGCTGCGGCGTCGTCGTCGCGCCGGGCGAGTATTTCGGCGCGGCGGGGCATATCCGTATCGGTTTCGCGCGGACACCGGCGGATGTCGATTACGGCTTGCAGGCGCTGACCGACGGCCTGATCCGCTATCGCGACCGGCATGGCAGGGGGATCGCATAAGATGATACGGCGCGCGTTATGGGGATGGGCGATGCTGGTCGCCGGAGCCGCCGCCTCGGCGCAGCCGCTGCCCGCGCCGACGATCAGGGCGCGTAGCGACCAGAGCGCC
Organism: Sphingomonas sp.; assembly: GCF_039594485.1. Classification (GTDB taxonomy): domain Bacteria; phylum Pseudomonadota; class Alphaproteobacteria; order Sphingomonadales; family Sphingomonadaceae; genus Sphingomonas. The sequence goes on along the minus strand of NZ_JBCNNI010000034.1, from coordinate 15,013 downwards.
ATGATCGCCGGCCGGCGCATCGCCTATACCGCGGAGGTCGGCGTGGTGCCGGTCGCCAGCCGGCCCGGCCGACAGGATGCGACCGCGGGCTATATCTCCTACAGCGTGCCCGCGCGGCGCGAGCGGCCGGTGCTGTTCGTCTTCAACGGCGGCCCCGGTGCCGCCTCCGCCTACCTCCAGATGGGGGCGCTGGGGCCATTCCGCGCGCAAGTGCCTAAAGACCCAGAAGCGCCGCTGCCCGCCGCCGCCATCGTCGCGCCCAATCCGGACACGCTCCTCGACGTCGCCGATCTCGTCTTCCTCGATCCACCCGGTACAGGCTTTTCCTCACTGGCAGCGGATGCCGACCTCGCCTTCTACCGGTCAGTCGATGGGGATGCCGACGCGGTCGCACAGCTCGCCCGCGCCTGGCTGTCCGCACACGGCCGCACTGGGGCGCCGCTCTACATTCTCGGCGAAAGCTACGGCACGATCCGCGCCGCCGTGATGGTCGATGCACTGCGTCGGCAGGATGCCGCACTGAAGCTCGACGGCGTGCTGCTGCTTGGCCAGGCGCTCAACATGATCGAGACCTCGCAGCGGCCGGGCAATGTCGTCACCTATCCGGTGGCGCTCCCGACGCTCGCCGCGATCGCCTGCTATCATCACGTCCGTGCCGCCCCATGTACGCCCGAGGGTAGCGCGCGTGAGGCCGCCGCTTATGCCGAAACCTATCTCGCCGCGCTGTTCCGAGGCCGCGCATTGGGCGCCGCCGATCGCGCCGCCGTCGCGGCGCGGTTGGAGGCGCTGACCGGCATATCGCGCAATTATTACCTCGCCCACGACCTGCGCATCTCCAAGGAGCGCTTCCGCGTCGAGCTGCTGCGCGGGCAAGGGTGCGTGCTCGGTCGCTACGATGCGCGCTACACGGCGCTTCGAGCGGCGGATGCGGGTGACACCGTCGGCCCCGACGCCTTTTCGGCCGTGTCGGACCTCTACGGCAAGGCGGTGGTCGGGCAGCTTGCCCGGATCGGCGTCCCCGATGCGGCCGCCTATCGCGTGATCGTCCGCGGCGAGGACGACTGGCGTTACGGCTCCGGCGACTCCCCGTTCAACGACTGGCCGTTCATGGCGCGCCTCGAACGGGCGATGGCGGTGGCGCCCGCAATGCGCCTCTTCGTCGGCACCGGCCTCTACGACCTCACCACGACCGTCGGCGCGGCGGACTATCTCTTCGCACAAAGCACCCTTACGCCCGACCGGTTCCGCAACCGCCGCTACCCCGCGGGCCATGTAGCCTATTCTGACGATACCAGCTGGCACCTGCTGATGCGCGACCTGCGTGCCTTCCTTGCGGAAGCGCCCGCCCGATGAGCGAGGCGAGCCTCGCCAAGGGCATCGACCTGTGGGGGGTCGTAGCGCTGGGGCTCGGCACCGCAGTCGGCGTGTCGATATTCTCGGCGATCGCGCCTGCCGCGCGCATCGCCGGACCGGCCATGCTGCTGTCGGCGCTGCTCGCTGCGCTGCCGATGTACCTGATCGCGGTCAGCTATGCCTTCTTGGGCTCGGCATGCCCCGTTTCCGGCGCGTCGGTGGTCTGGCCCGCCCGGTTCCTGCATCCCGCCTGGGGTTTCTACATCGGCTGGGCGCGCATCGTCGCCAACCTCGGTGCGATCGTCGTGCTGGCGCTCGTGCTCGTCCGCTACGCCTCGATGCTGGTGCCGCTGCCGACCAAACCGACGATGCTCGCAATCATGCTGCTCGCGCTCGTCGCCAACCTGTTCGGCGTCCATGTCGCCACGCGGGTGCAAAAGGTGCTGCTTGTCGGCATGCTGTTGCTGTTCGCGCTCTTCGTCGTCTGGGGCGGTGCGAGTGCGGTAGATCCCGCCCGGCTGCGACCGCTGTTCCCCAACGGCGTGCACGGCATGATCGCGGCGACGCCCCTGCTGATGGGGCTGTTCTTCGGCATCGAGGCCGCGACAGAGGCCGGAGCGGAGGTCGCCGATGGCCGCCGCACCATCCCGCTTGGCATCGCGCTGTCGATCGGATCGGCGACACTCCTCTACCTCGCCGTCGGCTTCGTCGCTCTGGGGATACTCGGCGGCGACGCGCTGGGCGCCAGCGATGCGCCGATCCTCGATGCAGCCAAACGCTTCATGGGTCCAACCGCGACGCCGCTGATTGTCCTGGCGGCGGTCTTGTCGATCGGCAAGTCGCTCAACGCGCTGTTCGCGATGTTCAGCCGGAGCCTCTATGCGATGGGCGTGTCCGGCATGCTGCCGCGCGCGCTCGGCCGGGTACATCCGCGTTGGCAGACGCCGCATGTCGCGCTGTTCGCGGTCTTCCTGCTTGGCTGCGTCGGCCTGCTTCTGCCGATGGAACTCACCTTCCTGTTTCTGGCGGTGAACATCCCCAACCTCATCAAATACGGCAGCATCTGCCTCGTCGCCGCCCGGGTCGTCGACCGCTATCCCGACTTATATGACGCAGCTGCGTTCAAGTTAGGCCACCGTGCGATGCGGCTACTCGGCTATGCCGGCACAGCCTGTGCTACGATTTTGATCTTCGTCGGCCTAGAGGCGGATTGGCGGCCCTACCTCCTACTTCTGGTCTGGATGCTCTGCGGTTGGTGTTATTCTATCGCTTTCAGGGTCAGGCCCCGCTGATCGAAGCCAGGAGATGATGGTTGCGACGAGTGCCGTGGCGGAAAGGAAGACGGCGGGGCAGCGAGCAGAGCGGGCGACGAAGCGACGCCAGGCTTCGATGGCCGAACATCATTCCCATGCGCCCGCGGCGTCGGTAGCTGACATCATCAGCCGCATCGCCGACCATCCGGCACGCCGAGTCGCTGAACTGCTGCCGTGGACCTACCGTCCTGCCTGATGTGACGCCTTCACCGGACGCTTGCCGCTTTCCACCCCTGGTGGGCGCTAAGACCACTGCCCTCCCGGCTGAACGAACGTCGGCTTTCTCGCGCCGCTGCCCGAAAGCGGCCGTTCCGTGCCTGAAGGGTTTCGGGCGCCGGCAGGCGTACGAAAGTCTTGGAAGCCCGAACCCGCGGGCCGCAGGCGGTGCGCTATGGGGTTTTCGGTTTCCGGCCTGCTGGGATGCGCAGCAACACGGCATATGTGGACGCGCCCCTGAAGGTGGACCGTCCGGAATCGGGTGGGCAGGATGGGTTCACCTTGGGGGCAGCCCGGTAACGGCCGACGTGGTCAGCGCTCTGGCGGCAGTCGGCACGGATGACACCGTTTCCGCAAGCACCCGCGCTGCGGAGTATGTTGTCCTCGGGCCGTGCCGGGTCACGACGCCTGCATCCCGGATAGAAGATCATGGTCCGGCGGTGCGCGGGGCTGACACTGGCGCTCGAAGGTTTCTACGACGACCATGCGCCCGCCGCAGCAGGGGCATGGCGGCCGTATGTCGTCCGGCTCGGCCCGTGCGTCGGGCGCCGCGGGCGCTGCAACACCGAGCAGTTGGCGGGCTCGTTCGAGATGCGCCTTGCGGGTGGCGCCGGCGAGCAGGCCGTAGTGGCGGATGCGGTGGAAGCCCTTGGGCAGAACGTGGAGCAGGAAGCGGCGGATGAACTCGTCGGGGCTGAGCGTCATGACCTGCTGGCGGTCAGCACCACCCCGGCGGTAATCCTTGTAGCAGAAGGTGACGCCGGTCTGGTCGAAGCGCAGGAGCCGGCTGTTCGAGATCGCAACGCGGTGAGTGTAGCGCGAGAGATAGGCGAGCACCGTCTCGGGGCCGGCGAACGGCGGTTTGGCATAGACCACCCAGCGTTTCTTCCTGGCCGGGGCGAGGTGACGCAGGAACGCACGCCGGTCGGTGAGATGGCCGAGGCTGCCATAGAAGGCGAGCCGCCCGGTCTCGTGGAGTACCATCAGCCGGGTCAGGAACAGGCGGCGGAACAGCTTGCCGAGAACGCGGACGGGTAGCAGGAACGCCGGTCGTGACGAGATCCAGCGGTTGCCGTCCGTTGACAACCCACCGCCCGGCACGATCATGTGAATGTGCGGGTGATGGGTCATCGCCGAGCCCCACGTATGCAGCACCGCGGTGATGCCGATGCGGGCGCCGAGATGCTTCGAGTCCGCGGCGATGGTCGTCATCGTCTCGGACGCCGCCTGGAACAGCAGGCCATAGACCGCCGCCTTGTTCTGCCACGCTACATCGGCGACCTCGGCAGGCAGCGTGAAGACGACGTGGAAATAGCCGACGGGCAGCAGATCGGCCTCGCGCTCGGCAAGCCACGTGCGTGCCGCCGCGCCCTGGCACCGCGGGCAGTGCCGGTTGCGACAGGAATTATAGGCAACCCGCCAGTGCCCGCAGTCGGTGCAGGCCTCGACGTGCCCGCCCATGATGGCGGTTCGGCAATGTTCGATGGCCGACATGACCTTCAACTGGTCGAGGCTCAGGTGCCCGGCACGGGCGGACCGGTACGCAGAACCTGCGGCACGGAAGATGTCGGCCACCTCGATGGCGGCGCGCATGCCTGCTCAGCCGCTCGACGTTCTCGCTTCTCTAGCGGCCGTGGCGAGCCGGTCGAACGGGCTGGTGACATTGCGCAGCACCCGGGTGGCGACCTGCGTGTAATAGGCGGTGGTTTCCAGCTTCGCGTGCCCAAGCAGCGTCTGGATGATGCGGACGTCGATACCGTCCTCGAGCAGATGCGTGGCGAAGCAGTGCCGCAACGTGTGCGGTCCAACGCGCTTGCCGATGCCCGCCGCCAGGCTCGCCTCGACGACGATGCGGTGCAACTGCCGCGTGCTGATTGGCTTGAGATAGTGCTGGCCGGGGAACAGCCAGCCATCGACGTGCAACACGCCCTCCCGCCGACCGACCCGCCACCATTCCCGCAACAGCGCCAGCAGCCCGGCCGGCAGCATCGCGTTGCGATGCCGTCCGCCCTTGCCGCGCTCGACCCGGAGCAGCATGCGCTCGCTGTCGATGTCGCGGACCTTGAGCGCGGCGATCTCGGACGCGCGCAATCCCGCACCATAGGCGACCGACAGCGCTGCCTGATGCTTCAGGCACGTAGTCGCCGCCAGCAGCCGCGCCACCTCGTCCTGGCTCAGCACTACCGGCAGCTTGCGCACGTGCCGCATGCGGACCAGCTTGCGAGCTAAATCCGGGCGGTCGAGCGTCTGTGTGAAGAAGAACCGCAGCGCCGACACGATGGCGTTCATGGTCGGCGCCGGCACGCCCAGGTCACATTGCTCGATCTGGAAGCACCGCACCTCTTCTGCCGTCGCCGTGTCGGGCGACCGCCCCAGGAACGTCGCGAACCGGCCGACATCGCGGATGTAGTTGCGCTGCGTCTCGTGGCCGAAACGGCGCAGATCCATCTCGTCGATGAGACGCTGGCGTAGCGGGCTGACGGCAACAACCGGGGCAAGGATGGTCATGGCAAGGCTCCTCTCGTGGAACCCCGATGCTCTGCCTGCTTCCAATAGCGCTCAACCAACACGCTACGCTGGCGACGTCACCTCAAACCGCGCCCCGCACCCCCTCCCGCGCAGCGGGTTCGTGCACCCACCAACTTCTGACGTTCCCAGAGGCCGGTCGTGCAAACGTTGAACGTCGGCTTCTGACAAGAGGCGCCGTTCGACGTGCCGCAGGCGAACGGCAACAAAGTTCCAAAGTCGGCCGTTTCTCACCGGATACCACCCTGACGACGCATGTCATTCACCAGCCTTTAATCGAGCCGGGCGAGGCTGGCGGCTGGAGCTAGGCAAAAGGCGCGTCGGCAGCGGTTGAAGGCGGTCGGTAACTTTGGGGATCTGGTCCACCGCCTCCTTCAGCCGGGTCAACCGCGCCGCCTTCGAGTAGCGACCGGCAGTTTCCCCGCTCATGGTATGGCCGACGAGATCAGCACGGGTTTCGAGGAAGACCTCGCGATGCTTCAACTCCGTCGTGACTGTGTGCCGGAACGAGTGGATGGCCTGACCCGGTTCGATGAAGTCCAGCTTCTTGGCGATCTTCATCCACCAGTTCTTGTAATAGACATCCCCATAGCTCCGCTTGCCCGACGCGGTCCGAAGCTCCGGAAACAGCATCGTCTCGCCTGCGGCACGCAGCGCTTTGACGTATTCCGGTAGCCTGAGCCGTATCAGTTCGTCAGCGAATGGCACCAGTCGAACCGCCGCCTTATTCTTGACTCGCCCACCGTTCTCGTCGGTGATCGTAAAGAACCAGATGCCTTTCTCCTCACCGATGTCATCGAGCGTCAGCTGGCAGATTTCCTCGCGCCGGCATCCGGTGTACCAGGCAATGGGCAGCACCCAAAAGCCCGCGTCGTGCCAAATTTCAGTCCCCTGCTCGAGCCGACGCCCGAGCGATCGCGACCCCATCCAGATCGGCAGACGAAACAGTTGCCGACCTTCCTCCTCGGTGTACGCATCACGCTGATCGCGTGCATCGCGATCATCCTCATAGAGGAAGTTCGACCAGTCAATGGTGGCGACACCGTTGACCTGCTTTCCGACCCATGCCACCAATTCCTTTAGGAAGAGGAAGTGGCGGTTCGTGCTGGTCGACTGGAGCCCGATCGTCTTCGCGTCGCGCGTGCCAGCCTTGATCTCCGCCTCCGCCTCGCGGCAAATTTCCTCCAGCGACATCGCGTCGTGGCGCCGCGACTTGTGGTGACTGACGGGCAGACGTGAGAAGTGCTCGTTGAGCCTGACGACGTCCTCGCGCCCCAGGAGGCGTATTGGGAGGGCACCGTAGCTCTTCTCGAGCAGACGTGCCGCCGACAGGAACTGGGTCCGGGTCTTCTCCGTCCAACGTGCCTTGCGCCTCGCATCACCGACGATCTTGGGATTGTCGGCGATGAACCGCTCCGCGGCCTGGGTTGGCGTCATTGATGCCCACGGCTCGGCCACCTCCGGCTCGCGCCGTGGAAGCGGAGCAGGAACGGTCGCTGGCGCGGCAGCAACAGCGGCGAAAGGCATCGGCGCAGCCGGGATACGATCGTCGGTCATGGCCGCCCACATAGTCGCTGGGTCGACTAGACGACGCCGATACTCCAGCGCGGCCGCCAGCCTTCCTTCTAGATTGACCTTCCGGGCGATATCGAGATTGTCCTCGGTTTCGGCGACACCCGCCGTTCGAAGATCTTGAGCCGCCCGGTCGTGGGATCGTATCACGCCATTCCGGCTGATCGGCGAAAAAGTCGATCAGCGTCTCCTTCTGCTCGTCGGTCAGCCCGGAGAATCGAGCCTCGACATGCTCTCTGCTGCCGACATTTTCTGGGACGCCGTGAACGACAAAATCTCTGAGCATAGCTTCGTAGATTCCGACTAGGCCCTCAATCATGAAGGTCGCGTCGGGTTCGGTACGCTGGAAGCCGACGTGGACCTGCTCGAGGTGATCGCGCATCCCCTCCATCGCCTGGCGAAAAATTCCCGCCTTTTGGACGGTCGTCAGTTTTGCGGCTGGGCCGTCCTTGCCCAAAGTCATCTTCAGCGTCTCACTCTTCGCGGTCATCGCGCATCCCATGCTGCGCGCCACCGCCTGGGCAGTGGTTCGAAGGCTGAGACGTAGGGTGAAAGGCTTACCATCCTGAAAACGGACGGTACGGCGCCAGTAATAGACGGCGCCTCGGCGCTCGACGTTCTGGATTGCAGGCACGGCATCTCCACATGGAGCCGTCACACCCACCGGCCCAATCCAGTGGCTGTGAACGATTTTCTGCCGTTAAAACAATGACTTAAATAGAAACATGGCTGGGGCGGCAGGATTCCCATCCCGACGCATCTGCGAGCTAAGTACTTGATTCCACCAGCGCGCAGGTACCGCCTGCACAGCCCATTGCTACAGTGCATTGGCACAATTTTCAATTGCGATTTGGACGGTATTGGACGCTAGCAAGAGACGTGTCGGCGCAGTGGTGCATGCAGGAACGCTTGTCCGTCGATGGCTGGTCGTTCCTGGCCAAAACAGCGAGGCACGCGGACCGAAGCGCGGTTTTAAGTTTAGCGGTTCGTCCCGGCGCCTATGCCGGCAACAGCCCCACCGCGCGGTAGCTGGCGATCATCTTATCGAAGAGCGCGATGTCCGATCGGCCCCTTGCGAAGAGTTGTGCGCCGGCAACCGCCGCATAGATCGCCTTTGCCCTCGCTTCGCTTTCACCCGCTTCGACGACCTTGGCATCAACGAGCAGCTTGCCGAGCCACGCGACGTTGACGTCGGCGAAGCATTGCACCTCGGCCTTCACCGGATGGGGAAGATCGTCATATTCGGCGGCCATGAAGCTGGACAAGCAGATGCGGTTGTCGTTCGACAGCGAGGCCCGGAAAATCTCGGGATAGCGGCGTAGCGCGGCCAGCGGGTCGGGCGCTTCGTCAGCAATCGCATCGAGCTGCTCGACCGTGTCTTCCCAATAGCGCCGCGCCACCGCCGCGCCGAGATCGGCCTTGGTTGCGAAATGATGATGGATGCTGGGCGCCTTGATCCCGACTTCAGCAGCGATGTCCCGGAAGTTGAGGCCGTTATAGCCACGCGCCATCGCAGTCCGCCGTGCGGCGGCCAGCACCGCTTCCCTGGATGTTGAAACCGCCACTGCTCCACCCGTCTCGCCAACCCGACCAAGTGGTAGATAGACCTTGACGCCCATCACGCAAGCGCGCATTTGTCTGTCTACCGATCACTTGGTAGGTAAAACTATGATGTCGCAATCCCCGCCGCCGCCGACCACGAAGCTCCGCCTGTTCACCTCTCCCTCGGCGTTCCCCAATCCCCAGCGCCTGCGCATCTTCCTGCACGAGAAAGGCATTGCCGACCGTTTCGACGAGCAGGTCTACAATATGTCGCCGATGGGCGAGCAGCGGCAGTGGAAGCACCTGAAGATGAACCCATGGGGTGAAACCCCGACGCTTGAATTGGCCGATGGCAGCTTCATCTCGGAAACTGCCGCCGTCGTGCGTTATCTCGACCAGGCATTTCCGGGGCGCCGGATCATGGGCGAGACGGCCGAGGAGCAAGGGCTCGACGCCATGTGGGACAATCGCATCTGGGTGCACATCCTCTACCGCATCACCACCGCGTTCCACGTCCTGCACCAGGGACTCGGCCCCAAGCTCGAACTGACCTCGAACCCGGCATGGGGCGAGCATTGCCGCAAGGAAGCGTTGGCGCATACCGCGCTGGTCGACCGGCATCTGGCCGATGGCCGCGACTGGCTGCTCGGCGGTGCGGAGCCGACCTTCGGGGACATCACGCTGGCGACTGCTATCGCCTTTTCCAAGTTCGAGGTGAACGCGATGCCGCTCGACGAGCGCTATGAACATATCGATGCGTTCTGGCAGCGGTGGCAGCGCCGCCCAACGTTCCTCGCCGCCTATGCCGATCGCAGCAGTGGCGTGCCAGAACTGGATAACCGCGCCTAGCAACCGCGTGCCCCGGACGGGGTTTGTGTCCGTTTGAGAAATACCCTGAGCAGGAGAGAATGACGTGCTGTTTCACACGATGGTTGGATCGAACGACATCGAGCGATCGAAGCGTTTCTACGACACGGTGCTGGGCACGCTCGGCGTCGGCGAACCGGCGCGGAATATCGCCGACAGCGGCCACACCCGGCTCATCTACAATGATGGCAAGGGGACCAACTTCATCGTCAGCCAGCCGATCAACGACAAACCGGCGACCGTCGCGAACGGCAGCACCGTGGCCTTCTCATGCGACTCGCCCGAGCAGGTGAAGCAACTTCACGATACGGCTGTGGCCAATGGCGGCACGTCGATCGAAGGCCCGCCCGGCCCGCGTCATACCGCGTCCATGGGTACGATCGAACTCGCCTATTTTCGCGACCCCGACGGCAACAAGCTGTGCGGGATTCATTTTCCGGAATAATCGAGCGCCTCGTATCGTGCCGCGCCCGTGTTGCCCGTCCCTATCATGGACGGGCAGCGCTTGGTCGATCCGGTGCGGCGAGGATCAGATGAGACCGCCTGGTCTGAGGTCAGTTCAGGCGCAGCAATGCTTATGCTTCTTACCCGATCTGCAAGGACATGGATCGTTGCGGCCGGTCTTTGCCGCCGCGACCGCATCCACGGCGATCGGCTTCGCCTCGCCGACCCGCGTACGCGCCGCGTAGAGGCGCTGGACCGTATCCGTCAGCTCGGCCACCGCACGATCCTGGAAGGCGTTGACCTCGACGCTGTCGAGTTCGCTTTCATCACGCGCGATTGCGATCAGCGCCAGCAGGCGGTGCCATGGATCGGCCCATGCCGCATCGGCGGCGGCCGCATCCCACGCGTCTGGCCGCAACGCGATCGCGTTAGAAAAGCCGTCAATCCAATATTCCCACAGAACCTCGCCATCCCGCTCGTCGACGTCGAGGATCGGCTGCAACTTGCCGCGGGACAGGTCACGCGCGATCTCGTCGCGGCGCGCCGCGACCGCTTTGACGAACCATTGTACGTCGAGGGGATCGTCGAAGGGCGGAACGCCATCGCCCTCGACGCCCCATATGACCGTCATCCACTCATTCGTAGGGATCGGCTCGGGACAGACGATAAGCCCGGTCAGGAAACCGTCGAGCTCGGTGAGCAGCATCGGCTCTTCGACCGGCAGGTCCGCCAGTGCCCCATCGAGACGCCGGAAGCGGGACGGCATTTTCCTCACAGGCTGAGGCCGCGCCGACGCATCTGATCCTCCGCCATGACACGCAGCGGCGTCTGATCGCCCGCGGCGAAGATGTCGGCGAAGTCGAGCAGATCCTCATCGCCCAACGCGGCCACCGCCGCCTCGATGGCAGCGAGGCGCTGAAGCTCGTGTTCCGTCCTGGCGGCGATGCGCTTCATGCGGGTTTTCAGCATAGCGGTCCGTTAGCAGGATCGGTCTGCTTTGACACCGCTCCATTGTTTGACACCGCCCCATTGAATGTCCCCAGGCATGATCTTGACGGACGTGGACCGGATACCGACGTCCATCGGCGTCAGGAGACGCATGATGGTGGAAGCAAAATGGAACGGCGTACGGATCGCCGATAGCGATGATACGGTCATCGTCGAGGGCAACCACTATTTCCCCGAGCAGAGCGTAGACACCGCGCTCTTGCGGCCGAGCGGCACGACTTCAATCTGCCCCTGGAAGGGAACGGCGCATTATTACAGCCTGCACGTCGCGGGCGCCGACAATCCCGACGCCGCCTGGTATTACCCCGATCCCAAGCCCGAAGCGGGAAACATCCGCGGACGCATCGCCTTTTGGAAGGGAGTCACGGTCGCCTGACTTGGCTGCGCCGCAACGGCCGCGCGCGGCGTCACGAACCGGAAGTTGGCCCGATGCACTGGGTCGAACGTTGACCGCCGCATGAAGACGATCCGCTTTCCGGACGGTACGACCGTCCCCGCGCTTGGCCAAGGCACCTGGATGATGGCGGAAGACCCCGCCCGCCGACCGGACGAGATCGCCGCGCTGCGCGAGGGGCTGTCGCTCGGCCTGACCCTGATCGACACCGCCGAGATGTATGCCGACGGCGAGTCCGAACGCCTCGTCGGCGAAGCTATCGCGAGCATGCGCGACGAGGTGTTTCTCGTCAGCAAGGCCTATCCGCAGAATGCCGCACGCGACCGGCTCCAGCATGCCTGCGAAGCGAGCCTCGCCCGGCTCGGGACCGACCGGCTCGACCTGTACCTACTGCATTGGCGCGGGCGCGTGCCGCTGGCGGAGACGGCGGAGGCGATGGAGCGACTGGTCGCAGCGGGCAAGATCCTGCGCTGGGGCGTCAGCAACCTCGATACTGACGACATGGCGGAACTCGTCGCGAGCGGGGGCGAGGGGTGCCAGACCGACCAGATCCTCTACAACCTGACCCGACGTGGTCCGGAATATGACCTGATCCCATGGCTCGCGCAGCATCGCATGCCGGTCATGGCCTACAGTCCGGTCGAGCAAGGCCGCTTGGTGGCCCATCCCAGCCTTGCCCAAATGGCCGCCGAGCGCGACGCCACGCCCGCGCAACTCGCTCTCGCCTGGTTGCTGACGCGGGACGGTATCCTCCCCATCCCCAAGGCCGGGTCCGTCGCCCATGTGCGGGACAACCGGGCGGCGTTGGACCTCACACTATCCGAAGCCGAGCTACGACGCCTCGACGACCTGTTCCCGTCGCCACGCGGCCCCGAGCCGCTCGCGATGCTCTAACCGCGGATGAAGTCGAGGAGCGCACGCAGCGGCGGCGGTATGAGGCGGCGGCCGGAATAATAGAGGAACGGGCCGGAGAAGGATTGCCACCATTCGGGCAGCACCGGTTCGAGCACGCCGCTGGCCAGCGCCGGCACGAGCCAATCCTCGAACAGGTGGATGATGCCGCCACCGGCCGACGCAACGTCGACTAGCAGATCCACCGCACCGGCAACGCTGGCGATCAACGGCCCCTGCGGCTCGATCCGCACGATCTCGCCGTCGCGCTCGAATTCCCAGGGGCTGGTCAGCATGCCGCTGGTGAAGCGACCGCGCATGCAGGCGTGCTCGAGCAGATCGCGCGGATGCGCCGGCCGGCCACGCGCCTTAAGATAGGCCGGCGCCGCGGCGGTCGCGAAGCGCTGGACGCGCGGACCGATCGGCACTGCGATCATATCCTGCTCCAGCCGTTCGTCATAGCGAATGCCGGCATCGCAGCCCGACGCCACCATATCGACCAGGATATCCTCGGCGACGATCTCGACCTGAATATCCGGATAAGCGGCGAGGAAGCCGGGCAGGATCGTCGGCAGCACCAGCCGTGCCGCGCTGACCGGCACGTTGAGCCTGAGCGTACCGGCTGGCCGGTCGCGGAACAGGTTCACGACGTCGAGCGCCGCCTCCACCTCGCCCAGTGCCGGCGCCAGCCGCTCGATCAGCCGCGTCCCCACCTCCGTCGGCACAACGCTGCGGGTGGTGCGATGAAGCAGCCGGACGCCCAGCCGCGCTTCCAGCCGCCGCACCGCTTCGCTCAGCGTCGATGCGCTCGACCCGACGGTCCGCGCCGCGTCGCGGAAGCCCCGCGCCTGTGCGACCGCCAGGAACGCGTTGAGATCGGCAAGGTCCGCCTTCATTGTTCGGTTTTCCGCACAGCCCGTACGGATCACTCCGGCTTATCGCGATGATCCGCAAGCCATATCTGGGAGGCAGCACAGGAGAACAACAATGACGATCGACCAGGCAGGCACCTATTCCTTCGCCGGACGCGCCGTGAAGCGGCTCGGCTATGGCGCGATGCAACTCGCCGGACCCGGCGTGTTCGGCCCGCCGCGCGACCATGATGCGGCGCTCGCCGTACTTCGCGCCGCTGTCGAGGCTGGCGTCAACCACATCGACACCAGCGACTTCTATGGCCCGCACGTCACCAACCGACTGATCCACGAAGCGCTGTCTCCCTACCCCGACGATCTGCTGATCGTCACCAAGATCGGCGCGCGGCGCGGGGACGATGCATCCTGGCTGCCCGCGTTCGCGGCGGACGAGCTGGCCCGCGCGGTCGAGGACAATCTGACGAACCTTGGGTTGGAGACGCTCGACGTCGTCAACCTGCGCCTGATGTTCGATGTCCACGGCCCCGCCGAGGGATCACTCGCGGCGCCGCTCAAGGCGGTGGCGGATCTCCAGCGGCAGGGGCTGGTGCGCCATATCGGGCTGAGCAACGTGACGCCGACACAGTTCGAGGAAGCCCGCGACATCGCCGAGATCATTGGCGTCCAAAACCAATACAACCTCGCCCACCGCGACGACGATGCCTTTATCGACGCGCTGGCGGCGGAGGGTATCGCCTATGTCCCCTTCTTCCCGCTTGGCGGGTTCAGCCCGCTCCAGTCGGCGGCGCTCTCCGACGTGGCGGCGCGGCTCAAGGCCACGCCGATGCAGGTGGCGCTCGCCTGGCTGCTCCAGCGCTCGCCCAACATCCTGCTCATCCCGGGCACCTCGTCGGTGGCGCATCTCCACGAGAACCTTGCTGCGGCATCGCTGACGCTGCCGGAGGATACAGTGGCCGAACTCAACGCGATCGGCGGGTAATCAGGCCGGTCGGTTGGCCAGCACCGCGTCGAGCAGGCCGGGAAAGCGCCGGTCGAATTCGGCGCGGCGCAACGTGTTGATCATCTCGCGCCCGGCTTGCGTCGTCTCGATCAGCCCCGCCCCGCGCAGCAGCTTCAAGTGGTTGGACAGGGTGCTTTTCGGGATGGACTCGCAGGGCGCGGCCTCGGTGCAGCTCAGCCGCTCGGTCGCGGCAAGCCGCGCCACCATGGCCAGCCGATTGGGATCGGCCAGCGCATGCAGCGCCAGATCGAGCGGAACGTCTTCCAGCCGGGGATGGGTGAAGCGGGCCATGCGCCAGATATAGGGGACAACAGTAAATTTAATAGTTCGGAATTATTGAACTATTGAAGCATCACCCCATCTCTCGCCTGCCGACAGCGCACGATGCCGTGATCGCGGGCCAGCATTTCTGGAGAATATATATGTCGATTCAGGGCAAGACAGCGCTCGTCACCGGCGGATCGCGCGGCATCGGAGCGGCGATCGCCAAGCGGCTGGCGGCCGACGGCGCGACCTTGGCGATCACCTATGCCGGCAACAAGGCGGCGGCCGACGCCACCGTGGCGGCGATCGAGAGCGCGGGCGGCACCGCCTTCGCCTTCCAGGCCAACGCCGCCGATCCCGCCTCGCAACGCGCGGGCGTCGAACAGGCCGCCGCTGCCCTGGGTAGGATCGACATCCTCGTCCACAATGCCGGGGTGGCCGAATTCTCGACCGTTACCGAGTACACCGACGAGACCTACGACCGCCAGTTCGGCGTCAATGTGAAGGGCCTGCACGTCGGCACCCGCGCCGCGCTGCCGCATCTTCGCGACGGCGGGCGGATCATCCTGATCGGCAGCATCTCGGGCGAAATGGCCTTCCCCGCGACCACGGTCTACAGCGCGACTAAGAGCCCGACCGAAAATTGAGTTGAGCGATTTCAGCCAGTTGTGATTGATCGAGGGTTGCGAAGACCACGGAGATCACATGGGCTGGACCAAAACCGCTCGGCGCGAGCATGACAGAAGAGGTC
>NZ_JBCNNI010000033.1:0-44212 GCF_039594485.1 Sphingomonas sp. | reverse complement strand
ACTATCCGGTCCCGTAGATCGCCTGAATATGCTCGACCCATGATCCACCTCCAGATCAGGAGGAATCACATTTCCTGATAAAGTGGAATCCCCCTTGATTCCTGCTTCACGCTCGACGCTCTAGATCATTCCCGACGACCGCTCAGCCTTAGCGAAGGCGAAGGAGAAGGAATTCGGTCTGATCTTGGTTCGCGCAGGGGCGCAGAGGGGGTTGCCCAATCTCCCCGAGCCCCACCCCGGCGCGGCGCGCCATCGACGACGGGGTTACTCGGCCCCAGCCTTCTGTCTGGGTGGTACAACATTCGAACACGGAAGCCTTCTTCTCGGCGCCTCCGCGCCTCCGCGCGAACTATAACCCTTGGCCTTCGACTTCGGGAGCGAGGGTCCTTTAGCCCTCGTCCCCCTCGTCCAGATCGCGCGCGACCTGCGGCGAGCGGAGGATCGAGTCGATATGGCTGCCCTCGTCAAAGCTCTCGTCGGCCAGGAACTTCAGCTTGGCGGCGTATTTCATCTTCACCCGCGTCGCGACCTCGCGCTGGAGATAGGCGGTGTTGGTGCGCAGCGCCTTGATCACCACGTCCTCGTCCTTGCCGAGCAGCGGCTTCACGAACACCGTCGCGTGGCGCAGGTCGGGCGACATGCGGACTTCGGTCACACTGACCATGTGCTTGGCGAGCGTTTCGTCATGCACGTCGCCGCGCGCCAGGATTTCCGACAGGATATGGCGGACCTGCTCGCCGACGCGGAGCAGGCGGACCGAGGGTTCGGCGGGGTTTTTGGCTTGGACCATGATAGTTCTTCTTCAAACGGAAATCGCGGCCGCCCGACGGACGACCGCGATCATGTCCGGCAAAGGCGGGCGGCAGGAGCGATCCCACCACCCTGCCCGCATCAGAGCGAACGCTCGCGCAGTTCGACCTCGAAGGTTTCGAGATAGTCGCCAGGCTTGATGTCGGTGAAGTTCTGCGTGAACGTCACACCGCATTCCAGACCGGCGCGAACCTCGGCGACATCGTCCTTGAACCGGCGGAGCGAGTTGATCTCGCCCTGGTAGATGATGACGTCGTTGCGCGTGATGCGCGCCTTGAGCGCCTTGCGGATGACACCCTCGGTAACCAGCAGACCGGCGGCCTTGCCGATCTTGCCCGCCGAGAAGACCTCGCGGATTTCGGCGCGGCCGACGACCGTTTCGAACGCCTCGGGACCCAGCTCACCGGCCATGCCCGCCCGGATCTCGTCGATCAGGTCATAGATGACGTCGTAATATTTCAACGCCACCTTGTTCCGCTCGGCGATCTCGCGCGCCTTGGCATTGGCACGGACGTTGAAGCCGATGATCGGCGCACCGCTGGCGGCCGCCAGCGTCACGTCCGACTCGGTGATGCCACCGACGCCCGAGTGCAGGATGCGCGCCTTGATGAGGTCGGACGCGATCTTGTTGATCGACGCCACGATCGCCTCGACGGTCCCCTGCGTATCCGCCTTGACGACCAGCGGATATTCCTTGGCCTGGTTCGCCTTCAGCGCCGAGAACATCGACTCCAGGCTGGCCGGGGCCGAGGTGGTGCGCTTCTGGAGCAGCACGCTCTGGCGATACTCGGCGACCTCGCGGGCGCGGGCCTCGTTCTCGACGACCTGGAGCAGATCGCCTGCCTGCGGCACGCCCGACAGGCCCAGGACCTCGACCGGCATCGCAGGTCCGGCTTCCTTCACCTGACGGCCCTTGTCATCGACCAGCGCACGGACCTTGCCGCTTTCCGCGCCGACGACGAACACGTCGCCGACCTTCAGCGTGCCGCGCGTGACCAGCACGGTCGCAACCGGACCACGACCCTTGTCGAGCTTGGCCTCGACCACGCTGCCCTCGGCGGCGCGATCGGGGTTGGCGGCCAGTTCGAGCAGCTCGGCCTGAAGCTGGATCTTCTCGATCAGCGTATCCAGGCCGATCTTCTTCAGCGCCGACACTTCGACGTCCTGGGTTTCGCCGCCCATTTCCTCGACCTGCACGTCATGCTCCAGCAGACGCTCACGGACGCGCTGCGGATTGGCGTCGTGCTTGTCGATCTTGTTGATCGCCACGATCATCGGCTTGCCGGCCGCCTTGGTGTGGTTGATCGCCTCGATCGTCTGCGGCATCAGCCCGTCATCGGCCGCAACCACCAGCACCACGATATCCGTGACGTCGGCGCCGCGCGCGCGCATCTGGGTGAAGGCCTCGTGGCCCGGCGTGTCGAGGAAGGTGATCTTCGACTTGTCCTTCAGCGTGACCTGATAGGCGCCGATATGCTGGGTGATGCCACCCGCCTCGCCGCGCACCACGTCGGTGCCGCGCAGCGCGTCGAGCAGCGAGGTCTTGCCATGATCGACATGGCCCATGATCGTGACGACCGGCGGGCGCGGCTGCAGGCTCTCGACCGCATCCTCGCTGGTGTCGAGCGCCAGGTCGATGTCGCTGTCCGAGACGCGGACGATATTGTGCCCGAACTCGGTGACGAGCAACTCGGCCGTGTCCTGGTCGATCGTCTGCGTCATGGTGACGGGCATGCCCATCTTGAACAGCGCCTTGACCAGGTCCGCGCCCTTCTCGGCCATGCGGTTGGCCAGTTCCTGGACGGTGATCGCCTCGGGCACCTGCACGTCACGGACCTGCTTGACCTGCGGCTCACGCGGGCCGCCAAAGCCACGCTTTTCCTTTTCGCGGGCACGCTTCAGCGCGGCCAGCGAACGGGCGCGCGCGCCGTCCTCGTTCAGGGCGCGGTTGACGGTCAGCTTGCCGCCGCGACGCTCGTCACCCTTGCGGTCGCGCTGCTGCGGACGGCTGGGCGGCGCGTTGCGCGGAGTGGGCTGGCCCGCAGGCATCGAACGCGGAGCACCGCCCGAGGGAGCCGAACCGGCATTGCCCGAGGGCGCAGCCGCCGGAGCGGCCGCCGCCGCGGGTGCCGGGGCAGGCTTGGGCGCGGGCTTGGGGATTTCGGGACGCTGCACCGGCGAGAAGCGGCGCGGCGCGGGCATCGAAGGGTCGCGACCCAGAACCGGCGGCGTCGGAACGACCGGAGCGGGAGCGGGCGCAGGGGCGGGCTTCGCCGCGACCGGAGCGGGTGCGGGCGCCGGAGTCGGGGCCGGAGCCTCGACCTTGGGGGCTTCCACCTTCGGCGCTTCCACCTTGGGTTCGGGGGCCGGGATCACCGGGCGCTCGACCGGACGGAACGGACGCGGCTGTACCGAGATGGTCGGCGCGGCGGGCGCGGCTTCCTGCGCGGGGGCCTCGGCGACAGGCTCCGGGGCGGGAGCGGGAGCCGGGGCCGGCGTGGGTTCCGGTGCAGGGGCGGGAGCGGGCGCGGCAGCAGCCTCGGCGGCGGCACGCGCACGCTCTTCGGCGCGCTGGCGCTCTTCCTCGGCCCGCTGCTGACGCTCGGCGTCTTCGCGGCGGCGCGCCTCTTCCTGCATGGCGAGGCGCTGTTCCTCGGCCTCGCGCAGCAGGCGAGCCTGACGCTCCTGTGCCGTCTCGTTGGACGGGATCGGACGCGGCGGGGCAACCGGGGTCGGCGCGGGCGCAGCCACGGGTGCCGGGGTCGGCGCAGGGGCGGCCGCCTCGGGGGCGGCGCCACCCTGCGGGCCCAGGACGCGACGGCGCTTCGTCTCGACGATCACGGTGTTCGAGCGGCCGTGGCTGAAGCTCTGCTTCACCTTGCCGGTCTCGACCGTGCGCTTCAGCCCCAGGGGCTGGCGCATTCCGAGTTTCGGCTTGTCGTTGTCGGTCTCGCTCACTCAAAATCCTCGTGTACGGTCACGGCCGGTCGGTCACCAGTAAGGTCGGACGCCGATGCGCCTTGCGAGGCCGTTTCGCAAGGCGTTGCCACAGGGTCAGGTCCGATAAAATGCAGCCAGCGGTCGAGCGCTTCGCTCACCCGCTTTGCCGCGTTACGATCTGTCAGGCCGATGTGTACCACATTTTCGCGGCCCAACGCCAATGACAATATGGGGCGTGTGGCGGGCAGTGCCAACCCCTTGAGATCGGAACCTTCACGGTCCGATCCCACGCGCCACGCCTGCGCCAGCTTGCGGCACCCATCCTCGCCCGCATCGGCGGCGTGATAGAGTGCATGCAACTGTCCCGATCGTGCCGCCGTCGCGATCTTGTCCGATCCCGTCAGTAGCATCCCCGAGCGCGACTCGAGTCCCAGCCGGTCGAGCGCATTGCGCTCCAGCGCGGCGGTGATCAGCGCGGGCAGGTCGTCGGGGATCGAGAACTCGCCCGTCTTGAACGCGCGCGCCAATGCCCCCTTCAACCGCCCCTTGGCGATCGCGGTTTCGAGTTCGCCGCGCGTGACGCCGATCCAGCCGCCCCGGCCCGGCGCTTTCGCACGCACATCGGGCAGCACCCGCCCGTCGGGCGCGAGCGCCAGACGGATCAGATGCGGGCGCGCGTCATGCTCGCCCGACAGGATGCAGCGGCGGACCGGCCCGTCGATCGAATCGCGGGCGGCCTTCGCGGACTCTCTGGGACTCCGGCCCTTCCTGGCCGGAGCGGATGTTACGCCACCGCGCTCATTGTCCCGGTTCCGCATGCGCGTCTCCCCGGGTGCTGGAGGCAGGAGCATCACGGTCGGCGATCAGCAGACCGCCCGCGCCGTAATTTTCGGTGGAGACCTCCTCGATCACGATCTGGACGGCGGCCGGGTTCTTGCCCAGCCGCTCCACCAGCGAACGAGTCACGTCGGCGACGATCTCGGCCTTTTGCTGCTTGGAGGCGGTGCCCGCCAGACGGATCGAGACGAACGGCATCAGGCTTCGTCGCCCTCCGCTTCGGCGGTCTCAGCGGCGACGGGTTCCTCCTCATCAGTGAACCAGTGGGCGCGGGCGGCCATGATGATCTCGTTACCCTGCTCGTCGCTCAGGCCGTATTCGGCGAGAATCCCGCCCTTCGGCGCTGCGCGCGGGGTATCGTCGCCACGGCGACGCGGCTCGGCACGCTTCTTCTCGACCAGTTCGTCGGTCGCGAGGTCGGCGAGATCGTCCAGCGTCTTGATGCCCGCCTTGCCCAGCGTGACCAGCATCGCCTCGGTCAGGTACGGCATCTCGGCCAGCGCATCCTCGACGCCCAGCGCACGACGCTCGTCACGGGCGGCCTGTTCGCGGCGGTCCAGCGCTTCCTGCGCACGGCTCTGCAGCTCCTGCGCCAGGTCCTCGTCAAAGCCCTCGATCGCGGCCAGCTCGTCCAGCTCGACATAGGCGACCTCTTCCAGCGCACCGAAGCCCTCGGCGACCAGCAGCTGGGCCAGCGTCTCGTCCACGTCCAGCTCGTTCTGGAACATCTCGGAGTTCGCGACGAACTCCTTCTGACGCTTCTCGGAGGCATCGGCCTCGGTCAGGATGTCGATCGCCTTGGCGGTCAACTGGCTGGCGAGGCGCACATTCTGGCCGCGACGACCGATGGCGAGGCTGAGCTGATCGTCGGGGACGACGACCTCGATCCGGTCCTCTTCCTCGTCGATCACGACGCGGCTGACATTGGCGGGCTGGAGCGCGTTGACCACGAAGGTCGCGGTGTCGGGCGACCAGGGGATGATGTCGATCTTCTCGCCCTGCATTTCCTGCACGACGGCCTGGACGCGGCTGCCCTTCATGCCGACACAGGCGCCGACCGGATCGATGCTCGAGTCGTGCGAAATCACGCCGATCTTGGCGCGGCTGCCCGGATCGCGCGCGGCGGCCTTGATCTCGATGATGCCATCATAGATTTCGGGCACTTCCTGCGCGAACAGCTTCTTCATGAAGTCGGGGTGCGCGCGGCTCAGGAAGATCTGCGGCCCGCGATTCTCGCGGCGGACGTTCAGGATCAGCGAGCGGATGCGGTCGTTCACGCGGACGACTTCGCGCGGGATCTGCTGGTCGCGACGGATCACGCCCTCGGCGCGGCCCAGATCGACGACGATGTGACCGAATTCGACGCGCTTGACGACGCCGGTGATGATCTCGCCCTGGCGGTCCTTGAACTCGTCATACTGACGGTCGCGCTCGGCATCGCGGACCTTCTGGAAGATGACCTGCTTGGCCGCCTGCGCCGCGATGCGGCCGAATTCGATCGGGGGCAGCGGATCGACGATGAAGTCGCCGATCGCGGCACCCTTTTGCAGCTTCTCGGCACCCTTAAGGTCGATCTGCTTGTAATAGTCATCGACCTGCTCGACCACCTCGACGACGCGCCACAGGCGAAGGTCGCCCGAGTTCGGATCGAGCTTCGCGCGAATGTCGTTCTCGGCGCCGTAGCGGGCACGGGCGGCGCGCTGGATCGCGTCCTCCATCGCCTCGATGACGATCGCCTTGTCGATCATCTTCTCGGACGCGACCGCATTCGCGATCGCGATCAGTTCCGCCTTGTTGGCGGAAATGGCGGTAGCCATCAGTGCCGTCCTTCCGTCGTGGCGCCGTCCGTGTCGGGCGCGTCCTGATAATAAACCTCTTCCGCGCCCTCGGGGGACAGCGGCACCGTCGCGGCGATCAGCCGGTCGGTCATCACGAGCTTGGCGTCGTCGATCGCGGCGAAGGGCAGTTCGTGGCGAACGCCCTCCCCATCGGTGATCGCCACCGTCTCGCCCTCGACCCCGTTCAGGTCGCCCTTGAACTGCTTGCGACCGTTCAGCTTCTCGGCCAGCGTGATCCGCGCCTCATGCCCCGCCCAGTCGGCGAAGTCCTTCAGCCGGGTCAGCGGGCGGTCGATACCGGGCGAGGAAACCTCCAGCCGGTACGCATGGTCGATCGGATCGCGGCCTTCCGCCTCCAGCGCGTCCATCACGTCGGAGATGCGGCGCGACAGGTCGGCGCAGTCGTCGATGTTGAGCTGGCGCGTGTCGGGGCGCTCGGCCATCACCTGAAGCGTGGGGTCCGACGTGCCACCATACATCTTCACGCGCACGAGTTCGAAGCCGAGCGCCTTGGCCTCGGGTTCGATGAGTTGCGTCAGAAGGGCGATGTCCGCCATGAAAGCTCCAGATGTGCCGGATCGGTGCCGCGGAAGTCTTCCCGCAGCCTCTTTCACCCGACGATGTAAGAGAATGTCGCAGTATATACGCGCAACGCTCTTGCGAAACAAGCACGCATATCGAAACGTTACGCCACTTGATCGGAGCCGCGCCGGCCCCGGACGGGAGAGACGACCATGAAACTGCCGCTGCTCGCCACCCTTCCGGTGGCGCTGATCGCCTGTTCGGGCAATGGTCCGGCGTCCGATGGGACGGGCGGCACGTCCCCCGTCACGGTTTCCCCCGGCGCGACGCCCTCGCCCTCCACGTCCGCCACGCCGCCCGCGACGGTGGTCGATGGCCAGCCCTTCGGCCGTACCGTCATCGCCGATTTCGATGCGCCCTGGGCGATGACCTTCCTGCCCGACCGGCGGATGCTCGTCACCGAGAAGGACGGCCGGATGCTGCTGGTCAGCGCGGACGGGCAGCAGCGCCAGACGATCGCGCGGATCGGCGTCGATTCGGCGGGCCAGGGCGGCCTGATGGATGTGGTCCTCGCCCCCGATTTCGCCCAGAGCGGCCGTGTCTATTTCAGCTATTCGGCCGCGACCGAGGGCGGCAAGCATGTCGTGCTCGCGCGGGGCCGGTTGCAGGAGGCCAACGGCACCGCGCAACTGACCGGAATCGAGACCTTGTGGGGCGCCAGCCCCGCCGTGACGGGCGACGGCCATTATTCGGGCCGCATCGCCTTCTCCCCCGATGGCCAATTTCTGTTCTTCACCGCGGGCGAGCGCCAGAAATTCACCCCTGCGCAAGCCCCCAAGGCGACCTTGGGCAAGGTCCTGCGCCTGACCCTGGACGGCAAGCCCGCCGCCGGCAATCCGCTGGCGGCGCAAGGCTTCGATCCGGCGGTCTGGTCCTATGGCCATCGCAACCTGCTCGGCCTCGCCTTCGATGCCTCGGGCAATTTGTGGGAGCAGGAGATGGGGCCCAAGGGCGGCGACGAGGTCAACCTGATCCTGCCGGGCCGCAACTATGGCTGGCCCAATGCCTCCAACGGTTCGCATTATGACGGCCGCGACATTCCCGACCACCGCGCGGGCGACGGCTATGAAGCGCCCAAGGTCTGGTGGAACCCGGTCATCTCGCCGGGCGGGCTGATGATCTATTCCGGCTCGCTATTCCCGCAATGGCGTGGCGACGCCTTTATCGGCGGGCTGTCGAGCAAGTCGCTGGTCCGCGTCGACCTGAACGGCACCAGCGCCGCCAAGGGCGACCAGTGGGACATGGGCGCGCGTATCCGCGAGGTCGAACAGGGGCCGGACGGCGCGATCTATGTGCTGGAGGATGGTGGCGAGTCGCAGGGACGGCTGATCCGGCTGACGCCCGCCGCCTGATCGCGCACCGGATCGTCGCGCCGATGCCCGGGGCGGCGATCCGGTCGATCGATAGCGCTTGACCTGCCCGGTCCGTCGGGTCGATCCTGACAGCCGCATAACAAGGGCGAATGAATACAGGTTCGCTTCACCATGGGAGACGAACCAGATGCGACCGCCGCAGTCCAAGCCGCCTGCCCGATTGCACATGGCGGATGCGCATAGCCGCGATGCCCGGCTGTCGCGCGGGCTTTCGGGCACCAATATGGAACGGGCGGGCGACTATAATCTCCGTACCGTGCTGCAGGTCATCCGCTTCCACGGCGAAACGACCCGGATCGCGATCGCCAACCAGACCGGGCTGACCCCGCCGACCATCGCCAACATCACCGGGCGGCTGACCGAGATGGGCCTGATCCGCACCGCCGGGCGGATGCAGGGCGGGCGCGGCCAACCGGCATGGAAGATCGAACTCTGCCCCGACGGCGCGTTCGGCATCGGCCTGACCATCGACCGCGACCATCTGGCGCTGGCCGTCCTGGACCTGAGCGGGGTGGTGCGGGCGCGGGCGACGCGCGAGATCGGCTTTCCCAGTCCGGCCGACGTCCTGGCCTTTCTGGATGACGTGCTGGAGCCTGCCTTGGCCGAGGGCGGCGTCGACCGGACGCGCGTGCTGGGCGTAGGGGTGGCGATGCCCGACGGGGTCGACCGATCGCTCCCCAATCAGACGGGCGGCTACGATGCCTGGACCGGGGTTGCGCTGAACGCGCTGCTCGCCCCCGTGCTGCCCTGGCCGATCCACCGCGACAATGATGCGGCCGCGGCCGCGCTGGGCGAGGCGCAATATGATCGCGATTTCGACTGCCCCAGCTTCTTCTACCTGCTGATCACCGCGGGGCTGGGCGGCGGGCTGATCATCGATCGCAGCTATCATCGCGGCGCGCATCGCCGTTCGGGCGAGATCGGGCTGATGCCCGACCCGACCGCCGGACGCCCCAACGCGATCGTGCAGGATACGGTGTCGCTCGCGGGACTTCAGGTGCGACTGGCGGCGGCGGGGCGCAGGCTGGATTCGCCCGAAACGCTGGACGAGAGCGACGATCCGGTCATGCGCGCGGTGATCGATCAGTGGATCGCCGATTCGATCGACGCGCTGACCCAGCCCTTCGTCGCGGTCACCACCCTGTTCGACCCGGATGCCATCCTGATCGGCGGACGGCTGCCCTGCCGGCTACTCCATCGGCTGGCCGAAGGACTGCGACAGGCGCTCGCCGCCATCGAGCTGCCCGCCCGTCCCGCCATCCGCCCCGCCCGCATGGCGCAGGACGCCCCCGCGATCGGTGCGGCGATGCTGCCCTTCATGGACCGGCTGCTGCCCTCCGACTCGATCCTGATGCAGGCGGGGCGGGGCTAGCCTCTCCCGCATCCGTCCGGCCCGAACGAAAAGGCCCGCCTCCCATGGGGAAGCGGGCCTGTCCGGCGCCACGTGGGAAGGCGGGGATTATCCCGCCATGTCTTCCAGCTCGCGACCGCGCGTTTCGTTCACCATCGCGCGGACGAAGAAGAACGACAGCGCCGCGAAGAAGGCATAGCCGAAATAGGTCACGCTCAGGCCCGGCGACACCGCAAGCGCGGGGAAGCTGACCGAGATGGCGGCGTTGGCGATCCACTGGGCAAAGCCCGACACCGCCAGCCCCGATCCGCGGATCTGGTTCGGGAACATCTCGCCCAGCATCACCCACATGACCGGGCCCCAGCTGGCGTTGAAGAAGATGACGTAGAGGTTCGCCGCAACCAGCGCGATCAGGCCGTTATTGCCGGGCAGGCTCACCGCGCCGTTCGCGGCGGTGACGGCGGTCGAGAAGGCATAGGCGACGATCGCCAGCGTCACCGCCATGCCCGCCGAGCCGATCAGCAACAGCGGCTTGCGACCGATCTTATCCACCGTCGCGATGGTGAACAGGCACGCGCCGATCGACAGCACGCCCGACAGGATGTTGGTCTGGAGCGCATAATCCTCCGAGAAGCCGACCGCTTCCCACAGGGTCGCGCCATAATAGAAGACCACGTTGATGCCGACGAGCTGCTGGAACACGGCAAGGCCGATGCCCGCCCACAGGATCGGGCGGATCTTGCCGGTGGTCTTGTCGACCAGGTCCGACAGCTTGGGCTTGTGGTGATCGGCGGCGAGCGAGGCGCGGATTTCGGCCACCTTGCGGGTCGCCTCACCCTCGCCGAACAACTTGGTCAGCACGGCGTGCGCCTCGGCATCGCGGCCCTTGGCGACCAGGAAGCGCGGGCTTTCCGGGATGATGGTCAGCGCCGCGAAATAGATCGCCGCCGGAATCGCCTGAAGCCAGAACATCCAGCGCCAGGCCGGGAAGCCCAGCCAGAATTCGGCGGTCGAGCCACCGGCATAGCGGGCGAGCGCGAAATTGGCGACGAAGGCGCCGGTCAGGCCGGTGATGATCATCACCTGCTGCACGCTCGACAGTCGCCCGCGAATCGAGGCCGGAGTGACTTCCGAGATATAGACGGGCGAGATGACGCTGGCCGCGCCGACGCCCAGGCCGCCGATGATGCGCGCCAGGATGAAGATCTCCGACCCGCTCGCCGCACCGGCCAGCAGCGCGCTGACCAGGAAGAGACAGGCGGCGAGCATCATGACGTTGCGGCGGCCGATCGCATCGGCCAGCCGTCCGGCCCCGAACGCACCGATCGCCGATCCGACCAGGATCGCGCCGACATTGACGCCGATGCCCAGCCGACCGAGGTCGAACGCGGCCTCCAGCCCCTTCTGGGTGCCGTTGATGACGCCCGAGTCATAGCCGAACATGAAACCGCCGATGGTCGCCACCACGACGATCGCAGCAATGAAACCATGATTGACGCGTGCGGCGTCCAATCCCCTTGTCGTATCGGTCACGAACCCTCTCCTCACCCGCTACACGCGCTATCGCCTATCCGCGCGGGCTTGTCCTGTCACCGTCGCAATATGCGAACGGTACGAATGGTAACGCTATCTTAAAACAACGGCCCGTCAAGCGGGTGTCGATGCGGCGCCGGTCCCGCCGCAGCCCCGATCGTGGCGTATCACACGATCTCGCGCGGGCGGCGGCGCGGCGCGGCATCCGACTGGCGCCGGATCAGGCGGTAGTCGAGCATGCGGCGGGTCGGGGCGTCGCCGCTCTTCTGGCGGATCGCGGTCGCCATCATCTCCACCGCCGCGCGGGCCATGTCGGCGATCGGTTGGTGAATGGTGGTCAGTTCGGGCCAGATGGTGGTCGACAAGGTGGTGTCGTCGAACCCGCACACCGTCAGGTCGCTGGGCACGTCCAGCCCGCGCCGGTGCGCCACCGCCACGGTCGCCGCCGCCATGTCGTCGTTCGAGGCGATGATCGCGGTCGGCGGTTCGGGCCGATCGAGCAGCCGCTCCGCCGCGTCCAGGCCCGAGCGATAGGTATACAGGCCCGGCGCGACCAGATTTTCGTCGAACGGCACGCCCGCCGCCTCCAATGCGGCCCGGAACCCCTCATAGCGCCGCGCGGTGGCGGTCAGATTGGGGTTGCCGCAGATGAAGCCGATCCGGCGATGGCCCAGCGCCATGACGTGCCGGGTCATCTCCTCGGCGGCGGCGCGGTCGTCGATCTGCACCGCCAGGGTCGAATCGGCCAGCTCGTCGGGCGCCATGCCCGTCGCCACCACCACGGCGGGCACGCCCGCCTCGCGCAGCAGCGACAGCACCGCCTCCGCCTCGCACAGCGGCGGGGGCAGGATCACCCCGTCGATCCCGCCGGCGATCAGGTGGCGCGCCACCTCCACCTCATGGTCGCCGATCTCGCATTTCTCGACCACCATCTGGATGTCGAGCCGCGACGCCTGGTCCAGCGTGCCGAGCAGGAATTCGCTCAGAAAGCCCTGGCTGGGATTGCTGTAGAGCATGCCGACGCGGATCTGCGCCGCCCCCGCCAGGCTGCGCGCCGCCGGGTTGGGCGCATAGTTGAGCTGCGCGATCGCCGCCTCGACCTTTTCGCGGGTAGCGGGACGGACATTGGCTTCCTTGTTGATGACGCGCGAGACGGTCATCAACGAAACACCGGCGGCACGAGCGACGTCGCTGATCGTGGGAGCGCTGCTGCCGCGGCGCGAAGGTCTTATCGTCATGGGATAAAGCTCACACCTTTCGGGCCGATACGCAATGCCCGGCGACCCGGAAGCCGCCTTCGGCCGGCACCGCGCCGCCGCCGCGCGATCCCGTGAACCCTCCGCCCTCTTGCCCGATCGCGCACGCCCGGCTATGCCGCTCACCAGCATCAAGAGTCGGGCCATCGCCCGGCACCAACCTGCCTCCCGGCAAGGTGGTGCCTCTCCAGCATGGAGAGGGATGTGGCCGAACCGGCAAAAACGGGACGAACCGCCACTTTCCTCATCCGACTCGCCCGAACGGACGCAAGGATTTGTGATGGAAACGGCCCCACCCCCCGCAATCGCTCCCCAGCAATTCGCCAGCGACAATTATGCCGGCATCTGTCCCGAGGCCTGGGCGGCGATGGCCGAAGCGAATCAGGGCTATGTCCCCGCTTATGGCGAGGACCCCTATACCGACCGCGCGGCGGATGCGTTCCGCACGCTGTTCGAAACCAAGTGCGAGGTGTTCTTCGCCTTCAACGGCACGGCCGCCAATTCGCTGGCGCTGGCCGCGCTCTGCCAGAGCTATCACAGCGTGATCTGCTCGGCCTCGGCCCATGTCGAGACCGACGAGTGCGGCGCGCCCGAATTCTTCTCCAACGGATCGAAGCTGCTGGTCGCGCAGACCGAGGACGGCAAGCTGACCCCCGAGGCCGTGCGCGCGCTCGCCACCGGCCGGTCGGACATCCACTTCCCCAAGCCTCGCGCGGTGACGATCACCCAGCCGACCGAGACGGGGCAGGTCTATACGCTGGCCGAGATTCGCGCGCTGTCGGCGACATGCCGCGAACTGGGCCTGCGGCTGCACATGGACGGGGCGCGCTTCGCCAATGCCTGCGCCGCACTCGGCTGCTCCCCCGCCGACATGACCTGGCGCGCGGGCGTCGACGTGCTGTGCTTCGGCGGGACCAAGAACGGCATGGCGGTCGGCGAGGCGATCCTGTTCTTCGACCCGGTGCTGGCGGAGGATTTCGACTATCGCTGCAAACAGGCGGGGCAGTTGGCCTCCAAGATGCGCTATCTCGCCGCGCCGTGGATCGGGATGCTCGACAGCGGTGCCTGGCTGTCCAACGCCGCCCATGCCAATGCCTGTGCGCGGCGGCTGGCCGAGCGGGTCGCGGGGCTTCCCGGCGTCGCGCCGATGTTCCCGGTCGAGGCCAATGCGGTGTTTCTGAGCGCGCCACCGCACGCGCTCGACGCGCTTCGCGCGCGTGGCTGGCGCTTCTACACCTTCATCGGGGGAGGCGCGCGCTTCATGTTCGCCTGGGACGCCGATCCGGCGCGGGTCGATCAACTGGGCAACGATATCGCGGCGGTCGCGGCGGAGGCATTGCAGGCGGCCTGAACGGGGTGTCCATGGGCCGGCAGGATCGCCCCCTGCCGGTGCCACGTGCCCGCCGGCTTATCGATCGGCAGCAGCCAGTTCGATCTCGACCCGGCGATTGCGTGCACGACCGGCGGCATCGTCGCTGCCGTCGGGCTTGGCATTGGGGGCGACGGGGCGGGTCTCGCCCAGCGCGATCACCCCGATGCGCGCCGCCGTCAGCCCCTTTCGCACCAGATAGTCGCGCACCGCTTCGGCCCGCTTGCGTGACATGATGCGATTGGCCTCGTCATCGCCGTCGCTGTCCGAATGGCCGCGCAGGATGATCCGGCCCTTGCCCGCCGCCGGGTCCGCCGCCAGCCGGTCGAGCGCGGCGCGGGCTTGGGTGTCGAGCACCGCTCCCCCTTGCGGAAAGCCGATGGTCGCCACGGTCGGGCCCGGATTCGGCGCGTTCAGGCCGGACAGGCCATCGGTCGCGGCCGCGTGCGGCGTGGCACTGGCCGAGGGCGCGGGATCGGGGATCGCCATCTCGATGGTGGCGCCGTTGGTGCCGGCCGCGCGCGCCACGCTATTTCCGCCTGCATCGCCGCAGCCCGCCAGCAGCGAGGCGAAGCCGGCGACCGCCACCATTCCCATCGACCGCCCCGACCGCACCGTCATGCCCGTCCCTTCGTTAGGCCGGTGGCATGGGCATTGTCCCCATGACTCGCCCTGCCCGCCCAGGCCGCGCGGGACCATAAGGAGGCGCTTGTTGCGGCGCAAACCGGCTTTGGTGAAAGAAACGGATCAGAAAGAGACAGGCGCGCCGGTCGTCAGGCTGCTGCTTCCTCCCCGGTCAATTCTGGAGGCGCCACGCCCCGCTGCTCGCTGAGGATGCGCCAGCCCGTCAGGAACAGCGCGGCGACGACCGGGCCGACGACGATCCCGCTCAGCCCCAGCATCTCGATCCCGCCCAGCGTGGTCAGCAGCACGATCCAGTCGGGCAGCCCGGTGTCCCGCCCGACCAGGATGGGGCGCAGGATATTGTCGGCAAGACCGATGACCAGCACGCCAGAGGCGACGACCACCGCCCCTTGCCAGATCGCGCCGGTGGCGAGCAGATAGAAGGCGACCGGCCCCCAGATGATCGCCGGGCCGATCGCGGGCAGCAGCGCGGCGATCGCCATCAGCAATCCCCAGAGGAGCGCGGCGGGCAGTCCGACGATCCAGAAGGTGATCGCGCCCAGCCCGCCCTGCACCAGCCCGACGATGACCGATCCCTTGATCGTCGCGCGCACCACCGCGACGAAGGTATCGACCAGGCGCGTCGCGACCGCGCGGTCGAGCGGCAGTGCACGGACGAAATCGGAGCCGAGCCGGTCGCCGTCGCGGATCAGGAAGAAGGCGACGTAGAGCCCGACGCCAAAGGCCAGCGCGAACGCAAAGGCGTTACGCCCGATCGACAGCGCCTGGGTCGCGATCTGGCTGACGCTGCTGCTCAGCGTGCGCGAGATGCGCGATTGCAGCCTCTCGAAACTGTCGATGCCGGAATTGTCGAGCATCTGGCGCAGGCGGGTGGGCAACGCGTCGCGTACCTGCTGGAAATATTGCGCGAAGTCGATCTGGCCGGTGCGCATCTTCATATAGACGCCGGAGGCCTGATCCACGACCATGCTGCCGATCAGCAGGGTCGGCACCACCACCGCGAAGGTGATGATCAACATGGTCAGCCCGGCGGCCATGTTGCGCCGTCCGCCGGTCTTGACCAGCAGCCACTGGAACAGCGACCGGAACAGGATCGCCGCCAGCGCCGCCCAGAGCAGCGCGACCAGAAAACTGGAGATCACCGCCGTCAATGCGATGGTGATGAGGACGAGGAAGAGGATGAATCCCCCTCGCTCGATCCGGTGGCGGTCGATGGTCATGCCGGCATCCCCCTTTCGTATCGCGCCCCAACCGTCACACCGGCAGCGCGGTTCCGCAATATGGGTCAGGGGTATGACGGGGATGTCATCCTTGGTGAAGGGCGGTGTGGCCCTGGCTCGATGGCGCACGAGCGGGCAGGCACGCTGGTTCCTCCCCTGCAAGCGGAGACGCGGCCCGAAGCGCTGACGGAGGGGCAACACCCGTGTGGCGATACCCCTCCACCATGCTTCGCACGCCCCCCTCCCCTTACCGGGGCGGAGGTGCGCCCCTTACTCCGCCGCGACCGCCTCGATCGAATCGTCCAGCGGATGCGCCAGCCGGGTCAGCATTTCCTTCGGGCAGACCTGCCAGAAATGCCCGGCGATCCGGTCCCAATCCTCGAGCAGCCCCTTCGACCACTTGCTGTCGGTCGCGGCGGCATGCTGTTCGACCAGATCGCGCAGCACGCCTTCCCAATGGGAAGAGGCCAGACGCTGCCACACGATGTTCTCGGGATTGGCACGGCGGGCGAAGCGCTCGTCCGCGTCGTAGATAAAGGCCATGCCGCCGGTCATGCCCGCGCCGAAATTCGCGCCGACCTGACCCAGCACCACCGCGATGCCGCCGGTCATGTATTCGCAGCCATTGGCGCCGCAGCCCTCGACAACCACGGTCGCGCCCGAATTGCGGACCGCGAAACGCTCGCCCGCCTGGCCCGCCGCGAACAGCTTTCCGCTCGTCGCGCCGTAGAGCACGGTGTTGCCGATGATCGTGTTCTTCTGGCTGGCCAGCGGCGAGCTGACCGCCGGGCGCACGATGATGGTGCCACCCGACAGGCCCTTGCCGACATAGTCATTGGCGTCGCCGAACACCTCCAGCGTCACGCCCTTGCACAGGAACGCGCCCAGCGACTGGCCCGCGCTCCCCCGCAGCCGCACGGTGACGTGTCCGTCGGCCAGCTTGCTCATGCCGAACTTGCGCGTGATCTCCGACGACAGGCGGGTGCCGACCGCGCGGTGCGTGTTGCGCACCGAATAGGTCAGCTGCATCTTCTCGCCGCGCGAGAAGACCGCGGCCGCGTCCTTGATGATCTGCGCATCCAGGCTGTCGGGCACTTCGTTGCGGAAGGTCGACAGGCTGAACCGCCGCTCGGCATCGGTCGCATCGACCTTGGCCAACACCGGGTTGAGGTCGAGATCGTCGAGATGCTCGGCCCCGCGGCTGACCTGGCGCAGCAACTCGGTCCGCCCGATCACCTCGTCCAGCGAGCGCACGCCCAGGCGCGCCAGGATGTCGCGGACTTCCTCGGCGATGAAGGTCATCAGGTTGATGACCTTTTCCGGCGTGCCGGTGAACTTGGCGCGAAGCCGCTCGTCCTGCACGCAGACACCGACCGGGCAGGTGTTGCTATGGCACTGGCGCACCATGATGCAGCCCATCGCCACCAGCGACAGCGTGCCGATGCCGAACTCCTCGGCACCCAGGATCGCCGCGATCACGATGTCGCGCCCGGTCTTGAGGCCGCCGTCCGCGCGCAGGCGGATACGACCGCGCAGGCCGTTCAGGGTCAGCGTCTGGTTGACCTCCGACAGACCCATTTCCCAGGGCGTGCCGGCGTATTTGATCGAGGTCTGGGGGCTCGCACCCGTGCCGCCGACATGGCCCGACACCAGGATGACGTCGGCATGCGCCTTCGCCACGCCCGCCGCGACCGTGCCGATGCCTGCCGAGGACACCAGCTTCACGCAGACACGCGCACGCGGGTTGATCTGCTTGCAGTCATAGATGAGCTGCGCGAGATCCTCGATCGAGTAGATGTCATGGTGCGGCGGCGGCGAGATCAGCGTCACGCCCGGCGTCGCATGGCGCAGCTTGGCGATGAACTCGGTCACCTTGAAGCCGGGCAACTGCCCGCCCTCGCCGGGCTTGGCACCCTGCGCGACCTTGATCTCGATCTCGTCGCAGGCGTTCAAATATTCCGCCGTCACGCCGAAACGACCGCTCGCGATCTGCTTGATCGTCGAATTGGCGTTGTCGCCATTGTCATAGGGCTGGTAGCGCAGCTTGTCCTCGCCGCCCTCGCCCGACACGGCCTTCGCGCCGATCCGGTTCATCGCGATCGCCAGCGTCTCATGCGCTTCGGGCGAGAGCGCCCCCAGCGACATGCCCGGCGTCACGAAACGCTTGCGGATCTCGGTGATCGCCTCGACCTGATCGACCGGCACGCCTTCGTTGGGGAAGTTGAACTGGAGCAGGTCGCGCAGATAGACCGGCGGCAGGTCGCCCACGCCGCGCGAGAATTGCAGATAGGTCGAATAGCTGTCGGTCGCCACCGCCGTCTGGAGCAGGTGCATGAGCTGCGCCGAATAGGCATGCGTCTCGCCGCCGTCCCGCTGGCGATAGAAGCCGCCGATCGGCAGCGTCGCGACATGCTGGTCCCAGGCCGCGTCATGCCGGAGCATCGCCGAATAATGGAGCGAGTTGTAACCCTCGCCCGAGATCTTGGCGGGCATGCCGGGGAACAGGTCGTTGACCAGCGCGCGCGACAGGCCGACCGCCTCGAAATTATAGCCGCCGCGATAGCTGGAGATCACCGCGATCCCCATCTTGGCCATGATCTTGAGCAGGCCGTCCTCGATCGCGGTGCGATGGTTGGTCAGGCATTGCTCGATGGTCAGGTCGCCGAACAGCCCGCGGCCATGCCGGTCGACGATCGCGGCTTCGGCCAGATAGGCGTTCACCGTGGTCGCGCCGACACCGATCAGCACCGCATAATAATGGGTGTCGAGGCACTCGGCCGAGCGGATATTGATCGACGCATAGGAGCGCAGCCCCCGGCGGACGAGATGCGTGTGCACCGCCGCCGCCGCCAGCACGCCCGCGATCGCGACGCGGCCTTCGGAGACATGTTCATCGGTCAGGAACAGTTCCGACCGGCCCTCGCGCACCGCCTGTTCGGCCTGGTTGCGGATACGCTGGATCGCGGCGCGCAGGCGGTCGGGACCGCCCTCCGCCTCGAAGGTGCAGTCGATCTCGGCGGCCGAGCGGCCGAAATGCGTCTTCAACCGATGCCAGTCCGCCCCCGTCAGCACCGGCGAGTTGAGCACCAGCACCCGTTCCCGCCGATCCTCGGTGTCGAGGATGTTGGCGAGATTGCCGAACCGCGTCTTGAGCGACATCACATAGCGTTCGCGCAAGGAATCGATCGGCGGGTTCGTCACCTGCGAGAAATTCTGGCGGAAGAACTGGCTGATCAGGCGCGGCTTGTCGGAGATGACCGCCAGCGGCGTGTCGTCGCCCATCGATCCGATCGCTTCCTTGCCCCCCTCGGCCATGGGGGACAGGATCAGTTCCATATCCTCCATCGTCTGCCCGGCGGCGACCTGGCGGCGCAGCATTTCCGCGCGCGGCATCCGCACCAGCGCGTCCTCCTCGGACGGTGCGGGCAACTGGTCCATGGTCAGGAACTCGCCGATCATCGCGGCATAGTCCTGCTCGCCCGCGATCTGGTCCTTGATCGCGCGGTCGTCGTACAGCTTGCCCTCGGCCAGATCGACCGCGATCATCTGCCCCGGCCCCAACCGGCCCTTGGCGGTGACGGTGGCCTCGGGCACCACCACCATGCCGCTTTCCGACCCGACGATCAGCAGGCCGTCGGCGGTCAGCGTGTAGCGGAGCGGACGCAGCGCGTTGCGGTCCATGCCCGCCACCGCCCAGCGGCCATCGGTCATGGCGAGCGCGGCGGGACCGTCCCACGGCTCCATGACGGAGGCGAGATACTGGTACATGTCGGCATGCGCCTTGGGCGCGTCGAGGTCCTTCTGCCACGCCTCGGGCACCAGCATCAGCTTGGCGGTCGGCGCGTCGCGGCCCGAACGGCAGATCGCCTCGAACACGGCATCCAGCGCGGCGGTGTCGGACGCGCCCGCCGGGATCACCGGCTTGATGTCCTCCGAATTGTCGCCGAACGCGATCGAGGCCATGCGGATCTCGTGGCTGAGCATCCAGTTCTTGTTGCCGCGGATCGTGTTGATCTCGCCGTTATGCGCCAGGCAGCGGAAAGGCTGCGCCAGCCACCATTGCGGGAAGGTGTTGGTCGAATAACGCTGGTGGAAGATCGCGACGCGGCTCTCGAACCGATGGTCCTGAAGGTCGGGATAGAAGACCGACAGGCTCTCGGCGAGGAACAGCCCCTTGTAGATGATCGAGCGGCAGGACAGCGAGCAGATATAGAAGCCGCTGATCTGCGCCGCGATCACCCGCTTTTCGATGCGGCGGCGGACCAGATAGAGGTTCTTCTCGAACTCGGCGGCATCGACCTCGTCGGGCATCGGCCCGGCGATCATGATCTGCTCGATCTCGGGGCGCGTCGCCTGCGCCTTCATGCCGATGACCGACACGTCGACCGGCACCTGGCGCCAGCCATAGATGGTATAGCCCGCCTCGATGATGACGCTCTCGACGATGGTGCGGCAGGTTTCCTGCGCGCCCAGATCGGTGCGCGGCATGAAGATCATGCCGACCGCCAGCCGGTTGGGCAGCACCTTGTGCCCCGACGCGGCGATGGCGTCGTCGAAGAAGCGATGCGGCAGGTCGACATGCAGGCCCGCACCGTCGCCGGTCTTGCCGTCCGCATCGACCGCGCCGCGATGCCACACGGCCTTCAGCGCGTCGATCGCCGACTGGACCACCCGGCGCGAGGGCCGGCCATCGGTGGCCGCGACCATGCCGACGCCGCACGCATCGCCCTCGAACTCGGGGCGGTACATGCCGTGCTCGGCGAGATATTGGCGCTGATCCATCGTCATTCTCCGCTTGCCCCGAACCGGGTCATCACCCCGGCCACGGCCTTTTCCGTTTCCGCCTCTTCCCAAGGCGCTTCATCATTCAGCCAGGCCAGGACATTGGCCTCGGTCCGGGGCCGAAGCGCCCGGACGCGATCGACCAGCCTGGCCTCCTTCTTCATGCTCGACGGGACGGCCCCGCTCTGCATCGTCGCGATCAACGCCTGTCCGGCGGCGGAGGCGTAGAAGCGGTTCAGTGCCACCAGTTCGGCGTCGCTGAACGCCGCACCGTAAATCGCCGCCTGACGCCCCCACAGGATCGGCATCCGCTCGTGCATCGACCGTGCGCGCAACGGCTGCACCGCCTGGGCGATCGCCCGGACGATACCGGGGTGCGCCCGCTCACGCGCCTGCATCTTCGGGTCGGCGGCGAGCAACTGCGTCGTCATCACGTCGGTGTCGATCGCCGCCATCCTGACGATGATCGCTTCCGGGTAGAGCAATTGCGCCAGCGCCTTCGCCGCCGGACGCGCGCTGTTCAGGGCGACAGGCGGCGAAGGCGCAGCCTGTCCGATGCCACCGGGCATAAAGGCCAGCGCCAGCAGGCTGGTGAACAACATCCGCTACTTCCCCTTGGCCGGAGCAGCAGGGGGTGCCATCGCCAGGATACGTTCCATTGCCTTGGAGAAGGCTGCCACTCCCGCCTCACCACCGACCGTCCTCCCGGCCTCCGCCAGGCGCTGCTGCAATACGGGTTGCAGTTCCAGCATCCGCTTGCCCGACGGCGAATCATAGAAGGCCGCGATCGCCT
The DNA here is from genome assembly GCF_039594485.1 of Sphingomonas sp. Taxonomy (GTDB): domain Bacteria; phylum Pseudomonadota; class Alphaproteobacteria; order Sphingomonadales; family Sphingomonadaceae; genus Sphingomonas. Next base: position 22,883 of record NZ_JBCNNI010000033.1, on the reverse strand, counting down.
TCAACTCGTCCTCGGAGAAATTGCGCCGATACTCCTCGGCTGCCGCCTCCACGATGGTGGGGTAGCGCGCGCGGAACGCGGCCATCATTTCCTCGCCCGCGATGGTCATCGCCTGCTGACGGCCCTCGGGCGTCGCCAGCCGATCCTTGACCGGCTGCGGCAACGTGGCCGACCCTTGGATCGAGGTGACGATATTGCTCGAGACGAGCGGCATCAGGCTGGAGAACTGGAAGTCCAGCGTCCGCTCGAGATTCAGCTTTCCGACCAGCGCCCGCGCCGTCTCGATCCGTCCACCCGCATCGCGAGTCGCGGTGAGGGCAGGAGCCGACTGGGGGGTGGTCTGGGCCGCCACTGGCACGGCAAATCCCAGCGCCGCGAGCGCGAGAAGGCGCATCACGCCGCCACCTTCTCGCGCGCCGCCGTCTTCGCCCGCACCTTCAGCCACTGGTGCATCGCCTTGGCCACGTCGCGGCCGTCGCGGATCGCCCACACGACCAGCGACGCCCCGCGCACGATGTCACCGGCGGCGAACACGCCGTCCAGGCTGGTCATCAGCGTGCGGCCATCGACCAGCACCGTGCCCCAGCGGCTGACACCCAGTTCGGCCGAGCCGAACAGGGTCGGCAGGTCTTCCGCATCGAAGCCCAGCGCCTTGATGACCATATCGGCCTCCAGCAGATGGTCGCCGCCCGGCTCCACCTCGGGCGCGCGGCGGCCCGATGCGTCGGGCGCACCCAGCCGCATCTTGGCGGCGCGCACGCCCGTCACCGTCTCGCCGCCCTCGAAGCCGAGCGGAGCGGACAGCCACACGAACTCGGCGCCTTCCTCCTCGGCATTGGCGACTTCGCGCTGCGACCCCGGCATGTTCGCCCGGTCGCGGCGATACAGGCACTTCACCGACTTGGCGCCCTGGCGGATCGCGGTGCGGACACAGTCCATCGCGGTGTCGCCGCCGCCGATCACGACGACATTCTTGCCCTCGGCATTGAGCGCGCCGTTCTCGAACGCCTCGACGGTGTCGCCGAAGCTCTTGCGGTTGGAGGCGGTCAGATAGTCGAGCGCCGCGATCACGCCGTTCGCGCCCGCACCATCGACCTCGACGTTGCGCGCCTTGTAGACGCCGGTCGCGATCAGCACCGCGTCATGCCGCTGGCGCAGTTCGTCGAGCGAGGCATGCTCGCCGACCGAGAAACCTTCGTGGAAGACGATGCCGCCCGCCTTCAGCCGCTCGACGCGGCGCATGACGACGGGCTTTTCCAGCTTGAAGCCGGGGATGCCATAGGTCAGCAACCCGCCCGCCCGGTCGTGCCGGTCATAGACATGCACGTCATAGCCCGACACGCGCAGATATTCGGCCGCGGTCAGGCCCGCAGGCCCCGCACCGATCACCGCAACCGACTGGCCGCGGGCAGGTCCGGGGACCAGCGGCTCGACCCAGCCCTCTTCCCAGGCGGTGTCGGTGATGAACTTCTCGACCGATCCGATCGTGACCGCGCCGTGGCCCGAAAACTCGATGACACAATTGCCCTCGCACAGCCGGTCCTGCGGACAGATGCGGCCGCAGATCTCGGGCATGGTCGAGGTGCTGTTCGACAGTTCATAGGCTTCGCGCAACCGGCCCTCGGCGGTCAGACGCAACCAGTCGGGAATATGGTTGTGCAGCGGGCAATGGACCGAGCAATAGGGCACGCCGCATTGCGAGCAGCGCCCCGCCTGGTCCTCCGCCGCCGGTGGCGCATAACGCTCCGCGATTTCCCGGAAATCCTCCGCGCGCGTCGATGCGGACCGCTTGGCCGGATAGGCCTGATCGCGGGCCACGAATTTCAACATAGAATCGTTCGCCATATGCGCCTCCGAAGAGCCGGATATTGCGCAAACCATATCGTGTCACGGGCAAATCGTCACATAGGACAACATGACTGCCGCATTTGACGGGTATACCTTGGCCCCAAGCCTCCTATTGCGATCGATCCGCAATAAAATAGGTCCATATCGGTATTAATGGAGCGTCAGCAGCGCCAGGGCGATGCTGCCCGCGACGATTCGATACCAGGCAAACGGGCCGAAACCGTGCTTGCCGACGATCCCGACGAACCAGCGCACCACCAGCAGCGCGACGATGAACGCCACGACGAAGCCCACCGCAATCTCGATCGGCCCGACGCTGTTGCCGCTGCGCATCGCATCGAGATGCCCCGCCGTCTCGACCACGCTCGCGCCCAGCATGGTGGGGATGGCGAGGAAGAAACTGAACTCCGCCGCCGTCCGTCGCTCGACACCCAGGGTCAGCGCCCCCAGGATCGTCGCGCCCGAACGGCTGACCCCCGGGATCATCGCCAGACATTGCAGGAAGCCGACGCCCAGCGCGGTCTTGGCCGGGACCGCCGCGATGCCGCGCGTGTTGCCGGGCTTCACCACCCGTTCGATCACCAGGATCGCGAAGCCGCCGACGATCAGCGCGATGGCGACGACCTTGGGCTGGAGCAGCAACGCCTCGATATGCTTCTTGGCAAGCACGCCGATGACGGCGGCGGGGATGAAGGCGATCAACAGGTTGCGCACGAAACGGATCGAACCGGGATCGCGCCTGGCAAGACCGACCAGCACCGTCCAGAAGGTCCGCCAGTACAGGACGACGACCGCCAGGATCGCGCCAAGCTGGATGACGATGTTGAACATCTGCCACCGCGCATCGTCATAGCCGAGCAGCGCGCCCGCCAGGATCAGATGCCCGGTCGACGACACCGGCAGAAACTCGGTCACCCCTTCGACGATGCCCAGGATGATGGCGGCTATCAGATCGTTCACGCGAGTCCCCAAAAGCTAAGCCCCGCCGCCATAGGGCGACGGGGCTGCGAGCGAAACGACAAAGAGATCACGGGTGGGACGGTTCAGGCCGCCAGCGTTTCCGCCCGTCGCCCGAAGCGCCCCGCCTTGCGGAAGCGGATCAGATATTCGGGCGCCACGGTCGCCAGCGGTGCGGGCGTCACGCCCAGTTCACCCAGGCCCGACGCGCCGGCCGCCACGACATTGTCCTGTTGCAGCATCAACCACTGGTCGCGGCTGATCGGCGCCCCCGGCAGGCGCGCAAGCAGCGCTCCCGCAAAGTCGGGCAGCTCGACGAAGCTCGGCTTGCGGCCCAGCGTCTTGGCGATCCAGCGGATCAGCTCGCCCATGGTGACGATGTCGGGGCCGCCCAGCTCATAGGTGTGGCCGCCATGCGATTCGGGATCGAACAGCGCGGCGGTGATCGCCTGACCGACATCCCCGGCAAAGACCGGCTGGAACTTCACGCCCGCGCGCAGGATCGGCACGACCGGCGCGGCCACCATGCCCGCGAAGCGGTTCACGAACTGGTCCTCGCGACCGAACACGATCGAGGGGCGCAGGATGGTGGCATCGGGGAACGCCTCACGCACCGCCGCCTCGCCTTGGCCCTTGGTCCGGGCATAGGCGGCCGCACCATTCGCATCGGCGCCGATCGCCGAGACATGTGCCAGCGCGCCGACGCCCGCCGCCCGCGCGGCCTGGGCCACGGCGTGCGCCCCGTCGACATGGATGCGCTGCATATTGCCGCCCATCACACCGACCAGATTGACGACCGCATCCGCGCCTTCGATCGCCCGTGCGACGGTGTCGGGCCGCGCGATGTCGGCCGCGACGAACTGGGTCTGGCCCAGCCCGCCCTGCGTGCGGAGGAAATAGGCCTGGCGCGGATCACGCTGCGCCACCCGGACGCGCGCGCCCGTCCGCATCAGGTCGCGCGCGACATAGCGACCCAGGAAACCCCCGCCGCCGATCAGCGTCACCAGCTTGTTCGTCATGCCCGTCCTTATTCGCCAGATTTTTTGTGCCTCGCCCCTTTGCCCCGCAAAAAAGCCGTTGACAAGGATTCGAAGCCTCCCCTAAAGGCGCGGGCCTACCCCGTGCCCAGATGGCGGAATTGGTAGACGCACCAGCTTCAGGTGCTGGCGATCGCAAGGTCGTGGAGGTTCGAGTCCTCTTCTGGGCACCACCCCCTCTCATGCAGAGGGATCGCAGAAAACCGTGACTATCAGCCGCTCAGGCGGTACATCACGGGGTACATGCGAGCATGGGTCTTCCCGTGGAATATCAGCACGTACAGGCCGACAAACGTACCGGCCCTTGAGCTATCGGTGGGTTATCCGCCTGAGCTTTGCCCCTTCATTCCCGGCAACCCGACCGAGCTGAAGCGCTCGCTTGCGGGGACTGATCTGAGCAATTCAGTAACGGTCGCCCGTTACAGCGAAGCCGCTCGCCTATGGTTTGACACGGTCGAAAAGGCCGAGAAGCTTGCGACGCAGAAGTACGACAAGCCCACCCCCGCTCAGATCGCACGCCTTGCCCACAACCTGGGTGCATCCTTGAAGCGAGCATCGAACACGGCCTTGCGGTCCTTTCGAGATGCATTTGTCCACCCACTTAAGGACAGCCCTACGGATGAAGATGCGCCGACCGCACCGCGTCCCGCTGTCATGCCAGGTGCTGGAACTGATTCAGGAGTTGCGGGACCAAACCGGCCACCGCGACTATCTTTGTCCATGCATGGGCAATCCGAAACGGCCGATGTCAGAGAACGCCGTCAACCAGACGCTGCGCCGCCTGGGCTACACCCAGCACGAAATGACCGCACACGGTTTCCGCGCCATGGCGGCGACGCTGCTCAACGAGACAGGCATCTGGAACCCCGATGCAATCGAGAAGCAGCTCGCGCATCCTGATGTCAGTGCCGTACGGCGACGATTCTATTCACCCGACTGCGAACGGAGGGCCTGTCGGATCGCGGGCAAGATACTCGCTGCCAGCTTGCGGTGATCCGACATGGACAGATGAATGCCATCCACACCATGTGCGGTGCCGCCGATCGCCGCAGCAGCGTCGAACTGCGGAATGTGTGCAGCAGCGGCGGCCTCCTTGAACGCGGCAGCGAGTGCAGCCGACTTGTCGCGGCTGCCAGCATAGCGCCTGTTCCACTCCTCGATCGGGATCGTGGAAACCTGCGCCGGTGACACGATCAGCACTTTTGGGGCAGGATAACGAGTGCCGATACCGCCCGATGACGCCTGGACCTTTCGTGCAAGCGACACCGCGGCATCCGCGATCTGGCGAGGGGTGCGCCGGTATCGCGCCTGGAGATCGTTGGTGCCGAGCATGATGATGACGAGATCAAGCGGCATGTTCGCCGCGATTGACGCAGGCAGGTGCTTGGCGCCGTTGACGGTATCTGGCCGCATGATGCTGCCGGGCCAATCTTCGCCGTCGAGGTCGGTGGTGCGGAGGTTCAAGCCATCCTCGATCACCACGTAGCCGGAGCCAAGCTGCCGCTGCAAAATGCCCGTCCACCGCCGATCGGCTGGAAAGCGACGCGTCGGCCCACCGTCGCTGCGCGCTTCATAGCCCCAGCTATTGCTGTCGCCGTAGACGAGTATGCGGCGAGGCTCGGCAGCGACAGCCATTCCGCAAAGGGCGATGGGTAGCAGCGCTCCCACGGCCAACCAGACTCGATGTAGCATGGGCTGCAACCTTTTGCAGTGATCGATACGGAAATAGATGCGCTTGCGTTGTCGCTTGTCAACGTATTATTGTATCGATCACTATGAAAAAGGCTTCTCCGGTCGACAGTCGCCCCCGCGGCCGTCCGCGACAATTCGATCGCGACCATGCCGTCGCCACGGCGCTGTCACTGTTTAGAGCGCACGGTTACGAAGGCACCTCGATCGCGCATCTGACCCAGGCGATCGGGGTGTCCGCCACCAGCCTGTACGGTGTGTTTCCCAGCAAGGAGGCGCTCTTCGAAGAAGCCATCGCGCTATACCAAAACACCGAGGGGGCGTTCGCAGCAGCAGCGCTCGAACGGGCCAGTACGGCGTTCGACGCGATCCATGGCCTCCTTATGGAAGCTGCCGTCCGTTACGCGCGTAGCGATCGGACGGGCGGCTGCTTGATCGCACTGGGTGTCCTGAGCTGCGGCGTCGAACATCGCGAGATCGCACAACGGATGGAGGAGCGACGATCTGCCGCACGTGACGCGATCAAAGCTCGGCTTGATCGCGGCAGGCAGGCCGGTGAGTTGCCGCAGGCCGCGGACACCCGCGCGCTTGCGGCCTTCTACGCGGCTACCTTGCAAGGAATGTCTATCCAGGCGCGGGACGGCGCTTCTGCGCAAGAACTGGAAGGGATTGCGCAGACGGCCTTGGTGCCGCTGGACCTTTACCGCACATCACGCAGCATGAAGGCAGGCTCGACGAAGACATGATAAGCTGATCTGGCAACGGAAGGACGTTACGGGTTTTCGCATGTCATTCGTCACGACTTCTTGATGACCGACGATGATGTCCTGAAGCGCTGGTTCGTTGCGGACGTGCTGCCGCTGGAGCGCGACCTCGAGCGATATCTCGCGCGACATTGCCGGTCGCCGGACGATGTCATCGACCTCCGGCAGGAAGTGTACGAACATGCGGTGTCCTCCGCGCGCAAGGGGCTTCCGCTCAATACGCGCCCCTTCGTCCTGACGGTCGCGCGCAATCTGCTCATTGATCGTGCACGGCGGGCGAAGGTGGTCTCGTTCGAACAAATGGCTGACTTCGACGAACTGAACATACCCGATCTTGCCGAGGCGGATCGCGCGCTGACGGCGCGCGACGAACTCCGCCGGGCCATGGCCGGGCTGGATCAGTTGCCCCCTCGTTGCCGGGAGGTCGTGCGGCTGCGGCGCATGGAAGGGCTGAACATCCGGGAAACCGCCGATAGGCTCGGCGTCGGCCACCATACGGTCGAGCGGCAGTTGACGCTCGGCCTCCGGGCGTTGGCCAATTTCATGCTCGGCGGGAATGCGCGGATCGAACGCAAGCCGGGGCTGGCCCCGCGACGGAAGCGGACGCCATGACCGGCCGCAACGATATCGAAGAGTGCGCCGCGGCGTGGCTGGTACGCCGCGACCAGCCCGAATGGAGCGCGACGGATGACAAGGCGCTGAAAGGATGGCTGGCGCAGAGCGATGCGCACAAGGTCGCGTTCTGGCGGCTCGAAGCCGGCTGGGAGGCCACGGCGCGGCTCGCCGCGATGCGGAACGTGGCCGTCGAACAACCGCCGCTGTACCGATTGCGGGAAAGCCGCCCGCTTCAGGCGCTGGCGGCCAGTTTCATCCTGATATGCCTGTTCGCTGCGGCGATCGTGCCGGAATGGGTGCGAAGCAACCAGCCACCGCCGCTTCGCCGGTTCACCACCACCGTCGGCGAGCATCGCGCGGTGCACCTGCCCGATGGCAGCGCGGTGACGCTGAACACGGCCAGCGTGATGCGGACGGCGGTCAACAGTGGCCAACGTGCCGTCTGGCTCGATCGTGGCGAAGCCTATTTCGACGTGGCCCATGACACGAACCATCCATTCGTCATCCATGCCGGGGACCGGGTGGTGACGGTCCTGGGCACCCGCTTCTCGGTACGACGCGACGGCGGGATGGTCACCGTCGCCGTTGTCGAAGGTCGCGTCCGGGTGGAGGATGCCGCCGGGGGCGAGCGCGGGCGGGCAGCCGTCATCACCGCTGGTAACGTCGCCATTTCACGAGGAACGTCGATGCTGCTGACCGACCGGTCGCCCGCGCGGGCCGAAGCGGCGCTGTCGTGGCGGCGGGGCATGCTCACCTTCGACCGGACGACGCTGGGGGAAGCCGCGGCCGAGTTCAACCGCTATAATCGCCGTCAGATCCGTATCGCCGACCAGCAGGCGGCTGAGATCCGAATCGGGGGCACGTTCGAGGCAACCGACGTCGACGCGTTCGCGCGGCTGCTGCATGCGGGGTTCGGACTGGCGGTGCGCGAAGACGGAAATGTGATTACCATTAATTCCTGATCGGTTGCGTTACGACTTTCCGCGCGCCGTCCGTCTAGCGTTGCAGAAGGCCCGAAGAGGCCGTGCAGTATCGGAGGGGAATATGGCCGGAAAGTATCGGTTCCTGATCGTGGCGGCGCTCGCAAGTGCCTGGGCGACAACGCCTTCATGGTCACAGTCGCGGGCGGACACCACCAACCGGCTCCGCACCTACAGCATCGCGCCCGGATCGATGCGGGGCGCGCTGGACGCCTGGTCGCGGCAGTCCGGCACGCCGCTGCTCTACCGCAGTGAGGAAGTCGATCCGCTGCGCTCGCGCGGCATTCATGGGATGCTGGACGCCATGGCCGCATTGCGGGCGGTGGTGAGCGGCTCCGGCCTCATCCTGCATCGCGATCGCAGCGGTGCGATCGCCGTGACGCGGATGCCGGCCCCGGACCGCACGGCGGCGAGCGCTCCTGTCGCGGAACCGGCAGCAGCGCCCGCGCAGGAGGACGACAGCATCGGCGATATCGTCGTGACCGCGCGCCGTACGGCCGAACGCGGCCAGCGGGTTCCCGTGGCGATCACAGCCTTCTCGCAGGATGCGATCCGCGAAAAGGGTATCAACAACGGGACCGACCTCCAGAACTTCACGCCGTCCCTGTCCGTGGTCGGCGACGTCGCACGTAACCAGGAAACCTACACCATCCGCGGCATGGGCGGCACCGGCGGTCCGGGTACGGGCAGCGGTCCAGGCGTGGTCGGGTATTTCGCCGAAGTCCCCACCAGCGTCAGCGGTCCGGGCAATTTCTACGACCTCGCATCCTTGCAGGTCCTGAAAGGCCCGCAGGGAACATTGTTCGGCCGCAATACGACCGGCGGTGCCGTATTGCTGGAGCCGCAACGGCCGCGGATGAACCGGGTCGAGGGCTATATCGACGGTACGATCGGCAACCTCCAGCGCAAGAGCGTGCAGGGCGCGCTAAACGTCCCGATCATCAACGACGTGCTGGCGATCCGCCTCGCCGGGCAGATGGACAAGCGCGAAGGCTATGTCCGCGACGTCGTCAGCGGGCGCGACTATCTGAACCGCAACAATTTCAGCCTGCGCCTCGGCATCCAGTTCGATCCGACCGCAACGATCAGCAACTATACCGCTGTCAGCTACCAGGAGGTGGACGAGAATGGCGGGGGCAGCATCCTGCTCGCGGTCAATCCCGCACGCCCCTATGCCGCATTGCTGCAGCCCTATCTTGCGGCCCAGCAGGCACGCGGTGTCCGCCAGACCGCGCTGAGCGTGCCGACGTTCGAGAAGGCGAAGAACGTCCTCGTCCTCAACAATACCGAATGGCGCGTCAGCGATACGTTCACGCTCAAGAATATCTTCAGCTTCGCGCGCACCCGCTCGACCAGCGCCACCGACCGCGATTCGACGACGCTGCCGATTGCCGACCTGCTCGGCGCCTATCCCGGTAGCTGGAACAACAACCTGCGTACCATCACCGAGGAGGTGCAGGCACGCTACGACGACGGCACATTGCGGGTACAGGCGGGCGGCTTCTTCCTCGACCAGAAGACGCCGGCACCGCTGACCTTCGCGACGGTCAACCCGATGCAGGTCGGCGGCATCCTCGGCGGTGGTCCATTGCTGATCCCGCAGCCGTTGCAGGCGGCGCTCGGACTGACAAGTCCGCTCGTCCCTGCACTGAGCCTGCAACCGAGCGCCCATGTCGATGGACGCAGCAAGGCCGCCTATGCACAGGTCCAGTACAAGATCGTGCCGACGCTGACCGCCACCGCCGGCTTCCGCTGGACCTGGGACGAGTTCGGCGGTGATATCCAGAGCTATCAGGATCCCGCCAGCTACCAGATCTTCAACCGTCTCGCCGCACTCGGGATCATCAGCCCCGCGCAGGCGGCACAGGTGGTCGGGCTGAACGCCGGCCTGTGCGTCTATGACGCGTTCCGGGCCGTCGCCGCCGGTGGCTTTCCGACGCTCAAATATCCGAACTGCACGTCGCCGACCTTTCGGGGGAAGAGCGATGGCCCGACATGGCAGTTGGGGCTCGACTGGCAGGCCGATCCGCAGACCCTGCTCTACGCCGTGTCGCGACGGGGCTATAAATCAGGGGCGAGTAACCCGGTCGTCTCGCTGTTCCTCGGCGAGGATCATCCGCTGTTCGCGGTGAAGCCCGAGCAGGTGACCGACGCCGAAGTCGGGCTGAAGCGCGACTGGACCTTCGGCGATGTCAGGGCGCGCACGAACATCGCCGCCTTCTACACATGGTACAACGATATCCAGGTCATCCAGCGCGCCGCGATCGCGGGATCGGACATCCTGACCAATGCCCAGCGCGCGCGGGTCCTGGGGCTGGAATTCGAAGGCATGCTGGTGCCGGTCAAGGGCCTGACCCTCGGCGCGACCTATTCCTACAACTCCGCCAAGTACCTGCAATATGACACGATCGCGATCCCGGCGATCCCGCAGGCGCTGACCGCTGCGCAGCCGAGCCGCGACCTTGCCGGCACACCATTCTCGTTCGTACCGAAGCACAAATACAACCTGACGGCGAGCGTCGACTTGCCGATGCCGGAGCGTGAGGGGACGCTCCAACTCAGCGGCAACTGGTCGTACCAGACCAGCCAGCGCGTCACGCCCGAGGCCCAGCCGTTCGACACCATCGCCGGCTATGGTCTCCTCAACCTCCGCCTCGACTGGCGCGATGTGCGTGGTTTCCCACTCGACCTCGCCGTCTACGGCACCAACATCCTCGACAGGGAGTATCGGGTGACCGCCAATCCCAGCTACAACAATTCGGGCTTTATCGGCTCGATCTATGGCGAGCCGGCGCAATATGGCGTCCAGCTCCGCTATCGCTTTTAAGGGAGCAGTGGACATGATGCGCCACTCCGCGATCTTCCCTGTCGTCCTGTTGGCCAGCGCCAGCATTGCCCAGCAGGCGCCGAACGTGTTTCAGCCGAGCGCTGCCCAGACCGCCTTGCAATCAAAGGCACGCGCGGCTGGCGCCACCGGGCTTGCGGCATCGCCTGGGCCCGGCGGCGGCATGATCCTGAACGGTATGATCGAGGGGCGCCGGTTCGTCCTGACGATCCCGCCGAACTGGACCGGCGAGACGGTGCTGTTCGGGCAGGGCTATGCGCTGCCGGGTACACCTCCGACCGTACCCGCCGATCCGCTGGCGAAGGACCCGGGGGGCGGGTTGTTCAACCATCTTTACGCGCAGGGGATCGCCAGTGGCATCGCGGCGGTGGACAAGAACGGCATCGCAACCGAGACCGCGACGCGCAACACCATGCGGCTGCGCGCGCTGGCGGCGAAACTTGGGGCGACACGCTTCTACGCGGTCGGCGGTTCGATGGGCGGCAATATCGTCCTGTCGCTGATCGAAAACCACCCTCGGGCCTTTTCCGGTGCGGTGGCGATGTGCGGGGTGACGCAGGGCTGGCTGGCGATGGTCCGGCAACTGAGCGACATGCGCGGCGCCTATGACGTGCTGACCGAGGGAACGCCCTATGCACTGCCCGGCGCCAAGGACCTGACCCGCTCGGCGCTGCCGATCGTGCCGCCGGCCAACGATCCGACGCCAGGTGATGCGTTCCGCGAAGCGCAGAAGGCGAAGCTGCTGTCGCCGATCTTGGCACTGTTCCTTGCTGCCAAGGCGAACCCGCAAGGACCGGAGGCGCGGATCATCCGGCAGGTCGCGGCGGTCGGCGGCTTCGCACCCGATCCGGCGGCGCTGGGCGCCCCCATCTCATCGGCAGCGCTCGGCATGGACGATATCAAGGCCACGATGGGCGGCCTGCCGATCGGTAACCGCAATATCGTCTACGCACCGCCGGAAATGGATGCGGCGCAAGCGGCGGCGTTCAACCGCAAGATGCAGCGCTACGATGCCGATCCCCGCGCAGTCGCCTATGCACGGCGCTGGCACGAGGCGACCGGCCGGTTCCGCATACCGCTGGTGACCGTACACCAGACGATCGATTCACTGGTCCCGTTCGCGCAATCCGAGGGGCTGGGGCGGATCACCGCTGCCGCCGGCAACGGCGCGCGGCTGGCGCAATATGCGGTTCCGCCGACGACGATCCCGCTGCCTGGCGGGTTGACCGGCTACACCCATTGCGGGTTCACGCCGGCCCAGAACATCGCCGCATTCGACGCGATGCGCACCTGGGTCCGCACCGGCCGCAAGCCGGCACCGGACGCGGTGCGATGACGATCGATCGACGCGATCTGCTCGGGCTCAGCGCGGCGGTCGCGGCGACGGCGGCGCTGCCAGCACGCGCCGCGAAGCCCTCCCCGTTTCTATGGGGTGCGGCGACGGCGGGACATCAGGTCGAGGGCAGCAACGTCAATGCCGATATCTGGCTGCTCGAACAGGTCACGCCGACCGTCTTCGCCGAACCGTCCGGCGATGCGTGCGACAGCCTGCACCGCTGGCGCGAGGATGTGGCGATCGTCCGTTCGCTAGGGCTCAACTGCTATCGATTCTCGGTCGAATGGCCGCGGATCGAACCGGCCAAGGGCCAGTTCTCGCAAGCCTGGCTCGACCATTATGCCCGCATCGTCGACCATTGTCGCGAACAGGGCATCGCCCCCGTCGTCACCTTCAGCCATTTCACCGCCCCGCGCTGGTTCGCCGCCGCCGGCGGCTGGGAACAGGCGGACGCACCGGCGCTGTTCGCACGCTACGCGGATCGCGTCGCACGCGCGATGGCGGCAGGGATCAGCCATGCGCTGACCTTTAACGAACCCAATCTGGCGCTGGGCGGACGCTGGAGCGCCAGCCCTCCCCCGCCCGCCTTCGCGGCGCGCATGGCCGCGTGCGTCGCGGCGGCGGCGAAGGCGAGCGGATCGGACCGCTTCTCCGTCCTGAACGGCGGCGATCCCCGGCCCATGATCCCCGGCATCACCGCAGCGCATGTCCAGGCCCGTGCGGCGATCAAGGCCGTCCGGGGCGACCTGCCCGTCGGCCTCAGCCTGGCGATCCCGGACGATGTTGCGGTCGGGGCGAACAGCGCGATCGAGCGCAAACGCGCCGATGTCTACGGCCCGTTCTTCGCGGTGATGGACAAGGACGATTTCGTCGGCGTCCAGACCTATGGCCGCGCCTATATCGGTGCGGAGCGCGAGATCGCGCTGCCCGCCGATGCGGCGCGCCGTCCCGACGGGCGCGAATGGTTTCCCGCCGCAGTCGGCAATGTCGTGCGCTATGTCCACCGCGCGACCGGCAAGCCGGTGCTGGTGACCGAAAACGGCATCGACGCCGCCGACGACCGCGAACGCGCGCGGTTCATCCCCGCCGCGATCGCATCGGTAGAGGCCGCACGGCGCGACGGCGTGCCGGTGCTGGGCTATATCCACTGGTCGCTGCTCGACAATTTCGAATGGTTTTCGGGCTATGGCCCCAGGTTCGGACTGGTCGCGGTCGACCGCAGCAGTTTTCGCCGCACGGTGAAGTCGAGCGCCCGCACCTATGCCGCCCTCGTGGCGGGAGGGCGGTGATGCGGCGCCTGGCGATCATCGCGCTGGCCCTCTCGGTCGTGGTCGGCCAGCCGGCGACAGCGCAGGACGTGGCCGTGCCGGCCTTTACCCTGCCGCCATCCAGCCAGCTCAGCGCCGAGGCCCGTCAGGTGCTTGCGCGAATGAAGGCGGAAACGGCACCGAAGGACATCGCCGGCGATCTGGTACGGCAACGTGCCTTCTACCAGCAGTGGAACGACCGCCGCCTCGCCGAGATGCGCCGCCACTTCGCGACACGCGAGCGGCGGCAGAGGATCGCGGGCGTACCCGTTGCCATCGTCGAACCGACGACCGGCATCCCCCCTGGCAATGCCCGGCGCGTCCTGATCAACGTCCATGGCGGCGCCTTCCTGTGGGGATCGGGCAGCGGCGCCTTGGTCGAGGCGATCCCGATCGCCGCCGTGATGCAGGTGCGCGTCGTCACGGTGGACTATCGGCTGGCACCCGAACACCGCTATCCGGCCGCGTCCGAGGATGTGGTGGCCGTTTACCGCGCGTTGCTCAAGACGCATCGCCCTGAGAATATCGGCATCTATGGCTGCTCCGCCGGCGGCATCATCACCGCGCAGGCGACCGCCTGGATCCGCAAGATCGGACTGCCCCGCCCCGGCGCGATCGGGACGTTCTGCGGCACCGGAGCCCCCTATTCAGGGGACAGCCCCTACCTTGCCGGGCCGATCACGGGCGGCGACATCGTGCCGACGCCCGTGCTGCCCGCGACCTTGCCGACGCCGTACATGGCCGGCGTGGCGGGCAGCGATCCGACGGCCTATCCCCTCCAGTCAGACGCGGAGACCCGCGCGATGCCGCCGACCTTGCTGCTCGCGGGCGGACGCGACTTCGCGGTCAGCGCCCTGACGCGCGCCCATCGGCGGCTGGCCGCGGCCGGGGTGACGAGCGAGCTGCAACTGTTCGACGGCCTGCCGCACGCCTTCTTCATGTGGCCCGACATGCCAGAATCCACCGAAGCCTTTCGCCTGATCGCGAGCTTCTTCGACCGGCATCTGGGCCGGCGCCCCCGATAGCCAAGGAGTATGCCCGATGCGCGCCTTTCCCTTACCGTCCCTGCTCATTGCCGGTGCCGTGGCGCTGTCCACCCCGATCGTGCCGGTCGTCGGACGGGACGTTCCGGCGTCCAGCCAGCAGATGCTCGCGGCGAAGGCCACACGGTTGGGGGCGACCGAGGTCACCGCGACGGCTCGAGCGGATGGTGGTGTCACGATCAACGGCCGGCTCGACGGCAACCAGTTCGCGCTTGCCTTCCCGCGGGAATGGACGGGCGACGGCCTGCTCTATGCGCATGGCTATTCGGCTCCCGGCACGCCGGTGGCGGTATCGCCCGATCCGGTCGACAAGGGACCGGGCACCGGGGCACTTGGCGAGGCCTATGCACAGGGCTTCGCGGTCGGCCACAGCGCCTATGCCAAGGCCGGGCTGGGCGTGGAAGCCGGAGCAAAAGCCACCGCCCGCCTGCGCGACCTGCTGGCAAGGATGGGCGGAAAGCGCCTCTACGTGATGGGCGATTCGATGGGCGGCGGGATCGTCGTCACGCTCCTCGAACTATACCCCAGGGCCTTTGCCGGTGGCTTCGCCCGCTGCGGCGTCGTTGCCAATTGGCAGGACCTGCTCCGACGTCTGATCGACATGCGCCTGGCCTATAATGCCCTGACCAAGGGCACGCCCTATGCGCTGCCCGGCAACCAGGACGTTCGCCACGACGCGATGTCGTCACGTCCGCCCGCCGGAACCCCGGACACGGCGGCACAGGCCTATGTCTTCGGCCAGATCGCCAAGGTCGGCATGCCGCCACTCGCCTTGTGGACCGCCGCGCAGAAGGACCCGACCGGCCGCGAGGCACGGATCGTCCACGCCGTCACCGAAATCGGCGGGTTCGACTATGACGCCGCCTCGCTTGCCTATCCGCTCGTCACCGCTGCACTCGGCGCCGACGACATGGCGACCACCGCCGGCGGCTGGGTCCATGGCAATATCGGCAAGGTCTATGCGGCACCATCGCTGACGGCCGAAGAGAACGCAGCGCTCAACCGCGACATCCAGCGGGTCGAAGCCGCGCCACAGGCCATCGCCTATCTCCGCAAATGGCGCACCGCCACCGGCCGGATCGAGGTGCCTTTGGTCACCCTCCACAACCGGATCGATTCCCTGGTCCCCTACGCACAGGAAGCGCAGTTGGCCGCTGCGGTGGCAAAGGCCGGACGGACCGCGAAGCTGGCGCAGTTCACCGTCCCACCGACCCGCGCCCCGCTGCCCATCGGCGGGATCGAGGGCTATACCCATTGCGGTTTCGACAAGGGGCAGACGCTGGCCGCATGGAATGCGTTGCGTGTCTGGGTCGAACAAGGCCGCAAGCCCGACGCGGAACTGCGCTGACCATGGGCTATCGTTTCGCCACCCCGGCGCCGGAAGCCTATGCCTATCCGCTGCTGATCCGCCACCTGCTGCAAAGCGCGCTCGACGTGCGCAGCCCGTGCGAGATCGTGGGCACCGATGGCCGCCGCCACGACTATCCCGAATTCGCACGGCGGGTCGGTCGTCTCGCTGCGGTGCTGGCAGATCATGGGATCGGCCCGGGGGACGTGGTCGCGGTGATGGACTGGGACAGCCACCGCTATCTGGAAGCCTATTTCGCCGTGCCGATGATGGGCGCGGTGCTCCAGACGGTGAATGTCCGCCTGTCGCCCGACCAGATCGCCTATACGATCGCCGATAGCGGTGCCCGGTTGCTGCTGTTCCATGCCGACTTCGCAACGCTTGTCGGCACGATCGAAGGGCAACTGCCGGCGCTGACCTGCAGGATCGCGATGCACGACGGATCGCCGGTGGGGGACATGGCAGTCGCCGGCGACTATGAAACGTTGCTGGCGGCGGGCTCCGACCTCTTCCCCTTCGTCGATTTCGACGAACATGCGCTCGCGACGACCTTCCATACGACGGGAACGACCGGATTGCCCAAGGCGGTCGCGTTCAGCCACCGGCAGATCGTGCTCCACACGCTGGCAGGCCTCGCGACGATGGCCGGACAGCCCGACCATCAGGCGCTGCGTCGCGACGACGTCTACATGCCGCTGACGCCGATGTTCCATGTCCACGCCTGGGGCCTGCCCTATGTCGCGACGCTGCTGGGGCTGAAACAGGTCTATCCGGGCCGGTATCTCGCCGATCGGATCGTGGCACTCGGCGAGAACGAGGGCGTCACCTTCTCGCACGGCGTCCCGACCATTGTGCAGATGCTGGTCGAGGCGCTCGGCGAACGCACGCTCGAGCGCCCGTGGAAGATGGTCGTCGGCGGCTCCGCGCTGCCGGGCAGCCTGTGCGATGCCGCCCGCGAGCGCGGCATCATGGTGTTCGCCGGCTATGGCATGTCCGAAACCGCGCCGGTCGTATCGATCGCGCGGAACGATCCGGGCGACTCGCTCGACAGCACCGAGCATTGCTGCCTCGCCGGGCGTCCCATCCCGCTCGTCCAGGTTCGCGTCGTCGACGAGCGCGGTGCCGACGCCATGGAGGGAGAATTGACGGTACGCGCGCCGTGGCTCACGATGGGCTATGGCGACGACCGGCATGCGTCGGACGCACTGTGGCGCGGGGGGTGGCTGCACACGCAGGATGTCGTGCAGGTCACCCCGCGCGGCGACATCGTCGTCCGCGACCGGCTGAAGGACGTCATCAAGTCCGGCGGGGAATGGATATCCTCGATCCAGATCGAAGAACTGTTGATGCGCCATCCGCAGGTCGCGGCGGCGGCAGTCGTCGGCGTACCCGACGATCGCTGGGGCGAGCGGCCGATCGCATTCATCGTACCCGTGGCCGAAGCACCGGACCTGCCGACGATCCTCGTCCACCTTTCGCAATTCGTCCGCCAGGGCGTCATCAGCCGCTATGCGCTGCCGGACCGACTGATCGTCCTCGACGCCTTGCCCCGCACGAGCGTCGGCAAGATCGACAAGAAGGCCCTTCGAATCGGCGCGTTGAGCGTGGCCGGCGGATGAAGGCCGCGCGAATGGTCCGCGCGGCCTTTGCATCATGGGCGCTCCCCTGCCGGCCAAAGGCCGGCATCGGCGATCACCGCGAGCCGCTCTCGGTTTAGAAGGAGAAGCCGATCCGACCCATGAACTGTCGCGGCGTTCCCGGCGTCACCCACAGGCGCGAATAGGAACTCGCGTAATAATTGGTGTCGAACAAGTTGGTGACTTCACCCGAAATGCGGATGGACTTGGTGGGTGAGAAGGTCATGAGCGCACGGGTCAGCGTATAGCCGGGAAGGTAGAAGAACGATCCATCAGAGAAACGGAAACCTGTCTCGCCCAACCGCTTGCCCACATAATTCACCCCGGCGCCCAATGTAAGGGCGAACTCGCCGATCTCGAAGTCCTTGAAGACGAGGGCACTGGCGCTGTTCTTGGGAATCCCGATCAACGGATCCCCCTTGCGCAGCGCGAAACCGAAGTTCGGGTCGATCGCATCCTTCGCCACCTGGGCATCGATATAGGAATAGTTGAGCTGGACCCGAAACCCGGCGGGCAGCTTCCCCGACAGTTCGAATTCGGCCCCCTGGCTCTCCGCCTCGCCCACGGCCAGCGAAAAGCCCGAATTGATCGGATCGGCCGTCAGCACATTCGTCTTCTTGGTGTTGAAATAGGCGAGCGTGCCGGTCAGGCGTTCGTTGAACAGGGAAAGCTTGGCGCCCCCTTCATAGGAGCGGGTTCGTTCCGGCGTGAAGGGCTGGTTGTCGAAGGTCGTGCCGGTATTCGGCCGGAAGCCGCGACCGTAATTGGCATAGAGCGAGAGGGCGTCGGACAGCAGGAAGGACAGGCCCGCCTGCGGATTAAAGGTCGACCGGCTCTGCCCGGTGCGCGTTCCGGCGAAACGGTTGAGGATATCCTGTTCGAAATTGTCGTAACGGCCACCGACGCGGACCTTCAGGCGGCGGGTGACATCGATCTGATCCTGGAAATAGACGCCATAGGAAAACTGGCGCTCGATATAATTCTGGAAGGTCGGCGTCGCCGGCAGCTTGCCATAGGAGGGCGCGAAGATATCGACGCTGTTGCCGATTGCCGCAGTCCGCTGTGACGCGACCGCTGGGGGGCGATAGCGCCCCTGGACGATGATCATCTCATAATCGTCCCAGTCCGCCCCGACGAGCAGGTGGTGACCAAGACCGAAGGTGTCGAACTTGCCGCTGACTTCACCGCGGAAGGTGATGTCCGTCGTGTTGTAGTCGCGATAGCGACGGATGCGCGAGAGGGTCCGGCCGTCGGTATAGAGCTTCTGCCGCCCCGCCGCCAGTTCGGCCTCGGTCGAATAGCCCAGCAGCGAGGTTTCGCGATAGCCTGCCCCCAGGATCATCGACCAGTCCTGGCTGAAGTCGTGCTGGAGCTGCACCTGATGGCCCAGCGCCTGCACCTTGATCGGCCCGTCGCCCGGTTCGCCCAGGAAGCGGGAGATGGGCAGGGTATCGAGTTTGCCGTTCACCGCGACGATGCCGCGATCGAAGGGAACCTCCTGATGGATATATTCGAGTTCATAGGACAGGCTGGTGTCCGGGGCCATTTTCCACAGGAAGGAGGGCGTGACCGTCCATTTCCGCGTATGGAGCGAGTCGCGGAAGCTGTCCGTCTTTTCCGCAGCCCCGGTCACCCGCATCGCCAGCGAGCCCGAAAGCGGCACATTGATATCACCTTCGCTGCGCAGCGTGTTGAAGCTGCCATAGGACAGCGTGCCGCTGCCCCCGAGTTCGAAATGGGGCTTCTTGGTGATGATGTTCACGGTGCAGCCGGGTTCGCCGCGACCGAACAGCGCCGAATTGGGCCCTTTCAGGATGTCGATCCGCTCGACGTTCGACGTGTCGCGCGCCCCGCCATAGCCGCGTGCGGCGTTGAAACCGTTGACCAGATAGTTGCTGGCCGAGCTCTCGTCGCCGGCAAAGCCGCGGCAGGCGAAGCTGTCGAAGATGCCGCCGAAATTGTTCTGCCGCGCGATGCCGCTGGCAAAGTCGAGCGCGTTGTCGAGGCGCGTGATGCCCGCGTCGCGCAATGTCTGAGCGGTGAGGACCTGAACGCTCTGCGGAACCTCGATGGCCGGAATGTCGGAGACATATTGCTGACGCTGTCCGGTGACGACGACATCACCGGTGCCCTGCTCGGCGCCCGACGGGTCACCGTCCTGCATCTCCGCCCTGGGAGAAAGCTGTGCCGCGGCGTTCCCCGCGATCAGGTGACAACTGGCCGCGCCCAGCAAAAGAAATGTGCGAAACGTCATCATGGCCCCCTTTGAGAAATGTCGGTTTTGACCGTTCTCCTGACCTGTCGCCCCGCTGCTTCTTTGTATGTATTTGCAATCAGGCTATGGCTTGGCGTGTCACGAACAGGTTTCTGACCTGCCGATCATGCGCGCCGCTCACAGGCATTTTGTTGCGAATCGGTGACAGCGCCGCACGTTTATGGCGCGAAGACTTTTCCGATGCGCAGGAAATGCCGGTGCGCTCAGCCGGTCGGCAACAGCCGTTCGGCCAGCGCCGTGAACCAGCCGATCCCCAGCGGAAGGACGGCATCGTTGAAGTCATAGCGGGGATGATGGAGCGGGGCGCCATGGGCCGCATCCCCCTGCCCCAGCCACAGATAGGCGCCGGGCCGCTCGCGCAGCAGGAAGGCGAAATCCTCCGAGGTGAAGGCCGGATCCTCCGCCATCGCGACATCGGCGCATATCGTCCGCGCGGCGTCGAGCGCTTGCACGGCGGCCTCCGCATCGTTGATCGTCGCGGGATAATAGCGGTCGTAATCGATCGCGATCTCGGTTTCGGTCGCCTGGGCGACACCCGCGGCGATGGCGCGGATCGACTCCTCGATCCGGTCCTGAACCACGGGATCGAAGGTGCGCACCGTGCCCATCACCTCGACCTGCGCGGGCAGCACATTATGCGCATGGCCGCCCGCGATCCGGGTGACCGACAGCACCGCCGACCGCTGCGCCGGAACGCGGCGCGAAACGATCATGTTGAGCTGCTGCACGAGGGTCGCCGCCGCCAGGATCGCATCGGGGGTGGTGTGCGGCATGGCGGCATGGCCACCCCGGCCAGAGACGGTGATGCGGAACTTGTCGGCGGACGCCATGATCGGCCCGGCCCGCGTGCGCGCCGCCCCGACCGGCAGGTCGGGCCAGTTGTGGAGCGCGAAGACCCGGTCGCAGGGAAAACGCTCGAACAACCCATCCTGCACCATGGCGCGCGCGCCGCCCAACCCTTCCTCGGCGGGCTGGAAGATGAAGTGCACCGTGCCCGAGAAGCGGCGCGTTTCGGCAAGATGCCCGGCCGCGCCCAGCAGGGTGGCGGTATGACCGTCATGGCCACAACCATGGAAGATGCCCGCACGGGTGCTGGCATAGGCGGGTTCACCCTCCTCCTGGAAAGGAAGCGCGTCCATGTCGGCGCGAAAGCCCAGCGCGCCCGGCCCGTCGCCATGCCGCAGCGTCCCCACGACGCCGGTGCCGCCGATCCCGGTCGTCACCTCCAGCCCCAGTGCCCGCAACCGTTCGGCGACGATGCCCGCCGTCCGATGCTCGTGAAACCCCAGTTCGGGATGCGCATGAAGGTCGTGGCGCAGCGCCGTCAGCGCTTCGATCGCACGGGGGGAAACGGACAGGGCCATGACGGCCTCCTATGATGGCAGGGAACGGGCGATCAGAAGCGCTCGCTGAACAGCGTCTCCAGCGGATCGAAGCGCTTCACGATCGGCGATTTGATCACGACATAGCTGAAATATTTCTCGATCCCGAAATCGCTGTCGAGGATCGCTTCCATCGTTTCCTGATAATGCGCGACGTCGCGGGCGATGAACCGGACCAGATAGTCGTAGCCGCCGCTGACCAGATGGCATTCGGCGATTTCGGGCACGTTCTTGGCCCGCTGTTCAAAGCGGGAGAAATCGGCGCTGCGGTGATCCTTCAGCGTCATTTCGGTGAAGACGGTCAGGGTCGATCCCAGTTTGGCCAGCGACAGATGCGCGCCATAGCCGGTGATGTACCCGCTGCTCTCCAGCCGCTTGACGCGCGCCAGCACGGGGCTGGGCGACAGGCCCACGGCATCCGCCAGCTCGACGTTGGTGACGCGCCCGTTGCGCTGGAGATGCGCCAGGATCTTGAAATCAAGCCGGTCGAGTTTGGGAGCGTGCTTCATAAGCGATAGGATCATCCTGACGGATTGGCAGCAGATTATGCCATTATGTCACAAACCTCGCGCTGGGCCAGTACCTCGTCCAGAGTCGCGCGCAAACGCTGGACCAGGATCGCCATGTCCTGCTCGCTGCAACTCAGGGCCGGGGCGAGACCGATCGTCCCGTCGCCGAATGCGCGAAAGATTATGCCGTGGCGATATCCCGCCTGTGCCAGCCGCTCGGCCAGACCGAGTTCGCCGGGGAAGCGCGCCTTGGTCGCTTTGTCGCGGACCAGTTCCAGCGCCGCCAGCATCCCCGCCTGTCGGACGTCGCCGACCAGCGGGTGGTGGCCAAGCTCGGCCAGGCCCGCCGCCAGTTGCGGCGCGCGTTGCTGTCCGTTGGCGAGGATCCCGCCCTCCTGATAGAGGCGCAGCACCTCCAGCGCGACGGCGGCGCTGACCGGATGGCCCGAATAGGTCGCGCCGTGGCCGACCGGCAGATGGCTGTCCGGCCCGTCGGCGATCCCGGCATAGATCGCCTCCGACATCAGCACCGCCCCCATCGGTACATAACCAGCGGTCAGCCCCTTCGCGAGCGTCATCAGGTCGGGCTCCACCCCTTCCGTCTCGCAGGCGAACATCGGCCCGGTCCGCCCGAAGCCGGTGATGACCTCGTCCACGACCAGCAGGATGTCGAGTTCGGTGCAGACGCGCCGCATCGCGGTCAGCCAGCCGGGCGGCGGCACGATGACCCCGCCCGACCCCTGCACCGGCTCGGCGAAGAAGGCGGCGACATTCTCCGCCCCCAGTTCGGCCACCTTGGCCCGCAGGTCGGCGACCGAGCGGTCGATCACCGCCTGCGGATCATCGCCGACCGGGCTGCGATAGGGGTAGGGGGCGGGGATGTGATGCTGCCAGCCGAGCGGCAGATCGAACTGGCGATGGAAGGCGGGCAGCCCGGTCAGCCCCGCGCCGGTCGTCGAGGAACCGTGATAGCCCTTGTCGAGGGCGATCATCTGCTTCTTCGCCGGGCGCCCCGTCGCATTGTAATAATGGGTGATGAAGCGAACGGCGGAATCGACCGAGTCCGACCCCCCGAGCGTCAGATAGACGCGGGTCAGGTTGGCGGGCGACAGTCCGACCAGCGTCTCGGCCAGCCGGATCGCGGGTTCGCTCGCATAGGAGAAGTAGCCGGTCGCATAGGGCAGCCGCCGCATCTGCTCGGCCGCCGCCTCGACGATCGTCTCCTGCCCATAGCCGACATTGACGCACCACAGCCCGGCGAACGCGTCGAGCAGGCGGTTGCCGTCCATGTCGGTCAGGTACATGCCGTCG